>CALDSR010000079.1 GCA_937924505.1 uncultured Granulosicoccus sp. | reverse complement strand
ATGATTTGCGCTGTTGATTTATGTGCAGGCTTTATCGCCGACTCAAGGAACGAGTCGGCTATTTGTAAAAGTGGGCACAGATGGCGATGATTTCCTCGAGGACACTCTGCCGTTTCGTCGTACATAACGTTCTGTGACTCACTCGCAGCGAGAGCGATCAGGGTTCATTGCGTCGAAAAAAATAGCTCGCTGACGAGCTTTATCCAGGGCTTCAGTCCATCCGTAATCAAGTAGGCCAGTATGCAACAACACCCAAGCAAGCCCAGTTAGGTTAGAGTGTTTCAGAGGCCCACAACCCAAGGAAAATACTTAATGGCCGGAGGATGGTCCCGAGACGGCGCTGTTCAAGATCAGATTGATGCCAGCATTGCCGATGCCGTCAAAATATCCCGCAGTCGTTTGCCAAGCGGTCAAAGTCTTGCACTGTGCGAGGAATGTGAAGAAAAAATACCACAGGCAAGGCGCGACGCCATTCCGGGTGTTCGCTTATGTGTTGACTGCCAATCGATTCTGGACGAACAAGCCACCGAGAGTGCGGGATTTAATCGTCGCGGTAGTAAAGATAGCCAGCTTCGTTAGTTGTAACCAGGTTAAGTCGCACCGGCAGCTTGCAATCGCTGCTGAATTTCCCGGAAGGTGACCAATTCTCGACGCTCTTCATCCCATAGAGTGAGTTTCACGTTTCTGAAACTTTCCCATAGCGTCAGTCTGCCGACTTCTTTGAGTTCCGGATGATCATTCATTACCTGTGGCAATTTGTGAAACGGGATCCTGCTGCAAAGGTGGTGCACATGATGAATGCCGATATTGCCGCTGATCCACATCAACGGTTTGGGCAAGTCATAGTACGAACTTCCATGTAAAGCGGATGTTTCGCGTTGCCACTCACTATTGCGGTCCCAATGAGTCTCATCGAACTGGTGCTGAACATAGAACAGCCACATACCGAAGGTCGCAGCCAAAACAACAATCGGGATTTGTATTAACAGGAACATCTGCCAGCTTGTCGCATAAATAATCGCCGCGGATACTGCAACAATGCCGACATTGGTGGCCAAGGTGCTGATCCAGAGTTTAGCGCTGACTTTCATGGATCCAAATGGGAGCCTGTGGCGCAAGATAAACAAATAGCTGGGCCCTATACCGAAAAGCACCAACGGGTTACGGTACATACGATAGAGCAGGCGATAAAATTTGCCGCGTTGCAGGTACTCATTAACTGTCAGGGTTTCGATATCGCCGATACCGCGTCGATCAAGATTGCCAGAAGTCGCATGATGATTGGCGTGTTGCAAGCGCCAGAACTCGTAGGGAGTGAAGGTGAAAATACCGAGTACACGTCCCAGCCAGTCATTGGCTTTTCTGGAGGTGAACATTGAGCCGTGGCCACAATCGTGCTGGATGATAAACAACCTGAGCATGAAGCCAGCCGCTGGCAGCAACGCTAGCAGACCCGCGATAAAGGTCGTGACGTAGCCGGCCTGCATCAGCGCCCAAATTGAGGCCCACACGAGCACGAATGGCACGACCGTGAGAGCAATTTCAATCAATGCACGCCGATTGTCCGGCCGCCTGTATTTCGCCAGACGTGCGCCCCAAGCGTTATCTATATCCGTCAACGGAGGTTTTATTCCGAGTGGTAAATTGTGAGGTTTGCTTGTTTCGATGCGGAACAAGCGACAAAGCTCATAAAGCCTACGAACCTGATCGCTTATGATAGTTCATTCCGACAAAACTGATACCGGGAATCTGACAGTGGTGTCGCTATCAACAGAAAACAATCATGTCCTGTCGCCACTGGCAAAGTCGCGCGAAAGACGATCAGCTGGCGCCAAACAGCGGAAAAATTTGAAAATCCCGGCCCTAGTGACCCATACGGGCTGTTTTTCGTCGTCGAGAATTTGGTGATGATCGTGTCGTTGACAAAAAATCGGCGAAATATAATTGCGGAAAGGACCCCGCACGTCTTGCCGGAACGCAGAGCCTGTGCCGGCACAACAGCCACAACATTATGCCTGCCAAACGGTGGCAGATATTTTCAGCGCCGACACTATTCGCACTCAGCAACGGTTTCGCAATACGAATATTGAATTATCTTGAAATTCCATCATACTGGAATATTTCCCACATAAAGGAAATATGGTGTTATAAAACAAACCTATCGACACGCAGGGGAAGACCGTGAACGAGGAGTATCAAACTCATCTGAATGACGTGTTGCAGGACATCAGAAATGCCGGGATCTGGAAGCAGGAGAGACCGCTTGTGTCGGCACAGGCGGGCGTCATTTCTGTCGCAAATGGAGCTTCTATAAAAGATAGCGTCATCAATCTATGCGCGAATAATTATCTGGGATTGGCCAACCACCCGGCACTGGTGAACGCGGCGAAATCGGCGATGGATGAAAGCGGCTATGGAATGGCGAGTGTGCGTTTCATTTGTGGCACGCATGAACTTCACGAGATCCTCGAGCAACGTCTGGCGAGGTTCCTGGAAAAAGATGATGCGATACTTTTTGCCGCTTGTTTCGACGCCAACGGAGGATTGTTTGAACCACTCCTGGGCCCGGAAGACGCCATTATCTCTGACTCTCTCAATCATGCATCGATCATCGACGGCATTCGTTTGTGCAAAGCCAAGCGCTACCGGTACGCAAATTCCGACATGGAAGATCTGGAGCGCCAATTGACCAAGGCCAAAGCCGATGGAGCGAGATTCATCATGATCGCAACCGATGGTGTTTTTTCTATGGATGGTTACCTGGCAGATTTACCTGCAATAACTGCACTGTCCGAAAAATTCGGCGCATTGCTTATGGTCGACGACTGTCACGCAACTGGATTCATGGGTCCGGGTGGTAGAGGCACGGCGGCTCATTTCAATGTAAACACGAGTGTCGATGTTGTAACCGGCACCTTGGGCAAAGCATTGGGCGGTGCAATCGGCGGGTATATCGCAGGCGCACAAGCGATCATCGATTTATTGCGTCAACGCGCCAGGCCGTATTTGTTTTCCAACTCATTACCACCCAGCGTTGTGGCCGCGTCCATAGAAGCGCTTCGATTAGTGGAAGAGGGTGATGATCTTCGTCGCCAACTATTCGAGAATACTGTGTACTGGCGTGACGGGTTGACGAAACTCGGCTTTAGGTTGCGCCCCGGTGAACATCCAATCATCCCGATCATGTTAGGCGATGCAAGACTTGCTCAACAATTTGCCAATCTGTTATACGAAAAAGACGTATACGTGTCCGGTTTTTTCTTTCCGGTGGTGCCAAAAGGCGAGGCCCGCGTCAGAACCCAAATGACCGCGTCTTTAAGCAGAACAGAACTTGATCGCGCGCTGATGGCTTTCAAGGAAGTGGGTCACGAGCTGGGAGTGTTGAAATGAGTCACAGGACTCGTCAATCGATGAAGGCTCTTGTCAAAGCCCAGCCTGAGAAGGGGCTTTGGCTCCAGGATGCGCCAATACCGGATATTGGTGAAGAAGATGTGCTGATTCGTATCAAGAAAACCGGCATCTGTGGCACCGATATCCATATTTGGAACTGGGACGAATGGGCTGCAAAGACAGTTCCGGTGCCATTGATCACTGGCCACGAATTTGCCGGAGAGGTCGTGGAACTGGGCAGTGCGGTCAAGGGATTGGCGCTGGGGCAGCGTGTCAGTGGTGAAGGGCATCTGGTCGGGAAAGAATCTCGACAGTCTCGCTCAGGAAAATTTCATCTGGACCCGGACACCCGTGGCATTGGTGTCAACGAACCTGGCGCGTTTGCACAATACTTACGTCTGCAAGCATTTAATGTCGTGCCGCTTCCAGATGATATCAGCGATGATATTGGCGCCATACTGGACCCACTAGGAAATGCTGTTCACACAGCGCTGAGTTTTGACTTGGTGAGTGAGGATGTGTTGATAACAGGAGCAGGGCCCATCGGCATCATGGCCGCCGCTGTGGCCCGTCATGCGGGTGCGCGACATGTTGTTATTACCGATGTTAATCAGAAGCGGCTTGAATTGGCAGCCCAGGTTACCGATGTAGTTCCCGTCAATGTACAAAACGAAGATCTCAAGCATGTGATGGATTCACTTGGATTAAAGCAGGGCTTTGATGTTGGTTTGGAGATGTCAGGCAATCAAAAGGCGCTTGACCAGATGATCGAAGCCATGGTCATGGGCGGGAGAATCGCGATGCTCGGTATTCCACCGGGTAAAAGCCCCGTCGACTGGTCACGTATTGTTTTCAAGGCGATAAATTTAAAAGGCGTTTATGGTCGCGAAATATTTGAAACCTGGTACAAGATGATTGCCATGTTGCAAAATGGACTAGACGTATCGAAAGTCATTACTCATCGATGTTCTGCGCTCGACTTTGAAGCCGGCTTCGCCAACATGCTTGGAGGCACTGGCGGGAAAGTTGTTTTGGATTGGACGACTATCCCTTGACACGCTATTGCGCTTTTTCGCAACTGAAAAACCCAACCGGCACCGTGACTTATAACTATGGCTGACGATGAAATCTCCAAACGGTTGGCAAATCGATTAAAGCAAGCACGACAGTCGCGTAGTCTGAGCCTTGAAGCGTTGGCCAATCTGTCCGGTGTCTCCAAGTCGATGATCTCGCAGATAGAACGGGTTGAAAGTAGTCCGACGGTGGCTAGCCTATGGAACCTGACCAAAGCACTGAATGTTGATTTTTCAGGCTTGCTGGACCACAACCCAAGCGAAAGCGGCCCTATCAGAGATGTGATCCGGGCTGATCAGACGCCTGTCATCATGTCAAAGGGGGAGGGCTGCAAAATTCGAATTCTAAGTGCTCCAGAAAGTGTCGGTGATACCGAGATCTACGATTTGGAATTTGAGGCAAACGCCATTCTGGACAGCGAGCCTCACCGCTCGGGCTGCATGGAGAATCTAACTGTCTTTTCAGGCACTCTGGTCATTACAGCAGATGGAATCACTGAGACAATTGGCAAAGGAGATACGATTCGCTACGTCGCTGATCGCCCGCATTCCATTCAGGCTAAAAACAAAAAGGCGCGAGCCGTTTTGATCGTCACTGGTTCTTGATATCGCTTCTTGAGCCAGCATGCTTGAATCAGCATCTGAATATGGCTTCATCGTGAATGGAAGCGTTCAGATACTCGCCTGATCAACCTCCTGATATCGTTTTCCGGTATCAGCATCAAACAGGTGAATATGTGCCGGGGCTGGCTGCAAATTAATGGTTTGTCCTGGATCAAATTGATGCCTTTCGCGAAAAACGGCTACCACGTCTTGCCCCTCAAAATCCAGAAAGACCATCGTTTCCGAGCCCGTAGGTTCAACAACCTTGACAGTCATTGACAGGCCTTCCTCTGACAAAAGAAGGTGTTCTGGCCGTACACCAACTTTAACTTTTCCACTGCCACTCGGTCCTTTATAACGCTGGGTGCCGACAGAAACCGCACCCTTATCCAACACACCAGACAATAAATTCATTGAAGGCGCTCCGATGAAGGTGGCTACAAATTCATTATTCGGTTGATCGTAGAGTTCCAGCGGGGTACCGATCTGCTCGATATGACCGCCTTGCATGACAACGATTCTATCGGCAAGCGTCATCGCTTCAATTTGATCGTGTGTTACAAAGACGGTTGTTGTTTTCAATCGTTGATGCAGTTGCTTGATTTCGGTACGCATTTGAATACGGAGCTTTGCATCAAGGTTTGAGAGAGGCTCATCAAACAGGAATACCTCAGGGTCTCTTACGATTGCTCGGCCCATGGCAACACGTTGGCGTTGCCCACCAGACAGGTGTCGTGGTTTTCGTTTGAGGTACTCTGTCAAGCCAAGTATTTCAGCTGCTTCCTGTACCCGGGCATTGATCTCTGCCTTGTTTTTCTTTGCGACCTTAAGCGAAAAGCCCATGTTCTCCGCCACTGACTTATGTGGATACAAAGCGTAGGTTTGAAAGACCATGGCAATATCGCGCTGCGATGGCGGTAGGTTATTTACTATTCTGTCGCTGATCTCGATGGTGCCGGAATTGATCGGTTCAAGGCCGGCAATCATTCTGAGCAGCGTGGATTTCCCACAACCAGACGGGCCAACCAGGGCAACGAACTCGGATTCACGAATATCAATATTCAAGCCCTGGATGACTTCAACCGTCCCATAAGACTTGCACAGATCCCGAATAATGACGTTTCCCATTGCGTTACTCCTGTTGCACCGGCTATTTTTAGCTTTTACAAAATTCTGATATATTCAAGCGTGGTCGTCGAACGCAAGCATACCTTAGCTTGCTTTCGATTCAGTCCTCAGGCTGGGACTTTGCAGCTTGGACGTGCTCAAGAGCGGTGTGCAAAGTCAATCATCAGATCGTCTGGTTGATTACGTAACTAACGTTGGAGTATTTCTTAAAAAATCATAATTTCAATAACATGTCTAGTACTTTCTTTGGAGGAAATGTATGAAAGTAGATCTATATAACTATATTCGAGCTGCGCAAAAAATGAACCGCAGGCAGATGCTGAAAACCATGACTGCAGCCGGTGCTGTCGCAATGATGCCAAAGCTTGCACTCGGTGATGGTCACAGCAGTCTGCGCGCCGAAATATTAAAAATTCCTGGTGTCGGCGCTGGCTCACCCACTGATAGTGACTGGCAGAAAGTGGGAGAAATGTGCCTTGGCGCAACCAAAGAAAATGTAGCGGCAGGTGAGTTTGAAGGTGTTGAGCTTACCTTCATGGGCCTAAATAACCAGAACTTGCACAACTTTCTTTTTCGCGGATTTTTAAAACCGTGGGAAGCTTATACGGGTGCGAAGATCAACTGGATCGATCTGGCCCAAGCAGACTACAACGCGCGTCTGCAACAATCGATCGCAACCGGTACCGTTGACTTCGACATTATTGAAATGGGCGCACCGTTTGAAGGAGATGTTCTGGGTAAAGGTCTGGCGTCAGAAATGCCGGATTGGGTAAAAGAGCAAATCGACATGGATGACTACGTCGATTATTTGAAAGCACCGGTAGGCACATGGGACGGTAAAACTTACCGTGTGTCGATTGACGGTGACTGCCATTCCTTTGCTTATCGCAAAGATTATTTCGGCGAGGGCTCAGTCACAGGTAAAGACGTACCAACCACATGGCAAGAGATCAACGAGATATCCAAAGAACTCGTTGGCAAGGAAGATCCACTAACAGGCCTGCCTGCTCACGGGTACCTTGATCCACTGAAAGGCTGGGGCGGCTTCGGATTCTATTTTCTGGAAAACCGCGCGTCAGCCTACGCCAAACATCCAAACAGCCCGGCCTGGTTGTTTGAGCCCGACACCATGAAACCGATGGTCAACAACCCTGCCTGGGTTCAGGCGATACAAGATGTGATGGATCTGATCGATGCGGGTGCTTACCCAACCGATCAAATTAATGCGGACCCGGGTACCACAGCATTCCAGCAGTTCCTGGCAGGTACGGGTTCGATGTTGATGTGGTGGGGTGATGTCGGTTCCTCGGCACGCACATCTGATACGTCTGTGGTGGGTGACGTCGTCGGGTTTGGGGTCAATCCCGCCTCCGACCGTGTGTACAACTCTCAAGCCGGCGCCTGGGAAGACACGCGCAACGAAGCGCCCAACATGGCCTACATCGGTTGGGGTGTCTACGTCATGGCAACCGTTGAAGGCGACGAGAAAAAGAAGAAGGCCGCATGGTCAGCAGCAGCGCATCTTGGTGGCAAGGATCTGTCACTCTGGGCTTCGGCTTATCCCTCCGGATTCCAGCCGTACCGTAACTCGCATTTCCAGTTCGAGGAGTGGGAAGAAGCGGGCTACGATCGCGCGTATATCGAGGATTACCTTGGGTCGAATGCCGACAGCTACAACCACCCGAATGCGGCCATTGAACCGCGTATCCCCGGGATCTTTCAATACTACTCCGTCGCAGAGGATGAATTGGCAAAAGGCTACGCCGGCCAGTACAAATCGGCTCAGGAGACAGCTGATGCCATCGCTGCGGCCTGGGAGAAGATTACCGACCAAATTGGCCGCGACAGCCAGATAGCGGTCTACAAAGCTTCGCTGGATCTTTAGTCCTTATCGTTGGTTCTGAAATGGGTGCGGCGTCTGTCGCACTCTTTTCAACTGCATCCAGGCATCCTGCATACTTTTGCGTGAGATTAAGGGCTAGCGTTTTACGATCATGATCGAAGGCGACCTTCTGCACACCGTCACCGCTGATAACATTTCCGACAAACGAAAACGTCTCGGCAAGTCACTGGTATGGGGTACTGCCCTATTGGGCTTTGCACTTGCCTTATGGCAATTTGCCTATGAAACGGAACGGGTAAGCATCGGCTTCGAGTCCTGGAGACCCGTGCTCTACGCGTATATGCTCTGGGCGACCGCTCTGTGTGCGTCCCAGGTCATTGTCAATGGAGAGAAAGGCAAGCGGACATTATTTGTTCTCCCTGCCGCGTTGTTTGTCATCAGTATGGTTGTGTTTCCACTTTTATTTGCACTCTATATCTCGTTTACCGATTGGAATCTTGCTTCTCCGCGTGGACCTCAACCGAACGGTTGGTCAAATCTGAAAGAGATGTGGAACGACGAGTTCTACTGGAACGCCCTGAAGAACATGGTCTACTACGTGTTGGCCGTCAGTGTCGAATACGTGATTGCATTTGGATTGGCGCTACTTTTAAATGCACACATTCGAGCGCGTAAATTTTTTCGTGTCGTATTTCTGTTGCCATTGATGTTAAGCCCGGTTGCAGTGTCGTGGATGATTGGCAAGTCGATGTTGGAGGTACGTTTTGGTCCGATCTCACGACTATTGCGAGACATCGGGGTCGAGCCAAGCTTTTTTGGCACACCCGAAATTGCCCGATTCATGATCATGGCAATGGATGCCTGGACGTTCATACCGTTTATGATGATCATGCTACTCGCCGGCTTACAGGCTCTGCCAAGCGAAATCATCGAAGCGTCGAAGGTCGATGGCGCTACCGGTTGGCAAAGTTTCAAAGAAGTGATATTCCCACTGATGTTGCCAGTGTCAGTCACGGCTATTGTTATTCGTATCATCTTCAAACTGAAACTGGCGGATATCATCATCAATGTCACCTCCGGTGGGCCAGGGGGTGCCACTGACAGTGTTACCAGCTTCATATTTCGAGAGTACCGAGATCGATCGAACGTCGGTTACGGGACGCTGCTGGCAATCGTATATTTGATCTTGATCATTATTTTTGTAACGGCGCTGCTCAAATTTGTCAGCCGTTGGATGGAGCGCCCGGCATGACAGCCATTTTCAAGGACCATGAGCCCGTGCATCACGCCAGAGGCAAGTGGTGGACGAGTAGAGTAGCGATTTATACCGCTCTTGTGATCTGGGCAGTGATCTGTCTGTTTCCTATTTACTGGACACTCACCACATCATTCAAACTTGCGCCGGACGTCATGCGCGGAAATATGGTCCCCTGGTGGGATTTCACACCACGCTGGAAGGGTTGGGAATCAATAGGAATTTCTCCCCGGCTTATCGGTGAAGTGTCTACCGTGCGTGAGGAATTTTTCAAACGATTCTGGAACTCAACAATCGTGTCCCTTTCATCGTCGTTACTGGCGGTCGTTCTAGGTTCATTGGCAGCTTACGGTCTTTCACGCTTCAGTTATCGATTTGGCTTTATGAGGAACTCGGACATTTCTTTCTTTTTTCTGAGTCAGATGATATTGCCACCGGTTGTGTTGGCCTTGCCTTTTCTGGTGCTGTACAAGTCACTGGCTTTACTCGATAGCCGAATTGGTTTGATACTCTTATACACGCTGATGGTGTTGCCGATAGTTATCTGGATCATGCGCGATCAATTTCACGGCATACCCATTGAACTTGAAGAGGCCGCGTTGGTTGATGGCTTGGGTGTGTGGGGCGCATTCGTACAAATCGTGTTGCCCATAGCATTGCCTGGTATGGTCGCCGCCTTTATTTTATCGTTGGTTTTATGTTGGAATGAATATTTTTTTGCCGCGCTCTTGACGGCGACAAACGCGACAACGCTCCCGGTCATGGTGGCATCACAGACCGGCTCTCAAGGAATAAATTGGTGGTCAATGGCGGCGTTATCTTCGGCAGCTATTTTACCTTTGATCATCGTGGCGATATTTCTTGAAAAATACATTATCAAGGGTATGGCTGCAGGTGCGGTCAAGTAGTCACTCTCAGTCCATATTGGTGTGCCGAGCTCGAATGTCACTAATGGCTTAGCTCTTTGGCAATATCTTTGGTTTGCTCATAAAGTCTACGAAAAAGAGCGTGGTTTCGATCGTATTCGGGGTGGGGCATCGCGCTAACAATACTGGATGGTGGGTTCCAATGGCTGATGTCGGAGCGATCAACAATTCCTGCTGCCAATGCAGCCAGGAACGCATCTCCATAGCTGGCCCCGGTTGTATGTTTGCAAACAATTTGATCCAGCCCGGTAATATCCGAAGTTGCTTGTAACCACAATGCGTTGCGCGTTCCACCCCCAACGGCCAGTAGACGCGAGGGCGATTGTCCGACTTCGGCAAAGGTATCGCTGACGTGCCGTGTCCCATGGGCGATTCCCTCGATCAAAGCTCGATAGATATCGCCACGTGTATGAGTCAGGTTCATTCCAAATAGCGCACCTTTGGCATGCACATCATGAATAGGAGTACGCTCACCGGAAAAATAGGGCAGCATCAACAACCCATTAGCACCCGGTGGTGCAGTTGCGGCCTCTGCTGCAAGCGCTGAAAACGCAGCCTGCGAATCCAGATCCTTGGCAAATTGATCACGGAACCAGTGCGTTAGTGTGCCTGAGGTTGCCAATCCGGCCATGGATGCATGTTCACCTTCAAAGAGCCAGGGCGCATACCAAAGACGTGGATCGGCGACTCGATCATGAGTACGTAAAATAATGAATATGGTTGATCCATACATCATCATCATGTCACCTGGCTTCACCATACCAACGGACAAAGCCTCAGCCGCCGCATCAATCGTACCTGTCGTAACGGGCGTCCCTTTAACGAGGCCGGTAGCCTTCGCAGCAGCGTCTGTTATATTGCCAGCAATGTCGTTTGACCACAGCAAGCGTGGTAGCTTGTCAAGCGCAATAATATCCCCAGCCAGGTCATCGACCCAATCCTGTTTGCTGACATCATATAGAGGCGCAAAATTGGCAGCTGTGTAGTGGTCAATCACGACCTCACCGGTGAGCCGTTGCACCAGAAAACTGGTCGACGTCAGTATATGTGCGGTTTTTGCATATACCTCAGGTCGTTGATTTTTCAGCCACAAGATTTTCGGTCCGACCGATTGTGAGGTCAAGGCATTGCCACAACGCTCGATTATGACCGATTCACCGATACGTTCCGTGAGCGCTCGTACCTCAACCTCTGCGCGCCCGTCGACCCCGTAAAGCACACCGTTCATTAACGGCTTGCCGCCTTCATCCACGGGAAGCATGCATGGCCCAATAGCGCTGCAGGCTACCGCTTTGATATCAGTTGGATCGATACTACTGTCTTTCAATAGAGTTTGGCAAACATACACAAAGTCACCCCACCAATCCTCTTCTGGTCGATGTTCTGCCCAACCGGGTTCAGGAACAAGCATCTGATGCGCACGCGCTGCTTGAGCTTGTATTTGACCGTTCTCGTCAACAAGAACCCCTTTGGTTTCATAGGTCCCAATATCAATACCGAGTGTATAGGCCATCAGGTGTACTCATCACGGTCAAGAGAAAACGCTGAACCTATTTTTGCAATGGCAGCCTTCAATAGTTCAGCGAGCTGAACCAGATCATTCAGATCACAGACTTCGCGCGCAGAATGCGAAGCTCGCACAGGAAACCCGATGTCGATAGACGCCACACCTTTACCCGTTAGCTGCACGTAGGACAAATCTGTCAGCACACCTGATTGCGCGCTGCGCTGTAGCGTTATTTTTTGCTCATTTGCCGTCGTCTCAAAAAGGGCCACCATGGCGGGATGCGGTATGACACCATTCAATGTGCCGCGACCATGAAAGCTGAAAAGGCTCATCCCGGGGCCGCCACCCAGAACCATATCACCACGCGCGGTCATGTCAGGTGTGTCTGTTGCCAACATCAGGTCAATTTGAATGGCGATATCCGGCTGTAATTGCCGGGCGAGTGGTTGCGCACCGCGCAAATTGAATTCTTCCAACACAGTAAATGCCAAATCGACTGGTGGGCCGCTGGATCGATCCTTTAAAGCGCCAGCCAGTGCCAATAAAACTGCACAACCAGCACGATCATCGATCGCGGTACCGCATATTTTATTATCAGCCAGTTCCATCGCATGAGGCGCGTAAACCACCGCTTGACCGATACGAATACCTGCAGCCTCAACAGCCTCGGCGGAGCGGTGCCCAGTATCGACATAAAGTTCAGCATAGGGTGTGACGTCATATTTTTCTGCAACTGCCGTGGCATGATGGCTTTTGTTGGCGATTATTCCTGGCACGTCGTATCCTTCGGCAACACAGATCAAGACACTCTGTGCAGCCAAGGCGCGTTCAGGTACACCACCAACGCGTTCCAATCGAAGCAGGCCATTTGCCTCGATCTTGCGTACGACAAACCCAAGCTGGTCCATATGCGTGAACAACATGACCCGAGGCCCGTTGCCTGGAAAATGCGTATGCAAATTGCCCAGCCGGTCGCTGGTGCTTTTAATATCAATCTCCGACAGACGTTGTTTCAATGAACGTCTGACCCGGTCTTCATGGCCTGACAGTCCGGGTATCAACATGAGATCCATCATGTTGTTTTTAATGGTGTCCCTCATGCACGCGCCTCAACAGCCAAGGCCATAAAGCTCCGCGCGCGCTCCGGATCGATTGCATTCCAGGTATGGCCATCGACTTTCAGAGAAGAGCCGACGATGCAACCGTCCGCGATGCTCATGACCTCTGCAATGGTATCGTGCTTGACGCCCGTATTCGCCAAAACCGGGGTATCGGGCAAAGCCGCTTTGACCGCCGCTAACTCCGACATAGCCGCAGCCTCTCCGGTAATCTGGCCCGACACCAGGACTGCATCCGGAATTGACGAAAAAACTGCACTGCGTGCTCGGTCGGGCAGGGTTCGTTGATCGAGCGAGTAAGCAAACTCCGCCGATACGTTATAGAGCATGGCCATATCCGAACGCCCAAGTCTTTCGCGATAGCGCATGGCCTTGGCAGCATCTGTTGTCCATGTACCCATGTCCGAGGCATAAACGCCGGTGAAAATCTCGCGCACAAAATGAGCACCGGTTGCAGCCCCGAGTGCCACCGTGGCCAATGGATCCCACAGTACATTGACACCAAACGGCACGGTGATCTCCGATTTTAACTGGCCGATAATGGCTGCCATGGTCGCGGTTGATGCGGTATCGACATTGAATTCATACGGTCGATCATTTTCGTTACCAAACATCACAGCGTCGAAGCCCGCACGCTGCAGTGCCAGCAATTCCGCTCTTGCCGCGGCAACAAGATCCAGTTTCGGGTCAAACAGCGGCGTACCCGGCAATGCGCCGATGTGCACCATTCCGATAACCGGTTTACTGGTACGAAATACCCGTTTGAAACACTCTGTCATACAGGTCTCTCCAAGACTACGCGCGCCTGTTCAGCTTTATGTCGGCGCATCTTCGCGTAACAGTCCAGCGGACTTCAAATCCGTCCACAAGGACGCCGGTATATCAGCACCGACCGCTTGCAAATTACTGGTCATCTCATTCGCACTCTGCCCACCCGGGATGACGGACACATGGGCCGGATGAAGTAGAGGGAACTGAAAAGCAGCATCAAGCAATCGCACACCATGATCCGCGCAGATTTTCTCAATTGCCGCAACTCGGTCCAGAATGGACTGTGGGGCAGGGTCGTAATTATAAAATGCACCTGGTTTTGCACCTGTGGCCAGAACCCCGGAATTATAAGGACCGCCAGTGACGATACCAATGCCACGGTTTTCACACAGTGGCAAGAAGCTGTCAAGTGCTGTTTGCTCAAGTAGCGTATAGCGACCGGCCAACAAAAACAGATCAAAGTCTCCACGCTCAGCGAGCGCCTGGCAGACTTCCCACTCATTGACGCCGCCACCGATAGCCTGGATGACGCCCTGATCTCTCAGGGAAACCAGCGCATCATAGCCTCGGCCACCAAAGAACTCTTCTATTCGCATATCAGAAGCTTCTTTGGAACCATGCGAAAATATACACAGATCGTGTACAAACAGAATGTCGATGCGATCAACACCTAATCGAGAAAAGGAATGATCCAAAGACCGCATGACACCATCATAGCTATAATCAAACTGCTCGCGACGGCAAGGGACATCAAACCATTTTCCTTTCCCCGATCGATTCTCCTCTGCACATGGTTGAATAAGACGTCCGACTTTAGTCGAGAGCACATACTCGTCTCGCGGCTTGTCACGCAAAAACGAGTTAAGCCGTGTTTCCGACAAGCCAAGGCCGTAAAGCGGTGAAGTGTCAAAGTATCGTACGCCACCTTCCCAGGCTAAATCCAAGGTCGCACGTGCCTCTTCATCAGAGATGGCCTTGTACAGATTGCCCAGCGGCGCGGTGCCAAACCCAAGTTCAGTAAACGCAAGTCCACCATTACCCAGCCGGTCCCAATTACGTGTTTTAAGCATGGTGTCGCTACCTCTTTAATTTCACCGACAAAGTATCAATTTACCTGATAACAAGTCGATATTCGAGTAGAAATAGAGATTTCAATCAATTGCCGTACAAGGCACGATTAACAATTGTCTGACTTGCTGGTGCATCTTGCCTGGCAATCGCCGCGTGAAGCTCGGCATTGTCTGTCAGCGTATCCGCTATCGCCGATAGTTTATTCGCCATGTCAACGTTCACGGTTGCTTCCGCGACCGGATCGAGGCCGGATAAATCCGGGAAGGTGTCAAAATATATGGTGCTGTTATAGTCAAGCCGATTCATTTCGACAAACAGCTCTATCGTTTGAACAGGATGGACACTGCCAATCATCAGGCCATCATCACGCTTTCCGTAACCATCATTCAAATGTACACCGAGCAAGCGAGAGAACCGACCGACCATAGCAGCGGCGTGTGCCGGCATTTCTTCGGCATACAGAACGTGGGCAAAGTCGAGCGTGATACCGGTATTAGCCCGGTTCAATTCTGACAAGGCGAGTAAATTGCTACCGACATCCGGCATCAGTGAATAGGATCGCGGTTCGTTGGGTTTGTACTCCAGGGAAATATCAACGTTCTTGTTGTGATCGCAAATAACCGCCAGTGCTTCAAGGGTGTGATCCCATAACCGTTGATAATTGGCCTGGAAGGAATAGTCGAATCCGTCTTGCCCGAGCCATAAGGTCATCAACGAGCCTCCAAGCTCCGACAGTTTGTCTATCCCTTGTCGAGTCAGGTCAATGGCAGATTGACGTACTCGTGGGTCAGGGTTGGTAAATCCACCAAGCTTGTATCCCGGATCGGTGTAGTAGCGCATGGCCATGCCGTTGAGATGGATATCCAGATCATCGATGCATTGCTTGAGTTCAGTTGTGGTGCAATCATCGAAATGATCAGGGTAGTTAAAATCGACAGCGTTCAATCCATCTACCGTTGCCGCTCTGGACAATAAATCAATTGTCGTGATTCGGTTCTTGCCTGGCCAATAACTTTCAGCACCGATTTTAAAGGCGTTCAGACGGGCAGCGTAACGCGGTTTATTTGTATCCATCTTATAAGAGCAGTCTTCGTTGTTGATGTACGAATAGCACGGGCGTACAGGTAACCAGGTAAATCAGCGATCAATACCGTCATAGTGATGCCGAATGCAGGCCTACGAGTTACAGGTCCATGGTATGCCCACCATTCGGTCGTTCAGTTTATCAGCTCGGTGGTACGCACGCCGTAGGGAAGCGGCCTCAGATTCCTCGTTTTTCCGGTGAACATCCGAAATACCTGAAGCCACACAGATCACCAGAAAGCGGTGTGATCCCGAACATTCAATAGTCCCCTCCATTGCCCGCTGTTTCTGAGGAATCGATGTCCAGATCGCTCAACGCTTCCTGCAACAAGCCAGATGCACCGAATCGGAAGTGTGCCGAGTCTATCCAGTGTTGGCCGAGACGTTCTTGTGCGAGACGCAAATAGACATCGGCCTCCGCTATGGTTCTTATACCCCCAGCCGCTTTGAAGCCGACATCTCGTTTTGAATCAACGATCGCATCGAGCATGACACTGGCGGATTCCTCTGTCGCATTGACCGCTACTTTCCCGGTGGATGTTTTTATAAAGTCGGCACCCTGATTGATGGCGATAGTTGCAGCGGTCCGAATCAGAGCGTCAGACTTGAGTTCTCCGGTCTCCAATATCACTTTCAGTTTTTTATTGCCGGGAATTTGCTTGCGTACCCTTTGCAGCGCGCTTTCTACCTGCGGCACATTCCCCTTTAGCAACTCAACATACGGCATCACATAGTCGATCTCATCGGCGCCATTGTCCAGCGCCTCGTCTATCGCCGTACCGGTAGACTCAAGGGATTCATTTCCGGAAGGAAAATTGACCACCGTGGCAATCTTGATGGGTGTTGATTGGCCGAGATGCTTCGTCGCCGAACGTACGAAAGTCGGCCATATGCAAATGGCGGCGACGTCAGCGACCGGGGTTTTGGCTTGACGACAAAGTGTTTCTACAGCGCCCGAATCACAGTTATCGCTCAGGTTGGTCAGGTCTATCAAGCTGACGATTTGGCGGATTCGGGATTTACTGATCCGTTTATTCTCACTCATTAACTTGGCTCGCCGGCTAATTGGCTTTGGAGGCATTCGACAATACCTGATCGTGGCGTTGTCGGTGTAATGACGTTGACGCATCAGGCAATATCTGGTGATATACGCAGATTCATTGTTCGCTCCTCGCTCGATAGTGCACCGGCCAAGCCGAAAAGGAAAACCTATGCTCAAGAACCTCGATCCGGTACTCAACGCTGATGTACTGCAGGCGCTTTGCGCGATGGGGCACGGGGATTACCTGGTGGTTTGTGACACCAATTTTCCAGCAGATTCGGTTGCTCGACACACCAGCCTGGGCAAGTTACTTCGCATCGATTCGGTATCAGCGGCTCGCGCTACCGAGGCAATTTTGTCCGTATTCCCGCTGGATACCTTTATCGACGACGCGGCCCAGCGTATGGAAATCGTTGGATCGCCCGACGAAATCCCACCAGTGCAGGCAGAAGTACAAGGGGCAATTGACTCGGCGGAGGGCAAACCCTGGCCAATGGTGTCCGTCGAGCGCTTTGCGTTTTACGACCGCGCCAAACAAGCGTACGCCGTGATCGCGACCGGTGAACGTCGTTTTTACGGCTGCTTTATTTTTACCAAGGGAGTGATTCCACCCAATGACTGATAAAGCCTTGCAACAGCGTCATGGCGCGGTTGCGATTCTGGGCGTCTTCGTCGCTGATGCGGCCTACCGCGCATCACGACAACCCATTATGGGTGAAACCATCCTGGGGTCCAGTTTTGCCTTGGGCCCGGGTGGCAAAGGTTCAAACCAGGCAGTTGCAGCCGCGCGATGCAACGCCGAGGTGGCGTTTATTTCCCGACTCGGACAAGACGCATTTGCGCAAATGGCATTGGATATGTATGCGGCCGAGGGAATTGATGCACACATAGAGCAAATAAGTGATAGTTATACCGGCTCGGCTTACATATTTATTGATGACCAAACCGGGGACAATGCCATCATCGTCTGTCCCGGTGCGGCGAATACTCTATCGCCTGAATACATTGATGCCATGGCATCATTCATCACCAGTGCTGATGTGTTTGTTACACAGCTTGAACAACCGCTCGACGCGGCCGAACATGCACTTTCTCTAGCGCGCAATGCGGGCGTCACCACCATACTGAATACCGCACCCGCCGAACCCATTGATGACAGTGTCTTCAAGCTGTGTGATTACGTCACACCTAATGAAACCGAAGTTGAGGCATACACAGGTGTCAAGGTTGTTTCAATAGACGATGCGAAAAGAGCCGGGGACGTTTTGCTCAGCAAAGGGGTTGGGACCGCCCTGATAACACTTGGCGAGCAAGGTGCGTTACTGCATGGCACCGAGCTATCCGTCCACATACCCGCCGTCATCGCTGGCGCAGTAGTAGAAACGACCGGTGCCGGTGATGCTTTCAATGGTGGTTTCGCTGCGGCACTTGCACAAAACAAAAGCCCCGTTGATGCAGCTCACTTTGCCTCTGCAGTTGCAGGTTTGTCAGTGACTCGCGCCGGAACTGCGCCGTCCATGCCAACACGGGATCAAGTGGAGGCACTTCTCAAAGGCCAAACAATGCTCTAGCAGATGCAGAAGGCTTGGCCATACTCCTCGATACAACACGAAATCTCTTTTGTTCGGTGATATCAGTTGAAAAACAGGCTAATGGGTTCCGCTACCTTGATGTTTTACGCCAATGGCTTAAAATCCCATCACCCGCGCAAAACTGCGCGTGTACATGGAAGTCTCAAGCAGCTCCGGAATCTGCCTTCGAGAACACGGAATATTTAGTGATATGGCTGAAGATCAAAATCTACTAAATCGTTCGGAAAAACTCACCGACACCGGCGTCGGCCTGCTGCGGATTTCAGCCGGGATATTCTTTCTGATACCGGGTATTTTTAAATTACTCATGCCAGGTGATTTTCTGGCAATGATGGTCAATTTCCCTGATTTCCTGCAACCTCATCTTCCGTGGTTGTTCAATGTTGTCATTGCTGCTGAGGTCATCGGCGGCTTCATGCTCATCATAGGGTGGAATATTCGACTAGCCGTTCCTGCCTTGGTGATCATCACACTGGTCGCCGAATCATTGGTCGTCATCAACGATACGAACTCCAGTATTCGTTTACTCAGTCTTTTTGCTCATTTCATGGGCGCAGGTCTCTACACCGCTATGTTCTATCTGGGCAGTGGGCGCTGGGCGATCGGACGAGGCTCAAGTATTGTTCACTGGATTGCAGAGCAGAACTTTGGCGGCTTGTCCTCGTTTGCGCATAATGTTGTCAGCGGAGCCGGAAAAAACTTTGGTGTGCTGCTGATCCGGGCATCGGTCGCGCTGCCTTTTCTTACCTATTTCATTTTGGGCATTAGTGGTAACGACTATGACCTGGTGGTACCCAGCAGTGCATGGCTGAGCACGCCCGTGCTCATCTTGTCACTTATTGGCGGGCTCTCACTGCTGACGGGCTTTCAAATCAGAAACGTTGGCTGGATGCTGATTGCTCTAACGGTGTTGCATCTGGTTACGGTCGGCTTTCCCGATCTCCCGAATTCAACCATCGGCATTATCAACATATTGTTCCATCTGTTGATTATCAGCGCCGTGGTTGCGCTACGTCTGATTCACTTCGGGTCAGATCTTGAAGTCGAGCATATTCTCTCGCTTGATAAAAAAAATGTCGTGGTCATTGGTGGCGGATTTGCTGGCACCCAATTGGTCAAAAAACTGGAACGACAGCTAAGCGATGACTGGCAAGTTGTACTGATCAGCGAAGAAAACTACACGACGTTCAACCCGATGCTTGCTGAAGTCGTGGGCGCCAGTATTTTGCCCAGTCATGTCATTGCACCGATCCGACGAATGGTTCGCAAGACACGATTTATTTCTGGTCGCGCAACAAACGTGGATCTCGATGCCAAAACCGTTCATTTTGAAGGTGAAGACAAGCACGGATCCATTAGCTATGAGCACCTCGTATTTTCATTTGGATCGAGAGCCAATCTCGATATCATTCCCGGAATGCAACAACATGCCCTGCCATTCAAGCTGCTCGGCGACGCACTGAAACTGCGCAACCGCGTTATCGAACAGATGGAAAAAGCCGAACTGGAAGAAAATCCGGAAAAGCGCAAGTGGATGGGTCACTTCATCATCATCGGGGCAGGATTCAGCGGTGTCGAAGTAGGGGGTGCCATCCAGGACTTCATTCTGGCATCACACAAACATTATCCACGCCTTAACGATGAAGACCTGAAAGTCACGATCATTCATCGAGAGGCACTTCCATTACAGGAAATGGATAAAGTCCTTGGCCAACACGTACTCGAGCAAATGTCCAAGCGCGGTGTAAATCTGGCACTCGGCACGGGAGTCACTGGCGTAGACGAAATTGGTGTTATCACCGACTCACAAGGTCGAATTGATGGCGCAACCACGATCTGCACAATCGGCACCAAACCCAATCCATTGGTCCAACAATTGGACGTGCCGAATGAGCGTGGCCGCCTTCTCGTTGATCCTGACATGTCAGTACAAGGTCACTCGAATATCTGGGCGATAGGTGATTGCGCATTGATACCAAATGCACACGACGGCAAACTTTCACCACCAACGGCTCAATTTGCAATCCGTGAGGGACAGCAGCTGGCTGATAACATCAATCGGGCAGTACGTGGAGAAATAACTCAACCGTTCAATTATGAGTCAAAAGGATCCATGGCGACTATCGGCCATTTGAACGGCGTTGCCGAGATGTTTGGATCTGTCAGTGTTGGCGGTTTTCCAGCCTGGCTCTTGTGGCGCGGGTTTTACTTGTCACTTATGCCAACCTTTGCGAAGAAGACAAGAATCTTCTTTGAATGGACCTGGAGCATGCTGTTTTCACCAGACATCATCAACTTGCGCTTTACCACCACCGAGCAGTCGGATGTTTCTCGCGAGGAGAGGTTCAAGAAGGGTGGGAATGGTGGTTGATCGCTTGTAGAAGCGTGATGACCGGCTAATTTTAGCCAAACGGCAGCGACAGCAACGGTGAAGTGAAAGCAACAATGATGGCAGCCGATGACGTTCACACCAATCCACAGCCAGCCGATGTTGTGGTCCTTGGCAGCCTTCATTACGACATCATGGTTGAGGCAACACACCGGCCAGCCAAGGGAGAAACCGTTACGGGCGATTGTTGGTTTCCCAAGTTTGGTGGTAAAGGTGGAAACCAGGCAGTTGCCGCAAAACTTCACGGTGCCGATACCCGACTGATCAGCGCAACGGGTAAGGATAATTTTGCAGACTACCTGCGCGCGCGGCTTAGCGATGCAGGAATATCCAACGACTATATTGCGCAACTTGACGGTGTTGCAACGGGTATGAGTGTGGCGATACAGGACTCTGAGGGTGACTATGGCGCGGTTATCGTTTCAGGTGCTAATCTGGCGATACCTGCCGATCTATTGGAGCACTCAGCGCTTTGGCAAAATGCCGCAGTGTTGCTGTTACAAAACGAGGTGCCGGAATCACTAAATATTCTCGCTGCAAGCAAGGCAAGAAGTCTTGGCTTACTGGTTTGTGTCAATGCAGCACCTGCGCGTAATATGTCACCAAAATTCCTGTCACTGGTGGACGTGTTAATTGTCAATGCCATTGAGGCGGAGGCACTAGGAACTATCACGGTAAATTCCCTTGACGCGGCTGCGCTAGCGGCGCAGGAACTTTCACAACGTTTCCCTACGGTTATTGTTACCGCAGGTGGCGACGGCGTGGCTGCCTGCTCAACGCATAGCGAGCTTATCGAAATTCCCGCTAAATCCATAAAGGTTTCAAGCACACATGGCGCAGGCGATGTATTCACAGGTGTGTTTTGCGCTGAGTTAGCCAACAAAACACCTTTGGATGTTGGTATTGGTATAGCCAACGACCGAGCGGCTGATCATGTCGCCGCGCGTTAGATAGAAACGCGCAGGGATGCGGTAGTGGACACACTATGTTGATATGGCGGCGAGTGCGCTATTATGATATTGAATTCGCTAAACAGACAAAATTTTCAGTCATGAAAACCAGTCGATCAATCATTCGGTGAATCATGCTCAGCAATAATAGTTCGCGATTAGTAACAATACTTGTAATTGCAGTCGTAATTGCAGGGCAAGCTATAGCGCATACGGGCGCCATAGGTATAGTCAAGGAACGCATGGACAGTATGTCAACCTTGGGCGATCACGCCAAGCGTGTCGGCGATATGCTCAAGGGCAAAGCCTCATTTGATCTTGACGCTATCGATGCAGCAGCGCAGGCCTTTGTGACACACGGCGACAAAATCCCTACATTGTTTCCTAACACCGAAGACAGCCGGGAGAACACGGTCACAGAGGCCTTGCCTGCTATTTGGAATAACTGGGACGATTTCGTCGCACTTGCGGAAAAATTTGCCAACGACAGTCGAGCTCTTCTCACGCTCTCCAATGAATTAAAAGACAGCACACAAGGCGTCGAAGATCAGAGCCGTGCGGTACGGTCCGTATTTTTCAAAGCAGCCAAAAATTGTTCAGCGTGCCATGAGCGGTTCCGTCTTGATAAGGACTGATGGATGGTACGTCGTTGGATCCCCCTCGCCAGTGTTTTGATAAGTGTGATTGGCGGCGTAGCCGTCCTTTGGTCAACTTACACACGAAATGACCAAAATGAGCAATCGCGAATGGCAGCATTGGCGCTAAGCGATACAATTCCATCAGCGGATAGCGATCGCGGCGAACTGGTCGCACGAGCTGGCGGATGTATAGCCTGTCATACCGACACGAAGAATGAGGGTGAGCTACTTGCCGGTGGCGTAAGGCTCGATACTCCTTTTGGTACATTCGTGTCTCCGAACATCAGCAGTGATCCACGGCAAGGGATCGGTGCATGGTCTCTGGAGATGTTCGCACAGGCGCTACTGAACGGTCGGCGCCCTGACGGTGGCCATTATTGGCCTGCCTTTCCGTACCCGGCTTACGCAGTCATGTCCCGTCAGGATATCGCGGATTTGTATGCATGGTTGCAATCAACGGCCCCGGCGTCTATTGCATCGGTCAAGCACGAACTATTGATCCCGGATACAGCGAGAGCGGTGTTGGGTATTTGGAAGGCGCTGTACGTGCCCAAAAACTACAAGCCCGGTCTGTTTGTTGAACGCGGTGAATACCTGGTCGAGGGCCCTGCCCATTGCGCCGCCTGTCACGCACAACGAGATCTATTCGGCGGTGTGCGGGACAGGCGGCTAGCGGGTAACAGTCGAGGGCCGGACGGTTCGAAAGTGCCCGATATAACAGCAACGGCGCTGCACGATTGGACTGAAGACGATCTGGTATTTTATCTCGAGATCGGCATGACACCGGAAGGTGATTTTTCAGGCGGCCACATGGCCGCGGTCATTGAACATGGCACCTCGTATCTTCCCATTGAAGATCTCAAGGCAATAGCAGCGTACCTTAAATCTCCAGCGAACAAAAAGTCATCGTCGTGAATCAGATACTGGAAGCCCCTCGGTGTGGTTCAGACAAGCTAGCCCGAAATACGGCCATCGAAAAAGCCTTTAGACTGACACTGTCGATACGTAGATGGGATCATCACGTAATTTCCGCTTGATGCGCCTTGACAAGATCCGCCATCGAGTTGAATTGGAAATCCACATCCGGTAATTCACCTGGGTTCATGGTGGCGCCAAACCCTTGCTGTTCGTATCGACGGTATATCCAACAGGAAGCCAATCCGTGACGCTTTCCCGGGACATGATCGTGGAACATGCTTTCAGCGGTATGGAGAATATCGTTTTTATCTACGCCAAGCGCTGCTAATCTTTCGAGCATATAGTCGAAATTACGATCTGACGGTTTGTAGGAACCGACATCCTCAGCCGTGTATATCGCATCAAATTCAACCCGCAGCCGATCGTTACTGCCTGCGAAGCTCTCGTTGTCAACATTCGACAAAATCACCAACTTGTAGTGCTTTTTCAAATACTGGAGCGCGTCTGCCGAATCGGGAAAGGCAGGCCAGCGCTTAACCGAATCGCCATATTCCCGGCATTCCTCGACTGTCGCTGACAGGCACCATTCTTCGGCGAGCCGTTTATAGACTATCGAGAGTAAGTCTGCGTATCGCATTCCCGGTGTCCAGCGTTGTTGGGAAGACTCATGGCGCGCGTGAGCTTCCAGTATCTGATCTCGGGTTAGCGGGTCCGGCAATTGTTGAGTGAGCGGCTTTAGCCCATTGACCATTCCAGACTCCCAGTCAATCAAAGTGCCATAGCAGTCGAAGGTGAG
>CALDSR010000078.1 GCA_937924505.1 uncultured Granulosicoccus sp. | reverse complement strand
GATCAATGACCGTGACAACAGCATCGTCACGGTACGAGACAATTTAACGATAGATACCCTCACCTACTTTGTCGATCCATCAATCGCCGATTTACGGTTGGTTGATCATGCGCCAAGCAAATACAGTGGCTTGGGTGCTGCCGACACACCTGAGTAATGTCAACGTTGTGAGATTCTTTTTACGCGCTGTAGGAATTGCCTTGCTGTGCGTGTTGATCGCGCTGGCGTTTCTTATCCCGATACCGGGGCAGACCTTTTTGGCCACCGCGACCCTGAATGCGCTGCATACCTTGGCCTTTGCGGTGTTCGCATTTACGCTTGACTGGTACATCGCTCGACCGCGACGTAAAGAATATCGCGATAACGGTGTCGCTCCGCACATTTCAACCGTTCTGCTGTGTTCAACCCTGCTACTGTTTTCGCTCGCTGTTCTGTCTGAACTCATTCAACCGTCGACGGGACGTAGCTATAGCACGGATGATATTTTGCGTGATTTTCTCGGTATTGCGATTGGTCATATCGCTTTTTTGTTGTATCGACCGTCAGCGCTTACCGGTGCATCACGATTAACCTTGGGCATCACGCTGCTTTTTTTACTGTTGGTGGGCGTGAGCCAACCGTTGTGGTTCTGGTACCTCTCGACGACAAAGCCTGCGTGGCCAATGTTGGCAGACTTCGAGCATCCACGGGCACTGGCCTATATAAAAACCGATGGCAGCGAAAGTGTATCGCGGGTGACAGCACCATCAAACTGGCAGGATAACCAATCTGAAGTCATCCGTATTACGAAAGACTTGACCCCATACAGTGGCTTCTCGTTGCTCGACTTCGAGTCGGACTGGCGTGCCTTGTCACACTTCGACTTTGACGTGTTTAATCCGCAAGATCACACGGTCGAACTGAACCTGCGCATAAATGATACTAATCATAATAATCAGTACCACGACAGGTTCAACCACGCCTTTCGCCTGGCTCCGGGGGCAACTGCAATCACCTTTGCCATTGACGATATGCTGACTTTGGGCGCACCTCGACATGATGGCCGTATCATGGATATCTCGTCGATTGACGGGCTCGTGTTCTTCATGACACTCGGCAGTGCCGGCGACACGCTGTATCTGGACAATATCCTGGTGCGCTGACGAAGCGCTGTTAGATCGCCATATCCTGCAAGCTACGACCTTTTTTTACCTGATCCTGCACCCAGCGAGGTTGACGACCGCGGCCAGTCCACTTCTGGCTTTTGTCATCAGGGTTCTGGTATTTGGGTGCTACTGGACCACGCTTGGCACCCACTTTTTTCTTTTTGGCGGGTTTAGCCTTGGAGGCTGGGCTTTTTTTAACCGCGCCCTCGTTCATCAGCTCGTGTAAGTCAAATCCGCTGTTTTTTGCCATTGCGGCCATCTTGGCAATAACCGCCTTTTTTTCACGAACCTGCTTGGCTTTGATGACCTTCTCGATCTTGTCTCGCTCCTTGTTAAGTTTATCGAGAGGCCAGGATGCGTAATTAATCGCCATTAAAGTTATATTTACTCAAAAATAGTAAAAAAGAGAATAACTGGCTAAGATAAATATTAGCCAGAGCCTGTCTCTACAGAATAATTTAATTCATATTCATCTGGCAATGGAATATCGACCAAAACGGTTAAATTACTGAAAGCAAATTCAGTAATGATATTTTGCGTCTCGTTTCCCGAAAAGATACCTGTTCATTCAATCAGTCACCCCTTATTCCCCCACGCATCTATACTCTCGGAACGATCAGACCAGGTGCACCTGCATGCGCTGGATTCTTTCTATCCCGCTGTTCCTGTATGTATTGATTGCCGCAAACGTCGTCATGTTGACCGGCCCGCTGGACGAGCCGGTAATCAATATCATCCTGATTGAATTTCTGCTGCCCTCAGGTCGCTTGCTGATCATTACCGTCAGTGACGCCTTTATTCTTGCCAGCGTCCTGTTTCTGTATGTTGAAACGTTCAAGGCGACGCGCACATCGGTTATTTCGATCATCGACCATTTCTTCTCGCTGCTGGTCTTTGTTGCATTTCTGATCGAGTTTCTCGTGGTCCCCCGGCTGGGTAACACGACCTTTCTGATCATGACGATTGCGTCGCTGATGGACGTGGTCATGGGATTCACGGTAACGATATCAACCGCGAAGCGAGATTTCACCATGGGAGGCTGACCCCTTTAGACTTAGGCGACGATACGTCCGATCAAGTCGTGATCTTCAGCACCGGTGATATCCACCTCGATAAAGTCACCTGCGGCAATGTCGAAGCCGTCGTTTTCAATATGCACAATGCCGTCAATTTCAGGCGCGTTACCAGCCGTACGTCCAATGACAAATTCGTTGTCGTCCTCGTCAAGCAAGTCGGTTTGATCGATAAGAACAATTTGCCGTGACCCGACTTGCGCCTGTAATTTCGCCGCGCTGATACGCGCCTGCGTTTCCATGAAGGCCTGATGCCGCATCTGTTTGATTTCATCGGGAACCGGGTTGCTAAGTTCATTTGCGGTGGCACCGTCAACCGGTGAGTACTCGAAACAACCAACACGGTCGAGTTGCGCTTCTTCAAGCCAGTCAAGAAGTTCCTTGAAGTCGTCGTCGGTCTCACCCGGAAAACCCACAATGAAGGTACTTCGCACGGTAATGTCCGGACAGATGTCCCGCCAGGCGGCAATGCGTTTCAAAGTGTTTTCTGCCGCCGCAGGTCGCTTCATGGCTTTGAGGATCTTCTGACTACCGTGTTGAAACGGAATATCGAGATAAGGCAGCAACTTGCCTTCAGCCATCAATGGAATGATGTCATCGACATGAGGGTACGGGTATACGTAGTGCAGACGTACCCAGATGCCGAGCTCACTCAAGGCTTCACAGAGCTCTTTGAAACGCGTCTTGATCGGGCGACCGTTCCAGAAGGCCGTTTTGTATTTGAGGTCAACACCATAGGCGCTTGTGTCTTGTGAAATCACGAGTAATTCACGCACACCTGCGGCTTTCAATCTTTCCGCCTCTTGCATGACATCACCAATATCTCTACTGACGAGACGCCCCCGCATGGACGGGATGATGCAAAAGCTGCACTTGTGGTTACACCCTTCGGATATTTTCAAGTAAGCGTAATGGCGCGGCGTCAGCTTGATGCCCTGTGCTGGCACTAACTCGATAAACGGATCATGAGCAACCGTATTGGGTAAATGCTCGTGCACCGCGGCAACCACTTCTTCATAGGCCTGTGGGCCGGTAACGGCAAGTACCTTCGGGTACTGCTGCTGTATATCTTCAGGTTTGACACCCAGACAGCCGGTAACAATGACTTTACCGTTCTCGTTTATCGCCTCGCCTATGGCGTCCATCGATTCGGCAACGGCACTGTCGATAAACCCGCAGGTATTGACGACAACGAGATCGGCAGCATCGTAGTTCGGGACGACGTCGTAGCCATCCGTGCGGAGCTGGGTCAGAATCCGTTCAGAGTCGACGAGCGCTTTCGGACAGCCAAGGCTGACGAAGCCGACTTTGGGGGATGTGGACATTTAAAACAACCAGCGAGAAATGGACGTGTGAGACACAAGCCCACCATTATACGGCGTTGCGGGCAGATTGCGGTGTGCTATTGCACCACGATTCAACCCTAAGCGGCGGCCATCGCCGGTAACGGCCTGCCAAGCAATTCGGATCCTATCGCGAAGCTCAAGGTGGACTGATTCAAGGTATATACATGAAATTCGTCGACGCCTTCAGACTCAAGATCACGACACAGCGTGACACATTGATCGATGGCCAACTGTTGGCGTGATTCGTCGGTTCGCGCTTTTTGGAATCGCTCAATCAAGGCGCTTGGCACGCTTGCCTGACAGCGTCCACTGAACGCAACAACCTTGTCGATATCATGAATCGGCAGGATGCCTGGCACGATCTTGTTTTCCAAACCGAATTTTGCGGCCGCGTCTCGATAGCGAAGAAAGGTGTCAGCCTCGAAGAAAAATTGCGTCAGGGCGTTGTCCGCACCCATGTCAAACTTATGGGCTAGCCAACGAAGATCCTCCTCGACGGATGGCGACTCAGGGTGAGATTCCGGGTACGCCGCAACACTGATGGTGAATTGATCGCGCCTTGCGGCTAGTGCCACCAGTTCGGACGCATGCCTTAAGGCCGTTGGGTTTGATTCAGCGGTTGCCTCGCTGTGCGCTGTATCACCACGCAATGCGACGAGACGTTTGATGCCGATAGTGGTCAGTCGATCAAGCATCGCCTCACAATCTGCTTCGCTTTGTCCCGCACAAGTCATGTGGGCCGCGATCGGTACGTTTGAATCTTGCGACAGAGATCGCAACACCTCGATACTGGCATTGCAATCACTGCCTAGAGCCCCCCAGGTAATGGATACAAAACCCGGGTCCAGTGTTTCCAGACAACCGAGCGTGTGCCAGAACCGTCGCGCTTGCTGCTCATTTCGCGGCGGGAAGAACTCAAATGACAGGCGTGGAGTGGTCATGATGTATTTCCCAATCAGTGGAGCGATGGCTGTTTTGCGTGCCAGATCTTGACAGTCAGTGGATCACCCGCAAGCGTGACAGTCTTGCCGGGCTTCAAGCCAGCATCAATAAATGAATTTCGAATTTCAGTGTCGCTGAATCCGAGACGCTGATGTTTATGTTCGGTACGCAGGTGTTCTTCCTGATGTTGCGCAAAATCGACAACCACCAGCCGGCCGTTGCTTCTCAAGGTACGAGCTGCTTCGGCAATTACGTGTGAAGGTTCGAGACTGTAATGCAACACCAGATGCAAGGAAGCCAAGTCAACACTCTGATCATTGAACGGCATGTTGTACATATCACCTTTACGAAACTGCACGTGGCGATAATTTTCCTTTTCGAGCAACGCGCGGGCGATGGCCAGCATTTCCGGGCTGGTGTCGATACCGATACCACGATCAATCTGATCAGCAACAAGTTCTAGTATCCGCCCGGTGCCGGTACCAATATCCAGAAACGTATCGATACGCGCATCACCGATCAATTCCAGCATGCGTGCCTCGACCTCAGCCTCTGGTACATGCAGGGCGCGTATTTCCCGCCAGCGACTCGCGTTTTCCTTGAAGTAGCTGGCAGCAAGCTCCGCCCGTTTCTGGCGAATCTGTTCCAGACGGGACAGATCTCGATTGAGTTCGGCGTCATTGTCAGGCAACAGGTCAACCAATGTCCTGGCCAGGTGGGCAGAACCATGCACCTCGGCAATGCGATAGAAAACCATTGCGCCTTCACGGAACCGATCCAACAATCCGGCCTCAACGAGCAATTTCAGGTGTCGTGAGACCCTAGGC
>CALDSR010000077.1 GCA_937924505.1 uncultured Granulosicoccus sp. | reverse complement strand
ATGAAGGGCGTTACTGACTGGAATATCGGTACTGTCGGAAATTGGGTAGTTAACAATGCGCGGATCACTCAGTTCAACCAGCAAATGGGCGACCTCCAGATTGCCTGACATAATAGCTTGCGACAGGGGCGTCCAGCCTTTCTCGCCGATGAGTGTTGGGTCAACACCGTGCTCCAGCAGCAATTTCATTAGCGAAACATCTTCGCTCCTTGCGGCAGAAAGCGCTAAGTTGTACGAGCGATCAAGCGACGCACCAGCTGACAACAATAGCTTGACCATTTCGATTTTTTTAGCAGCCACTGCGTTATTGAGAACGGATTCATTCGGTTCCACGGTATTTACCGCCGCACCGTTTTTGAGCAGGAGTTCAACCAACGCTGTATTGCCGTTATAAGAGGCCAAATAAATCGGCGTCATCTCACTGAAAAAGGGCTCTACCTTGACACTTTTGTTGACGTCAACCGACTCGTTAGCCAAGATCGAATTCGCCGATTCGTAATCGCCATTGTGTATGGCTTTTAGCAATCGTTCCTCTGGCGTGCCCAGCGCTTTTAATGTCAGTTTTTCGGTTGAGGTATTACTTATATCGACTGCCAAGCCATACTCACCAAACAGTTCAAACAAAGCGGCCGAATCTTGTGTTTCCAACGTGTTCGATATGCGTAGCTTTAGATCCGCCTGATCAACCGTGTCGTCAAGGTCAATTATCACGATTTCATGGTCATCACTCAGAATCATCGAAAACAGCATTTCAGCCATCTCTGAGTCGTAAGCCCCCGATTGAGCAATCACCGAGCCCGCCACCGGCACGCTCAACGATGTGACCAACATAATCGCGTGCAGTGTACTTAATCGTGTTTTCAACACCCAGCCTCCATTCCTGACAAAACTATGTAGATACATGCCAATCACTGCCATTTCATAACGCATGGCAAGTCGATATCCATGCTGATGGGTATTCCATTCTCTGTGATGTTCAGATCGCGTAGTAGGGATTCATATAACTTGAGACGCAATTGGTGCTCTACCGATTCTTTCACTTGATCCACAGCCCAATTTTTACGACCGGACAAATTGGCATTTAACGGCACGATCGGCTCAACGGTTTTATCCAATATCACCACCAAACGAACCCGATCTTTTAATTCAACAGGTCCAATCACATCGTTTCGTTTAATTTCCTTGGGTTTAAGGTTAAGGTCATTAAACGTATTCGCTGGATAACCCGCAAGCTGTTTAAAGCCGACCCAACGCTCGGTTTGGCCTGTGTTCCATAGATACGGGTTCATATCGACACTGATGTGACGCCAAAGCTCTCCTGAACGAAGCCTTTGGGCAAGTTGATCAACGAATACGGTATCGTTAGATTCCATCACCATGATTTTATAGAATGGAACATCCACGACCCTTGCATCACCCAATTCAACCAGGCGCTGGTATTCTGCGACGATTTCTCTTTCACTTATCGCATTTGTAGATTTACGTAGTTCTGCAGCCCAATAGTATAATGATTGTGTTCTGAGCACTTGCCAAAGATTTTTATTATGATCTCCTTCATCTTTAGGATTGTCGTCTTGTTCAAATTTGGCCTTTATATCTGCAAGGCTTGAAAGCTGTTTCTCGGTTAGCTGAAAACCTTTTTCTTTGGCGAGTTTAACTTTTGCCCACGCTAAGCTGACCATATCCCTAACCTGGTTTTTTGCCGGGGCCGGACAACCGGTGGATTCAGTGACTAAGAATTCTTGATACCCGTCGAAATACTCAGCCGGGATTGTTTCACCATCAATCTGTACAACGGAATCCCACGCAGCCACAGGCATGGGCTGCAATGTAAGCGTGGCAAAACTCAAGATGACAAAAACTTGGGAAGTAGCGGCTATGAACGGGCGTAAGTTAAGGCTTGCCGTCTTGGCAGGCTGCCGAAAACACATAGTACATGTCCTATAAAAAACTACAAAATTCTATGAATATCCATCAAGCCAGGGGCGAACTATTAGTCACCGCAGGCAAGCTTACGATACCCATTTTCCGCAGCAGTATCAATAATACGTCTCTTTCAACCGGCAGGTTCTCTTAGCAAGCCAACAGGCAAAACGCACCTGCGGCTGATGTCAAATCAGGCCTAGTGGTAATACCTGCACTTGTGGCGAAGGCTGTAACTCGGGTAACGGATGTTTTATATCTGAGCTCAATTTGATCGATTACCTCGCATTCAATATTTTAGGCAATCAGGGTTTTTCTGTATAAGTAAACTGTGACGAATCAAAGGGCGTTTCTATGGGCAATCATTCTATACGGAAGCTTTCTGAAAGCGACTGGTTAGCGTACCGGGATATACGTCTAAGGTCGCTACAAGACTCCCCTGATTCATTTGGATCCACTTACGAGCGGGAAGTTAAATTTCATGCCGAACAATGGAAGGCCAGATTACGAGTTTCTCCTTCGAACCAGGATGCTGTAGTGTTGGTCGCGGCAGTGGGCGATTCATTTGTAGGGCTATTATCTTGTGTTATCCAGCGGCCGGCAGACCGCAGTGCACATCTCTATCAAATGTGGGTTGCACCCGAGTTCAGGGAAGGAGGTATCGGGAAGGCATTAATGGAACAGGCAAGGAAGTGGGCTCATAAAAGAAAGATAGGAAAATTTACGTTGTCGGTCACTACCATAAATTCTGCGGCAATATCCCTTTATAAAAATGTTGGATTTAAACCGACTGGAGAAACTGAATTGCTTAGACCAGATTCAAGCCTAGCGTCTCAAATAATGGAAGCTGAGCTTAGTGCTAATGATTCATAGCTAGAGGCTGCAGGCGGTCCACAGATGATTGGGTATTTTCAGAATGGAAGGGATTATTGTCAGTCCATCCAATCGAATGCGCTAGCTATACTATTGAATTTTTCAAGAAGTAAAAACTAGTCAGAATAGGGTTATAGTGTGTAATTACTGAATTCTTGACTATGTTAACGCATCGAAAACCCTGTATAGGCAACCGATTCCGCAAGGTGTAATTTCAGACTAATTTACTCTTTATGATTGATCCTCCCCGAAGAATTGATGGGCCCAGAATAGCGATATGGATATTGGCGATCTATGCTTTTATTCGAGCGCCTTGGGGTCTGATAGATGCTTTCAACATGTTCTCTAGCGACCCACAATGGGCTGTTCGCATAGGAATTATAAATATTACCTACTTGATTGCTACGGTGATTTGCCTGGTCATGTTCAAGCGAGAAAAGAACGAAAAGGCTAACAGGGAGGAGCAACGGTACTACTGGAAAGATCCCTTTCAAATATTGATATATCCAATTCTTCTGGCGATTGTCATGAGCTTTGTTTTAGGCGGGCTAATAATTTTGGTATTTGATATTGGCTGATTCGTGCGAATCTAAACCATCAATTTATTTACCGATCTGAATATTTATTTAGTGGACATTCCGTGTAGTTGCTAGTTAAAAAAAATGAAATAGTCACTAGCGACACTGTGTTCTGCGAGTTCAGTAAATCCGCACAATGTGGGCGTAACGTGAATTTTTACCGAGTTTTGGTGGCTGAATACGAGTAAGATTACGAACTTCGTGTAGCCAAATTGCAGGATTAATATGACTATCGTATGCCGGATGTTAACTGACCTTGTCGGGAATTTTCGTGTTTTGCGTCAACGCGCACTCATACTGTTGCTCGCGGTAGTCTCTTTCGGGTATGCAGGCAGCGTTATTGCGGTTGATCCTCCCGGGAATATAAGGCTTGAGGACAACGTCCTTCGCTGGGACCCGGTCACGAATGCAGTCAATTACAATGTCTACTTTTTAACTGGTCCAGTCGTCGATACTACTGTGTCGCCTCGTTATGCGGCGACAGTGGACAACATTCTTGAATTTCGACCAACAATGGACGGCTTTTACACGGTCGTTACGGTAGCCGTTGGCGACAGTGGGCTTGAGTTCTCCAATGTGGCTGACGGCGCAACGGTCGCCGTCACCGGACTAGGTGACGGCCCGGCAACCGTGCGGATCAACAATGCGTTGCAGATTCGCACGGTACGATGCGAAAATGTTGTCGCGGGCGATTCCTGCGAAAGCCAGTGTCCATTGGCTTCCAGAATTAATCCTACAGGTGGTGCATGTCGAGCAGATGCTGGTGTTGTACTGCACCAACGGGCTGGAATTAACGGGTATGAGTGTATTAGTCAAACCGATACATCTTTTGTCGAAGTTGATGTGTATTGTCTGCTTACCTCTAACCTGTAGTGCCTACGCGAGAAATTCGGTTGTCTTTGACGAAAAAATATGTATCAGCGTTCATTTTCACAGCGAGCTCATAACCAGCAGTCTATCCATCGTAACTGACATAGTTCTATCAGAAGATCACAGCGGAACCTACAGTCGTAGCGACGATTTATTCCTTGCTCTGGAGTGCCCTGACACTAGTCCTCCATGGCGACAAGCCAGCGATTGATCACTGTCACGGCTTTTTTACCAACAGATGCCCCGTGTTAATTTCATCTTTCCTCGCTTCACTTATTTCCAATTAAATCAGTGGCATACTGAGTTTTTAACCCGCCAGATGCGGTTTTGAACAAGAAATTAGAAGATCTATTTTTCACACGATGTAGAAATGAAGTATCCACCGACGTCCTTAGGGTACAAATCACAACAAAAGGACACTTCTATGATCTTCACAGTAACCCCAATATTCGCCCTGCCGGTCGCTGTCATTTACATGGTTCTGTGGATGCGCGTCACGTCGAAACGCAGCGCTCTTGGTCAATCCATCGGTGACGGCGGAAATGCCGATCTGCTGCTTCGTATTCGCCAACACGGTAACTGTGCCGAGTGGAGCTGCTTCCTATTGATACTGATGATGCTGTCTGAGGGAATGGGGGCGCCGAGTCTCTACCTTTATATCGGTGGTGCACTGCTACTGCTCGGACGAATCGCGCATCCGTTCGGTTTGAAAAAGGACAATGCCGCGCACGTGCTGCGATACGTCGGAAACGGTTCGAATATGCTTGCCACAGTGAACTTCATGATTTGCATTGCCGTAAATTTAGCCGGATTGTGACTCCCTGATGACATCAATCGACGACCAGAAAACATTATTGAACCAACGATCCCCAAACGAGGAAATTTCGATGAAATACATGCTTTTGATCTACAACAACCCCGAACAGCAGCCAGCTTACGGCACAGCTGAATTTGAATCCATGATGGCCGGGTTTTTTGCCGCCAACGATAAAATGAAGAGCGACGGTGTACTGATCGACGGGGAAAGCCTGAACGAACCACACACTGCGACATCCGTTCGCATCAAAGCCGGGAAAACCGAAACTATGGATGGACCCTTCGCGGAAACACGCGAATACCTTGGCGGGTACTATGTTGTTGACGTACCGGATCTGGAAAGTGCTATCAAATATGCGGAGATGATTCCTTCCGCTACTTTTGGAACCATAGAAGTTCGCGCCATGATGGACTACAACCCGGCTGGCTGAATCATGTCAATCACCACCCCCATTGCGATCAACAAGGCTATCGAAGACGTTCTACGACGCGATCGGGGGCGGCTTATTGCCGGACTCGTTTCACGACTGGGAGACTTGCAGGTCGCTGAAGACGCCCTGCAGGAGGCTTCCATATCAGCCATGTCGCATTGGGGTCGAACCGGACTTCCAAATTCACCCATTGGCTGGCTGATGAAAGTGGCGTTGAACAAGGGAATTGACAGGGCGCGGGCAGTACAGCGTGATCGAAAAAAGGCAGATCAACTTATGTTACTCAGTGCCTCACATTTTGAGACGATCGATGAGGAGCCTATCCCGGATGACCGTCTTCGCTTGATCTTTACGTGTTGTCACCCGCTACTTGAAGAAAAGTCGCGAATTGGCCTGACGCTGCGTACGGTCTGCCATCTGACAACCAGGGAAATTTCTGCGGCCTTTCTTGACAAGGAAAAGACGATGGGTCAGCGTATTTCGAGGGCCAAGGAAAAGCTTCGAGAAGCCGATATCGATTTTGAAGTACCTGACCAAATCAGCTGGCCAGCAAGGCTGGATTCCGTTCTATCAACCATCTACCTGATTTTTACAACCGGGTATGTAAACGAGGACGATAGCGAAAGGGATCTTTGTGCAGAAGCCATATTTTTATTGCGTCTGCTGGACAGATTGCGGCCAGATGACCCTGAAATAGAAGGTGCCTTGGCGCTTGTATTGTTGACCGATGCGAGAAGAATCGCACGCATTGGAAACGATGGCGCAACCGTACCACCAGCGGAGCAAGATCGCGCCCAGTGGGACATGCACAAAGTAGAGGAAGCGCGAAGTGTATTGTCTCAAGCCGTCCTGCGGGGTCGGCCCGGTCCGTATCAAATCAAAGCAGCGATTGCCGATTGCCATATGATGGGAAATGTGCCCGATTGGGAGCAAATTTCACTATTGTATGGATCGCTCTGGACGCACGAGCCCACGCCCGTCGTCGCGCTCAACTGGGCAATAGCCATCGCCGAGATCGGGCAACCTGAATTGGCATTGAGTAAAATTGAAGCGCTGGAAAATGACTTGAACACGTTTCAGCCCTTTTATGCCGCCTATGCTGAAATACTGAGCCAATTGGGACAGACGGACAAAGCAAAAACAATGTACCAAATGGCTATGCAACTTTCCCAGAATAGCGCCAGTAAAATATTTCTCAATAAAAAGCTTCAGAAATTAAGCTGATTCAACGGCTATTGTTTGACGTTGAAGCCGATGGCGCTGTCAATGCAAAACATGTGAGAAAAATGACATTAAGGATCAAGCGATAGACTACTAAAAAACCTATTGGGTATGGCTTTTGTAACGATAGGTTTTTGAGACTATTGAAAAGAAAAGGGTGCTCTGGAGAGTCGTTTTAATGAAAAAGGTCCTCTTGATTACTTTTGGATCGCGCGGTGATGTACAGCCTTATATCGCCCTCGGTAGTGCGCTGTCGGCACTCGGAGCTTCGGTGACACTGAGCACATCGAGAACGTTTGACGATTTGATAAAAAGCCATGGGTTGATGGCTGCACCAATCTCCATCGATGTGCATGAAATGATGCAATCTCCCGAAATGGAAGCGGCACTGCGTACAGTTCGCGGCAAGTTGCGGGCCTTGCGCATCGGCAAGGAGCTCGTGGCTCGCCAGCTTGATGAGACCTGGCAGATCGTTCAAGAATTACGTCCGGACATCATTGTCTATCACCCCAAGGTCTCGGCCGCGACGTACTTTGCGCGTGCCTTGGGTGTCACCGCGATTCCAAGTTTCTTGCAGCCGGGAATTATTCCAACAAGGCATCTCCCGCCGGTTCTCCTGGCGTTTCCGGATTTGGGCAACGTTGGCAACCGCCTGTCAAATGCATTGGTCGGTCGGCTAATGCTTCTTGCCGGTCGCAGCCTGGTTGGTTCATGGATGAAAGCCCACCCCGATTTATTGACAGTTGGGGATATTTCGCCGCTCGATGGTTACTGCCCAAGGGGTTCCGAGATTCCACGTTTGCATGCGTTCAGCAGCAATCTTGTGCCGAAGCCGGCGGATTGGCCACAGAGAGATCTGTTAACCGGCGCGTGGTTTCTTGAGGAAGGCACGTATCAGCCAGACGCGACATTAGCCAACTTCATGTTATCAGGCCCACCACCCATCTACGTAGGTTTTGGATCAATGCGAGGCGCCAACCCGGAAAAGACAACGCGCATTGTGATTGACGCCATCCACCTGTCGGGCAACAGGGCCGTGCTCGCGTCGGGCTGGGGAGGGCTCATAAACGCCGATGATCTGGAAGGCATTCATATCCTGAAGTCCGCGCCACATGATTGGCTGTTTCCGCGATGTGCGGCTGTTGTTCATCATGGCGGTGCGGGTACGCTTCATCAGGGGTTGCGCTTTGGTCGACCGACGCTTGTTTGCCCGGTTTTTGCGGATCA
>CALDSR010000076.1 GCA_937924505.1 uncultured Granulosicoccus sp. | reverse complement strand
GCGAGCAACGACAAGACTGCGCCTGTCGTCAAGATCAATCGAAGGCGACCAAACCAGAGCGGCATTTTTTTCGCCTTGATGGCCTCGTTATCCATTGCGTACTGGAACACGAATCCGACGGCGAGAACTGACAGCATATAGCGCGATGGCAGGAGCAAAGCAGGCCAGGCGATGAGGCTGGGTACCACACTCCAGGCCAGCGGACTCCATTTCTGCAGTTGGGCCTTGTTGTTTACGATCAGTCCCCAGCGAATGCCGCCAAGAAAACTCAAGATCACTGCGCCATAGGTTCCGAGTGACAACAGACCCATTGCCGAGGATTTTACATCAGCGCCAAAAGTCAGAAATGCGCTGATGAGAAACGGCAGAAGGCCCGTTAGTCCAAGTACCAGAGCAGGCGTTGGAATACGCTGTTGGGTTTTCGCCATCGGGCATCTCCGTCTGAGGGAAAGTGAGAATTGTAGGTGATCGTGACGGTGCACAGTCGTTCCAATTCAATCCCCGCTGGGAAAGCGGGGCTTTTTCCTGAGTGAGTTCCCAATGCATACTCTGGGTCGATTCCTTTTGTGTTCGTGATCGACAGATCAGACCTGTCGATTTCACCGTTCTGAGGTCATAATGGGGCCTTTCCCGAAAGCCTGCCGAACCAAGGCGAATGTTGCCAAGCGACTACTATCTGGCCAATTTCAACTTCCTGGTGGATTTTGTTGAATCGACCTACCGGGAGTTACTCGTTGAAGCCGAGTTGGACTGGCTGCGTCGACTGCGTGATTCGCCCAAATCTGCACAGCAACTTTATGTTCGGCTGCTTGGTCGCAAGGCGTCGCTGTTTCGACTTAGCCGGCTGTCTTATTCGGAGATCGAATCGATAGAAACCGCTGCTGCTCACTTGGTGACATCTGGTCTGGGTTCTGTAGACGTCGGTGACGATCTATCGATCGTACTTCGCTCATTTACCAAGCCGGAGTTGATCAAACGGCTTGAACTTGATCAATTGTCGAGTTTGCCACGAGTTGAGTTGACTGAACATCTTGAATCCGCAGGCGACGAGACCCGTCAGGGTTATATTGATCGCTTGGCGGGTTCTGATTCCTGGATCAGAATAAATGGACATCATCATTTCACGCTGTTCAGATTGTGCTTCTTTGGCAATCTCTATCAGGACAGTAGCGAGTTTGTACGTCGCGATCTTGGCACACTGCGCTATGAAGACTATGTCATCAATGATCAGTTACGGCCGTTCACATCCAGGGAGCAACTGGAGTCGCACTTGCGATACTTCGAGTGTGATGCACTCGCTGAGCTGATTGATTTCGATGACAAGTCTGCTTTGTTGAAACTGTCTGATCAGTTGCCAGAGCGATGGCCGAATGATCACCATCTCGACAGGCGGCTGGATCGACTGCGTAATCGCATTGCCCGACAACTCGAACGATTGGGTGAATATCTCGATGCTTTGAGACTTTACCAGGAGTCGATCAACCCGCCGGGTCGCGAACGAGCCGCACGTTTGCTGTACAAGTTGGAGGAACATGAACGCGCAGGGTTACTGTTGTCTCAGATGATCGACGCGCCTCGCGGTGAGGCGGAGCTTCAGTTCGCTCAGCAGTTTTCGAGCAAAATCGGTGTTGCTCGTAAACAGCGTGTAAAGCCTTTCAAACCGCAAACCACGAAGCTTGCGTTGAAGGAAAGCGATACCCGAGTCGAGGTCGCAGCAACACAATTTTTCTCACAGTTCGGTGACTGCTTTTTTGTCGAAAACAGTCTCATCGATGGTGCGTTGGGGCTGTTTATCTGGGACATCATATTTGCCGATGTGCCAGGTGCGTTTTTCAATCCTTTTCAAAGCGCCCCCAGCGATTTCTACCATCTCGAATTTCTTGAAAAGCGTCAACACCTCATCGACTGTCGAATGCGAGCTCTGGATGATCCGATACGGTTCGCGGCGATGGTAAGGAAAAATTATGATTCTCGCCAGGGAATTGCAAACCCGTTGGTTCGTTGGCACAAACTCTCGGAAGAATTGCTTTCAAAAGCACTACTTCGAATACCAGCAGAGCACTGGAAAGCAATGTTCCTTCGATTGCTTACCGATTTGCGCGAAAATTCGTCCGGACTACCGGATTTGATTCTGTTTCCTGCAGGCGGTAGCTACGAATTGATCGAAATAAAGGGTCCTGGTGATGCCTTGCAAAAGAACCAACGTCGTTGGATGCGCTACTTTGCAGAACATCGCATTCCCTGTCGAGTTGTAAATGTTCGTTGGACGCGTTCAACGGCCTTGCGAGACTCAATAAGTAGTAAATCGGATGTCTGACAAACCGATTAAATTGTCTGTAACGACGCTCGCCGATTTTGCCTGTCGATCAGGTGACCTCGGCGGCGTAGGCGTTGTCGGGCCTACCGCAACGGAAGGCATGCGAGCCCACCAGCGTGTGCAGAAGGCGGCGACCACCAATTCCGGCATTGAGTCTGAAGTCAGATTGATGGAGATGTTTGACATCGATGGCCGAAAAATATCTCTGGGTGGCCGTCTTGATCTGCTCGATATTGATAAATTGATCGTTACTGAAATCAAATCAACTCTTGTACCGATTGCGGAGCTAGATTCAGCGAAAATTGAGCAACACTGGTCACAGATTAGTTTGTACGGCGCATTGTTGGCGCGTCAACAGAACCTTGAAATTGATGTGTTGGTAACGCTTGAATTAACCTTCATAAATCTCCGATCAGACACTCAAGAGCGTGTGACTCGGGATTTATCTGCATCCGAGTTGATCAACTTCGCGGAACAAGCGCTCGAGAAATATCTTCGCTGGATTAGATTGATTGAATCGCGGAACAGGCGGTTGCAAGACTCGGCAGCGGAACTCGATTTCCCTTTTGGTGAGTTTCGCGACGGGCAGCGTGATATGTCCGCAGCGATTTACCGGGCGGCACGTGACAAATATCCTTTGCTTTGCGAAGCACCTACCGGCATTGGAAAAACGATCAGTGCACTTTTCCCCATCGTTAAGTTGCTGGGAGAAAACAAGATTGCGCAAGCGGTTTACCTAACCGCAAAAGTTTCGGGTCGGCAAACAGCGTTCGATACTATCAGTGTACTTGAAGAGCATGGTCTTTCGATTTCTGCGATCAGTATTCGATCCAAGCAACCGACGTGTTTTTGTTCGAATGGGCGTTGCGAACGCGATGATGCTGGCATTTGTCCGATGACCATAGGCTTTTATGACCGTCTGCCCGATGCACGGGAGGAACTCATTGGGTGTGGTGTGATTAGCGCTGGAACACTAGACGATGTTGCCTGGAATCATCAGTTATGCCCATTCGAGCTTGCCTTGCAGATGCTGCCTTGGATACATGTGGTGATAGCGGATTACAACTATGTATTTGATCCGCTCGTCTGTCTTCCGCATTTTTCTGAATCCAGAAGCGATACTGTGTTGTTGATTGACGAGGCTCACAATCTTCTTGATCGCTCCCGTTCAATGTTCTCGGCCAATCTTGATCGAATGGCCTGTGTTGAAGAGATAGATGAGTCGACTCCTCGCCATATGGATATTGCCCGACAACTAGAAAAGCTCCAGAAAGACCTGCTCCGTCTGGCACCAACCAACGAGACGATAGACGTAAGTGATGATGCACCCAAGGGCATCATTCGCGCCTCTGCGAGGGCTGTGGAAGCGATTGTTGACGGTTTCGGTAAATCTCCAGCGATCACCGAATCACAATCGAAGATGTTTCGCACCTTATGCCGGGTTGTGGCTATCGGGGAGTTGTTTGGCGATGAACATCGAACGGTAACGAGGCAATACCAGCAGGGTAGAAAAAAACAGGTTCATTTGAATTTGAAATGTCTTGATGCGTCAAGGCCGTTGTCGCGCCAATACAAGCGGTTTCGCTCGGTCATCATGTTTTCCGCGACCTTACGGCCAAGCAGCTTTTATCGTGATGTTCTTGGATTGCCGAGTGAGGCGATGGAGATGCGGCTTGACTCTCCGTATGATCCAGAGAACGCGTTTCATTGCGTGGTCCCATGGGTAAACACGCGATATCGGCATCGAGAGAATTCGGCTCGCGATCTTGTGCGTGTGATTCATGCAGTGATCAAAGCAAAGGAAGGAAATTACCTGGTTTTCTTTCCATCGTTCAGTTATCTGAATCAGATTCACCAACTCTTCAGTTCCTGCTACCCGTCTATCGATACATGGCTGCAATCACACGATACAGATCCTGATGAATTGAACGCACAATTGCTTAAGCTGGGTACGCCTGGGCATCGGGTTGGCTTTGCCATTTTGGGTGGCAAATATGGTGAGGGTGTCGATTATCCGGGCGATAAATTGATTGGCGTTGTCGTTGTTGGTGTCGGACTTCCCGGGTTTGATGAAGAACAAGCTTTAATCCAGGATCACTTTGAGAAGCGAGGTTTCGACGGCTACGATTTTACGTATCGCTACCCGGGTGTTACTCGTGTTTTGCAAACAGCGGGTAGGGTCATTCGAGGTGAATCAGACAAAGGGGTCGTCGTACTAATCGATGATCGATTTCGTGATCGCTTTTATCAGCAGCTCTTTCCCGAGCATTGGCAAGTGAACCGACTGACTGATGTCGCTCAGCTTGAGCAAAACCTCACGACTTTCTGGGACGTCTAAAAGCAAGCGGCCCGGTTCCATTTCTGAAACCGGGCCGCTGTCTATCAGCGCATCGACTAGATGCGTGGAAGGGTAGGTTTACGAACGCTTGCGAGTTGTTCGCTTCGCTGCAGGCTTGCGCTTGGCCGCAGTTTTACGTACTGGCTTCTTCGCAGCAGGCTTGCGCTTGGCTGTAGTCTTACGTACTGGCTTCTTAGCAGCGGGCTTGCGCTTGGCTGCAGTCTTACGTACTGGCTTCTTCGCGGCGGGCTTGCGCTTGGCTGTAGTTTTACGTACTGGCTTCTTCGCAGCAGGCTTGCGCTTGGCCGGTGCCTTTCGAGTCGCAGGCTTTCTGGTCGCTGCTTTCTTAGCAGCCGGCTTACGCTTGGCTGGTGCCTTTCGAGTTGCAGGCTTTCTGGTCGCTGCTTTCTTAGCTGCAGGCTTGCGCTTGGCTGGTGCCTTTCGAGTCGCTGGCTTTTTGGTCGCTGCTTTCTTAGCAGCCGGCTTGCGCTTAGCGCTGGCCTTTCCAGCAGATGACTTTTTTCCAACAGTCTTCCGAGCAGTGGAAGAAGCAGTTTTACGTGTTACTTTTTTCTTTACGGCTTTCGATTTCACCTTACAGTCCTCATTTATCAATTCAAGTGCGGTCCCAAAGAGCAAATAGCGTACACATCCGGTAAAACTGAAGGGAAAAATGCCGAAATATCTAAAATAATATGAAAAATTTGGTTTTTAAATTGAAATTTCGCTGTTTCTAAATAAGTGGGCGAGTTTATTAACTCGGTTTTTAATAATCAAAATGCTGGTGTTATTGGTGAAAAAAACACATTTTTATAGCCGTTCGGTCGAGAGGAATTGCTAAAAAACTTCGAGTACCAGCTCAAGCAGATGACTAGGGCCAAACCCTCGCCGAGATATTACAGTGAGAATTTGAGCGTTAAGGTCCGCGATGCTGACGTTTGAAGCGGTCTTGTAAAAACCACCCGTTAGATTAAATCCTATGGAACCGTAATAACATTGAGCGCATCGTGATGTGGTCGCCAAATTGTTCTATGTATACCGCGTTGAAAAGTGCGCATAGGCGTCTGAATGAGTCATAATGCGAGCTCAGCCTGTTGCATGTTGCGCAGGACGGTTATTCGGGCGGTTTAGCTACAAGCTATTAGCCTTTACAGCCCGCTGATAAGGAGGTAGCGCGGTTTTTTTTAAAGATCATTAGCTCTAGCCAAGGGGGTGAGCCACATGTTGATTCTGAGCAGACGGACTGACGAATCAATCGTAATCGGTGACGAAGTTACCATTACTATATTGAGTGTTAAAGGGAAGCAAGTCCGTATCGGGATTACTGCCCCACCAGATGTAAGCGTACATCGGGAAGAGATTTACCAACGAATTCAAGCTGGTGATCCGACTGGTGCCAACAAGAGTCAGGACCCCGACTCCACTAACGACTAGGAGGTATCTTCTTTTTTAAAAGATACCCCCGAGTACCAACTTAGTGACTTAGAAAACAAGCGTTTATAATACTGAAACCGCTTTCATACATAGCCCCGAGTCCTTCGGGTTATAAAAAACCGCAAGAAACCTGCGAATAGCGCTCCGCTCTGCCTAGAGCGGAATCTGCAGCAAGCCCAATTCTTTTACGTCGTCCTGCTGTGCGTTTTTCTCACTGGTGACGATACCGGTGCTCGCCTGCCCCTGCTTGAGATAGGTATCTCCCACACGTATTAGATCACCAAGAGATACCTTGAGAATACGTTCGCGAAACGACCGTCGCTGCTCGGCGGTTCGACCAAACAGATTTGCCTGGAAGGCGTTGCGAGCCTCGCCGGCAGGTGAGCCAGGTTTATCGATACCGCTGATTACATTCAGGATGGCTTCTTCCAACAGCCGATCGTCATGGGTTTCGCCAAGTAACCATTCGACCGAGCGGTCAAAATCTTTTAGCGTCTCGCACAGACGAGGATCGCGATATGAATAAAAACGAAAAGATGCGGAATCCGCATCATGCGAAGCGCCGCCACCGTAAGCGCCGCCCGTTTCGCGAATGGTTCGATGCAGGTAACCATTACGAAGGAAAGGGCCGAGCACAGACAATGCAGCCGCATCTTCATGCGAGGCCGTGACTGTCGGAAAGGCGAGCGCACAGAAATTGACCTCTGTACTGGTGGTCCAGATTTCCCCGACTTGCTGACGAACCGATTCTGGATTGAACGCGTCGAATTCGCTTGCACGATTAAGGTGCGAGAAAGCATCATGAAGACTTGATGTGACGGTCTTCATGTTTTCCTGCTCAGCGACCACCAGGAATTGCCTAGGGGCTCCGGCCATGATCTCGTGAATCTCGGCAAGTTTTGAACCGAAGGATTTCAACGACGATTCATCCTTCAAGCTATCATCGAACACTTTTAACGCCTTGATCCCGGCGAGGCCAGTCATCTGGTGAGCCGACTGACTCGTCGGACTCATTCCGCTTGCAGCGGCCATCATCGCCAATACGTGACCGCTGCCAGTGACGCTTTGCTCACGGCTTGCGCGGGACTGAGAAACCAGCTCACGTAACCGTGGATATTCGTCGAAGCGAACATTGGATACGGTATCGAGTAGAAGATTCGACATCGCATCAACATTTCTCACTAATGCCTTGCCACGAATAGTGAGATAACCGCTGACATTCTGTTCATTGTCAATCGCACCGCGTTGGAGTGCGTAGGCACCGATGCCTCCCGATACTGCGGCCTGGTGAGCCTGGGTCTCGAGGTAGTCACGCCCACCGGAGCCAAGTTCGGCGAGAAATCCGCTGTAAAACGGCAGCAGATTTCGCAGTTCGCTTGTCAGTTGAGGCAACTGGATGACGACGTGCGGATACACGATGCCATTGGTACCTTGGGCATACAGTGTCGCCGGAGCTCCCGCAATCTTCTGGCTAGTTCCACTGGGAATATGCAGTTCGGCGGGTACGTCGGCGAGGGTGACTTTGGGTAGAATTTCAGGGTCATCTACCTGAACCTGTCTTTCTGCAAGCGCCTTGGCCTGTTCAACAATTTTTACCTTTTGGGTGTCATTCAGGCTTTGCTTCAGGGTAGCAAGTCGCGCAGCTTCGGCCAGATCCCGACGTTCGCTGATCTTCGGATCAGGTCGCAGGGTCAGTGTCACACGGTGAACATTGTCGACCAGCAATTCCTTCACGAGAGACCCGATGAATTGTGGGTCCGCGGCATCTTTACGTAGACGTTCCAGTGCCGGGTCAAGATCGATGGAAGCCAAGGTATCACCGCGTTGCATGGCGGTTGATAATCCGCTGAGCACCAATTGCAAGCCGAATGGCATACCGTCGCCTCTGATCTCGCGCTGACTGAGCTCGAGCTGATGCAGGACGGCCTCGACCTGACTTTGGGGGACGCCATTACTGACTACGTCCGCGAGTGTATCCAGAATAAGAGCTTCAACCGCTTCGGTTTGCTCAGGATTGGATCCCTCGAGTCCACATGCAAAAACCATTTCCTTTGCACTGTCTTCAAGTCCGCACAACGGCGAGGGTGACGTTCCGAGTTCCGACTTTTCCAGAGCCTGCATCAATGGTGAAGCACTATTGTCGAGCAGCACGCTTGATAGCAAATGCGAACGCAGGCGTTGATCAAGATCTACGCTGCTGCCAAGCAGCCACCCGGTGACAATATGCGTTTTGTCGCTAATGTCGGTTTCCTGAGTTGCATAGGCTTCTTCGACACGCAGTGGCGAGTGATAGCGTTTGGCATCGGCGACGGAAATCGTTCTGCTCAGCGGCTTGAATCGACTCAAGACCTGAGATTGAAAACGCGCCTGTAGCTCCTGCGCGGGAATATCGCCGTATGTCATCAGTACGGCGTTCGAAGGGTGGTAGTGGGTGTCGTAGAAACTCTTCAACTGCTGATAACTCAGATCGGGAATGGCTTCAGGGTCACCGCCACTATTGTGGTGATAGGTGTTGTTTGGAAACAGGTGCTTGGTCAGCGTTTGCCACAGGAAGCTGGTCGGCGCGCTCATGGCGCCTTTCATTTCATTGAAGACCACGCCTTTGAATACCAGGGGACTGGATGGATCATCCGCTTTTTCGAACTCCACACGATGACCTTCCTGAGCGAAATCCAGCTCATGGAGCCTGGAAAAGAACACCGCATCAAGGTAGACATCCAGTAAGTTGAAGAAGTCCTTGCGATTCTGGCTGGCAAATGGATAAGCGGTCCAGTCGCTGGACGTGAATGCGTTCATGAAGGTATTCAGCGACCGCCGGATCATCATGAAAAAAGGGTCGCGGACCGGGTACTTCTCACTTCCACACAAAACCGTATGTTCAAGAATGTGCGCCACACCTGTGGAATCGGTCGGAATGGTGCGTAAGCCCACGAGAAATACGTTCTCCGGATTGTCTGCCGCCAGATGGACATGCGGAGTACCTGTGTCAATGTGACGGAATTCGTGCAGATCGATGTCTAGAGAGCGAATACGCTCGCTACGGATGTGCTCGAAAGCAGGATGGCTGACCGGCATGTTCATGGGTGTTTCGCACTCCTCAGGCGTTATTGGTGGCGCTGACTATCTATTCGCACAGTATAGGGTGCACAGGTGTGTTATGGCCTGCTGAAACTGTGTCGTGATCATTAAGCGTGGGGCCTCGGCAGCCGATACGCAAGATATGTGACAAGGGATTTTGGGCGCCGGTTCCACTCGCATTCTCTGGTCTATGACAAATAATCGGGTTGGCTTAAGTTCAGGCAGCCAAAAGATGGAAATCGCGAGACTCGGAAACAGCGTGAAACTCCTCATAATATTGATTGCGATGGCCGCCACGGGGGCGGGTGCCATGCACAGTTGGCACTCACGCGGGCGCTTCGTTCAGGCTGCTGGTCTGTCGGAGGCCTTTACGCTTGTCGCGAATGTAAAGTTGCGCGTCGCTGACTATCACGCAAAGCATGGGGTCATGCCACACGACAACTCGCAGGCGGGGCTTCAACCGCCGAGAAGTCTGTACGGCACGGATGTCAAGCAAATTTCGGTCGATCGTGGTGGTCACATTTTCGTCGAGTTCGGCGATCAAATAGGTGTGCGATCAATGGTGTTTACACCAACGGTCAGCACATCAAATGGCGCCCTGACCTGGGAATGCTCCAGTGATTCGATAGAGGCGCAGGTTCTCGAAAAGCTTAAACCTACTTGTCGTTTTGATGTCGCAAACGCCGACAGCCGCATGATGCAAGCGATCGCCAATCAAGACCTTGCGGGTTTGGATGCGGCGCTTGCCAATGGAGCTGATGGCGATGCTGTGATTCATGGCAATACACCTTTGATGCGGGCAGCCAAGGTTGGATCGCTTCCGATTGTGGAGCGGCTACTTGGCGCCGGGGTAGGGGTTGATGAAGCCATACCTCGGGACGAGCGACAAACCCCTCTGATGGTTGCAATCAATAACGGTAACGAACGTGTTATGCAGCAACTGCTTGGACATGGAGCATCCATCACGCGGACGGATTACCACGGACTGACTGCGCTTGACTATGCCATTGCCAAGGATCAGGAGCTTGGTGGAAATCGCTTTGTTGTGCAGATCTCAGCGCGTCTGAATCCGCAACTCGCTGGCGCTTTGGAACACTCGGCCCTAACAAGTGACGAGTTGCTTGAGCAAGAATTAGAGCTACTAAATTACTATCGTGAGTTACGCCTTGCGGCAAGTGATTGCCATGTCATCAGACTTGCAACGCTATTCAAACAGCAACATGAGTCCGGTGTTGATGAACTTGTTGATGGCCTCCCGTTGACTTATCATACGCACAAGCCGCAATGTTCAGCGGCACTAACTCGATTTATCGGCAGCAAGGTGGTTTACCAGCGTGCTGTTCAGGCGCGTTTCGCACTGGCAGTCAGAGAGTGCGATTCCGCGCAAATGGAATCGATGCTGAATGAAAACAAGTCGCTGGACATAACTGATAGTCACGGTGGGATCCCCCATCTCGATCGTGCCATCAAGAGTGGCTGCGCGGATCTTGTCAATGTTTATTCAAGGAGCCGAAAATTTCGGTTTCCACATGATGACGATGTGCTGGTTGACGCCATTCAATCTTCGCCACAATCCTCGCTCATAACCTTGGTTGGTGCGCTGATTGAGGCGGGGGCCAATGTCGATAGCCGAGATATCGATGGACGGTCGCCGCTGGTGGCAGCCATTTCGCTAGAGCATCCTGTCATTGCTCGATACCTTGTTACTGCGGGTGCTGATATAAACGGTGTCTCGGGTGATGACTGGTATCCACTTGTTGAAGCTGCCAAGAAAGGGTATACCCGGGTCGTCAAGCTCCTGATAAACGAAGGTGTCGATATCAATGCACAGGATAATCTTGGGCGGACAGCCTTGATGGTTGCCGTGAATCGCGGTTACACGGACTTAGTGTCGCTTCTGTTGAAAGCGGGAGCCGATATAAAACTACGTGACATTCACGGCGTCGATGCTGTGGTGCTCGCGCAGACGAGTAGTCGAAAACGAATCAAGAACATGCTACTCGCGCCAGGGAATCTGGCGCTTCAACAGTAAAAGCAGAACCCTGCGGTGAACTCAGTCGAGTCGAGCGGTACCCATAAATGACGGGTTCAGGAAGGTTTCATCGACATCAACGTCAATGCGTTGTGGGTGATGCCATCCCCATTTTCCATCGCGTGAATCCCCATCGTCATCGTCATTGATTTGTAACTCAAGTCCGAATGGCTGATTCACCGCAATGCCGACCGAATCGAGATCGATGCGAATCTCGTAGACATCCTGTTCGAAATTCGGACGTTGCAGACCTCGGGGTCCGACACCTGGGCCAGTAGCGAAATCAATATCAGCAGAGGACGGATTGAATTGACCTTTGACCTCTCCGCTAGTCACGGCTTGCTTGCTGCTGCTGGGACCACGCACGGGGAATGTAAATTGGTAGTCATCGACGCCGTCGTAGCTTGTCAGCTTGCTGTTGTTGCCATCGATGAAAACTTCCAGGCTATCGTCTTGCCAAACCGTGGCGCCGGAGTCCCTGTATCGTTCTCCGTTATCTTCTACGGTCACGACGATATAGAGATATTCGCCATCGTGCATGGCAGCCCACTTACGGTAGTTGACTGCATCAGCTTCGCTGGTGTTGACGTCAATCATCAGATTACTGATTCTCAGCGGCGCGCCGGACGTGCCAAGATAAACCGCTGAAGCCCATTCACCGGTGAACAGACCATTAGCGTCCACCGTCACGTCAAGTCCGTCGATATCCGGCGCAAGCGATTCGGCTATTCGAGGGATGAACACGTCGATGGTTGGCTCAGAGGGTTCGGCGGGTTCCGTGGGTTCCGTAGGTTCGGTGGGTTCCGTAGGTTCCGTGGGGTCCGTGGGGGTTGTAGGCTCTGAAGGACTGACAGGGTCAGTTGGTGTCACAGGCCTTGGGTCGTCGGA
>CALDSR010000075.1 GCA_937924505.1 uncultured Granulosicoccus sp. | reverse complement strand
GAAAAAGTGCAAAGAATGCATTTTCATCGAATTTGATGTAGATCTGGCCGAATATACAAACAAACCTACAAATTTATTTCGAAAGTGCAGAGTTATGGGGTAAGTTTTATTATTTCCGGTTATTTTACCCATGAAAAACTCAATTTCAATACATAACAGACTCCCCGCAAGAGTATAATTTCCCGTTATATTTAAAGCATTGATTTGTCAATCGCTTGTCAAACGGAGAGATCGTCTCGTGACTCGTAATTCAATTAAACTGATGCCCGTTCTGGCGCTACTATTATTGCCTGCAGTAACAAACGCACAATCACAATCACAGTCGCGTTACAGCGTTGGCGAATCGCAATTGTGCAACTTGCAAGAAAATGGTGCAGTGGACTGTAGTGTGATGTCCGCATTCGAACGATTGCTGCCTCCGGAGGATCTTCCTGAGTTAATAGCGGTTAGCTCGGGCGATACCCATGCCTGCGGGATAACCTTAGAAGGTAATGCTGTTTGTTGGGGGGAGAATAATTTTGGTCAATTGGATATACCTGTCATCCGACGGCCTCTCAGCCAAATTAACGCAGGGCACAATCATACTTGTGCAGTAGACGCTGCTGGAGAGGCGCATTGTTGGGGCTTGAATACTAACCGACAAACCGAGCCACCCGAAGGGGCCATGTTTACCAAGGTACATGCAGCATTCACATCATCGTGTGGCATTCTTGAAAATGGCAACATAACTTGTTGGTCTACGGATGGAGAGAGAGCACCGGCTGACTTAAGCGGACCCTTTGTAGATCTTGACATGCAATCTCAGGGCGTATGCGGTCTTACCTCTTCCGGCGAGATTCTATGTAATTCATTAATAAATAGTCTGGTGCCACCACTAACTGACGGCCCTTATATCGACTTGGCCACTACAATTGGCGCGGTGTGCGGTTTGAGCACCAGCAATGTGCTTGAGTGTAATACCAGCAGCTTCTCGTTTCCAGGTAGTCCTGATTTTGATGATTTTCCACTCGGCGAGCAATTTCTTAGTATTCAGTCTGTGGAAACAGGCTTTACTGGAATAGGAAGGTCGAGAGACTCAGGTCCAGTTGGTACAACCCTGTGTGGTGAGCGCCTTGATGGTTCTCTGCAATGCTGGTCACCGAGTGCCAACTTCCCGGATATAGATAATCCTGACCAGACATCTCAGGAAATTGTCACCAACATGAGGTTGGATATGGATGCCCGCATTTATGGACGCTCGAGCGTTGAGATATTCTGGACACCCGTACCATTTGCGGGAAGGGCTGTCCAGGTTGAAATTTTTCGCAATGGCACACTGCTCGACCGAGTTGACGCAAGGCAGAGCTACTTCGATGGAAGCGCATTATCGACTAACACCTACCAAATTCGTCTGATAGACGACTCGGGAAACATAGGCTTACCTTCGCCAGAGTTAATCGTTGACACTGCAACTGATACTGTCCTGTTTGATGGCGAACCGCCTTTGGTAGCTAGCAGACAGGAGACATTTGGCTCGGAGGAAGTCTTTACAAGTCTCAACAGAAATGCTGTGGCGAGAGGATCATTGGTTTACTGGACTATCGAACAGGATAAACAACCATTGATTGATGGTTTCGAAATAGAGCTAAATGGCAGACGAGCTGGTTTCACTCGATCTCAGTTGTATATCAACCTCGAGGAACGAGTAAGCAGCTGCTTCAGAGTCAGCGCGATTGGCTTTGATGGTGAAATTTTAGATAGAGCAAACAGTGGTGCCGATTGTAGTTAAAATAAACGCCTCAAGTTATTCTTTGTTTGGGGTCTGTTTGGATGCGAAGCGGTTGGTGGAAATCTCGAAATTACTCACATAAGAGCAGGAACCTGATCTGGACCATTCATCGTAAATCGCGTCTTTCCAGATGCGAGTGCGGTATTCGGGATGAGTAAAATTGACGAGCTTGGCGGATGAAAGCAAGCATTGTTAAGAGAATGTTTAGTAGCTGGATTTGATCAAAACAACGATGTTCTTCTTTTTAGGGATCGCTTTAATAAATACGCATTGGCCCATAGCGACAATTTCATATCCATAAAATTTCGACCGGTAGATATAGGATTGGGTGATTCAGGTATTCGTTTATTGCCACTAGATGCATGCCACCATCGTGCGTCATCACGCATTCTCTGTTGCTCTTCAAAAGGTAAAAAGGTCAAAAGCTCATTGTAAGATTCACGCAAGCTTTCGATAATTCGAACTTGCCATTTCTCGGATAATATCCAAGGTGTTTTTTCGGTAGCCGCTGGAAGCTTGGTGATTAAATATCGCTCAATCTGACTATCGTGAGGGTCAGTGCGGAACTGACGATGACGTTGTAAAAATCGTAGAAGAACCGGCGGGGAGCCCACATTACTGTTTTTGAGTGTTGGCAAATCCACATTTAATATTTGACCAAATGATTCAACCACATCTGATGTGGCTAATCGAACATCCACTGAAGCAACGTGGTCGAGCGCTTTCCATTCACGGATCCATCGAGTCCAGTTAACGACCTTTATTTGCCGATCAAGCCATTGTTCAAATTCGATATTTTGCCAAGCCCCCCATTGCCACCAAGCGCTGTTGATCCATTCTAGAGGTGGTCTTACGTAAATCACAACTTTAGGCTGGAGGGACAGTTGTCTGAGTAACTGCTTCGATTCAAATTGATGAGCACGACTAAGCCAACCTTCGCAAGACAGAATGGGGATGTGTTTGTCCTGATAAATTTTATGTAAATTCTTGGCGACAGAAGATACATTCAGGTGGGAATGCGCATCGTGTGTCAAGTCCACACTGCCAAACCCGGTTGGCGTCAGGTTATTTTTCAGTTGTTCACCTCGCAACACATGACCATTGTCTCTTATTACCACGTACTCGTAGTGTTGTGAGTGTGTGGTATCGTTCAGAAAGGGAGAATGACTTAAGCTTTTTTGCAGGGAAGTGCTCCCGCATTTACCCGCACCTATATGTACGACAGAGTTGAAGTGCATAGGGAAAAGTTTACTCCTTATGAGTGCAAATGCCTGACAATGACGCGATCTCCATGGTTGTCGATTTGGATTCGCTTATCGCTATTTCAATCACCCAGGTTCAGCCGAGGCCCCACTTCCAGGAATAATTGTTGGGGATTGACTTTGATAAGCTTGTGCTCGTTTGGCAAAATCAATAGATGTCATCACTTATACTGAAATGGCGACTGCAGTATAAGCATAATTCTTTATAGATCATTCGTAATTAAACACAATAACGGCCAATAATAAATTCAGAAGAGTGTCAAAGAAGGACCGGGATAGATGTGGGCCTCACGGCACTACCGCTCCCACCCCACCAAGTCACCCCGTCCAACTTTTGCGCCTCATGAATCAGTCCCTGTCCGTCGCCTTTACCGAATGTCAATGAAGACAATGTCCCAAGCGAAACAGCCTCCAAGTGTTGCTCAGGCGCTCATTTGGGCTGCGAATCGGGGCGTGACATCGATGGAGTAGCAGACCCGCCGACTGAGGTGGTTGGTTTGTGGTGTGGGTGTGATAGGTTAATGTGCATTGTCTGCATTGTCTGCATTGCGCAGGAATGCCAGTATGCCCAAGGATGCGAAAATGGGAACTCATAAGTCTTTACAATGTCGTAGTCACCGAATCTTTCGTTGTCAAATCTGCCCCGCAATAATTGCCGTGATCGTATGCTGAGGGAAGGATTGTTCCCGTCGGATATTTCCAATGCGCTTTGACACAAATAGAATAGTTTTCGCCGCTTTTTTGATTTCGATCTCGAGTGGTATTTCGGCCAGCACAATGGAATCCATTGAGATTTCTGCTTTCGTTAGCCCTTATTTTCAATCGACCCCGTGGATAACCAATAAGGCTGATGCCGATACTGGGAATCAATTCCCGTTAAAGGCAGAGAACGTAAAGCTCCTTGAACGGTGCCCTGGTTGCGTAACAAGCGGCTCATCCCCAGAGAACAACACTTTTGCGCCGGTGACCGAGTTTCTGTCATTTGCAGCAGCTGCGGACCCTCAAATTAACAAGAGCATTAATCGTCCAATTGTGGCGTTTCAAAACGACATAGCCAGGTTCTTACTGGCTAAATTGTACAACGACAATAGCTATAAGGGACTCATCATTGCCGGAGACCTTACAGAACACACTTACAAGTGGGAGATTCAGAAGCTCTACAACTCCCTGTTAACCAGTCAAGAAAACGACCTAAGCCCTATCCTTGACCGTAGCATGGAATTGGACCGGCTTTACGAAGGACTGGGTAACCACGACATGATGAAAGGTACCTGCTGTGTGGGGAAGGTTGCTGGTAAGAATTGTGTATGCGAGAGCGATCTTACAGACATTATCAGTCGCGGCAATCGACAACATCAATTAAGGTCACAGGGGCCACATTATTCTTGGGAATGGGATGGTATCCGTTTTGTTCAACTGAACCTTCTGCCGGGAGATGAAGCTGAAACAGTGTGGAACGGTTCAGACCGGGATCCGCAAGATGCCTTGAAGTTCTTGAAGGACGAGCTGAAAGCTGCTGGGCCCGATAAAAATATAATTATTGCTCATCATTATGGAATGGATCGATTTTCAAATAGATGGTGGAGCGCTGAAACCAAGAATGCCTACAAAGAGGTGATCGAGGATTATCGAGTAGTGGCAATCATTACGGGTCATCTGCACTGGACAAGGCGCGCGTCAAACATGCAACAGTGCTGGAATGGTGTAACGGCAGTAACGGTAGGAAGTATCCGCTTGGGATTTCATCTTGAATTCAAAATAGTCGATGACCACTTGACAATTACACGGTTAAGAAATGGTGCACCGAGATGGAGTGATTCCTATTCCATTGGTCAGAGGGATACCAGATTTTGTGGAAACAATACTTGATCCAAAGCTGGGGAGAGGGTTTTACATTGATCGATGTGTGCTCTATTTTTCAGGGCACGTCTTAATAGTGAGTCCTTCGGGTAGTTGAGTTTTGTCATCGCCACATGCCTTGTCAAGTTGATTCTGATTTAGGTTTCTGGCGGACGAGAGCTTAGCCGCCGACAAGTCAGCACCACGGAGGTTAGCTTGTGACAGATTGGCGCCATGGAGAACAGCCGCCGACAGATTGGCTTCGGAGAAATTTGCCCCCGACAAACTGGTGCCCTGGAGAAAGGTCTGCGACAGATCAGCATCTACGAATTGAGCTCCGGTTAAATTGGCAATAATGAGATAAGCCCCCGACAGATTGGTGGAAGTGAGTATGGCCCCGGATAAATCGGACCCAAAGAGATTGGCCCCCGATAGGTTGGCATTCGTGAGATTAACCCCGGATAGATTGGCGTTGAAGAGGAAAGCCCCGGACAGATTGGCACCTTTGAGAAAAGCCTGTGACAGATCGGCGTCACCGAGTTGAGCTCCGGATAGATCCACATCGACAAGAATAGCGTTGGTACTTTTGAGGTCAACCTTCGCTGGATTGGCACGACGGAAATCCGCGTTTGATAGATTGTCATTTACGAGGATAGATGCTGGCAGACCAGCTCGTAAAACGCCTGCTGTGGGTAAATTTATCCTTTCCCGATAAATGCCGCTCTGGTTGCCATCGGTGGTCGGATCGATACGTGTGAGGCTGATTTTATGATTTTTAAGATATCCTATAGTCGGTTCATGGGCAAAGTCGCCTGAGGCGTTTTGAGTCACTAATTGCGACACTTGCGCCATTCGCGGGGTTTGACGATCTTTTGAATCGAGCCAAAACATGATCAAAGTCGGTATGACAATGGCCATGCCAATAACAATGGTAGCAATATTGGTCCATAACCGTGTATCGCTTTCTTTGTATTGCCGTATCAGCGATCCGTGTTTGTCTGGTTCTCTGTAAAGTTCAAGCTTGCGAAAAAATTGCCCTGACCGTTGGCGACGTGTACCCATTATTTCATTCTTGCTCAAGTCACTTCGAGGTTGCAATTCTAAAGATTGTTGTTCCTTTGGTGTGCGCATGCGTTGCGTAAGGGGTCGTAAATTACCGTCCAGTTGAAGTCGTTTTTGAATATTTCGAAATTGACGTCCAAGTTTGCGTATCACAGAACCAGGATGCTACCTGGTCAACGCGACAGCTGCGACTGGCTACAAACGAATTTTGCTGACTATTGCGCACTACTCAGAACATATGCCTTAGTGCTCATACGGAACATGCAACCGAGTATATTTGGTCACGATGCCGCCACGATTCCCGACCTCGATCGAGCCATAACGCTGCTTGAACGACTCTGGTAGTTCTCGATCGCCAGCAATAGAGAGCCATAGTCTGAACAGATGTCTGTGTCTTTCAGGCTCAGGCCAATCAACAAATGCGGTACGGTCGTGCAACTGGGAATGGTTGTAGACAAACTGCATATCACCTGGTCGCAAATCCATTTCCAGATGTAGCTCCGAGTCGTTGGCCAAACGGTCGAATAGATCCAGGGCTTCAATCATTTTTTGGGTGAGTGGGATAGCATCGGTAAAACGCTGTGCGCTTTCGATGTACTGACGTTGATAAAAAACCGTCAGTTGTTGTAAGTGCCAACTCAACACCGGTATATTCATAAATTCTTTAGCGCCAACCGGCACTTCACCACGCCTGTCTGTCGATACAGGTTCGAAAAGAAGGGTGCTCAGATCTGGCTGTAGCTGACGCATCCTGTTATAGATGGTTACCGCGCTAACCAGCAGGGACCTACCGCCTTCGCGCGCCGCACGCAAACATAGTAGTCCCACGACGTCGGCACTATCGGTATGAAAACTCTGTCTCTCTGCAGTTTGGTAGATTCGCGAATTAGTGTCGGAAGATGACTTGCCGATGTCTTTCACATGTCCCAGGATATGGCCTTGGGCGTTTTGCGAGCGTGCGTTGCCAAGGTGTGCGCCTACCCCACAGAAAAGGGCTGCACTAAATTCCTGCGTGTATTGCTTGATCGGTAAACCTCGCAGTACCCTAAAACCATGACCCTGCAAAAGGGTTTGCCTAAGATCAAGTAACTGCTCACCAAACAATGGTAACGGGAACTCTGCGGCCGTTATTTCGCCTACATCCTTGCCCAGTGACAAATAGTGGTGGGCCGCCGCTTCTAGCTCACTGACATGTTGCGGTGTCAGTATGTGCAGCCACTGGTCCTGGTTTTGTGCCATCTGGCTGCCGATCCATGCGGATGGCCCGTCAATGGAAACCGGCAGGTTATCGGGTAAGGTCATAGTCGATTAGTGTTTCTTTGAATGCGAACGTAGATCCAGCAGATTCTTTTGATTACGCTCAAGATTCTAGTGCTCAGACACGATCGGTTGCTTTAACTTACTGGCAATGGTTGACAAGAGCACATCTGAATCAACAGGCTTATTAAGCATTAGCAGAGATTGCTTCTGCGCATCCCGCTTGCATTCCTCGGACGTATCACCCGTAACCAGAAAAGCAGGAATTTGGGCGCGCAACGCTAACCTGATTTTCTCTATAGCGCTGGCGCCAGTTACGCCGGAGCCCAGATGATAATCCGCGACGATAACATTTGGCACCATATCGCACTCTTCCAATATTGTTAAGACTGTTGGCACATCGGAACCTGAAACAACATCACAATCATAGGATTGCAGAAGTACTTCCATTCCCAATCGGATAGAGGGGTCATCGTCAACGATAAGCACACGAGCGCCCTTTAATGATGGGGTGCTATCCGCTTTGGTAGCGTTAATTATATCGTCTCGATTGCCCGGTGCAATGCTCAGCGAGAAGCATGCACCCTGACCAGGCGTGGACTTTAACGCCAAATCAACATCAAGCAATTTACACAAGCGTTTAACAATGGCCAAACCTAGCCCCAGCCCTTTACCGTGTCGTACCTGATGCGTGTCAAGCTGATGAAACTCCTGAAATATCTGTTCCTGTTCCTGTTCAGGAATACCCACACCTGTATCAGTCACGCTAAGCAGTACACGGTTTTCGAATTTGGTACAGCGAATGAGAATCTGCCCTTGCTCGGTGTTGTTAATTGCGTTGTTAACGAGATTTCGTACGATCCGTGTCAGTAGCATTGAGTCTGTCAACAACACTGAATCGTCAACTTGATATCGGTAATCAAGATTTTTCTCTAACGCTTGCTGTCTGAATTCATCACTGAGAGTTTCGATGAATTCAGCTGCGTGGAAGTTTTCATCCTCGCGTTCTATGACACCTGCATCTAGTCTGGATATGTCCAGGCACCCATTGAACAAACCGTTCAACGCAGCACACGACTGTTTTAGCTGCTGTACGAGGTGCTGTTCTTTGTCGCCAACCATACGTGTATTGAGAATATCCAGGAACAATCCCATAGCATGTAACGGTTGTCGAAGATCGTGACTGGCGGCGGCTAGAAATTTGGCTTTCGCCTTGACAGCTTCCTCTGCTACCAAGCGGTTTGCCTCGGCACTTTGCATTTCTCTGGTGACACGATCCAGCATCTTAGTGCGATCTTCCAGCAGGATCTCGTTTTTTCGTTGATCGGTTATGTCTTGAGAGCACACTAATAGCGCGTAGACATGGCCTAGGTGATTTTTGAGCGGTACACGAATAGTCAATCGAATTCGCTCTGATTTTGAGAAGAGATCCCAATGAGGATTTTCTTCGACCGTTTGCCTGCCGCTGTCTGTCGCTGCGTCATCCAGATTCCAGAAACCGGGAAATTTCCTTGTGCCATTGCCAAAGACATGTTTAGGCGAATGACCAATTTCCAAATCGTTTTTCCCGAGTATTTCACGTACTGAAAAACCGGCAAGATTTGCGAAACGTTCATTCGCGAGCAGAAATCGATGGTCCAGATCTTTGACAAATATCCAGTCGGACGAATGATCAACTATTTGTTGGAATAATTTATAAATTGGTTGTGTAATCGTGGACAAGTTCATGGGCTTGTCAAAATTGGCAACTGCCTTGTTCACGCGGTGCCAGAATACGGTACCACCAAGCTCAATGGGCGTGATGTGATCTTGGACAGGACACCCGAATGGATACCCAATCGGGAATGCGGTGTCGTGGTTTGCAAGCGCAATTATTGGGATAACACCATTTAGTGCTGACGCTTTTCTCAGTACGGACTCAGTATTGATGCGCACATCCACAAGAACGCAATCATACGAATGTAGCTCTGATGGGGCTAGAGAGCGGATCAATTGGATTCTTGGTATTCCATCGATTGTCTTCTCAAATTCAGAAGTGGAATCTGTGTAGAACCCTACAACGAGCCTTGTCCTATCCATGAATCTGTAATCTCGCTAAAGCTGACGTGAAACATCAAAAACAACAAGATATCCTCTTTTCAGCCAGACAAGGTAGAAAATTGACCCAGCGGGGAGCCACTTTCAAACCTTACCTAC
>CALDSR010000074.1 GCA_937924505.1 uncultured Granulosicoccus sp. | reverse complement strand
CCTGCACCTGCGCCAGAACCTGCGCCAGAACCTGCGCCAGAACCTGCGCCAGAACCTGCGCCTGCACCGACGCCTGCACCGACGCCTGCAACTGAGGCGGAACCTGCATCAAAAGACTCGGGCGGAGTGGCGTCGGACATTGCAGAATCAACGGCCGTTACACCGAGTGAAGCCACATCATCTGTTATCGATTATCGGACCCTCCTGCGTGACAGGATCGCCGCACATCATCGTTATCCTCGGCAAGCGAGACGTCGGAGAATCGAGGGTAGGGTTGGTCTTGAATTCTCGATCGAGGATACGGGCAAGGTGCTGGCGTCCCGCATACTGTCGAGCTCCGGTCACATGGTTCTGGATGAATCTGCTTTGCAAGCCGTTGAGGATGCATCTCCGTTTCCGCCACCACCTACGGATGTTGCGGACAGAATTTTTCGACTTCCGCTGGTATTCAGACTTAACTAGGCGGCGCACTTGTGATAATCAGGTAGAATCCGCCGCTGCGAGTGTTTGAGATGCGTTTAGTGAACAAATCATTTCCGTGGTTAGCCGTTGCCGCAATGGCCCTGGTTGTTGGTGCGTCCAATTTTCTGGTGGGAGTTCCTATCAACGATTGGGTTACCTGGGGGCATTTCACTTATCCGCTTGCGTTCCTGATCAATGATCTGGTCAACCGCTTTCATGGTGTTGCCACTGCCCGTCGAGTGGTATTTGCGGGGTTCGCAGTCGGCGTCATCATGTCTCTGGTTATACCCGGAATCGAAACGCGCATCGCAGTTGCTTCAGGGGTTGCATTTCTGATGTCTCAGTTACTCGACACGACGATTTTTGACAAGCTGCGTTCGATGCGCTGGTGGATTGCCCCGGGTGTCTCTTCCGGCGTCAGTTCTTTGGTTGATACAGCGCTGTTCTATGGAATCGCATTTTTCGGCACGGGTTTAACTTGGCCACAATGGGCAGTGACCGATTTGGGCGTAAAATGGTTGGTAGCGGCGTTGGCGTTGTTGGTTTACCGGCTGATAACAATCCGCGCAAACAAGGCTCGAGTTGCCACCTGAGCGGTAGGCCTGCAATCAGGTATCTTCGAAGGATCGAATAAGCCCGCGTTGTTGGGCTTCACGAACACAGGAAGTTCGGTTCTTTACCGAAAAGAGCTTGAACAATTGCGATGTGTGGTATTTCACCGTGGCCTCGGATATCCCCACTATTTGCGAAATCTGCTTGTTTGAGTTTCCATCAGCCATCAATTGCAATACCTGCATTTGCTTTTCACCCGGACGCTGAATCTGCGAGCTAGATCTGTTGATAGTACGATCGTTTGCAGCAAGCGCATCAGCGTCAGATAAAGTGTGGGTATTAGATCCGGAGAATCGCTCCGGGAAGCATTGGCCACCATTCATCACTTGCTTGAGTCCGGCAATCATTTCGGCACCCGGAAGGGTCTTCGGGATAAAGCCGGATGCGCCCTGATCGATGGCCGCACGAATGTATTTATCATCGTCCGATCCACTAACCACAACAATCGGCATTTTATTGTGCCGATTTCGTAAGCCGACGATCAAGCCGATGCCATCAATGCCAGGCATGAACAAGTCAGTAATAACCAGGCCGTACATATGGCCTTCGTCAACTACTGACAAAGCGTGTTGGGTTGAGTAGCAGGCAGTGACTTCGATTTCCGGCTCTATTTCCTTGAGCATCACTTGCATCGCGTCGGCGACGAGGCGATGGTCTTCAACTAGCAATATTTTCATACTAACCCCTTTACATTGCCGGAAAGATCCGCAACCGCGATTAAAAGATCTTCGGCGACTACAGGTTTGTGAAGCAAGCGAAATCCGGAGGCCGTAGCCTCGCGTAATCGTGCAGGTGATGTATCACCTGTGACTATCATGGCTGGCACGTCTACGTTTACCTCTTCTCTGACTCGCTCAATCGCACTGTCACCCGTTTGTTCATCGCGTAATCGATAGTCAGCAATGATCAGGTCTGGCACGATTTCCGATGAAATCAATTGCTTGCAGGCATCATCAGCGGAATCTGCGGTCAACACAGTTCCGACTTTTCCGGTAAGCACCGAACGCATACTTTCACGTACATTCGCTTCGTCGTCAATTACCATAATGGATAGGTCGGCAATTTCATTTTCATACGAGCGATGTAGGCGGTTCAGTTTGCTGCTCGGGCTCTGCGGCTCGCCTGCTTGCGCCAGAATCTCGAACGTCGTGCCCCGCGCGTGTTCGGACACGATTTTCACTTGTAAATCGAGTAATTTCGCCAGTCGCCGCACTATCGACAAGCCAAGTCCGAGGCCTTTTGAGCGATCGCGTTCAGGGTTATGCAGCTGATAGTATTCGTTGAATACTGCTTCTTGTTCGTTTTTCGGGATGCCATCTCCTGTATCGGTAACAAGAATGCGGACCTTGTCCCCGTACATTTCGGCGTTCAGCGTCACCGAACCTTCGCAGGTGTATTTGAGGCCGTTACTGACAAGATTGCGTAAAATTCTCTCAAGCAGCACCCGATCCGACTTTACCCATAGATTCGTCAAGTTGACCTCTAGTGCCAGACCTTTTTCCAGGGCTTCGGGCTGAAATGTCTGGTGTAATTGTTCCAAAACGCTATCCAGACTAAATGATTCTTCGGTGGCGGCGATAACGCCAGCGTCCAGTTTGGAAATGTCCAACAGACTCGATAACAACTCGTTTAGCGCTTCGGTTGATCGGTTGATGTTCTGCAAAATTCCGTGGCCACGCTCAGTCGAGATGTGCGCTTTTAGCGCACTAAGGTAAAGGCCCAGAGCATGCAGAGGTTGTCGCAGATCGTGGCTGGCGGCTGCAATGAAGCGATTTTGCGCTTTTCGTTCCTGGTCACCACTGGTCAGTTCCTCAAGCGCTGTCGTCAACTTTAATTCTGTTGCGTGACGCTCGGCAGCGAGTGTTTCCATTCGTTTGTAGGCACGGCTCACCAAGAAAAACGCCAAGCCGCCAGCAAAGACCAGCATCAGCGCGGAGATACAGAAGGCCAGATACTGAACGTTCAGGCGACTGGAAATATCATCACGAATTCTGGACTTATTCTGGAACATGGTGAGTCCTATTTCGTAAACGCGTGACGAAAACACCCGTGATTCCTTGGACATTCGAATCACATCCGGCTCGGTCAATGTCACATCGGGCGACATAAAAGGCTCGTTGGCGTGCAGAAAGGCAATGGCATCCTGTTGCAGCTGTTCGGTGCCTGATTGATCTTTTAGAGTCCCTAGCCATTGATCGTCTACGTGGTTTAAAACACTCCATAAAATGTCGAACCGTTGTAGATATAAAGCCTTGGTTTTGCGCAACTCGTCGTCGGTGCTTGCGGTGCGATAGTCTTCAAGCGCCTCAGAGAAAGCGTCGAAATTGTGGTCCATCTGTTGAATGAAATTGAATTCAAGAACCCCGTCGTCCTGAAAACGCTGCCGTGTGTCGTCGATCTGAAACAGCAAGTAGAGAACAATGCCTGCGCACATCAATGCAACCAACGTGGGGATTGCTATTAGCAGACGATCTTTCAAAATAATTCAATATGGGTTAGCTGCCAGACTGCGGCGGTAATGTTGTAGTCATTGAGCAATTCAGGGTAATCGTCAAATGGAAAAATGATTCTCAAAGGTCCCAGACGACGAATTGATATGTCCGCGCCATTGTGCTGGTAAGCAATAATGACGGGATACTTGTACCAATCAGTATCGACATCCGCTTTGTAGTTATCCAAAGCAAGTGCAGAAAAGGATTTCGATGTAATGCCGAGTGTGTCGAATAGCACGGACAAGCGAACGCCAAGAAAGTCCTGCTTGCCCTCGGACCAAGGCGTATCCGTTGTGAAACTGAAAGAAGGCAGGCTTTTGATCCACTCCAGATCGAGATGTATCTCGTCGCCGACGTTGGGCTTGGACAGGTTTCCGGAGATAATCAAGGCTGGTTCGCCGTCCGGGACGGGTGGAAATTTTTCGGCGTATACATGCCCAGTCACGAAAATCAGGCAGCCGAAGGCCGTAGCCACAATTCGGCGCGGAAAACCAAGTCGACAGTACAGTCGCGCTAGCGAATTCCTGACTGGTACCGAGAAACAGTAACTATCCATTTGATCAATCTCCAAACAACTTGTCCGACGGACATTCTTCCCAGAAATACGTGACTAGATTTATTTATAGGTTATGTGGGTAGACAATAGTACGAACTCTGCCGCCTAATATACCCTTTAGACGTAATATTCATCAATATTTCGGTTAGGCAGATTGCTGATGTCATTATTGTTCATGCTTTTGTCATGATCTCCGGACTTTGTGCATAAGGGAAAAAGAATGAACAATCGACTTGTGATCGAACCGTTGGCTGCGGATCGGTTTGCGCCGTTTGGTGATGTCATCGAGGCGCGAGGCGATGCTGATAAACTAATCAATCGCGGTTACTGTAAGCGCTTTCATGACAAGGCAGCTCTGGATATACAGAGCGGCCGCGCTGGAATCAGTATTTTTCAGGGGTCGCCGTACACGCTACCACTTAAGCTGGATATGCTTGAACGACATCCACTCGGTAGTCAGGCTTTTCTCCCGTTGTCCGAATCACCCTATCTGGTAATCGTTGCCAGCGACCTGAACGGGGTGCCGGACAGTCCCAAAGTTTTCAGACCGTCGCCCGGACAAGGCGTTAATTATCATCGCAACGTCTGGCATGGGGTTCTGACGCCGATTGAAAGAGAGTCTTTATTTGCGGTTGTCGACCGTATTGGGGATGGTGAAAACCTCGAGGAATTCTGGTTTGACGAGCCTTACATTATTGACGGTCCATGAGTGTTGGCTGAATTTAGATACGGCCTGTTGCTCGCCAGATGGGTAGCGAGCAACAGCCGAACGCGCGTTACTCGGTAGCGAAGCAATAAAGTAATCCAGCACCACCGGTTTTCGGTAAATCATCTTCGCCACAACCCGCTGATCCGTGTGCTGAATTCCACGAGATCATATTGCGTGAATCGTTTAGTCCAACTCGGTCATGATGGCCAACAATTGCGGAGCCTTCCCCATTACTTGTCCAGTTTCCGCAGGTTGTGTCGCCACCGGCAGTGGAAAAGTGTCCGTTTGAATCCGTCCCTGTCAGAATGTCGTGTTCGTTTGGCTTTTCACCGCGCCCCTTGATGGGATTACCATTTTCATCGAGACCGGTTTTACCGTTGATATTGGCCTTGTCGCTGTGCAGCTCATCTACATCGTTTGCGATTAATACGCCGGCGGCGTTATACCAAGGTCCATTGCCAATCCGGTCTCGTGCACTAACCCCGTTGGTGACTTGAGGAGAACCACTGCTACGATCGATGACCATGCTAGTGCTTAAATATGCCGCCCAGTTTTTGGTTGAGCCTGCTGATTTTGCAAGTGCAGCACAATGCGCATCAGCACCCTCCAGGCCGCCGAAATTTGCACCATCACCGTTGCCGTCGCTCGTGATGAAAAATGACATTTTTTCATCGGCGGAGTAGACACTACCACTTGCCAGGAAACCCAACGTAGAAACCGCGAGTAAAGCCAAAAAAGAGCCTGAATTTTTTAATTTAACCAAACCAAATACTCCCCTAATTTTTATTGAAATCGCCAAGCTATACAACTTAACTTGTGTATGCACCAAATTTAAAAAGTTCCCATGCGAGCGAAAATAATTATTTTGTGAGCAGTGATTGCCGCTTTCTCAATCAGTTACCGAGTATATTCAGTTGTCACAAATCAATACCCCATATCCTTACCCATGTCTCAGCGAACAGAATTTCACAACCGATTAATTGACCGGGTGCGATGGTTGATGTGCTTGTCGGTGATTGGTGTAGTAAGTTGCAGTGTGGCAGGTACTGACGATAAAGCGCGATCTCACCATCAGGAATCCGGATTTATCGACAATATGCCAATACCGCATAGTGTCGTGTCGCAAAGCAGTGGCGAAGGCATTGTCAAAGCGATGCTATCGTGTGCAACGAACCGGTATGCTCATGCCGTGCTGGGTGACGCAATTGAAGCTGCCTGCCTGATTATCGAGGATGAATCAGGCTCGGTTGTTCAATTGGATCTCCCCGAACATCAGGTTTTTGAAGATCACATACCTCGCATTGCAGATATAAACGCTGATGGTCAAAACGATGTGATACTGGTTCGTAGTGGATCTCGAACTGGTGCTGCCTTAACCGTCTACACCTTGGTGCGGACCGGTTCGGACAAGCAATTGACAGAACTCGCTGCGACCCCTGCGATAGGTACAGCCAACCGGTGGCTAGCCCCGGTAGGTATTGCAGACTTTAATAACGATGGTGCACAAGATGTGGCGTATATTCAAACACCGCATATTGGTGGAATTTTAAAAGTCTGGTCGATTATCGACGGGGATTTTCAAGAAATCATGCAATCGCGTGGCTATTCAAACCATCGTATTGGTGACACGCGCGTATCGACGGCAAAAATCAAAGACATGAATAACGATGGGGTCATGGATATCGCGCTCCCTGATCAGGGCCGGCATAAAACGGTCTGGATCACTCTGTATCCTGAGTTCACGATATTGCAGTCAAATTCTTATGATCCGAATGATTTTGATTAATTATCGTTACTCAAGAAAGGTCAAGGATCAGCGCTTGCCCGAATCGGGTTCCAGATCACCTTGTTCGATCGCTTCCATTGCATGGGTTGATTGATCGTTAAGTCGCTGTGCCATTGTTCGGCAGACAGTTTGGAAGCCATCTTTGGCGTCGGTTTTATCAACCTTTACGGGTTCGCCCACCGCTACCACAATATTGGCAAATGGTTTTGGGATGACGAATCGATCCCAGGAGCGCAGGCACCAAAAGTGGCTCGCATGGTAGCTGATCGGCAGCAGGGGCGCGCCGCTGAGTTGTGCCAACATCGCAACACCCGGCTTGAATTCGAAGATCGGGCCAGTCGGGCCATCCGGTGTCAAGATCGGAGACACGCCTTGCTTTTTCATCACCATGTAGATTTCGCGTAGCGCCTGGGCACCACCACGGGTAGCCGAGCCACGGATAATGTGTATGCCGTGATCGCCAAACATACTGGTCGCAATGTCACCGTCTGCCGATGGACTTATCAGATAGCCAAGCTTGAGGCTGGGATCTTCGCTTGCACTATTGAGAAGATAACGGACACAAAAGAGCTGATCCTGGTGCCAGTAACAGGGTATGAATGGTTGGCCGCTGGCTAGTAACGCTTGCATGTGCTCGTGGCCAATCACACGTTTGATTTTGCAGGTTCTCCACAGCAGGTGAAAAAGCCCCCACAGCGTTGGCGGTAGCGCTTTCTTGCTCAGGCGGCGACGGAATTGTTTCAGCGTCATGGGGACGGGCGGTCTCGGGGCACGATAGTCGGATAAGACTCAATGATATACTTCACACTCTGGTTTTCCTGCCTTTCAAGCTCGTTTATCGTAACCTAAGCGTGTCCAGCCAAGCCAACGAGTTCAAGCTCCCACCCGGACCGCCTGACGGTTTCGACATCAATGTTGATGACGAGACCTTTGACCGGTTGAACGAGTGGATCTCCCACTATGGCAATATCGTGACGGTCAAGCCTGTGAGCCGCAATGCACACTCGGTGGTGATCAATAACCCTGATTACGTCAAGCATGTGCTGATAGCCAATCATCGGAACTATCAAAAAGGGGTGGGATTCGAGCGCATCAAGATGCTCCTCGGCAATGGCATCATTGTAAGTGATGGTGATTTCTGGCGCTCCCAGCGACGTATGATTCAGCCGGCTTTTCATCGCAAAGTCATTGCTGAGCTTGCCACAATGATGCAGGACTGCAACGCGAAAAAGCTTGCCGAGTGGCAGGAGGCTGCCAAATCCCAAGCGATCATCAATATCACTGAAGAAATGAGTGCCTTGGCGTTGGAGGTTGTGCTCAAAGCCTTGTTCAGTGAGGATCTTGACTGGCTGATCGCGAAGGAGGGCAAGAATCCATTCATGATGCTGGTGGACGATTTCACCCGAGATCTGAAACTGGCAATGCGCTTTCGGGCGATGACGCGGCATGTGAAAGACATCATGGAGCTACGCCGCAGCGAGAACCGTGTCGAGCACGATTTTTTATCGCTACTGATGGAGACGCGCGATAAAGACACCAATGAACATATGGGCGACAAGGCGCTGATCGATGAGGTCATGACCATTATCGTTGCTGGCCATGAAACGACCGCTGGCACACTCAACTGGGCCTGGTATCTGTTGTCACAGCACTCAGATGTGGAGGCCCGTCTCCATGGTGAGGTAGATGCGCTTGCGACAGATCCCGGCTTCGAACATCTTGAGCGGCTTGATTACGCGCGGCAAATCGCCGAGGAGACCTTGCGACTCTACCCGCCGGTCTGGTTGTTTTCGCGAAAAGCCATGCACGACGACACTATCGGAGGATATGACATTCCTGCTGGTACTAATGTTTTTCTTTGCCCGTATTTACTGCATCGCGCCCCGGAGTACTGGGAACGTCCAGAGATGTTTCAGCCAGAGCGCTTCTCTGTGGACGCGGTAAAAGTACGAAACCGGCATATCTACTATCCTTTCTCGTTGGGTTCGCGACGTTGTATTGGTGAATTCTTTTCTCTTGTCGATATGCAGCTACACCTGGGTTTGATGGCCAGACATGTGAGGTTGACCCACGTGTCCGATCAGCCGATAGAACTGGAGCCGCATATCAATCTGCGTTCCCGACATCCGATCATGATGCAGGTGCACGCGCGTACCGTGATTTCAGATTCAACATCATGAAGATGCATACAACTTTGACGGCCTTATTGAAAGCGCGTGCCTCGAGTGAGTTTGGCATCACGTTCATCACTGCGGCGAATCGCGAAACGCGCGTGCCGTACGCTGAGCTTTATCAACTCGCGAAAACACGTCTCGGACAGTTTCATGCGGTTGGAGCGGGTGCGGGTGATTACCTGATCATTCAGCGCACAGACAATCAGGAATTTCTCGTTTCGTTCTGGGCCTGTCTTTTGGGTGGCATAGTGGCAGTACCAGTAGCACCCGGCAATACGGCCGAGCATCGGCATAAATTGTTTCGTATAGCCAAGAAACTGAAATCGGCCTGGTTGTGCACGGACAAAGACAACGCGATGCGCGTGCAGAAATTTGCCGAAGAACAGGGACTCGACAGCGAGTGGCAACAATTATCCGTGCGCCTTGTTGTCGACGAGGCTCCTGGTCTTACTGATGTGATCATTCATGAACCGGCACCGGATGAGCCTGCGTTCATTCAATTTTCATCTGGTTCCACCAGCACACCGAAAGGTATCGTGCTGACGCATCGGAATTTAACTGCAAATATCGATGCCATCATAGAAGGCATGAGCGTTCAGGCCGATGACCGATATCTGAGCTGGATGCCTTTGACGCATGACATGGGTTTGATCGGTTTTCACCTGACACCGCTGGCCGCTGATGGTGAACAATTTCTGATGCCGACGGAGTTGTTTGTGCGACGGCCTCAACTCTGGCTGGCAAAGGCAGATGAACATCGAATCTCAGCGCTGTCCTCGCCAAATTTCGGTTATCAGCATTTTCTCAAGACTTTCAAGGTGGAGAATGCAGCGCGTCTTGACCTGTCCTCCGTGCGACTGATATTCAATGGCGCAGAACCGATTTCAGTGGATCTCTGCCGGAGTTTCATGCAATCCTTGCAAGCAGCCAAACTTGATCAGAACGCGATGTTTCCGGTATACGGGCTTGCCGAGGCGAGTCTTGCGGTCAGTTTTCCTGCACACCTGAAAAGATTCAACACCATTACTGTTGCTCGAACGGGACTTGGAATCGGGGAGAAAACCTCTGATAGCATTGTGAGCGACGAGGCAAGTACACCGTCGAGTTTGTCATTCGTGTCAGTCGGTAGCACAATCAAACACGTAAGCGTCAAGATTGCCAATGACAAGGGAGAGTCGTTTGTCGAGGGAACAACAGGCCACATTTACATTAAGGGCGATAGTGTCACCAAGGGGTACTTTCGTGACGATGCGTTGAATGCTTCTTTGATATCTGACGACGGTTGGCTTGACACCGGTGATCTTGGCTTTAGCTATCGAGGCCAGCTGTATATTACTGGACGTGCCAAGGACATCATCTTTGTCAGTGGCCAGAATGTCTATCCTCACGATCTTGAAGAACTTGTGTTTGCCAAGGGTCTTGTAGAACGAGGCAAGCTGGCGATATCGAGTAAGCGTAGTGATACTGGCGACCGTGAAGAACTCATCGTATTTGTATTACATCGAGGTGGGCGCGATGAACTCGAAGTTCTGGCCACAGACATTACACGAGAGCTCGGTGAATCGGGCGGTGTGCGCGTTGATCACGTGGTAGCCGTTCCGCGTATCGCCAAAACGACCAGTGGCAAGATTCAGCGATTTGCCCTTCTCAAGGGACTGGACTCTGGTGACTACGAATCCGTGATCAGCAATACATCCGCACCCGACACGCTGGAAGCCAAGGGCAGTGATGATCAGCTAGCTGATACGTCTGATACCGATTTATCCATCGCCGAACAATTGCAGGCGATATGCGTAGCCAAAACCGAAGGCATGAACGTGGGGATTGACGACAATTTGTTTGATCTTGGCATCAGCTCGCTGATGCTGGCCGAAATTCACGCAACGATTGAAGAAACCTGGCCGGGGCGTGTTGATGTGACCGATCTATTCGATTACCCCACGGTCTCGGAACTTGCTACCTTCCTTGATCGTGAGACCGTGGCTGAGCCTGTGTTGGGCTAGTTGTGATGGCGCGGTTGGCTGGATGATTATGTCGATGATCGATTTCGCTCAATATGGCGTGTTTGATCGACCCGCGGAGTGCGAGATCGGTTTTTTTCTGCCAGATACCTTCGCCATGTTGCCATTTATAGCGGCACTTGAACCTTTGCGGGCGGCCAATCGTTTCAGTCAGAATTCCCTGTATCGCTGGCATCTCTTTGGGGAATCAAACGAGCCTGCATTCGCCAATAATGCGATGACGCAGAAGGTAAGTGGTGCGCTCGAGATGGCCGGCAATCTCAACCGCCTGATCGTGTGCGGACCGCATGACCCGCAACACTACGATTACAATAAATCCGTACCGGTACTAAGGAGATTGGCACAATCTGGCACCGCACTGGGGGCACTCGACACTGGAAGCTATCTGCTTGCCGAGGCTGATCTCATCCGTGACAAGCGATGCACGGTTCATTGGGAAGTGCTTCCTGGTTTTCGTGAAGCCTACCCTACGCTTGATGTGTCGAGTGAATTGTTTGAAGCCGATGATGATCTGTTTACGTGTGCAGGTGGCGCCGCTGCGCTGGATATGATGATTGCCATCATCGCGAAGGATCATGGCCGAAAACTCGCCACACAGGTGGCTGAGCTATTTGTACATACCGGTGTTCGTTCTGCCAACGAGCCTCAGCGGATGGGTATTGCCGAGCGCACGGGTGTCTATCATCCGGGCTTGATCAGTTGTATCGAACTGATGGAATCAAATATTGACCAGCCACTAAACGCAACCGAGCTTGCTTCGATGGTTGGCCTGTCGTCGCGGCAATTGGAACGCCTGTTCAGGGCGCATCTGGATGCCACGCCGACACTCTACTATCAACAGCTACGGCTGCGTCGGGGGCATGATCTGTTACGCCAGACGTCCATGAGCGTACTCGAGGTCTCTGCTGCGGTCGGCTTTACGTCGGCGGACTACTTCGCGCGCCGTTTCAGGGCGCTGTTCGGGTGTTCGCCAACGGATGCGCGTTTCCGTCAGTAAGGGTCTGCTGCGCGCTCCTGTACTGTCGCCAGAATCTGCGATAAGGTCGTTTCTGTCCGCCCCTTAATTTTCTTGAGCGACAATAATCTCACTAGACAAAGGTTTGTCACTGAGGTGTGAAAATGAGCGAGTCTGCCAAGAAGGTTTCAAGGCGCGGTGCCCGCGCTGCAAAACGGGCACTGCGAGCCGCCCCCCTGGCTGACGATGATAGAGCGGTGCGGCCCGGACTGTCAGGCGGCTCGTATCAACCTCTGGCGTCGGCTGATGTTGCGCGGATCAATGAAGCGGTAATGAATGCGCTTGAAAATATCGGTCTGGCGCAAGCGATTCCGTCGTGTATCGAAGTGGTTACAGCCGCTGGCGGTCGTTATACCGATGGACGACTGCATTTTCCCCGCGCACTGGTTGAAGACACCATTGCAAACGCTGCCAAAGAAATTGTGTTGTTTGGTCGAGAGTCCAAACATGACATCGAAATATCCGGATCACGTGTTTATTTTGGAACGGCCGGTGCAGCGGTGCATGTGGTTGATATTGAAGCAAACGAGTATCGTGATTCAGAACTTGGTGATCTCTACGATATGGCGCGCCTTGTCGATAAGCTCGACAATATTCATTTTTTTCAGCGTTGTCTTGTAGCTCGTGATATCCCTGAACCACGCGATATGGATATCAATACCTGTTACGCGGCAGTCCGTGGTACGAAAAAACATGTCGGCACCAGTTGGGTTGAACCGCATCATGTAGAAGAATCCTTGAAAATGTTGCACCTGATTGCTGGTAGCGAAAAGGCCTGGCGAGAACGACCCTTTGTCAGCATGTCGAATTGTTTTGTTGTACCCCCCTTGCGTTTTGCCGAGGATTCTTGCCATTGCCTGGAGGCGGCTGTGCGTGGCGGTATGCCGGTTCTATTGTTGGCTGCCGGCCAGGCAGGTGCAACCAGTCCAGCAGCGCTTGCCGGCAGTGTGGTTCAGGAAGTTGCCGAAGTGCTTGCTGGTCTGGTGTTTGTTAATTTGCTGGTGCCGAAACATCCAGCCATATTCGGTACCTGGCCGTTTGTCTCTGATCTCAGAACTGGGGCGATGAGCGGCGGCAGTGGCGAACAAGCGGTATTGATGGCAGCTTGCGGTCAAATGGGACGTTTCTATGGATTACCTACCGGTATAGCCGCAGGCATGGCTGATGCGAAAACACCGGACGCACAATCCGGTTACGAGAAGGCTTATACCAACACACTGGCAGCGCATTCGGGCGCAAACCTTATTTATGAGTCAGCTGGCATGCATGCTTCTTTACTGGGGGTCAGTTACGAGAGCATGGTCATCGACAATGACATGTTGGGGGCAATAAATCGTACCGTACGCGGTATTGAAGTGAATGATGAAACACTGTCGCTGGATGCCATGCGTGATGTGTGTATCGATGGCCCGAACCATTATCTGGGACATGAGCAAACACTGGGGCTGATGCAAAAGGAATATATCTATCCCGATATTGGGGACCGACGTAGTCCAAAGGAATGGGTCGAGTCAGAGAAACCTGTTTTACTTGAATCTGCCAGAGCACGCGTTGATGACATTCTTGCGAATCATTTTCCTGACACGATCAGTGCTGAACTCGATGCTGAAATTCGAGAACGATTCAATATCCTGTTGCCTGTCGAATCAACGCAACCTAAATCCTGAAGGCTGATAAAAATGAAAAAACAAGCACGCGTTGTTGTTATCGGTGGAGGGGTTGCCGGTTGCAGCGCCTTGTACCACTTGGGGCTGCGTGGCTGGACTGACTGCATGTTGCTAGAAATGGATGAGCTGACATCGGGTTCGACCTGGCATGCGGCAGGTAACATTCCAACGTTCTCCAGCTCACGCAACATCATCAAGCTGCAGCATTACAGCACCGAGTTGTATGCGAAACTTTGCGATGATCCCAACTATCCGATCAACTACCACCAGACCGGTTCGATCAGACTCGCGCAGAACAAGTCACGGATGGAGGAGTTTCAACATGTCGCGGCGATGGCCAATGCCATGGGGATCGAATATGAGATGCTGAGTGTCGATCAAATGAAACAGCGTCATCCCTTCCTTGAAACACACGATTTGCAAGGTGCCTTATGGGATCCGCATGATGGTGACATTGATCCAAGTCAGCTGACCCAAGCCTTTGCCGCTGCCGCACGAAAGCAAGGCGCTACGATTCATCGCTTTACACGAGTCACCGGTGTTGCACGAACACAGAGCGGTGAATGGGAAATAAGCACTGACAAGGGAACTGTGACGGCCGAGTATGTCATCAATGCGGGCGGTTATCGCGGTGCAGAAGTAAGTGGCATGGGTGGTAAGTTTCTGCCCATGGTCTCGATGGAACATCAGTATCTCCTTACCGAATCGATCCCGGAGCTTGAAGCCATGTCGGAACTCGTGCCGCTAGTGCGTGATCCGGATGACTCGTACTACCTGCGGCAGGAAAAGACCGGTCTGATTCTTGGGCCTTACGAATGGAAAGCAACGGCGCGCTGGCAGGATGGTGAGATTCCGGAAAATTTCGCCTATGAGTTGTATCCGGATGATCTCGATCGGCTCGAGTGGTATATCGAGCAAGCCTGCGCGCGCATGCCGATATTGGGCAGCGTGGGTGTTCAGCGCGTTATCAATGGCCCGATTCCGTATGCACCCGATGGGCTTCCTTACGTTGGTCCGGCGTTTGGTATGCCGAACTTCTTCCACTGCTGTGGCTTCAGCTTTGGGATTTGTCAGGGCGGTGGTGCGGGTAAGTCAATTGCAGAATGGATCATCGACGGCAAACCTGAATGGGACTTGTGGAATCTTGATCCGCGCCGTTACACGGATTATGCGACGCAACAATATGTTGTTGATCGTGCCATTGAACTGTATCAACACGAGTATGCCATCGTGTTTCCGAATGATGAATGGCCTGCCGGTCGTCCGGCTTTGGTCAGCAAGGTCTATGACCGACTGAAAGATAAAGGTGCGCACTTTGGCGCGAGAGGTGGTTGGGAGAGAGCCACCTGGTTTCCACGCAGTGGGGACGACATAGAGGAAAAGCCGAGTTATCAGCGCGGTGTCTGGTTTGACGCAGTTGCAGCAGAATGCAAGCACGTACAAGAGCATGCTGGCATCCTCGATCTGAGTGGATTTACGAAATATGACGTAAAGGGAGAGGGCGCTGCGCTGTGGCTCGATAGTCTGATCGCGGGCAAGTTGCCGCGTGTTGGGCGGGTATCCTTGTCCTACTTTTGTCAGGACGATGGTGGCTTGTGGTCGGAAATGACCTTGACTCGCCTGGCTGATGATCACTTCTTGTTGATTACTGCCGCCGCAGCCAAGTGGCATGACTATCAATGGTTGGAGGAAAAATTGCCGAGTGATTCAGCCATCACGCTGAACGACATCAGCAATGACTACGGTACCTTGGTGTTGGCTGGCCCGAAGTCGCGTGAGATTTTGCAACAATTAACCAATAGTGATTTGTCCAATCAAGCCTTTCCCTGGCTGTCGCATCAGAAACTGCACATCGGTGGCGCTGAGATATTTGCACTGAGAGTCAATTACGTCGGTGAGCTTGGTTGGGAGTTACACGTCAAGGATGCAGATCAACTCGCTGTTTATGATGCTCTGATGAGTGCAGGTTCGGACTATCAGTTGCGTGATTTCGGCGCTTATGCGATGGAATCAATGCGCCTGGAAAAGAGTTACCGAGCCTGGAAGGCTGAGCTTGATCACGAGTATTCTCCCTTGCGCTCGGGGCTGAACAGATTTGTCGATCTGGAGAAAGTCGTAGAGTACCCGGGTAAGTCCGCACTCGTCGCTGAAGCAAAATCCGAACTACCGGATATTTTCACGACGCTGATTCTCGACGCTAGCGATACGGATGCCATCTATGGCTGCCCCATCCATGCCAATGGCGCAGTGGTCGGATACACGACATCGGGTGGCTACGGACATCGCATCGAGAAGAGCATAGCGCTGGGATACATCAAGCCCTCGCTGAATGTGGCAGGTACCTCGGTCGAGGTGAATGTGCTTGGCACGATGATCAAGGCTGAAGTTGTCGACGAATCTCCGTATGATCCAAGTAACGAAGCCTTGCGGAGATAGTCATGCAAACACGAAAGATTGGTTCACTGTCAGTTTCGGCAATTGGTCTGGGCTGCATGAATGTATCTTTCGGTTATGGACCGTGTGATGAGGCGACGGGAGAGCGTTTGTTCAATGAGGCGCTCGATGCCGGGTATACGTTTCTCGATACCGCCTTTATGTATGGCGGCGGTCACAATGAAACGTTGATCGGCAAGGCCTTGACGGCTCGGCGTAAGGAATATGTGCTGGCGACCAAATGTGGTTTGTCTCCTGACGGTATCAATGGTCGACCGGAGAAAATCAAATCAGAGTGCGACATCAGTTTGAAGCGTTTACAGACTGATGTTATCGATCTGTACTACCTGCACCGGGTGGATCCCGATGTGCCTGTCGAGGAGTCTGTTGGGGCCATGTCCGATCTAGTCGCGGCCGGCAAGGTACGTGAAGTGGGGCTCTCCGAAGTCAGCACCGCGACTTTCAAGCGGGCGCAAGATACTCATTCGATCGCTGCCATGCAATCGGAATATTCGTTGTGGTCGCGCACGCCCGAGCGGGGCATGTTGCAAGCCTGCCTTGATGCGGGAACGACCTTTGTACCGTTCTCCCCATTGGGCCGTGGCTTTCTCGGTGGTTCTTCCAAAGGGGTTGATGAATTGGCTGATAACGATTTGCGTGCAACCATTGCGCGTCCTCGCTTCGAAGTCGACGCTTTTGCGGAAAACCAGCAGCTGCTGATCCGGTTTGGCGAAATAGCCGCCGAAAAAGACTGCAGTATGGCCCAGCTTGCGCTTGCCTGGTTGTTGGCACAGGCAAATAACACCCTGGTCCCGATTCCTGGTACCAGGCAGATCAGCTTCATGAAAGATAATATTGCTGCCAGTGATATCGAACTGGATTCGGAGACGCTTGCCGAACTGAGTGCCTTGATCAATGAAGACACCGTGATCGGTGATCGTTATACGCAGGATCGAATGGCCAGCACTGATTCGGAACGGGACTGATTGACCGGTTGTTGGTTTTGTTTTTTTTCAGACAGCAATCATGAATAAAATCAAGCATATTCGCTCCCGAATATTTGCGGTTCCGCTGGCGGAAGTGCTCGTTGATGCCAAGCACGGAAGTCACACACACTTTGAGTTGATAACCGTCACGGTCACACTCGGTGATGGACGAGAGGGAACGGGCTATACGTATACTGGTGGTCGTGGCGGTAGAGCGATCAAGGCACTGCTTGATCATGACTTGGCACCGTTTCTAGTCGGACAGGAAGCTGACAATGTCGAAGCACTGAACGAAGCCATGGCCTGGCATATCCACTATGTGGGGCGAGGTGGTTGTGCATCCTTTGCAATTTCCGCGATTGACATTGCACTGTGGGACATTCGGTGCAAGACAGCGGAACAGCCGCTATGGAAACTCGCTGGGGGCGCATCCAATCGTTGCGGTGCCTATTGCGGTGGAATCGATCTGAATTTCTCGCTCAGTAAACTGCTGAAGCAAACAGAGTCCTATCTCGCTCGCGGTTTCAACGGTGTCAAGATCAAGGTCGGTCAAGAGACACTTGCCGAAGATGTGCAACGCGTTGAAGCTATCCGGGCGTTGGTGGGCCCAGACATCGAATTCATGGTCGATGCGAACTACAGCCTGTCTGTCGAACAGGCGATTGATGCCGCCAAGGCATTTCAACGCTTTGATATCAAGTGGTTTGAAGAACCCATTGTGCCGGATGATTATCGAGGCTACGCGTATATCAGTGATATGACGAATATGCCATTGGCAATGGGTGAGAATCTTCATATCTGGCATGAGTTCGACATGGCATGTCGTGAAGCGGCGCTGTCCTATCTGCAACCGGATGCGTCAAATTGTGGTGGAATTACCGGTTGGTTGCAGGCGGCAGATTTGGCATTGGCGCATGGCATTCCGGTGTGTAGTCATGGCATGCAGGAGTTGCATGTGAGTCTCGTGTCATCACAAGTACATGCGGGAACGATCGAAGTACATTCATTCCCGATCGATCAATACACGCATCGTCCATTAGTTGTTGCTGACCACAAAGCCGTTGCACCAGACGAACCGGGAATTGGGGTCAGTTTTGACTGGAACAAACTTCAGACCTTTGAAATTTGATCAAGTGCATCGTTATCTGTTTTAGAACTTAGTTCGATATCAGGGTGGACATCCACCCAAGCCCCGCATCCGTTCCAGCACGGGGTTTGTACTCTGCACCCAGGTACCCGGTCCAGCCCATCTCGTGAATTGCAGCGAACAGGTTCGCATAGTTGATCTCGCCGCGATCAGGTTCCTGTCGATCCGGGACGGAGGCGAATTGTATATGCCCTATATAAGGTAGTGACTGCTGCAAACGTCGCGTCAAATCGCCTTGCATGATCTGCACATGATAACAATCGAACATGATTTTCAGATTGTCCATGCCGACAGCATCTACCGTGCTGATGGCATCGTCTATCGTGTTCAGGTGATAGCCCGGTGCATCGTAGTGGTTCAGGGGTTCGATCAATATGGTGATGTCGTGAGGGCTGGCGAGCTCACAGGCATAGGTCAAGTTGTCGCGATATGTTGATTCGGCTCGGGCATCGCGCGAGCTGTAACCGGCCATTACATGTACATTGCGACAATTGATCGCAGCCGCATAGTTGACTGCTTCGTCGATAAAGCGTCGCGCCTCGTCCTTGCGCTCGGGAATCGCGGCCAGGCCATTGTCACCCGCATCGACATTGCCACGTTGTGTGTTGATGCCAAGCATCGGAAGGCGTGTCATTTGCAAGGCTGCCTTGACGTCGCTGCTGGCATACGCATAGGGGAAGTGCGCCTCAACGGCACCAAAACCTGCCTCTGCCGCACGATGTATCGCGTCGGGAAGAGAAAGCTCTGTCCAGAGAAAACCTAAGTTGGCCGACATGGTCGGGTAACTATCATTCATGGCGCTCAATCCGCATGGTCAAGGGTCGATTCTACCGGCCACTGTTAACAAAGTGTTGGCCTTGTGCTTGAGCTATTCTATTTGGTGTTGCGAACTGGCATGGAACTGCTTGCTTGTGTGTGTAAGTCAGCATCAACTCCTGATAGAGGACTTTCGAACAATGTCCAGAAAGACTGTGTCCAGAAATACTGTGTCTGGGTCGTCCGCATCCAAGTCCGGCTCAGTGTGGCGACCGGCTGAAGCGGTTTTGGTCAAGGTTATTGGTGTTGCGGTTTACCGGGGCCGATTGCTCGCGGCAGAAATTCTCGATGACTCAGGAAGCGTAAAGGGTGTGCGACCGCTCGGGGGGCGAATCGAGCGTGGCGAATCGCGCGAAGATGCCTTGCATCGGGAGTTCGATGAAGAATTGGGTTGTGCGATTAGTTTGCATGGCGCTTGGCGCGTATACGAAAACATCTATATGCACCACGGCAAAGTCGGACATGAATATCTGTTTGCACGAAACATTCAGTTGCTCGATACGAGTTTGCACCAGCAGGAGCACATCGTGTTTTCGGAAGATGGCGGTATGGAAGTGTCCGCGCGTTGGTATGACCTCAAACTGCTGGAACTGGGCAGCCCCGAGCTTTTTCCACCTGCTCTACGTCAGGATCTGACTCTCTGATCAGTCCCAATCGGGCGCCCAGGGGACCAGCGACTTGTCCACGATACGCAACGCGAGTTTGCCGAGTCGATCGATTTTATGCATATCGACATTTGACAGACTGAATTTCATCACGTCAAAATTTGCTTCAAGGTTGCCTCGTTTTGTGGACATCGCGTTGACATTGACACCTTTTTGCAAAATCCAGCGCAGGACGACTTGCGCTGCGCTGGCGTCGTATTGTTCAGCCAGCTCGTCGAACAGGGGATAGTCAAATACCTTGCCGCGTGCGACAGAGCAGTACGATGACAGAGGGATTCCCGTCTTGTTCGACGCTTGCAACAGAATCGATTGGTCCAGCAAGGGGTGGAATTCGACCTGATTAGTGACAAATTCTTCGTCGTCAATATCGGCAATCTTCCGAAGCATGGCTGCGGTGAAATTGCTGACGCCGATATGTCTTGTCAAACCTTGCTGTTTTGCGTCTCTCAGCAAGGCAATCGATTGTGCAATATCCCCATCACCCGGAGGCCAATGCACCAGCAAGACATCGAGCTTGTCGATCTGCAGCTCTTCAAGTGACTTTTTTACAGAGGGGATAAAGGTGTCATGAGTAAAGTTTGAATTCGGCACCTTGCTCGTAATGAGCAGGTCTTCGCGCGGAAGGTCGGCGGTGGCGAGTACGCTACCTATATCGGCTTCGTTTGCGTACATCTGCGCTGTGTCAATGGCGCGATAGCCGATATCCAGCGCAGTGGTCAATGCTTCCTTGAGTACACTGCCCTTTAGAGGATAGGTGCCAAAGCCGCGTTGCCAGGTGCCCTGGAAGTAGGGAGATGCCATGTTTTGTTCCGCCTGCGAGTTGTCAGGCGGAACCATAACATTTTAATCGGCGCGATCAGTTGCGACGGTAGACCCGCACGTAATCGATTTCGAGTGCTGGATTGCTGAAGTTGTTCAGATCATCCTGCGTGGGAAAGTGATTGTTTGGATCTCGACCCAAGCCACCGGAGTTGGTTGGGAAATTGGTCCAGTCCCCACCGATAGCGAGATTGAGTAGCAGATAAAGCTCTTCGTAATCAACGTTGCCATTGTTCAGCTGGCTGATTTGCTGCCCGTCGATAAACCACTTGATCTGACCCGGTTCCCATTCAACGGCGTAGGTGTGATAGCCCTGACTGAAGTCGGTACCGTTGAAAAACTGTCCACTCGGCGAAGGTGTCAGGAAGTGGTGGTCACCGAATTCGAAAGCACGTACGTTCGTGTTGTAGTGAAAAGAGTTATAGATATACCAAGGTGCATGACCCAGATTCTCCATGATATCTATTTCCGTTCGTTGGGTGTTTTCGAACGAGCGCCGCTGGTGGTGTAACCAGAAAGCCGGGAAGGTACCAACGTGACTTGGGATCTTGATGCGTGCTTCAAAGATGCCGTACTTCTGCGTGAACTTGTCGTAGCTCGTCAGTGCACCTGAGAGGAAGGTTTGTTGGCTGGAGATATCTACCAGATTTCCGTATGCGCGGTTCCCGTTATTGTTTTTAAGTGGGTTGCGGATAGCGCGTATAGCCAGGCGGTTGCCATCCAATTCGAATGGATTATGCTGAGCAAGCATTCGATCCTTGTGCGCCTGATCTCTACTGAAAATATTGACGTAGAATTGATCTTCGCCATTGATGACGCGATATTCGTAGCGTTCACCATTGAATTCGCCATCCCATCGAAGCTGAGTATTCCAGCGTTCCTGACTCAGTACACTGTTGTCAAACTCATCGCTGAATGACAACTGATACCCAGGCTTCTGATATACCTCGGGATAGCTCCAGGAACTGGGGTCAATCATGCCGCGGTCATTGTCCGCAGGGGCCGGGTTGGTTCTTGGCACAACCGGGTTTGGATCATCATTTTGTGGGCTGGCGGGAGTCGTTGTGTTGCCACTGCTACTGTTTCCAAGAGTCACTGTCAGCGGTTCAGATTCCCAGAAGTAATTCCAGTTGGCATCAATCGCCTTGACGATTATCGAGTGATCTCCGGCTCCCAGGTTTTCACTGATGTAGTTGTTCGTGGTTAATTGGCCGACATTGTTATAGTTGACGATGACATCAAATCGAACGGCGTTGTTCGGCCAGTCCCACTCCCATTGAATGGCGCCAGGACTAATTTCCCGGCCGCGTACTTGTCCACCGGAAGAACTACTGTTTGTGGGATTGCTGGAGTCGTTGTTGTTGCCACCACTGGAACCTGAAGATCCAGTGACCTGCACTCTGGCGGTGACCGATTGTGTTGAATACTGCCAGTTACCATCAATCGCCCTGACGGTCATTGAATGATCGCCAACCCACATATTTTGACTCTCGTAGGAATTACTGGTGGTTTGCCCGACATAGTTGCCGTCGACGGTCACATCAAAACGGCTGGCCCCATTGGGCCAATCCCATTCCCATTTGACGACACCGGGGCTGATTTCGGTTCCTCGTGGGTTATTGGGGGGGTCGATCGCGAAAGCAGTGGAGACGAAGCAAAATACAGATACGAGTAAGACTATGGATCTGAGTAGCATGATTTACCTGATGTTTCGGTTGAATTCTCGAAGTTGCTGATCGTGCTCAAAACAAAGCCCCAATGAAGGGGCCTGGGAGTTTTGGTTGAATCGGAGAATCCATCTAGCCGATTTGCTTCAACGTAGGAAAGTGTATGTCAAATATTGATGTAGGCCCGTTAGAAACACCGTTAAATTCATTAAGATCCATACATGATTAAAGATGAATAACGCACTTAAGTGCATATCGCAATTTAGCAAAAAATGCCTGTTTTTAAAGGCGAAACGGCCGATACGTTATTACCGCAAATTTGGATTAAGACTGTTGATGTTTCAGTGCCGATTGCTAGCAGTAATTGTAACGCGTTCGGTTTTTGATTAGCTCATCACACATTTATTCATCACAGATTGCTGAGTCAATTGCTCCATGAATTCAGGATGAATAAATAGGCGAATTAAACTACTTGATTATCGTTGTCGTTCATCTGAGTTACGGCCGATTTGTCATCATGCAGGAACCATAAACAAGCGTTAGCCAGATGCTTCATTGTTCACGTGTAATGACGTCAGAGCAGATCCTGGATAACTGATGAACAGCCTCAGGTGACGCAGGCATCCAGAAAAAAAACTTAAATATCTGATTTATTAGGAAAATAATCGTGAATTACTGGCCGGAAATATCTCGATGCGAATCGAATTGGTCTAAATTCAGCCATACACGGGGTTGGTAGACTACTTGTTACCCTGCAACATAGACCATCTGGTCTGAATAGGAACTGAAAGTGAACAAGCGCATCTTGAGATTCTCGCAGGTATCCCTGCTCACCGTACTGTGCAGTGGCTGTGTCGTCGGGACTGCGGTCGGTGTGACCAAAGATGTCGTGGTCGGTACCGTGGACATTGCGACCGATGTTGTTGGCACGGCCGTCGATGTCGTCAAGCCTGGCAAGCGTAAAAAGTAATGCGCGTTGACCAAAAGCCCGATTGGATCGGAC
>CALDSR010000073.1 GCA_937924505.1 uncultured Granulosicoccus sp. | reverse complement strand
TACGACTCCATGGTGTATCGACGTTGTGGGCACTCCGGACTACAACTGCCGGCGCTTTCATTCGGGCTTTGGCACAACTTCGGGCACGATGTACCGGAATCGACGCATCGAGCGCTTTGCCGCACCGCGCTGGATCACGGTATTACGCACTTCGATCTCGCCAACAACTATGGCCCACCGCCGGGCTCTGCCGAAGAGTCTTTTGGTCGTGTATTGAAAACTGATTTTGCGGGTTTGCGCGACGAACTGATTATTTCTTCCAAGGCCGGGTATCGTATGTGGCCAGGGCCCTACGGTGAATTTGGCTCACGTAAATACCTGGTTGCGTCATGTGATCAAAGCTTAAAGCGCATGGGTCTGGATTACGTGGACATCTTCTACTCCCATCGGTTTGATCCCAATACGCCATTGGAAGAGACGATGGGAGCACTGGACTATATCGTTCGTTCAGGGCGTGCGCTGTACGCGGGTATTTCGTCTTATAACTCTGAAAAATCGCGCGAAGCCATCGCCATTCTTAAAGATCTGGGTACGCCCTGCCTCATCCATCAACCGAGTTACAACATGTTCAATCGTTGGGTTGAAACCGATGGTCTCAAGGACACGCTCGCCGAACTCGGTGTCGGCTCTATCGCCTTCACGCCACTGGCACAGGGTATGTTAACCAGCCGATATCTCAACGGCATCCCAGAAGGTAGTCGCGCCACTCAGGGTAAATCGTTACGCACCGAATTCATCAATGAAAAGTCATTGGGAGCCTTGCGTTCACTAAACGAGATCGCTGAAAATCGCGGTCAATCTCTCGCACAGATGGCCATTGCATGGGTATTACGAAATGAAGGTATTACCACGGCGTTGATCGGCGCTTCAAAGCCAGAGCAAATTGTCGAATGCGTTGGCGCGGTAAAAAATCTGGAATTTACTGACGCCGAACTAAAGAACATCGATCAATTCGCCAGTGAACAGAACATCAACCTTTGGGCTGCATCCTCGGCTACTGAGTAACGGAATCCGTGTGGCTTGCGCTTGCAAAGCCACCCTATAAGTTGTTTGTGGATTCAGAGCCACATTCTGCGGTTACATACCGTTACACCTTGTCTATGGAGATCTTGAGCATACTAGCGACAGGACTCACAGGGTCGAAAGTCGGTGTTCATGCAGGTCAGTAGAGACGGGGTTGCATTGGTTTCCTGCCTGACTATTCGACCACACTGCCCCAATGTCTGTGAGCGTACTGGCAAGTTGCGACAGAGATTGAGTGATGAACGTTTCGATAAACAGGTGGATGCGATTCCTGGTGATACTGGCGGCTGTCAAGCTTGTCGCCTGTGCGGGTTTTCCGGTTGCCAGCATGTACAAGCTGCGGAATTTCGATCCAACCACAACCGACATCCATCTTTTACGATTCGCCGTGCGAGTTCCTGACGAAATAGGAATAGCGACAAATGGCATCCAATTGATACTTGGTACGGAGCATAAGGAACGCGCCAATCTGCAAGACACCTTTATTCTCGAGTCGATCGATGACCGAGCCGCACTCGCACGTGTAAAGCGCGATGGTACGCAAACATACGCTTTTCGAATTGGCTCTGACGATATTGAGCGATTTACGCGTTTGCGAGAAAAAATACGCCTGGAGAAGAACTACGACGCAAAAGGTCGGCTGGAAGTCAAGGCAGATGTCTGTCGAACCACACCCGCATTGCCACCCGAAATCTTGATATCCACATTCGTAAGCGCCAGTGAAACTAACGGCTACGTGGCTCTATTACTGGATGCCGACCTACTCAGCGAGGCTGATCACAAGAGTGCACTGGAACTAGTGCCGGAATGTATCAGCCAGTAAAAAATGACATCAGAGCACAATGACTTAAAAAAATAAATCAGGCAAATAGCGGAGAAAGCCATTAGCAACTACGACATTTTCAACTTAACCAAGCTGTACGCGCTAATTGTAGTGGCATCCTTTATCACCCCGGTGACTATCATCGACTCGAATTCTTCTAATGAGAACGCCTTGCTTATCAGCCCTTCTTCTTCTTCATCCAACTTCTGAACGCCGGCTTCCAGATTAGTGGCTAGATACACGTGAAAACCCTGATTTGAATAACCGTAGGCTTGATAGATATGACCAACGTATTGCAGTTTATTTGCGGTCAGGCCGGTTTCTTCGCGGAGCTCTCCAGCCGCAACCACTGCATGATCGGCATCCGGTTCAGATTCCCAGGATCCTTGTGGTATTTCCCAGTACCTCTGGTGTACCGGATAACGATACTGTTGCACCAAGTGAATCAAATCGTCGTCAATTGGCACTATGGCGACAAAATCTGGCTTATCGACAACGCCATAAATTCCCTGAGCACCGCTGGGTCGACGAATCTGATCTTCTCGCACCGTCATCCATCTATTTTGATAAACGACGCTACTACTCAGCGTTTCAATCTCATTCATCGGTCAAACCTGTTTTGTGTTTGGCAAACTTACTCAAATCACACTAACTTCCCATAAACCTGGATTCGAGATAGTGAGCTACCCCGTCCTCCGCATTGCTCAAAGCACGCGCGCTGGCAATTGCTTGAAGCTCAGGGACTGCATTGCCCATGGCAACCGATTCCCCCGCCCACAGCAGCATAGACATATCATTAAGATTATCGCCGAATGCCATGGTGCGTTCTGCACTGAACCCTAGATCGGATGCGATTCTCGCGAGGGCACTCCCTTTATTGGTGCCGGCAGCTGTTATCTCCACGAACGGGACGCCTGACGACGATACCTCGACATCACCACCCAGTATCTCTTGTAAAAATTCCGCGAGATCGCCACCTCTTTTTTCAGGTGTTCTAACAAATAGCTTCAGGACATCCGCGTGTTCTGGAATTTGATTGAGTCCCCCTTGCTCAAGTGTATGAGCACCACCAGCCTCCTCCATAAATTTCTGCTCATAGCTAAGCCCGTTTTCTGATTCCCATCCAAAACTGGCAGTTGGCAGCTGATCGATTATCCTTTGCCGTACCAATACTGCGCTGGAGGCGGACAGGCTATTCGACCATTCAATTTTTTGATTCTCACGATTATATTGATACGCTCCGTTTGAGCATATTATTCGAGTGTCTGACGGAATTGACAGTAGCCTCGGTACGGACGAATGTAAACTTCTGCCAGTAATCACGACCAAGCTGTGTCCACGCTCAACCACCATATGCATGGCGCTCAATGTTCGCGCTGAAATCTGATGATCGGTATGGAAAAGTGTTCCATCAAGGTCGACGGCAATTAACCATTTGTCCTGCACAAATTTCTTCTCCGTTGCCACGATACATTCATACATTGTAGTGAACTACTGTAATCTCGATTGAAGTGTCGACATATATGACGACCATTCATTAGAGCTCGATTCACCCCATAATTGCGCCAATTCAGAAGTTTGAATATCAGCGCATCTCATCACCGCGGCCACCGCCTCAAGCTTTAAGTTATTATCTATTTCATCATATTTACCTGCCCATTCCTGGACTGCATCCGGAAGGTGAGATAATGATTTTTCACTTATCGACGCCACGACTTCAGCCGCGGCTATGGCGGCAGAGCATTCATCGACTTCTAAATAATTTCGACCTTCAACATGATCAAACGTTTCTCCGAGAAAACTTGATGATGTTGACAGCTCCAATTCGTAGACCCAATCCATTGCGCTATCATTTTCAAAACTACCGACACCCCAGGCCCCAGCTAAACTCAACGGTGAGAAAAACAGAGAAAGTGCAAAAAAGCTGTACCTCATAAGTCCAATTTCTCCAGTAGATATTTAGGTAGCGACAAAATTAGATACCCACGGTAGCCGCTGGGTCGATACCGACAATCAGACCGATATGCATACACTACGCTCCAATTGATAAAGACCAATACAGGCTACTCGTACGATAACATCTCACAAACTAGGTTCGGATTCATGACACTTGGCCTTGCAACGGAGTTAACATCATGGTTGCGAATTTACGTCGAAATTCATATTGCCACAGAAAAATCCGTTAAAATTCTCATGCTTCACTATCCACGTCGTTAAATTGGAGTTAGAACCATGGCAAGAGAATTTCGCAGAGTGGTTACCGGTCATGACGACAATGGCAAAGCCATTGTTGTCAGCGACGCCACTGCCACGCAATACCTGGAGCGGCCTAATCGTCCAGGCGTGCGCTTGACCAATTTCTGGATAGAACGCGGAAGCCCGGCTGAATATGATGGGCCAGAAGAAACGTGCACAGGTGATTTTGTCCTGCACCCTCCCCCCATGGGCAGTACGTTTCGTTGTGTGGAGTTTCTGCCGGAAGATCCTGAAGTGTTAAAAACACTCGACGGAAAATCTGCATTTGGTGAAATGGGTGCCGGTGCAAATATTGTCGAAAACGCACGTCATCCCTTTATGCACCGCACCGATTCCACAGATTACGCCATCGTGCTCTCTGGAGAAATCTGGATGATGCTAGATGAAGAAGAAGACGATTTACTGTTAAAGGCGGGTGATGTGCTTGTTCAACGGGGCAACAACCATGCATGGTCCAACCGAGGAACAGAGCCTTGTGTCATCGCGTTTGTCTTGGTTGATGGTGTTACGCAGCGTGACGCACCTGCTGAAAGGTCTAAAGGTATACCTCGTCGAAGCTAGGCGCAGTAAATATAAACGGAACATCGAATCAGCCCGTTGTGACTGGCTGTATCGCTGAGTGTCTCAGCGCTCGATTTGAGGCACTGTATTTTTTCGCTTTACCAGCACGTACACCGCTACCAGTAGCCCCAGTCCCACCAGGTTTGTTGCCATGGATTGGTACATCAATAAAAGCCCACTGGCTGCCATCGTTATTCGCCCGACGGCACCCAAGGGCTGGACAAAATAACCAACTACAGCGGTTGCAATGCAAAACACACTTACAAGCCCGACGATAACCGCGACGATGACCTCAAACGCGGTTCCATTCATTAAGAGCGCAGGACCAAAGAAAAACATGAACGGCAAGATGTAGCTGGTAATGCCGTAGCCAAAGGCTGTCCAACTGGTCTTGTTGATATCACTCCCTGCAATTCCAGCCGCGACATATGATGCAAGCGCAACAGGCGGTGTTATTGTTGAGATACAGCCAAAAAAGAACACGAACATATGTGCCGTCAGAACCGGTATTCCCATTTGTACCAATGGGGGCGCCACAACAGTCGCCAGAATCACATAGGCTGCCGTTGTCGGTAAGCCCATCCCCAGCACAATCGCCATGAGGGCGGTCAAGCCCAGAGCAACAAGCGGTTGCCCCGCCGAAATCCCTATAATGGCAGCCGATATCTGAGAGCCGATACCCGTCATCGACAGTACACCCGCTACAATTCCGGCCGCCGCACAGGCAGCAGCAATGGACAGAACCGCCAAGGCACCCTCTTCCAATGATTTGAATACTTTGACGATAAAGCCTTTCAGATCCCGCCACTCAAAGAAAAAACAACCAAGCAAGAGGACTAGCAAGGCAACAAAGGATGCCCGAAAGGGTGAATACCCGACAACCATCATTCCCACCAGCAGTGTGAATGGGATAACGAAGCGCATACCGGGCAGCAGAATAGGTGCAACCGATTCAGACGGGCCGGTATCGGTATTTATTGGCATGTCTGATTTCAAGGCACGCAGGTGAACAATGAAAAGAATGGATGAGAAAAACAACATGGCCGGAATAAGTCCCGCCTTCATGATCTCTTTGTACGGCAGCCCGATTATCTCGGCCATGATGAAAGCTGCCGCCCCCATGATGGGTGGCATGATTTGCCCACCCGTTGACACCACCGCTTCCACGGCTGCCGCCTGATTAGGTTTGTAGCCTTCCCGCTTCATCATCGGAATGGTCATGGTGCCGGTTACGGCAACGTTGCCAGCGGCAGAACCAGAGATCATACCCAACAGTGTGCTGAAGATAACGGCGGTTTTTGCGGACGCCGCTCGAGTACCTCGCGTAAGCAGACTGGCAATACGAAAAAAGAACTCACCCGCACCAAAGTTGTTAAGAAACGCGCCAAAGATCGTGAATATGATGATGTAAGAGGCCGAGACACCAAGCGGTATTCCGAAAATACCTTCTGTTCCGGTCGCCATGAAAATGGCCACACGCTCGATGCCATAGCCGCGTCCCGAAATGACGTCAGGCAAGTATGGGGCGAGCAACGGGTAGGCAAGAAAACTGATGGCGATCAGGCTGAGTAAAAAACCGATGCGCCTAATAACCGCGAGCAGAACAAGAACAATAAGGGCCATGCCGACCCAGGCATCAAGATCACTTGTTACGCCGCCACTAAACGCAATGGGTTTCCAGCGCATATAGGTGTAGAGCCCGGCGCCCAGCGAAACGATTGCTAACACAACCCTCGCGCCGACGTTGATGGCATTGGCTGAGTGTGCCGGGCTTCGCGGCTCGGACGTTGTTGGCAAGAGCTGCTTTTTCGTGACCAGAAAAACCAGAACCAGCATCACGGTCAGGTGAATGCTGCGAATGTCCATCGTCGAGTAACTGCCAACGCCTGCGACAATTGAAAGATGCCAAAGGCTAAGGCCTATAGCGATGACGGAGACCAAACGGTCTAGAATTCTCTGGACACCTGCCATCGGTTTATCTTGGTGTCATGAAACAGGAACAGGCCGGAACACGCTTACTCGGCACACATCTATATGAACCGACCTGCTCATCTGTTGACGTATCTAATTCTGGTAAAACTATTGCTATTGCAGCGCTTCGAAATACTTTGTCGCCGCCGGGTGCAACGGTATTGGTAGATCCAGCGACTTGGCCGGCACAATCTGTTTGGCCAGTGCGTTCTCGGAAATCAAATCATCCAGATTGCCATAGATAGCGTTCAACAGGACCGTCGCGCGCTCCTCATCCATGTCGCCAGATGCGATCAGCATGTTGGCTGAGCCAATAACGGTCAGGTCTTTGTCGGTACCATAAACATCGGCCGGTACACTGGCGTTAGAGTAGTACGGAAATTTTTCGGTCAGCTTAGCCATCATCTCGTCACCCAGCTCGATAAATTTGAGCTCTTTGGTTGCGCCGGTTTGCAAGACCGCAGATGTGGGGAAACCAGCCAGCGCAAAAGAAGCGTCGACATTGCCGTCAGCCAGCTGACTAAACCCGTCAGCGTAAGATAGAAAGCTCGGTACGATATCTTCCAACGTCATGTCGTACAAGGTAAACATGTTTCTCAGTATGCTGATCGTTCCACCACCTGCGGGCCCGATTGCAACGCGTTTTCCCTTGAGGTCAGCGATGCCTTCAATCCCCGAATCAGGGAGAGTCACCATGTGCAAGATACTGGAATGCAGTGTGCCCATTGCCTGGATGTTGAGCGCTTCCTTGTAGGGACCTTTGCCTTTGATCGCAAGGAAGCTCAAACTGGCTGGTGCTATACCCAAATCAACTTCGCCGGAATCCACCAAGCGTGGGTTCTCTGCCCCGCCTCCCGTTACTATCGGCACCATTTCGTAGCCTTCAGCGTGTTTGTTAACCATACTGCTGAGCGCCTGCCCCATCGGGTAATAAGCACCACCAAGGCTTGCTGTACCAATGCGCAATTTTTCTTGCGCTGATGCAGTCGTTGATGCGAGTGCAAAGACTGCAACGGCAAGTAGTTTAAGTGTCATTTTCATGGAGGCCTCCTCAGCTTTCACAGCGTTCGGATATCTTTGTCCTCGTTTAACGCCGTTGAGTTAAATGGTATATCGCAGAGTTATAATATCGATATAAGCAGGCATTGCAAGAAATTTATCGATATTTTCAATTTGCCGCTGATACGGCTTCCAGAAATTTCTGGCGAGTCAACGGCAAATCAGCGAGTGTGTAGCCGACTATTTTGCTCACGCCGTTAACAATGGCGGCCGAGGCTGGCCCCACCATGCACTCGCCAATACCCAATGACGGCAACGCTTTCTGATCATTGATCAACGTCGTGTGGACAGTGGGAATGTCGGCCCAGCCAATGGTCGGATAACCGTCCCAACCTTCGGCATCAATGTAACCACCACGCAACATGACACCTTCGTGTAGGGTCCAGCTTGCTGCCTGGACAATGCCACCTTCTATCTGATTTAACGCCCCCGACTCATCAACGATACGACCCGCATCGACCACCGTCCAGACATCAAGAAGCTTCACCGTATCAGCCAGTCGAACCCTGGCCGCAACCGCCGCATAGGCAGCCTTGCCTTTGTAACGCGAAAAACTGACGCCGATTGCTTCGTCATCTTGTCGCTCAACAGGTGTTTCGTCGAGTATCGTTTTCAACTGCCTAAGCACAGTTCGTCCGCGGGAATCATTGACATGCGCTATGCGAAACTCGAGAGGATCCATGGCGCAACTTTTTGCAAGCTTGTCCATGACAGCTTCAATACAGACAACGTTGACGTGCGCACCTAGCCCCCGTATCGATGAGCTGTGAACGGGTAAATCTTGCACAAGGTGCGTTGTTTCTCCGTAGGATTTAACCGCGTAAGGTGGTAGGGCGTTCCGAGCAGCGCCACCGCCCACGCTTTTTGGTAAATCAGCGATAGTGGTCGATTGTCTGGCAGGATTTTGTTCGACCGACGCTAGAAGGTTGACGTTCCCACCACCGCCCGGACGCTGACCATGTGGGCCACTCCAGATGGTATGACGCCAACGTCCAATTGACTTATCCGCGCCCAGTTGCGCTTCGATCTGCACCTGCATAGGTGCTCCAACCGGTGCAAATTGAAAGTCATCCTGGCGTATCCAGGCAACGCGGACCGGCGCTCCATCGGTTTGCAGACTGATCAACGCAGCATCCATGGCCGCATCATCGGCTCCGCTGTGTCCATAACTACCGGCGGAAGGAACATGCCTGACGATGACATTGCCTGCGTCCATCCTGAACTCGCTCGCAATCGTGTCCCTTAACGGAAAAATTCCTTGCGAGTGTGTCCAGATTTCAAGTATGCCGTCCTTGTATCGAGCAATGGCACAGGAAGGCGCGATAGAGGCGTGCAAGATGAATGCTCGCGTAGCACTCTGCGTGACGGGGCTTTCGATAGCTGAGGTATCACCGCAGCTCTCGGTTACGACTCGTCGAGTTTGAATCCAGCCTGATACCGGCCCATCACAACGGGAAGTTCTGTCAGGAAGTTTGTCACCAATATGCTGCCAGGCACGGTCAAGCGCCAATTCTGAATCTGCCACCAATGCCGAGAAGCCGCCGTCGGTGATCACGTTAACGCTATCGCTGCGACAGCGGCTGGTATCGCGACCTCGAGTCGCACGCGCATAGACCATCCCCGGCATGACAATATCCTGAATATAACGCCGAGCGCCCTGGATTGATGCGGAGATGGTTGCACCAAGGTCGACATCGGTGACTGACGTAGTCGTGGTTAGTTCTACCGCCACCGGTAAATCGAATATCGAACACCGCCTGTCTCGGGTAAATACCTCCATCGTTGTGCCATTGAGACTGACATTGTCAATATCAGTTTGTAGCTGTCTTGCGGCATCCTTAACGATGACCTCTCGCAAGTGAGCAGCAGCGGTACGTAGAAGTGCACCTGTAATCTGCATCGACTGGCTACCGGCGGTAAGTCCATCATCTGGACTCAACTGTGTCGAGATTTCACATAAGCTGATGTGGTCAATATCGATATCCAATTCAGCGGCAACGATTTTTTGAAAGCCATGATGGACATGTTGTCCGATTTCAACCTTACCCACACTCAGCAGGATTTGACGGGTCTTTGGATCAAACGAAAAACGTTCAGATAGCTTCATCACTGTGAAGCCTCGTGTTTTTTGATGAGCGCAGTTACGGCGGCTAAAATGCGGGTGTGGGTACCACATCGACAAAGATTGCGCTGTAAGGCCTTGACGGCATCCGGGCTGTCAGCATGGCGTAGTTCTGCGTAGGTGGCTATTACTATACCGGGCAAGCAATATCCACATTGGGCCGCGTCATACTGTATGAGCGTGTTGCTGATTTGATCGCCGAGTGGTGTTCCCAAGATGCCATCGATCGTTTTGACATCCGTCCCCGCAGCTGCTGCGACACTTAGCTGACAGGATTGCACAGCCTGTTCGTCGACCAATACGCTGCAGGCGCCGCAGTTCCCGGTCCCACAGCCTTGCTTGGTTCCACTTAATCGCAACTCACTGCGCAAATAAGCCAGTAAACTTGAATGCGTTTTCGGGTCGACGGTTTGTTCCTGTCCATTGACATGCAGTGAGACAGTCTTCGTTTCAAGATCATTGCTCATGGGGAAAACATAACTCGCGAGTCACACAGGTTTTCAGGCGTCAAACCCAATGAGGTGGATGTATATTTCTCACGAAGGCGTAAAACCGCTTCTATGCCACGACGGGAGACCGGGAGCCCCTCGGCGATAATCGATTGATCACCCTGCAGTGACTGCGCAACAGTAATCGCAGCCTTCATGTCGAGATTACCCAGATGCTGTATCAATGCAGCAGCAACGTCTGAGGTGTTTTCAGGATCTCTGGTGAAGTCGACAGCGCGAAGTACCGCCTTGCTGAATTCATCTACAGGTCCATTTTGCAAAAATTCCCTGCCTGCGCAAAACGTATTGCCTTCATAGTTATCCCACGGATCTGGATCGCTGCTAAGCGTTTTATAGCTGGCCTGGTGAGCGATAGCCTCGAAGTGCGCATTGAGCAAAGCACCGACGGCCTCACCACTCTGCACTGCTTGCCAGCGTTCTTTTGGCGCGCCGACAGACTTAAAGGTATAGCTGCTTGTGGAAAGCCCATTGATCTCCAGCATTTCCCGCAACAGAAAGGCAAAGCCTGTATTCATGGCATCGACCGCAATCGTGCATCCCCGCAGATCTTCAAACGTATCAATGCCGGGTGCGACGACAAAGGGCAATCGGTAGGAGGCACTGCCGAGAAAGACCTTGAGCCTGGATTCTGCCATCGTCGGTGCCGCACCTTGTCCGGTGTTGTAGGCAATGACATTGTCAATGGCTGTGGCCACAATGTCGTAACGCCCGTCTATCACACCAGTCATTTGCTCGATGGAACTGGTGGTAGCCTTGATGTCCACCGTCAGGCCACATTCTTCGAAAAAACCGTGCCGAACCGCAATCTCTAACGGCACGGTACCGGCATTGGAAAAAATTGACAGCGTTAAATTCATCGTTGTAGCGACTATTGCTTCCGTCTGACTGGCTTGGATTTCATGCTGGATTGGTGTCGATCAATTCGTTATATAGTGGTTTCAATAAAGAAATTAATGCATTAATCTATCTGCCGCATTGACCGTTGAACAACACATGTCAGCCAAAGCTTGAATCATGCTTAAACTCTATCATGCCAATCATTCCACCTGCAGCCAGAAAGTGCGACTTTGTCTGGCTGAGAAAGGCCTCGACTGGGAAGGACAACTGGTAAACCTGGCAACGAACGAGCATCTGTCGAATGACTACTTGACGCTTAATCCTAACGGTGTTGTTCCAACCTTGATCCACGATGATGCCGTGATCACCGATTCGGGTGTCATTTGTGAGTACCTTGAAGAAATTTACCCTGACACGCCAATGCTCCCGACAAACCCCGTCAAGCGCGCTGTCGTTCGGGCATGGGTGCGGTATTTTGATGAAGTCCCTACGGCTGCCATCCGTGTTCCCTCTTTCAACATGGCATTTTTACCTCGCTACGAAAGTCTCGACGATGCTGCATTTCAGGAACAGCAGGCAGATGTGCGCCCAATCAGGAAACAGTTTTACGAGCGCATGGGACGCAAGGGATTCAACGATACGGAAGTCGACGCCGCGTTGGGGCAACTGCGATCAACTCTTGCCCGTATGGAAACTCGTCTTGAAAGCGAAATCTGGATGTCAGGTGAGATCTTTGGCCTCGCAGATATCATTGTTCTGCCGCTCATTGATCGAATGGATGACTTGGGCCTTGCCGCTATGTGGACGGCAGACTTTCCGAATGTGACCAGCTGGCTTGAACGCTCCAAAACCCGCGCGTCTTTTGACACAGCATTCTATGCCAAATCAAGATTGTCAGAATTTCTGACTATCGGGCCACTACGCAGACCGCAAGACTAAGATCACACAGTTCAGGACGTCTGGAAAAACGCTGGCAATACGTTCTCCAGTCACTACCAGGACATCAGAAAGTATCTACAAGCTCGTCATATGATATGGCCACGTGTTGCACAAACGGGTCACGCTCCAGCATACTGCGATAGTATCGCTCCACCGCTTTCAATCGCGTACGTTCAATGGAAATATCATAGTAACGGTACAAAACATGAGCAAATTGGATATCAGCCAACGTAAAATTTGGCCCTGCTATATAGGCCTGACGTTGCAGCTGCTTATCTGCAATTGACAATGCAGATTCAAAATCGGACACGGCATTTTTGATCATCTGCGGTTCTTGACGTTCTTTTGGGGTTCGAGCGACTCGCCAAAAAATGGGACCAGTAAACATCAATGCGATATTGAGTTTGGACCATTCAGCCCACTGGTCTACGCCAGCACGATCTACCGGGTCTCTCGGCCAGAACTCCCCAGCGGAATATCGACTGGCCAGGTAGCGGAGTATCGCACCAGACTCCCAAAGAGGATCATTGTCCCCGTCGCGAATCGTCGGCACCGTGCCGTTGGGATTCATCGCAATGTAGTCATCTGTATCAGTGACACCATAAGTGAAGCCAGCGTCAATACGCTGATGTGGTATCCCCAACTCGCCAATACACCACATGACTGCCTGGACATTGGATGAAGATCGGCGACCCCATACAGTTAACATGACGCAATGACTCCCGAGTTCTTGATAGTTCGTCTACAACGGCATTAGGTAACGTTGAGCGCCTTCGCTGAATGTGCAACTAGCATCCATTCCCAATTGTCGGGCAAGCATAATCGATGCTGTGTTCTCTGGATCGATAAACGCTTCCAGGTGAGTTGCTCCGCGCATGTTCAACCAAGCGATTGCCGCGCGGGCAGCTTCCGCCATGAATCCTCTTCCCCAATAAGCGGGAAGAAGGTGGAAGGCAATCTCGGCACATTCAGTAAGTGCATTGAAACCGAGTGTTCCAACAAAGGCGCCTTGGGGTACCGACAACACGACTGCCCACCTAAAACCCCATCCGTCAAACGCTGCCTGCTGCCAAAAATCGATGATGCGATCGCTATCGGATCGTGTTTTAGTGGGCGTTGAAATGACCTTTTGATCACAGTCACGAACGATACCGGCATATTCACAGACCGCCGGATCAGACCACAGGTCGAACATTCCTTGCGAGTGCACCTTGGACAATGGTTCCAGCACTAGCCGACTTGTATTGATAACCGGGAGATGGAGCTGATCGACCATAAGAGCAGCTATTCAGGTTCGCCAGTTTCCAGATGTATTTCTCGTAGTAAAAGAAATAATGGAAGCCCTAAAGAAACCCCGACAGATAAGAGCCCAACAATTGGAATCCATCGTCTCCGCATGCTAATCCGCTTACCCTCCCAAAGGATAAACGCCAGCACGACGACTGCAGACACAAGTACATCTAACCAGGCAAATGCTGATATCCGGCTACCGAAAGCCTCACTCAATAGCAGCGGTATATTCAAGCCATGTTGAGCAACCCATGGGACAAACTGTGATAAAGGGAGCATGATGCCGAGCACGCAGAGAATCGAATAGATAGTTTTCATGCGTTAGTCATAACTCTCCGTCATCAGCAAAGCCGTGATATGTGCGTCTCATCCGAGAGCCATGATCCAGTCGATGCGTATCCTGATTCCACCGCGGTCGCCATCTACGAACTCGGTGACTGATCCGCTGAACGATGACGGTAAACAAGTATCTTCCCACGAATTTCGTGTTCCACGACACGGTGCAATTCCGCGCCCAGTTTCTCAGCCAGTTTGATTGACGCAGTGTTCTCAGCTGAAATGCAACTGTATACACTGCTCCAGCCTAATGTTTCATACGCGTACGTTCTCGAGCGTATTGCCGCCTCAGCCGCTATTCCGCTCCCCTGCTTTTGCTTCACGATCGCCCAAGTGATCTCTCTTTCCGGCCATCCCTCCGGATACCAAAGTCCAACAATGCCACAAAAATCACCTGTAGACTTTTCTTCCACAGCCCAGGCACCGTAACCTCTTATGACCCAATGCCCCATCATCGCCGCAGCTGCTCTCCATGCAGACGAGCGATCAAGCGGACCACCATAATACTTGGTCAGATCTGATCCGTAGAATTCAGCGTAAGGCTCAAAGTCAGAGGCTTCCCGGAACGCTCGAAGTATAAGCCGCTCAGATTCGATAACTGGAATTTCCAATCCTTATACTCCAAATAGCTTTAACAATTTCAATGCACGATAATTGTCGACTGACAGTTCAGATGCAACGACTCTTTCAACCCACAACACTTTTTAGGTATCGCTGAAATTCAATCGCTTTATCCTTGACCACTGTGACTCGTCGTGTCGGGCGCAAACGTTGAACGAAGAAGCGCCGCCCATCGGCCACCCATTCTGGCTATTACCCATATTGACGAGAAGCTTGCCAAAAGATGTCCGTCTTGCCGGTAACGATCAACCTGAACATCAAGATGCACTTTGTCCACACTTGCATGGATAACGTCAAGTCGCCCCCAACTGGAGTATCCCCAATCACGACCTGCGCGTTTTCGAAAATCTGCCAAATAACCCTCACCGGTCTCCCATGTCATCAATTTTTCATTCGCCAGCCTGTAATGAGGAAAGTGCAGCGTCGCCGCGATTGCTTTCTCATCGCGTCTGTTTAATGCATCGATATGAGCCTGCATAACGGCAAGCGCTGCTTCTACAGATTTCTTACAATCGGCAGTTAGTAACGCTTCACTGGATGACGGGGTTGTAGTCATAAGGCGAATTCGTAAAGTGTTGCCGGGTTATCAACAAAGATGCGGTTCCTGATGCTGGCGTCCGGCACCCACTCCAGCATGGTATCGATCAGATCATTATCGCGTGGCATAGACACCGGGATGTGAGGATGGGGCCAATCACTCCCCCATAATACTCGCTCCGGGTTTGCACCAATGAGCGCACGTGCAAATGGCGAAATGTCCACATAGGGAGTCTGAGTGCTGGTCGTTATTCGGTAAGCCCCCGACAACTTTACCCAGGCCTGACCTTCACCAACTAGCCTAAGGAGCGCTTGAAAGCCCGGATCGTTGATCCCTTTGCCCGCAGGCACATGGCCGAAATGATCAAATACGACGGGTACCGCCAGTTTACTTACCAGAGCCACCAGATCATCACACTCGGACACGTCGATGAGAAATTGTATATGCCAACCCAATTCAGCAAGTCTGGCTGAGAGTGCTTGAACACTGTCTATTCGTGCTCGCTTGTCAAACAAAGGGTTTATACGCACGCCACGGGCTCCCTGCTCGTGCATTTCACGCAATTTTTTTAATGTTATATCGGGTTCGACGACAACAACAGCGCGAAAGGAATGACCGCCTTGTGACACAGCATTCAGCGTTGCCGTGTTGTCAGTGCCATAGACGCTAGGCTGAACAACAACCGCGCGTTCCAATCCAAGTGCCTTCTGTAAATCAAGGTAGCTTGATAGCAAAGCGGGAGCCGGCGTGTATTGTCGTTCAGCGACCAAGGTAGCGTTGGTGGTAAAAATATGCAGGTGGCAATCACAAGCGCCTGGCGGTAGCACGATCGCCGGCTCGGCGACATCAGGATCAGCAGCAGCACAAACGGGGGGATCAGCAACGGACATTTGCGTCACGATCCTCTTAGGTCGTCGAAGGATATTGCGACCGGCTGATCGACAACCTTCACTTGAGGCGCACCGGGCTCATTCCATCGAAAAAGCGTTACATGCCAAGTCGATGGATTTTTTCGTGACGGGTCAATCAATCCGACTTCATTCGACGCTCGAAGTGAATCGGCAACTCGCCAACTCTCAGGTTCACGTCCACTTTCTAGCGCGCACAGCCAGTCCAGACTTGAGCGTTGGCGTAAATCCTTGGCATCAACATGTCGTAGGTCGACGAGATCACACGACTCGACCTGATAGTGAACAATCACTCGGGGCGAATCAGCATCACCTACGTATTTTCGCAATGCCACGCGAGCGCTCTCTTCGTCCTTGCTCAAATACAGCGCGTCTTGTCCCCGCCTGTTGAATCTAGCGGCGGGACGGTCTGACGATCCCCGTTTGAGAAAAATGTCCCACTCATCTGCAAACGCGATTTTTACAAACACCCCTGAGATACGTGTTTTCATTTTCCTCCATCGAATTGCGGGATTGAATGACCGTTTTGGACCTGAATTCATCCTTCACAGGCAGTATACCGAGTAGCTGAAGTAGGCCAATCTGGACCTTATGGCGCCCGCTCGCTCTCTCGATCATAAGGCGACAGCCACGTTCACCTGATATGACGAGAAAGCCTGCCTCTTTACTTCCGTGAGTGATCTATATTCATCGCTATCAAAAACCAATCGTACGGAAGCTTCATCAGGGTACTCAATCACGGAGACATACTGGATTTCGTTGTCGCCCACGACACCCTCTTGAAGTTCGTATCGATGAACTATTTTCGCGCCAGCAGCCTTCATCAAAGGACCAACGACATTCAAATACTGCTGAACCGCGTTTTCCGCATCAGAACGAATACTGGTCATTGCCACTAGCTGTATGGTCAATCTTCGCTCCTGTTCATGTCTGCATGACACGGGAAACAGCAAATACGTATATTCAATACTCGCCACATCGCCGAACTCGGGTACCAATCATCAAGCACAAATCTGCAAGGTAACGTAAACCGAAACCCGCGGGTGATTCGAAGAGGATAAAATGTCACGAATATCGCACTAGCATGTATAAAGTCACTCAAACCAGCAGCGTCGACGTATCGAACTTGCTGCGCTTGCGCGACAGCAGGGTGCGAAATTTCCGCATGTTGTCATCGGCGTACAGAACGGCATCGCAGAATCGGTCATAAGCTTGCATGTCAGGTACCGAGACAATAAGGATGAAATCGGACTCCCCAGTGACTTTATAACACTGCTTGACCTCAGGTGCGGCGAGTGCGCTGTCTTCAAATCGCTTGAACAGACCCTTGTGGTCTCGCTCCATCGTGACCTCAATAATCACGTAGATACTCTGCCCGGTGGCCTCCGGGTTCAGCAATGCAACAATCCGATCGATGATGCCACTGTCGCGCAAGCGCTTGACCCGCTTCAGACAGGCTGACGGTGAAAGACCCACCTGTTCGGCCAGTGTTTGGTTTGTGACGCTGGCATCCTGTTGCAGGCAGTCTAGTATTCGATGGTCGAGCGCATCCATGGAAATAATCTGCGGTTTTATTGATAATAAACGCTATAAAAATACGCGAATATTCGGATTATCGCAGAATATTCTTTCTTTACTGTCGTATCGTACCCACCTGGCCATCGACAGATATCAACGCGTGAACCTGTATCAGACCTTGCGTGGAGCACGCTCCGTTTTAACAGAATCCATCAGGGTCTACGGTGTGCTGCTCAAGATATTGATCCCGGCCCTGATCGTGGTGAAAGTGCTGCAAGAGCTCGGTGCCTTGCAGCTCATAGGCGCTTTTCTGGCACCGGTCATGGCGCTGACAGGATTGCCAGCGGAGCTTGGTATTGTCTGGGCGACGACGCTTCTGACAAACATGTTCTCCGGCATTGTGGTGTTTGTCGGCATGGCAGGTGATCTGTCCTTAAGCGTCGAGCAGGTGACTGTTTTGGGTTCCCTGATGCTGATCGGTCACTCGATTCCCATCGAAGGCGCGATTGCACGACGAGCAGGTGTTCCGTGGTGGGTCACTATTGTATTGAGAGTCGGTGGTGCGCTTGTATTGGGGAGCATCCTGCACCTCGTCTATACCCAGTTCAATCTGTTGCAAGCGCCGGCAAACATTGTCTGGAACATGACAGATAAAGATGACTCGCTGAGCGGCTGGCTCTTCGCGCAGCTTAAAACACTCGTCATTATCTACTTCGTGATTCTGTCACTGATCGTGCTTCTGAATACACTGCGCCTACTCGGTCTCGAGCGTATTATTCATATTGGACTCGTTCCCGTACTACGACTTCTGGGAATAGGCCGTACCGCAGCAAACGTCACCGTCGTCGGCGTTGCACTTGGCTTGAGCTACGGGGCTGGATTGCTCATACGAGATCTTGACAACGGCGTCATGAGCCGGCGCGATGCCTACCTCGCCTTATGCTTCCTCGGCTTGCTGCATAGTGTGATTGAAGATACCTTGATCATTATGGCCCTCGGCGCCGACCTCTCCGGTATTCTCTGGGCGAGAATCATTTTTTCATTCGCGATTGCTGCCATTCTCGCGCGAATGCTGAAGCCTGAGAAAAAGGCAGATGACGGACAAACCGCCGCTCACCCCTGAATTTCTCGCCGCTGTACCCACTGTCCGATCAATTTTCAGTTTCCCATAAATTCCAACGATCACTTCACGCCCCTTGAAGGCTTGATAACTTATCGCGATGGCATTCAGACCATGCGGACGCGTTCAAGAAGTTTGAGGAATCTGGGTCGGGAATAGGCCTGTGACAATCAATCCGTTCGTAAAACAGTCATTTTTCAGCCTGGATACAATTGAAACAAAAAAACCCCGTCGCTGAAACCACGCTGTTACCTTGAGTGTCGATACTAGCTTCGTGCACAGAATAAGCTGTTGCCAAAATTTCAAATCTACACACGGAGAATGTCATGAAAAAACTACTGAACCGCTTGTCTATCGTTGCCTTGTTCCTTTCTGTTGGAAGCGCCTTCGCCGGGGCACCCGCATTTTTCCAGGAAACCATGCCTGAAAAGGAAATGGGCGTGATCCTCGAGGGCTACAAGGCAATCACGTCAGACAATGAAATTGACAAAAAAACGAAGGGCTTGATCGGCTTGGCCGTTGCAGCACAGATACCTTGCGAATATTGCATTTACGCCAATACCGTCTCGTTGAAGAAGATGGGCGTGACCGACGCTCAGATCAAGGAGGCTATTGCGATGGCTGGCTACATCCGCCTGATGAGTACCATTTTAAATGGCAGCGGATACGACATCGACACGTTCAAGAAGGAGTATGACGCGCTTGCAGCCGGAAGTTGAAACCGGACCACGTCGAAAAACCCCGGATCGGTCTCTCTACCGATCCGGGTGTCTATCTGGACTAGATTAATAATATGAACGGCTGGCCGTCTGCCTACTTGTCCAGTCAAAGCGTAGGGCAGATCAGGCAAACTCGTTTCAATCCGGTCGTGAGCTCAACGGCACTAGCGTACGAGGCGGCATGAAGTACGTCCAGCTTGTACGAGCATCTACCGACAAACTACGATTTACTGAATATCATCTCAAAAGGCGCTAGCTTTTCCGCTTTGACTTCTGCTACATAATTCTGAAGTTTCTGTGCCGCCGTATCTTTCATCAACAAATGAATGCCGATCGCAGGTGGCGCACCGTTCTTTTTTATTGCGGCAAAGGCATTAGCAAAAAACTCCAGCGTGAATTCACGGCGGTTACGCTCACTGACAAGTGTAAAGCCAGCCTTGCTTGCCGCATTTCTGTAATCCTCAGGGCTGCCCACAAAGGACCATTCGGCTTTTTCTGCCCACGGGAAAGGAAATCCAAGATCACCCTGACCAGTTCGCATAATATCGAACAGCGCGAATGTACCCGTAGACTCGAGAACGCGCGCGGCTTCGCTAAACAGTTTGGTTTTGTCAGCAATGTTCATCCCGACATGAAACATGGTCGCCAGATCAACGCTACTGTCTTCAACTGGCATATCCAGAGCGCTGCCAATTTGGAATCGGCATTGATCCCCCATACCAACCATGTCAGAAAGTGCATTTGCCGTATTGACATATTCAGGTGTCAAATCAAACCCGCTAACGACAGCGCCTGAGTTTGACGCGATATGTCGAGCGGCACCGCCTATTCCACAGCCAATGTCCAGTACCCGTGTCGTGCTCGAGATGGTAAGTTGGGCCAGTAAATCATCAGTGGCTTGAACACCGCCAGTGTGAAACTCATCGACTCCTTTAAGATCTGTGGCATTAACTGTTTTCGGGTTTTTGCCACTAGCGACCAGAGCAGCATTTATTGCCTCGAGAAGCTTATCCGTTGTGTAGTGCCTGGCAATATCATTTTCTTGATCAATAGCCATCTCGCCTCTCCTCTACGGATTCATTGTAAGTGCGTATTTTTAGCAACCTGGAAACACTATATGACAGACTAATCAATTGCGGTAACCGGGTAAATAGAATTCAAGATAGATCAGGCTGCGTACAGCCGGAAACAAGCAGATTGACCGTGATCTGAAAGCCACTTTAACTGCGATCTCCAGCGGTCAGTTCGAAATTTGCTCAAGGCTTCAATCATTGTGTTATCACTATTTGCGCCGCTCGGGCCGCCCCGCCCTCACCCTGTATCGCTTTTCCAAGGGCCTCTGCAGCCGCGCGGTATTGAGGTTGTTGAAGTTCAACGAGCGCGGCTGCCAACGTTGCGGTTGTCAATTTGTTCATTTTGATCGGTTTCGGGCCAACCCCAAGAGCTGCTACGCGTTTTCCCCAAAATGGCTGATCCGCAAAAACCGGGCAAACAAGCGTCGGTCGACCAAAGCGCAACCCCTGATGAAGCGTACCCGCACCGCCATGATGAACAACAGCCGCACATCGCGGAAACAGCCAATCATGTGGCGCGGACTTCAGGATATGAATG
>CALDSR010000072.1 GCA_937924505.1 uncultured Granulosicoccus sp. | reverse complement strand
CCGGTATTCTAACCAACTGAACTACCGCTCCATATCTTGGTGGGTGCTGACGGGATCGAACCGCCGACCCTCGCCTTGTAAGGGCGATGCTCTACCAGCTGAGCTAAGCACCCGAGCCGGCTAGTTTACAGCATCCTTAAGAGCTTTGCCTGCTTTGAAGCTAGGAACATTCGAAGCTTTTATCTGCAGTGGTTCGCCAGTGCGGGGATTTCGGCCGGTGCGCGCTTCGCGCTTGCGCACGAGGAACGTTCCGAAACCGACCAATGTGATTTGCTCGCCGTCTTTCAAAGCGGCAGTCACAGAATCAAGCACAGCATCTACAGCAGACGTTGCTTCGGTTTTGGACATATCGCCCTTACTTGCAACGGCGTCGATAAACTCAGCTTTGTTCATAAAACGCTTTCCCCGTTCGTTTTGGTTTTTCGTACATTGGAAGGCTGAAGAGAGCGTCCCTTTCAACCCATGCTGCGACGAATCATACGCGATACCGCTGAAAAAACCCACTAACCACGCGGTTTGCAGCACGCAAATGTCCGATTCCTCAGCCGGAGGTTTAGACCGCCCCCGGCGCGGAATCAAGTATTAAGTGCTTATTCAGTGGGTTCGGACAGTCCCGGTGGAACCGCCTTTGCGCTCGTCAGAACCTGTCACAGAGTCCGCTAAAGCCTCTTTTTCTGCAGCGGGAACGTCAGTTCCGGGCAAACTGGCAAGCGCCACATCAAGCACCTGGTCGATCCACTGCACCGGCAGAATATTTAGCCCGGACTTAATTTCATCCGATATTTCGGACAAGTCTTTTTCATTTTCGATGGGAATCAAAACGGTTTCAATACCGCCACGTTGTGCCGCCAACAGCTTTTCCTTGAGGCCGCCAATAGGCAATACTTCGCCACGTAACGTTATTTCACCTGTCATCGCAACGTTTGCCTGAACCGCCACACCCGTCAACGCCGAGACGATCGCGGTGCACATGCCAACACCCGCACTCGGGCCATCTTTCGGTGTAGCGCCCTCTGGCACATGCACATGCAGATCAAATTTTTCATGAAATGCGGGATCGATCTTCAATGCTTCGGCGCGACTGCGCACTACCATCATCGCCGCTTGAATCGACTCCTGCATGACATCACCCAGCTGGCCGGTGTAGCTCAATTTACCCTTGCCGGGCACCACCGCCGATTCGATAGTGAGCAATTCTCCACCGACTTGCGTCCAGGCCAGACCCGTTACCTGACCAACCTTGTCTTCCTTTTCTGCACGACCATAGCGATGGCGAGCGACGCCGAGATAGTCATCAATGTTTTCCGCCGTAACGTTGATCAGTTTGTTCGTCGCGCCTGGCAGCGATGCGGCGTCAGACTCCGATGGCTCTTTCTGCTGAAGCTTTGCCTCTAGCTCGGTTACCTCGCGCACGACCTTTCGACAGATCTTGGCAACTTCACGTTCAAGGTTTCGTACACCAGCTTCACGGGTATAGCTACGAATGATTTCGAGAATCGCATCGTCAGATACCTTGAGTTCCGTCGCGTCAAGACCGTTGTCTTCCATCTTTCTTGGCAACAGATAACGACCGGCGATATTCGCCTTTTCCTTTTCCGTGTAACCAGGAATACGGATGACCTCCATGCGATCAAGCAAAGGCTCGGGAATGTTCATGGTGTTAGCGGTTGCAACGAACATGACATCGGAAAGATCAAACTCCACCTCAAGGTAGTGATCAGAGAACGTATGGTTCTGCTCCGGATCCAGCACTTCGAGCAGCGCCGATGACGGGTCGCCACGGAAATCCATCGAGATCTTGTCTATTTCATCGAGCAAAATCAGGGGATTACGTTTTTTGACTTTGGCCAGACTCTGGACGATTTTGCCTGGCATGGAGCCGATATACGTACGCCTGTGCCCCCGAATCTCTGCTTCATCACGAACCCCGCCGAGCGCCATACGACTGAACTTACGGCCTGTCGCACGGGCGATGGATTTGCCGAGAGATGTTTTACCAACACCCGGTGGACCCACGAGACACAAGATAGGCCCCTTGGCATGCCCGACGCGTTTTTGCACAGCGAGATATTCAAGGATGCGTTCCTTGACCTTCTCGAGACCATAGTGATCGTGTTCGAGAATGTCCTCAGCTTCACTCAGCGTTTTCTTTAACTTGGATTTCTTCTTCCATGGAAGACCAACCAAGGTGTCGATGTAGTTGCGCACGACAGTCGCTTCGGCTGACATCGGCGACATCATTTTGAGCTTGTTGAGCTCAGCGGTCGCCTTTTTCTTCGCTTCCTTGGACAAACCAACCTTTTCTATCTTGCGCGTCAGTTCATCATTTTCATTGGGCACATCATCCATTTCTCCCAGCTCTTTCTGAATGGCTTTCATCTGCTCATTCAAGTAATACTCGCGCTGGCTTTTTTCCATTTGTTGTTTGACCCGACCACGAATGCGTTTCTCGACCTGCAACATATCGAGTTCGGATTCCATCAGGTTGAGCAAATGTTCAAGTCGTTCAGCCGGATCAAAAAGCTCAAGAATGTTTTGCTTTTCTTCAACGCGAAGAGACATCTGAGCGGCGATCATGTCAGCAAGGCGATCGGCATCATCAACACCGGTCAGCGAACTCAGAATTTCCGGCGGGACTTTTTTGTTCATCTTGACGTACTGATCGAACATGTTGGTTACAGAACGAACCAGCATTTCCAGTTCTTTTGTTGAAGCCGTGTCGGTGCCCAACTCAGGGAAACTGTACTGCGCGACAAAGAAGCCCGCGCTGGATGCGCCAACGGAATCGATAACGGCACGCTGTTGCCCCTCGACCAGTACTTTGATAGTGCCGTCTGGCAGCTTCAACAGTTGCAGAATAGTCGCGACGGTGCCAACGCGATGGATATCCTTTTCCCCAGGCTCATCGACTGATGCGCTGGTCTGAGCTGCCAGCATGATGCGCTTGTCAGTCGACATGGCCGCATCCAGCGCTTCGATAGATTTTTCCCGCCCGACAAACAGTGGGATCACCATATGCGGATATACGACGACATCGCGCAGGGGTAAAACGGGAAGGCTTTCCAGGGACACGCCCTCAGTCGACCCACTTTTTTTCTGCGTACGGTCGTTTTCAGATCCGTTTTCTGACATGTCAGGCTTGGGCGCTTTGCCCTTTGAATCTTTCTCAGACACTTGTCGCAATCTCCTGTAGAGGATTCGGCTCTAGCAATAACAACCGAGGATACACGACAAGGTGGATTCAACTACGGCAAAATCAACCGTCTCGAGCGAATTGGCTGAATAAATTAACGGTTTTTAGTTTGCCACCGCCTGAGACGGGAACTGGCCTGATGGCACGAGGGGCTGGTAGCCGGACCTGGCAAACGCAGGTCCGACGGATCTTCTGACGCGGGATCAGTCGTCCGATGCTGCGCGTCGGTATTTGTCTTCTTCCATAACCTTTTCCTGGCCCTCAAGGACAAGATAGGGCTTGGATTCGCCACGAACCACGGAAGCGTCAAGCACAACCTTTTTGACACTTTCGTTACGCGGCAATTCGTACATGGTGTCGAGCAAGACGTTTTCAAGGATCGTACGCAAACCACGCGCACCAGTCTTGCGCTCAAGTGAACTCCTCGCAACTTCGTACAAGGCATCCTGGCGAAACTCGATGGCAACGTCTTCCATCGCCAGAAGCTTTTCGTATTGCTTGGTGATGGCGTTCTTGGGTTCAACAAGGATGCGCACCAAGGCGTCCTCATCAAGCTCCTGCAAGGTAGCGACGACCGGGAGGCGACCAACAAATTCCGGTATCAGACCAAAGCTGATCAGATCCTGGGCTTCGCAGTCCATCAACAGTGAGCCAATGTTGCGACTGTCGTCTTTGGATTTGACCTCAGCTGCAAAACCGATACCGCCCTTTTCCGAACGTTCCTGAATAATTTTTTCAAGGCCAGCGAATGCACCGCCACATACAAACAGTATGTTGGAGGTATCGACTTGCAAGAATTCTTGTTGCGGATGCTTGCGTCCACCTTGCGGCGGCACCGAAGCGACCGTGCCTTCGATCAGTTTCAGCAAGGCTTGCTGCACACCTTCACCCGATACATCGCGGGTTATTGATGGGTTGTCAGACTTTCTCGAAATTTTGTCGATCTCATCGATGTAAACGATACCGGTCTGCGCCTTCTCAACATCGTAGTCACACTTTTGCAGAAGCTTCTGAATGATGTTTTCAACATCTTCACCGACATAACCTGCTTCAGTGAGTGTTGTTGCATCAGCAATCGTAAAAGGCACATTCAGTGTGCGAGCGAGTGTTTCAGCCAGTAGTGTCTTGCCTGAACCGGTTGGCCCGATAAGCAGGATGTTACTTTTTGCCAGCTCGACATCGCCTTGTCTTTCCTTGTACTCGAGGCGCTTGTAATGGTTGTAGACCGCCACCGACAAGATGCGCTTGGCCTTTGCCTGACCAATGACATATTGATCCAGCAGATCATTGATCTCATGTGGCTTGGGCAAGGAGCTGTCGTCATCCGTTGACTGCTCCTGCATTTCCTCGGTAATGATGTCATTACACAGATCGACACACTCGTCACAAATGAATACGGAAGGGCCCGCTATAAGCTTGCGCACTTCGTGCTGGCTCTTGCCGCAGAATGAGCAGTAGAGCAGCTTCGTGTCGTCTTTCTTGTCTTCCTGGTCGGCCATTTCTATGTTTTAACCTTTATCTTTGCAACACACATTGCCGGGTTTTTCGGTAACTTTCAAGCGCCAACAGGGTGCCTGAATCAGTGTTGCAGTCAATGTCACATACGGAGAATGATCTCTATCACGCCTCGCCGTCACCATCAGATTTTTTGTCGACCGAAGACGGTTTTCCGGTGGACACATCGACCTCCTCGTCGCGAGTCTGGACGATCCTGTCGACCAAGCCATACTCTACCGCGTCTTCTGCGGTCAAGAAATTGTCTCGTTCCGTGTCTTCCTTCACCTTTTCGACAGTCTGACCACTGTGATGCGCCATCAGGCGATTCATACGGTCCTTTATGGCCAGTATTTCTCGCGCATGAATATCGATATCAGTCGCCTGCCCCTGAAACCCGGCAGATGGCTGATGAATCATGACACGTGAGTTAGGTAAGATAAAACGCTTGCCGGGCTGCCCAGCCGTCAATAAAAAGGCGCCCATGCTTGCCGCCTGACCAATACACAGGGTGCTGACATTCGGCTTGATGAATTGCATCGTGTCATAGATCGCCATACCAGCGGTCACCGACCCCCCGGGTGAATTTATATACAGCGAGATATCCTTGTCTGGATTGTCCGACTCGAGGAACAGCAACTGCGCCACGATCAGGTTAGCCATGTAGTCCTCTACCTGACCGACCATGAAAATTACCCGCTCCTTGAGCAAACGCGAGTAGATGTCGTAGGCACGCTCACCACGAGGTGACTGCTCGACCACCATCGGCACCAAACCGCCAGCCGCTGTCGGGCCCGCCATGCCTTGGTTGCTCATGCCGCTGTAAGGACCAGCATTAGCGCCAAAATTTGTGCCGAATTCAGGGACAAAACTCATATTCAACTGTTCTCACTCGGTGCAGATTCGTCTGTCTGCGGGTTCATGATGTCCTGAAAAGAAGTGGCCTCATCCGTCACCGATGCTGCTTCCAGCACAGTGGCAGTTACTGCCTCTTCCAGTACCAGACCTTCTACGTTTTTCAAGAGTTCCGGATTACCGTAATAGTAGTCAATGACTTGCTGAGGATCCTGGTAAGACGACGCCATGGTTTCCACTTGTGCCCGCACGGCAGCCGCGTCAGCCTTGATATCTTTTTTCTGCACTATTTCACCGATCACCAAACCTAATCTGACTCGACGCTCTGCCTGCTCACTGAAAATCTCATCCGACAAGAACGAAGAATCCGAATCTGCCGGCATTTGTTGCATGAGTTGTTCCCGTTGGCGCTTTATTTCCTCAGAAACTAACGCAGCCGGGACAGCGACAGGGTTCAGATCGACCAAACCGTCCATGATTTGCGTTTTGATTTGCCCATCAACGCGTTGTTTCAGCTCACGTTCCATATTCTTTCTTATATCGGCACGCAGGCTCTCAACCGTACCGTCCTCGATACCAAAACTCTTGACCAGCTCTTCATCGAGCTCAGGCAAGTGCGATTCCTTGACCTCGTGCACGGTTATATCGAACTCTGTTTCCTTGCCGGCGAGGTGCTCTGCCTGATATTCGTCGGGAAAAGTAACCTTTATGGTCTTTTTATCGCCCGCGGAGACACCTTCAAGCTGGCTTTCGAAGCCAGGAATCATCGAATTGGAACCGAGCACCAGCGGCGCTTTTTCTGCCTTGCCACCTTCAAACTCTTCCCCGTCGAGCCGACCGAGAAAATCGATGACGACCTGATCACCGTCTTTTGACGCACGCTCTACGGTTTTGTACTCAGTGCGCTGCTTGCGCAGATTTTCCAGCATTTCGTCAATATCGCTTGTGCCAATTTCGACGACCGGTCGGGATACCTTGATACTGTCATTAAAGACGGGTTCGAATTCGGGATAAACCTCGAAAGTGGCGATAAAGCGAAAGCCTTCTTCACTATTGTCAGCCTCATCCTTTTCCGCAGGCACGATATCCGGCTGCCCGGCAGGACGTAATTTTTCCTGTTGAATCGCATCGTAGAACGATCGATTGATCAACGAACCCAGCACCTCACTGCGAACCTGAGGCTCATAGCGTTTCTTGACGACCTTGTACGGAACCTTGCCCGGACGAAAACCGTTTATTCGAGCAGTCTTGCTGAGGTCCTTCAGACGTTCGGTGACGGCGCTGTCGATGTCATCAGATGGCAGGGCTACCGTCATACGACGCTCGAGGCCCTGGGTAGTTTCAACAGATACTTGCATGCTTGCCTCTATAGACCACGCCTGAGCACAAAGGACATTACTTTGCGCACCGCCGGGTCGGTGGTGTGCCAGGTCGACACTGATACTTGGTGCGAAAGGGGAGACTCGAACTCCCACGTCCTAAGACACTGGTACCTAAAACCAGCGCGTCTACCAATTCCGCCACTCTCGCAGGTGATTAAGATTGAACTTAGTGATTAGATAAAACGTGTCAATGTAAAACAACAATATAAATGATAAGTGGGGTGAACGACGGGATTCGAACCCGCGACCACAGGAATCACAATCCTGCGCTCTACCAACTGAGCTACGCTCACCACTGGACAAGCATTTTATCACTGCTGTAGGTGGCGCGCCTGGCAGGATTCGAACCTGCTACCCT
>CALDSR010000071.1 GCA_937924505.1 uncultured Granulosicoccus sp. | reverse complement strand
CGTCGGCTATGGCCACTTCGCCGCTAACAACCCCTTCACGACCGGGTTGCAGACTACCGATAGGAACAAGCTGTGTGCGATCCTGATAACGAAACGGCAGATGGAACAGGACGTCCTGTAAATGATGTATGCCAAGACCTTTGAGCTTCTCAGCCATCGCAGCCCCAACCCCTTTTAGAGTTGTGACATCGACAGTATCGAGTCTCACTGGCGCAGACGTCACTGCCATCGCTATCGCTAACCGTTGCTAGCCGAGATACATGACACCTTCGACCTCGACAGCTACATCCTTGGGCAAGGAAGCGACACCAATCGCCGCTCGTGCAGGATAGGGCTCTTCGAAATGCGTTGCCATGACTTCGTTGACGATCGGAAAGTGCGTCAGATCAGTAAGAAAGACGTTCAATTTCACCACGTCGGCAAAACTGCCGCCGGCCGCCACGCAGACTGCCTCAAGATTCTTGAATACCTGTTCGATCTGCTTGCGAACATCATCGCTGACCACTTCCATCGTGTCAGGCGACAACGGGATCTGACCGGACAAAAAGACGATATTGCCGGCAACGGCTGCTTGAGAATAGGCACCGATGGCACCGGGCGCTTTATCGGTAATGACGATCTTGCGAGGCATGGCATTAACAACCTGTTCGGTAGACGGCGGCCAGTATAACCGCAACGCTTCAGGCCTCGCGTTTGACGCTTCGAACCACGGTGAGATTGCGCAGACGACGAACAATACGAGCCAGCTGAACACGATCCTCGACAGCCAGGACAAAACGAATGTTGATGTCATCACCACCACGGTTGTTAAAGTCCATGTTTTCGATATTCACGTTCATCAAGGACATGGTCGAGGTAACTCTGGCCAACGCACCGGGCTGATTGGCCAGATGCACAATAACCACGACCTCGAAGCTGCCCTGCACTTCTGGCGCCCAGTCAACCGCTACCCATTCCTTGGGTCGGCGACGAAAGCGGCGTACATTGCGACATCCGGCACGATGCACAGCCACACCTTTACCCGGTGTAAAAAAGCCTTGCACATTGTCGCCGGGTATCGGGTGGCAGCATCGCGACATGTACAACGCCGGGTTTTTCTTTGAGTCGATCATCACGGGGGCTGTTTCACGCACCGGTAGCTGCGGCTCATCTGGCCCACCACCTTGTTGCTTCGCCATTAGTCGGGTCGCGATCTGGCTGGGTAAATGTACACCAAGCCCAACCGATTCATAGAGTTCGACCGTGGAGCCAAAATGAAATTCTGCCAGCAATCCTTGCACCGCCTTTTCCGAAATCCCTTCCAGCGATTGTTCATAGCGACCCAGCGCTCGACGCACCAGGCGCTCACCAAAATCAACAGCCTTCGTCTTGTCAAGATCACGCTGGTGATGGCGGATAGCTGTGCGCGCCTTGGCTGTTACGACCGAATTCAACCACATCGGACTGGGTTCTTCATTCGGCCCAGTGATGATCTCGACAGTCTGGCCATTTTCAAGTGGTGTACTCAAGGAAACAAGCCGTCTGTCAACTTTCGCCGCGACACAGGTGTTACCAATTTGCGAATGAACCGCGTAGGCGAAATCGACAGGCGTCGCATCACGCGGTAACTGGATGATCTTACCCTTTGGCGTCAGGACATAGATCTCTCCCGGAAAGAGATCGATCTTGACGTTTTCGACGAAGTCGACCGAGTCAGTAGTCGTTTGTTGCAGATCAATCAAACGGGTCAACCATGAACCTGTGGGTTGCTTGACAGATAAATCAGCATTTTCCTTGTATGCCCAATGTGCAGCGATGCCACTCTCTGCGAGCTGGTCCATCTCATGTGTGCGAATCTGCACTTCTACCGGTATGCTCTCAGTACCATGATTCAATACCGTATGCAGTGACTGGTAACCGTTTTGCTTCGGTATGGCGATGTAATCCTTGAAGCGTGTAAATATCGGCGTATACAGCTGATGAACAATACCCAGCACCTGATAACACTCTTCTACCGTCTTGACCACAACACGTAATGCGGACATATCAAAGACGCGCTGAAATGGCAGCTGTTTTTTCAGCATCTTGATATAGAGGCTGTACAAGTGTTTTTCGCGACCCGTGACGGTTGCCTCTATACCCTTCTCTTCCAGAGATGCCTTTACACGCGTCTTGACACTATCGATAACATGCTCTCGATTGCGATGAGCCTGTTCGACCGTGGCTTCAAGAACACGACTACGCATCGGGTAGCTTGCACGAAAACCTAAATCCTCAAGCTCGTTCTTGATCGTGTACATGCCGAGTCGTGCAGCGATCGGCGCATAGACTTCGAGCGTCTCCTTACCGATACGCCGTTGCTTGTCGGGACGCAAGGCATCGATGGTGCGCATATTGTGCAAGCGATCGGCGAGCTTGATCAGGATGACACGGATGTCATTGGCCATGGCCAACATCATCTTGCGGAAACTCTCTGCCTGCGCCTCTGCCTTGGAGCGAAATTTAAGATGGTTCAGCTTACTCAAGCCATCAACAATTTGAGCGAGCTCCTCTGTGAATATCGAGGCTAATTCATCACGTGACACTCGCGTGTCCTCAAGCACATCATGCATCAAGGCCGCCATGACGCTGTAGTGATCAAGACCCATGTCGAAGACGATGCCCGCAACCGCTATCGGGTGGGTGATATAGGGTTCGCCGGAGCTACGAGTTTGTCCTTCATGCGCATCGCGTGCGACCACATAGGCACGCGAGACTTCATTGACTTGCTCAGTATTGAAACGTGTTTGTAATCGATCCTGCAAAGCCGCATAGGCTTGCCATTCAATGGGCGTGGAGGATTCGGGCTTGCCTTCGGCATTGACCGTCACGGTTGTGGCTGACGGTGTCATCGCCCTATTTCCTGAAAACAGGTTCGATGGAAATAGACACTGCCAGCCACATGGTGGGCTGGCGCGTCAGGACGACAGTTGAGCGTGGCTCAGATGTCTTCGCGAATTTGCGGTGGTTGTTGCTCATACAGTACAGGTTCGACCTGGGCTGGTGGTGGAGGCGCAGCTTCCTTCAGAATATCTTCTGTGACCATACCCTCGGCAATCTCGCGCAAGGCGATTACCGTGGGTTTGTCGTTATCGGCTGACAGCATCGGCTCTGCACCCATGGAAATATTTCGTGCTCGCTTGGCAGCAATCAACACCAGATCAAATCGGTTGTTGACCATCGACAGGCTGTCTTCAACGGTTACTCGGGCCATGATAGGTCCTGTAAGTAGCGGAACCCTCTATATTAGGGTCTTCTGTACGCAAACACCACTCCAAAAACGGAATTTTCGCGAGTATTTTGATCTACTAGTGAGTAAGACTTGTGATCAGACCCGCGTGGACCAGCGCCTGACGGGATTTCAGCACCCGGTGGCTCAGTACAACCGCCTTCAGCTCAGCCAGCGCTGCATCGAAATTGTCGTTGATGATCAGGTACTCCGCCTCATGAAATTGCTGCATTTCGCGCACAGCCTCTTGCGTACGGCGCTCAATGACCTCATCGGAATCCTGCGCGCGACCTTTCAGGCGCTCGATCAGCGTGGCCCGGGAAGGCGGCAGGATGAAGATCGACACGACTTTTTCAAATTTACGGCGCACCTGTGCCGCTCCCTGCCAGTCAATTTCCAAAATCACGTCCTGTCCTCGGCCCAGGGCATCCTCCACGGTGCCAACACTGGTGCCGTAGTAATTGCCAAAGACCTCGGCATATTCCAGGAATTGATCCTCATCGATCATTCGCTCAAAGTCAGAGCGATCGACAAAAAAGTAATCATCACCCTCGGCTTCACCCGAACGCGCACCACGGGTCGTGTGCGACACAGCGACGGTCAAATCATCCAGCTCAGCGATGGCCCGTCGAACGAGGCTGGTCTTACCAGCGCCGGACGGCGCCGAGACAATGAACATTCGGGCCTGAGTGTTTTGCATGAGTTTAATCCCGCGATACGACTGATTTGAGACTGTTACTCTCGATACTATAGACGCAAACCTGAACCTGTAATCAACTGGAGCCTCAGATGGTACTGACAGAATCAACCAATATGCCGGTCGCTAGCTCAGCACCAGATTTCACATTGCCAGACACACGAAACGGCGAACCGGTAACACTCGGCAACATTGAAGGCCCGGTACTGATCGTGTTCATGTGCAATCACTGTCCGTATGTGGTGCATATTGTTGACCCGCTTGTCGCCCTCGCCGCTGAATTGAACCAACGCGGCGTTACAACCATTGCCATCAGCTCGAATGATGTCGTCAGTCATCCCGCAGATGGCCCTGCCAAAATGGCCGCCCTGGCTGCGGCCAAGGGTTTCGATTTCCCCTATTGCTTTGATGAGACCCAGCAAGTAGCGCGTTCTTACAACGCAGTGTGCACGCCCGATATATTTTTGTTCGACTCGCAACACAAGCTTTTCTACCACGGCCAGTTCGATGACACCCGACCCGGTCGAGACGTCGCGCATGGTGGTGATCTGCGCACAGCTGCGTTACAGATGCTTGAGGGCGGCTTGGCACCAACTGATACATCACCCAGTGTTGGTTGCAGTATCAAGTGGAAGGCTGGCTGATTCTTGGCTGCGCATCTTTCGGTATTACTGCCGATTCGCGAATGGCGCAAGACCACGGCTGCAGCTATTCAAAGTGTGCTTGATCAGACGTTTGACGATTTCGAATTGCTACTGATTGGCGACTCTGATGTCGAAGCCCTGCGTGATCGATTGCCTCCTGATCCTCGCATCAAGTGTGTTGTTCGTGAGCAACCGGGAATCGTATCCGCTCTGAATACCGGGCTCGGTATTGCCAAGGGCAAATTCATTGCGCGAATGGACGACGATGATCTTGCCCATACTTCGCGCTTTGACGCGCAGCTTCGCTATCTCGAATCATATAAGGACATCGGACTATGTGGCGCTCGCATTCGCTTTGTCGATCAAAACGGACTGCCCGACGGTGTTGGACCGGGCAACAGGCGTTATGAAAATTGGTTGAATGACCTGACGACGCCCGAGGCCATTTCAGATAGTTGTTTCATCGAGTGCGCATTGCCGCACCCGACATGGATGGCACCCAGGACAACCTTTGACTTGCTGGAAGGTTATCGCGAATTTGACGGGCCGGAAGATTTTGATTTCGTATTGCGTGCCTGGTTAGCGGGCGTGCAAATGGGCAAACCGCGTGACATCTTGCTGGATTGGCGCGTGCATGATTCACGATTGACGTTGAGCGATTCACGCTACCGTCGTGAAGCATTTACCGTCGCTCGCGCTAGCGCCGCTTGTCACGGTCATTCTGGGCTTTCACTTGATACCGGTCGGGATGTCTGGATTTGCGGGACCGGAAGAAACGCTCGTTACTGGTTTGATGCCTTGCTTGCAGAAAGCTGCAATGTGTCAGGGTTCGTTGATCTTGATCGGCCCGGTGCCGCCCAGCGGAAACGTCATAGACCGGTGATAACTTACGAAGATCTATGGCAACGCCGGAAAAATGAGCTGGTAATCACAGCGATTACAGATCCAGTTGCTCGCGGCAAGTTGATTGAAGCTTTTACATCACGCGGTTGGGTAGCCAATCACGATTACTTGCTTGGTGGGTAATGGCAAGTTGAGTGTTATGCGAATGCGGGTACGCCTGATGCTAGCGCTTACTACGTAGTGTGTAATGCGTACATCATCTATGGAATGGTCAATACTTAACGTACTTACCCGGATAAAAGGCGACGAGACCAGTAAGTAAGCAACACCGTACCGATAGCACTGGGCAGCAACCAGGCAATGAATGCAGGACTTGTTTGAACATTCGTTACAAAGACGGCCGTAACTGTCGCTATACAGCCACCACCCATGCGTGACACATGATTCATGATTCGCTCTCTGCCTTTTGGCCACGCACCGTGCCGTTTCACGTCTGACCAGGCGGGTGTAAATCCTATAACGCCAAATACCAGCAACGCTATACCGAGGCTGTTTCCAGTGGCGCTCATATAGCCACCGCAGCCCATCATCAACACCCCAACAATCAGCATAAAGCGAATGATTAACCCGTCGACATGGCTCTGCACCCCTGACTTGACCATCGCGAGTCGCCATCCTGTGTAGATCAGATAGCCACTGAACACACCCTTAAAGACAGCAATATTCTGAATAAAGCACATTGGAGTTTATGGCTCGTTGGACTCATCGCTTTTATCTGGCATGGCTTGGGTATGCTTAATCTCGCCATGCAATTCAACCCCAATGTATTGGCCCAAATGCCTGACTCTCATCGTGCAATCGCCGAATCACGACCTACCTGGGTTACGATTCTGTTTGCTTTGTCAGTCGTCAATGGCGATCTTTGGACCATTGATAGCGGGTCTCTTTTTCCTCGGGTATGCCAGTATGGCGAAGAAAAAAGCCTGGATCAGTTGATCTTGTCCTGAAGCTCAGCGGCATCACAGTCAAAGGTGAATGCCATAGCTACTGATCGAGCTTAATCAAGTCGCTGGCTTTTTCACCAACCATGATCGATGGCGCATTCGTGTTTCCTGATGTTATGGTCGGGAACACGGAGGCATCAGCAATTCTGAGACCCGTCATGCCATGCACACGCAATTGATTGTCAACCACCGACGTTTGCATGTTGCTACCCATTCGACACGTTCCACACGGATGGAATACGGTCCAGGCATTGTCTTTGATGAAGTCTGCCAATGACTCATCGGAATCAACCTTGCTGCCGGGATATATCTCTTCTTCGACCACCGATTTGAAAGCGGGTGTGGCAAGTAAGTCACGGCACAATCTCATACCTTTAAGCATCAATGCATTGTCGTGGTCTGTCGCCAGATAGTTAGGGTGTATCTCCGGCGCATCCAGGGGGTTGCTGGTCGTGATGTTCAGATACCCCTCACTGGTCGGCTTACAGGGATTAAACCCAATCAGGAAACCGGGAAACGGGTCAGGGTTGATCAACGGTCGCTTGCCAACCGGCGCACGAGTGTAACTGACAGGCGAAAAATACAATTGCAAATCAGGGAACTCGACATCCTGATGTGAACGCACAAAACCACCTGCCTGATTAAGGCTCAGGGTTAGCGGGCCACGACGCTTGAGCAGAAATTCAAGGCCAGCGCGTAACTTGCCATGCCAGGGTCTGAGTGTCTGATTCAATGTTGGTACATTGGTTCGGCAAACGATATCGGCACCTAAATGATCTTTAAGATGCCGCCCGACAGCCGCCAGTTCGTGCTGTGGTGTGACGCCTGCCTTGTGCAACACATCCAGCGGACCAATACCTGAGAGTTGTAGCAATTGCGGTGAATTGATGGCGCCACCAGACAGGATCACCTCTCGTCGCGCCTCAACGCTACGGGTCTGGCCTTTACGCTGATAATCGACGCCGACGACATGGTGGTTTTTAATTTTGAGCCGGACAACCAGTGATTTTGTTCGAATTGTGAGCGTCGAGCGGTTTATCGCAGGGCGCAAATAACAACGTGCCGTGGAAGCTCGCAGACCATTGGCAGTGGTGATCTGATAAAGACTGGCGCCTTCCATATCCGGTCCGTTGTAATCCTGTGCAATGGGTAACTGAAGTTGTTTAGCAGCGTCAAGATAGGTATCGCATAGTGGGTGCGCTTCATTCGTGATGTCGGTAACTGGCAAAGGACCATCCGTACCACGATGACTGCTCGGCGTCCCCAGCCAACATTCCATTTTCTTAAAGTAAGGTTCAACATCAGACCAGCCCCAGCCATCCGCGACTGATTGCCACTGCGCGTAATCATGTTGATGTCCACGTACATAGACCATCGCATTAATCGAACTTGACCCCCCCAGCACTTTTCCTCGTGGCCAATAGCTGGGGCGGTTGCCGAGACCGGCAACAGGCTCTGTCGTGTATTTCCAGTTGACGCGTTTGTCGTAGTAAACCTTGCCGTAGCCAATCGGCATCTGCACGTACAAGCGTCGATCACTGACACCCGCTTCGAGCAACAACACGGAGTACTTACCCGATTCGCTCAGTCGATTGGCTATGACCGATCCTGCAGAACCCGCGCCCACGACAATGTAATCGAAGGTTTCCATCAGATCGGTGAGCCCGTCGCTGTTGCGGTTACAGTCGTGTTAAGAAAAAGCTCACCATCGATATCATGATCCACATGATCAGCTGCAGCTTCCGTGTGCACCCGTATACCTTTGCCGCCTGCAGCCTGGGCACGCTCACGCGCACCTGTGATTGCAAGTTCTGTCGCATGGTCGATTGCTTCATTGAGTGTACTGAATTGATTTGGTTGATCCTGATAAAACACGATGAACCGTCCGAATACCGGTTGCGTCACTGTAACTGATACCGTTTGACTGACACATCCTAGTACAGCACCAACGGCACTGGCGGTACTTGCATGCTTGGGTAATTCATACGCCATACCAAGTAGTTTCGCTACGGCCGGAAAAAAATCCGCAGCTGGGCCACCGACAGCAACCAGAGGCATATCGTTAGAAAATCGCAAACCGAATACTGGCTTCTTACCTGTCTCAGTGATGTTTCGTAGCAACATGTCGGCTAAAAGCGGCGTCAACTTCTGGGCTTTGGCTTCATCGAGTAGTCCACGATGATTCAGACCCGCTTCGAGCAGGCGTTGCGCGAGCTCGTGAGTAACCAGATCTACGACGTCTCTGCACGGCGCCATTGCATCCCCATTGTCCCAGTTTCCACAACCGTAGAGGTAACGCATCTGACGAGCCCATATACGCGCCGCGACAGTTGCGGCATCCGCGTTCCAATGTTCGCTGCGCCCAAGTGCATGTGTCGCATCAGTCGGCGTGAACCCGCTGAAGATGACAAGGCCTGCCCTTTCCAGACGTGCGATGGATCGCATCAACGACTTGTCGGTATCTGCCAGTGCATCCATTTCAACCGGACCTGCCTCCAGGTGATCCCAGGCTCGCCGCTGCGACTTGTCCAGCTGATCAATCAACTCCGGATTGGCATAGAGACGCAGTGCAAATCGATTTTGTCTTGGATTCGGCATCGAGTCCCACTGTTTCTCGAGGCATGTCATCAAGTGTGGGTGTTCATGCACCAGCAAGCTCATCGGCACTACACGACGGGATGCCAGAAACAGCCTGCCGTTAAATCTCACTTCACTGTCACCACCAAGGCCAACGGACACGACGCGCACAGCATTAATCATCGGTTGCCAATGGCCAATTCGCGCGCCGTCTTCGCAAAGTTCTGCCGTGCGATCATTGACGATGGCGATATCTGTCGTGGTGCCTCCCATATCCGCGATCAGGGCATTTTGATAACCACTGAGCGCGGTCGCTCCTGCAACACTCGCGGCAGGCCCTGAGAGAATCGTCATCAATGGCTTATGTTTAGCGGTCTCGACATTTACCAGTGATCCATCACCGGTGACAATCATCAAGGGTGCGCGGATTGAAAATTCCTTGAGTATGGATTCGACCGATGAGATCAGCTCATGAATGAACGGCAACATCCGTGCATTCAAGGCAGCGGTCAGTGCTCGTCGAGGCGCGCCGAGTTGGGCTGCTAGATCATGACCTGTTGTTACAGGCTTATCAGTGTGTTTGGCAAGTAGATTGACTATCGCTTGTTCATGCTCGGAATTGCGTGTCGCGAATAGTGATGAAACGGCGAAGGCGGCAACCTTGTCCTTTTGCGCGACAATAATATTTTCGATGCGCTCAAGATTCAGCGGCTTGCACTGCTCACCCGTTGCCGTGTGGCCTCCATCAAGGCAGTGAACATAGTCCTTGCCAAGGAGTTCCAACAAACCGGAGTCTTCAAGCTGTTTTTCCGTGTAGCCAGGCAACAGCACGCAAACAAGTGCACCGCGGCCTTCAACAACAGAGTTGGTTGTCAACGTCGTCGACAGCGAAACGAGTTCAAGATTACTTAATAGCGCAGGCGGTAACGCTTGCAGCGCATTGTGAATACCAATGCAAAGATCTTGCGGCGTGGTCAGTCGCTTGGCGGCGGCCAATACGGCTTGTTCGCTATCGACGACAACGGCATCGGTGTAGGTGCCGCCCGTATCGATACCGAGACGAGGAGTCATGGTTCTTTGTAACGTCGATTCAATGCCTGATAGAACTGTCGCATATGGAAAACCACTTGTTCATCGGGGTAGCGATACCCGGCACCTTCCGGGCAGGCGTTTCTTGCAAGACATCCCGACGTATGACAGGGAGCATCAGGCGTGTCGCGAAGATACTGATAACAGGCATGCACATCATATTGCTCTCCATCGAAAGCGGAAACTGGACACACCTGAAGACAAGGCGTCTGCTGACAGGTGTCACAGGCCGATCCGGTATCAGTTACCGGCTCTACGTGGTCGATTTCGTAGGGTAAAACAAGTGCAAACCGAAAAGCATGCCACAAGCCAAATCGTCGATGCAGCGACAATCCAAGTCGCGAGGAGTTAACGGAACCTGACTGAGTCGCCCAACTGATAAAAGGATGAAATGGTGGGCCGTCAAACGGGAACAAGGCTAGACCATCCAGTTCACCGGCCATTGATTCGCCTACTCGACGACTCCAGCGGTCTAATGGATCAGCTTGTTTGTCGCAGAATTCAGGTGAGTGGCTGAACGTCGACCACAAGGAACCACCTTCAGCACCGATCAGAAGCAATGCACGTGATGGGGATCCATCGGCTTGCGGCGGCAGGTCTTGCGATTTTGCCGGCAGCGTGCCGCGAATACGCAGACCGTGAGACTCCGCGAGCGTCTCTATGTCGGTACGTGTTGCGGAGCTTACGGGCGGCTTTTTCATCATAAAAAGCGCTTTTTAAGCGGCAAACAGGCGGCGCGGAGCGCCTGATTCTCTTTTGAATCAGGCACTTGGCGTGGTCCGACCCCTACCAACCGGTGGCTTGCTTTACGGCTTGGCCTAGTTCGGCGGGGGAGCGGGTGATGGCGACGCCGGCGGCTTCGAGGGCTTGGAATTTGTCGTCGGCGGTGCCTTTACCACCTGCGATGATGGCGCCAGCGTGGCCCATGCGTTTGCCCGGTGGTGCGGTGACACCGGCAATATAGGCTGACACGGGTTTGGTGACATTGCTCTTGATGAACTCAGCGGCCTCTTCTTCGGCTGTTCCACCGATTTCACCGACCATCAGAATGGCTTCGGTTTGTGCATCGTCCTGGAACAAGGCGAGTGCATCAACGAAACTGGTACCGGGTATTGGATCACCACCGATACCGATACAGGTACTTTGCCCATAACCGAGATCGGAAGTTTGCTTGACGCACTCATAAGTCAATGTGCCAGAACGCGACACGATGCCGACCTTGCCCGACTGATGAATGGAGCCCGGCATGATACCAATCTTGCACTCATCCGGTGTGATGATACCCGGACAGTTTGGTCCGATAAGACGTACGCCATTGTGGTCGACAGCGATGCGGGCTTCGAGCATATCGAGTGTCGGGATGCCTTCAGTAATACAGACAATCAGCTCGACACCGCTTTCCGCCGCTTCGATAATAGAGTCTTTACAAAACGCCGCCGGCACATAAATGACCGTTGCGGTCGCACCAGTTTCGTTAACTGCATTTTTCACGGTATTGAAAATCGGTAGATCAAGATGTTTGCTACCACCTTTGCCGGGCGTGACGCCACCGACCATTTTGGTGCCGTAGGCAATCGCTTGCTCAGTGTGGAACGTGCCCTGACTACCCGTCAAACCCTGGCAGATGACTTTGGTGGACTTATTGATGAGAACACTCATGCGGCATCTCCCACTGTGGCAATAATCTTCATCGCCGCATCTCCAAGATCGCTGGCCGATTGCAGATTGAGTCCACTCTTGTCGAGAAGGTCCCGACCTTCCTTCGCTTTGGTACCTTCGAGTCGAACAACCACGGGTATTTCGATACCGACATCAGCAACTGCTGCAATGATGCCCTCAGCAATAAGATCACAGCGAACAATGCCGCCAAAGATGTTGACAAGAATGCCTTTGACATCCGGATCAGACAGAATGATTTTCAGGGCTTCGGCGACACGTTCCTTCGTTGCACCGCCCCCGACATCAAGGAAGTTGGCAGGCTGACCGCCTTTGAGCTTGATGATATCCATGGTCGCCATCGCAAGCCCTGCGCCGTTCACCATGCAGCCGATGTTACCTTCCAGCGCCACATAGTTGAGATCCCATTCAGAGGCTCTCAATTCACGCTCGTCTTCCTGACTCTTGTCGCGGAGTTCTTCGAGATCCTTGTTTCGGTACATGGCGTTACTGTCGATATTGATCTTCCCATCAAGGCAAATCAGATCACCACTAACGGTAACTACCAAGGGATTGATTTCAACCAGAGCCAAATCCTTTTCATGAAAAAGCTTGACCAACCCGGTTAGCAGTGACGTGAATTGTTTGACCTGTGCACCCGAAAAGCCAAGTCCAAACGCCAGCTCTCTGCACTGATACGGCATGATGCCAAGCATTGGATTGACCTCAGCCTTGAGAATTTTTTCCGGCGTTTCGTGGGCAACTGTTTCGATTTCCATTCCGCCTTCAGTCGAGGCCATGACAACCACTCGCTGGCTAGCACGATCAATGACCATACCAAGGTAAAGTTCGTTGGCAATGTCACATGTCTCTTCGACAAGCACCGTATTGACTGGCTGACCTTTGGCATCCGTTTGGTAAGTAACGAGATTGGTACCGAGCATTAAAGCCGCGTAGTCTTCTGCTTCATTCGGTGTGTCGACGAGCTTTACACCACCCGCCTTGCCACGACCACCGGCATGCACCTGCGCCTTGACGACGACCTTGTCAGTGGTGAGTTTTTCAGCGGCCTTTTTAGCGTCGGCCGCGGTCGATGCGACTATATTATTGGGGACGGGCATGCCATAGGCTTTAAACAAAGCCTTGGCTTGGTATTCATGCAGATTCATGAATTTTCCTGTAGTCGAAAGTGGTTGAGGAAAGTGCCAGGCTTACGCACTCTTGGCTTTGCGATTACCTATGTGAATGGCACGACCATCCGCACTCAGCGCGGCTTCATGCATCACTTCCGACAAGGTCGGATGCGCGTGTATTGTGTGGGCAATGTCTTCGATTGTCGCGTCGAATTCCATTGCGAGAACTGATTGAGCCAATAGCTCTGATGCACTCGGACCTATCAGATGGGCACCTATCATACGGTCGCTTTTTTTATCGCGAATGACCTTGACCATGCCGCTGGTATCACCTTTGGCTTTGGCACGACCACTGGCGGCAAACGGAAAGCTGCCAACTTGATAATCAACACCCTCGCTTTTCAGCTGCTCTTCGGTCTTGCCGACCCAAGCCACCTCAGGGTGGGTGTAAATGACATTCGGCATGACGTCGTAATTCACTGAACCATGCTCACCAGCAATGCGTTCAGCAGCCATCACACCTTCTTCTGATCCCTTGTGCGCAAGCATCGGGCCACGCACGACGTCACCAATGGCATATACGCCAGGGACATTAGTCTCGCAATATTCGTTGACGTGAAACAAGCCACGTTCATCCTTTTCGACATTCGCCTCATCAGCGCAAACATTATCGGTGTAGGCGCGACGACCAACAGCAACAATCAGCTTGTCGAAAACTTCCTCATGCTCACCATCCTTGTCACTGAAGCCGACGTTGACCTTGCCCGCTTCAACCTTGCTACCGGTGACCCGGGTAGCCAGTCGAATATCGAGTCCCTGTTTCTTGAAAGTGCGCTGCGCCTCTCGGGCAATGGCCTTGTCGACCATAGGCAGGAATGTGTCCTGAGCCTCGAGCAAGACCACCTCGGATCCCAGTCGTCGCCAGACGCTACCGAGCTCGAGGCCAATAACACCGGCGCCGATTACGCACACTCGGCCTGGCACGGATTGCCAGTCAAGTGCACCCGCTGAGTCCACGACGATATCACCCTCCAGCGGCGTTGCCGAGAGCTCGATTGGTACCGAGCCGGTTGCAATGATCACGTTGCCTGCCTGATATTCCGTGTCCGTGCCATCCTGCGCGGTGACCTTTACTTTTTTGTCGCCGAGCAGCTGTCCCTTGCCCTGCAGCCATTCAATTCCGTTCTGTTTAAACAGCATTTCGATTCCACCAGTAAGCTCCTGGACGACCTTATCCTTGCGGTCAATCATCTTTGGCACATCCAGCGATACTTCACCGACGTTGATGCCAAGATCAGCGAAATTGTTTCGCGCAACATCGAACAGCTCCGTGCTTTCGAGTAGCGCCTTGGAAGGTATGCAGCCGACATTCAGACAGGTACCGCCAAGAGCCGGTTTATCCTGTTTGTTGATCCACTGCTCGACGCAAGCGGTGCTGAGCCCCAACTGGGCAGCACGAATGGCCGCCACATAGCCGGCGGGGCCACCGCCAATCACGATCACGTCATAGGTATCAAGCATCAAGTTTTCTCACAGCATCGGGGGTGGGGAAGCCCACAATTATATATTGCCGGCGCTCGGCGACGGTATTTCCCTGAAGCCTTCATGTATCGGGCCTGAATGGCTGGGTCCTTACTGTTAACCGAGCGCAATTTTCTTGAAATTTCTTGGGAGCAGGCAAAAAACCACGGCCCGCCGCCAACGGTGAAGTCCTGCGGCTACCTGGCAGTCGTGCATCGGCTGACAGGCCGGTCGTCAAAGGCCATCATCGGTAACAAGGTGAAAAACTCGCCGCTAATCAGCTAATCAGCTAATCAGCTAATCAGCTAATCAGGGGATCAGGGGATCAGGGGATCAGTCATCATTGATTTGGCCGGACAGACAGACCTGAGTCATGTCAGGGCTGTGCTGGATGCACGTGATAAGTTGACGGCCTTTCCACGTTCGGATTCATTATACGTACTTAGCGCTAAATACCTATATTATTTGAGAGGTATCAAGCAATATAATAGTACGGGTATGCTAACAGCTGTTGGTCGTCTGGGATAGCGTGCCAATTAACGCGTTCCCGGGTTCAATTTTTCGTTAACCACGACGTCATGCGGTTGTGACGACAACAGGACTTGTCACCGATTAAGTTGAAGTAAAGGAGGCCGAGAAACCAATGTTCCCGGTGCAGCCTATGCACCTGTATTATATTTCTGGATTGGTTCGAATGGTATGAGCACTACAAGTGCATTGGTGTGTTTTGAAATCGCAGATCATTTTCATGCCTGCCAGAATCGTGAGGATATCTACAAGACCTGTGACAACACGATTGCAACACTTGGTTTCGACAACTATCAGCTAGGCGCATTCTATCCGGCAATCGGCGAACTGCTGGTCATCAGCAACTTCCCGGCCGAGTGGCAACGACTCTACGAAGACGAAAATTATATTGCCAAGGACCCCACCGTCAAACATTGCTGGACGCATTCGTCACCATTGATGTGGGATGAAATAAATTTTTCCAAAGGGCGCGCTCGCGCCGAAGAACGGCGGGTAATGTCCGAAGCCAGAAAACACAAATTAATCAGTGGCATCTCTGTACCGGTTCACGGTGCTGGTGCTGAGGGGTCGATGTTGTCCTTGTGTTCAGCGAAGCGGAAAATGACCATCAGTCACGAAATGCAATATGGGTTGCAAATAATTGCTCAATCCATTCATGACAGCGTGAAGCGGGTTGTTGCAGAAGCCAACGACGCCAATAGCCTGAAAAAAGAACTTACAGCGCGAGAAAAGGAATGCCTGAGCTGGACAGCGGCGGGCAAGACTTCATGGGAAATTTCCCAGATCCTGCGCTTGTCCGAAAGCACGATCACCTTTCATCTGAAGAACGCGATAGAAAAAATGGAAGTGACCAATCGCCCACACGCGGTTGCCAAGGCACTGAACCACTCGCAAATTATGCCGTTCTGATCATCACAAGGTCCCCAAGCACTCAGCACTTGGCACTTGGCACTTGGCACTCTAGGGTTACAGATCAAAGACGATGCGAGCGGGGTCTTCAACCAACTCCTTAATGGTTTTGAGGAACCCGACAGCACCCTTTCCGTCAACAATACGGTGGTCATAAGACAAGGCCACATACATCATCGGACGGATCACAACTTCGCCATTGATCGCAACAGGGCGATCTTGAGTCGCATGCATACCGAGAATAGCGCTCTGCGGAGGGTTGAGGATCGGAGTCGACAGCAGTGATCCGAATACGCCGCCATTGGAAACGGTGAAAGTGCCGCCACTCATCTCGTCCATCGACAATTTACCCGCTCGCGCCTTGTCCGCAAACTCCGCAATTCCTGCTTCCATATTGGCAAGCGACATGAATTCGGTATTGCGCAGGACCGGCACCACAAGGCCGCGTTCAGATGAGACCGCCACACCAATGTCGCAATAACCGTGATACACGATATCATCGCCGTCGATTGATGCATTGACGTCCGGGTAACGCTTCAAGGCTTCGGTCGCGGCCTTGAGAAATATCGACATGAAGCCAAGTTTGATGCCGTGACTCTTTTCAAATTTGTCCTTGTATTGCTTGCGCAATTCGATGAAGGCGTGCATATCGACTTCATTAAACGTCGTCAACATTGCGGTGTTTTGAGTCGCTGACAACAAACGCTCAGCAATGCGAGCGCGTAACCGCGACATCGGAACACGCTTCTCGGTTCGCTCGCCATCGCCAATCGGCAACGCAAGGGCTGGCGCTGTAGCAGATGTGCTTGCACCCGCACTTACATCCGCGGCGGCAGCTGGCGCAGTCCCGACAGCAACCTCACTCCCCCCCATACCACTAACATGACGTTCAACGTCTTCTTTGCTGATGCGACCGTTCTTGCCCGTACCTTGCACATCGCTGGCCTGAAGACTGTGCTTGACGAGCAGCTTCCTGACAGCAGGACTGGTTTGCCCCGGAGCTCCGGAGACCGCATCACCCGATTCTGGTTCAGGTGCTGAGGAAGCCGCAGGCGCTGCACTAGCCGTAGCACCTACTTCAATCGAGCCAATGACCTGATGAGCCAAAACCGTCGTGCCTTCATCCTCGATGATCTTGCCAAGCACACCATCGTCGGCCGCCGGAACTTCCAGCACGACCTTGTCGGTTTCGATTTCCACGATGACTTCATCGCGTTTGACCGGATCGCCCTCTTTCTTGTGCCAGGTAACAATCAAGGCGTCGGCAATGGATTCCGGGAGAGTGGGTACTTTGATATCAGACATCAGCGTGGGCCTTTGGTCGTCATGTATCTGGAAACGGGACTATTGTAGATCAGCTCGTCTGACTATTCGGGATAAGACCGAGTGCTTCTTCAACGAGACGTTTTTGTTCGATCAGGTGCTGGCTCATGTAACCACTCGCCGGTGAGGCTGACGGAGACCGTCCAGAAAATTCGACATTTCCGACCGAGGCAGGCGATACCCGCTCGATGCGATGGCGACTGGAACGCCAGGCACCCTGATTACGCGGTTCTTCCTGACACCATACTATGGATTTTACATTCGGATACTTTTTGACCGCCGCGGTCATCTCCTCATAAGGAAACGGATAGAGCTGCTCGAGTCGCACCAGCGCGACATTGCCAATCTCAGCTTTGCGCCGCGCTTCGAGAAGATCGTAATACACCTTGCCGCTACAGAAGACGAGTCGATCGACATCATTTGCAACGATATCGTCTATCTCATCAATGACCGGATAAAAATGACCGTCGGCAAGATCTTCAAGCGTTGAGGTCGCCAGACGATGACGCAAGAGACTTTTTGGAGACATGACGATCAACGGGCGCCGCATGGGGCGTAACATCTGACGACGTAACATGTGATATGCCTGAGCCGGTGTGCTCGGCACGAGCACCTGCATGTTGTCTTCGGCACAGAGCTGCAAGAAGCGTTCAATACGCGCAGAGGAATGTTCGGGTCCTTGTCCTTCATATCCATGAGGCAACAACATGGTCAATCCACACAGTCGGTCCCATTTGGTTTCCCCGGAACTGATGAACTGATCGATCACCACTTGCGCACCATTGGCAAAATCGCCAAATTGCGCTTCCCAGATAACCAGCGTCATCGGATCGGCTGTCGCATAACCATATTCGAACGCGAGTACCGCTTCTTCAGACAGCACTGAATCGATAACCAGAAAATTCGCCTTGTCGGTCAGCTCGCGAAGTGGCACATGAGCACCAAGTTTATTCTGGTTATGCAGTACTGCGTGGCGATGAGAGAAAGTGCCACGCCCACAATCCTGACCAGACAGGCGAACCGAGTAGCCGTCATTCAGCAAGCTGGCATAAGCCATCGTTTCTGCATAGCCCCAATCCAACGGCAAGGCACCTGCCGTCATCTTGCGACGATCTTCGACAATTTTATTGACACGCGAGTGCAAGGCGAGACCATCAGGCAATTCGTTCAGCGTGTTGGCGAGCGATTGCAAAGTTGCGAGTGGCACCTTCGATTCATAGGGTGCTCGCCAGTCGTCTCCGACAAAGCGGCTCCACTCGACTGCGAGCTCAGGGGCTTCGGACTGGCCCTCCAGAATATCTGGCGCAACGGTTTTGCCGTCATCGAGTGCCTGTCGATAGTCCTGCACCATCTGATCAGACTCCTCTGCACTGAGGATTCCTTCCTGGGCCAGTTGATCTGCGTAAAGCTTGCGAGTTGTCGCCAATGCCTTGATCGTCTGGTACATGATCGGCTGCGTAACCGACGGCTCATCGGTTTCGTTATGCCCGTGACGTCGATAGCAGACAAGATCAATGACGACATCCTTTTTGAACGCCATGCGAAAATCCAGCGCCAGTTGCGTGACAAAGAATACCGCTTGGGGATCATCACCATTGACGTGAAAGATCGGTGCGTTGATCATTTTCGCGACATCACTGGCATACAAGGTTGATCGAGCGTCTGCTGCATTACTGGTGGTAAAACCGATCTGATTGTTGACGATGATATGGACGGTGCCCTTGGTCGAGAAACCACGCGAGTCCGCCATATTGAACGTCTCCATAACTACGCCCTGACCCGCAAAAGCGGCATCGCCGTGAATACTTATCGGCAGCACCAGGTCCCCATCCTTGTCACCGTAGCGATCCTGACGTGAACGCACCGAGCCTTCAACAACCGGCGATACGATTTCCAGGTGCGACGGATTGAACGCCAGTGCAAGATGCATATGACCCGTTGACGTCTTGATATCGGAGCTGAATCCCTGGTGATATTTGACATCACCAGCAGACAGGCTTTCTTTTTCTTTGGCTTCTATTTGTTTGCCTTCGAATTCCTGGAAGAGATCTGCCGGATTCTTGCCGAGTATGTTGACCAGAACGTTCAATCGGCCGCGATGTGCCATACCGATAACCATGTCTTTCATGCCAGCGGCACCCGCACGCCTGACCAGCTCGCTCATGATGACAATAAGGCTCTCTCCACCTTCCAGAGAAAAACGTTTCTGACCAACATAGCGTGAACCGAGATGCCGCTCCATGCTTTCCGCTGCGGTGACGCGTTCCAGAATCCAGCGACGTGTATCGGCATTCAGTGTTGGCGCGGAGGCAACGCTTTCAATACGCTGTTGCAACCAGTCCTTCTGTGGCGTGTAATCGATATACATGAACTCGTAACCGATCGATGAGCAGTAACAACGTTCGAGGTGTTCAATGATGTCACGCAGAGGCGCATGATCAATTCCTTCCAGAGATGGCGTCGGAAAAACAGTGTCCAGATCAGCCTCTGACAAACCGTTTTCGTGCAAGCGCAGTTCTCGAACCATGGCATCTTTTTCGACACCTAGTGGATCTGTCTTGGCCAACTGATGCCCGCGTACCCGATAGGCATTGATCAACTGCGTAACGTAGATCTGCTTGAGTTCAGCCGCAGTACCGCCAGCACTTCTACCGCTTGCCGCGGGACGCACAGCGCTTCCGCTCTTGATCAGTTCGGCGAACTGACGCCGAATGACCGAATGCGGTACCTCACGCGAATTCTCGGCGACCATCGGCAACGCGGCGAAGTAGTCTCGCCAGGATTCATCGAGCGAGTTCGGATCAGCCAGGTATTGCTCGTACAGACTTTCAAGCCAGGGAGAATTGGCCCCGCCCAGCAAAGAGGTGTCCCACTGCTCTTGCATTGAAGCTTTTGGGCTCGCAGACTTCGGATTCGCGCTCATTCGGTTAGTCCCTGACGTATCCCTGAATTATCACATAGCGTGGGGCTACAGGTGCGCCGGTATATTATCGATGATGACCTTCGTAAACTCGTCTGTATTGAGTTTCCCACCAAGATCCCGAGTACTTTGCCCGGATTCGATTGCGCCGAGTAAACTCATGCGCAACGCGTGTCCGAGATCATAGCGATCAACATGATCAAGCAACATGCCAAAAGCCAATAAAACGGCCGCAGGGTTAGCCACATTCTTGCCGGCTATGTCAGGTGCCGTACCGCCAGCGGGATCAAACATGGCGATATCCACTTCGCCATCGGCACCAAAGGAATAGTTGCCGCTGGCGCCGGTGCCCAGACTACCGACCAGGCCGGACGCCATATCGGACAGAAAATCGCCGTATTCGTTAAGCACCAGAACGACCTCAAAGGCAGACGGGTCAAGAATGATCTTGGCCAACAAAGCATCGAATAATTCAACGTGATGATCGACGTCCTGAAACTGCTCATGTACTTCAGCGACCACGGATTCGAACAGACCATCGGTAACCCGCTGGATCGTGTGCTTTGACGAGCTCGTCATCGAATAATGGTTGTTGTCGTATCGCAGACCAATCCGACGCGCCAGCTTGAAGGCGAATCTGGCCGCCTGCTCACATGGTTTGCGCTCGACCATACGCAGTGAAACCGCCGCATCCTTGCCCACCAATTGGCCGGGATCATCATAAGTACCGCCCGTCGCGATACGCACGATATGCAAATTGACGTCTTCCTTAAAATTCGTATGAATGCCCTTGATTGAAATGGCCGGTCGATAAATAACACTGAAATCGCAGCGTCTTCGAATCAGGGCGTTTGGCGAGCGCTTATTGGTGACAGTCGGGTACTTGACGGCAAGCTTGGTTTGCCGCATTGAATTCTCTGCCTCATCAATGACGTCATCACCGCGCTTTTCACGATTGGGCAAACTCCAATCCACCGGTATGAAATTGAACTCAGCGGGCAGGGAATCGGCGACAGCATGGATCGATTCTGCGAGCTCGGGACCTATGCCGTCACCCATTAATTCGGTTATCTGTATCGCGCTCATTGCTTGATCCTTGTTGCCTTGGTTATTTTCGAAGCTGATATTCAAATCTGTCATTCAGTAAAGGTTAGTCCCATTCTTCATCAATAGTGTCATCCGAGGTGTCATCGAATGAACCGGTCAGATCACTAAACTCATCCGGGTCGTCGGGTTGCTCATAACGCTCGGGATTCGCCCAGAATCGCGCATTGAGCCAGGCTGGCGGAGCTTTGTAGTCGCTCAGACGGAATTCGAAAACGGTCGAACCGACAGACGCTTTCATTTCTCGAAAACCGAATGCAAACAACGGGGCGGCCGACCAGTCGCCGGGTAACTTCTGCAGCTGTACCAGCAGCTGATGGGGAAACAATCGACACGCATCGCCCAACGTCTGCTCCAGGTCCTGCCGTCTGGCGTCTTTCCGGGCAACGTCCTGAGACAAGGAGCTGGCGTCGAGAAAAAGATAGCCCGTTGTCATTCGAGGCTCTGCCTGACGGGAATAGCGTTCAATGGCATCAACCACGACGAGCTCAAGCTCCGCAGGTGTGTCGTCCGTGAGTGCTTCGACGGGCAGATGATTCCCCTGAGCATCGAGTGGCGCGCCAATCAATACCAGTTTGTCGCTGCCGGGCTCTAATATATGTTGCCACGGAATCGCCAGCATGTGCGTCAGCGCCGTCAGTCGTGCTTGGGGTGCGAGGCCTTGTAGGCAGCCTGCTGTTCGGCTGTTGCCTCTTTCTGATACTTCTCTTTCCAGCTAGCGTAGGGTTCGCCATAGACACGCGTACGGGCATCTTCATATTCGAGTTCGATACCACGCTCTTTTGCAGCTGCGACGTAGTACTTCGACAGGCAATTACGGCAGAAACCGGACAGATTCATCAGGTCGATGTTCTGTACATCGGTGCGTTCCCGCAAATGCGCGATGAGGGTACGAAATGCCGCTGCCTCAAGTTCGATTTGAGTCGCGGGTTCGAGGTCTTGGATATCAGACATGGGCTTTCCTTGTGTGGCGCCGTATTATAGCGCCATGACCGGTCATCCTCTTTACGATATGTTGCTGCTCAGCGTACCCATCGCCATGGGCACATTCTGGTGGACCAGTTCACGCGCCAGAGAACTGGCAATCACACACGCCCGCCGCGCCTGCCAAGCTCAACAGATCCAGCTGCTTGATCAAACCGTCTCGCTACAAAAACTCAAACTCAGCCGCAGTGCGAAAGGTGGCAGCTGCTTTCGCCGCGAATACGATTTCGAGTTCACCGATTCGGGTGCACACCGTGATCGTGGCACCGTAACCATGCGCGGGTATGAGCTCCTCGGCGTGCTGATTCCCTATACCACCGACGACGAAGGCAACCGGATCTACATCCATTAGTAGGGTTTAGGGCGAGGTTTACGCTAAACTTCGGTCAAGAATCCCAATCCAGCGAAGAACCGAATGTCTGCTTGTCCCTGTGGTTCCGGTCAACCGTTGACGGAATGCTGCCGACCTATCATTGATGGTCGGCAAAAAGCCCGCACTGCTGACGCGCTCATGCGTGCTCGATATACGGCACATACAACTGGTGACATGGCCTTCATTCTGGCCACCCACCATCCGTCGACCCGAAACGATATTGATGAAGCGGCCACATCCAAATGGGCACGTGAGTCCGAGTGGCAAAGCCTCGAAATCATCGATGTAGAAGCAGGTGGCGAGGACGATTCAAGCGGCCGGGTGGAATTCATGGCCCGATATCGCGATCCGTCGCGTAACCGGCATACTCATCATGAGCGTGCTGTGTTCGAGAAATACCACGGCCAATGGTATTTCCGCGATGCAGAGATACCGAATGTGAACCAATATCGTCGCGACGCACCCAAACAAGGACGTAACGATCCTTGCGCCTGCGGAAGCGGCAAGAAATACAAGAAGTGCTGCGGTAACCCTTGATATCCCTACCTGCTGGTTATTGGATCGGCCGGTCAACCTATTGGAGAGCAACATGGACAAACCATGGATTAACTCTTATCCGCCGGGTGTTCCTGCGGAAATTGATGTCAACTCCTATCAATCGGTGGTGGAAATATTTACCGAGGCCACCGAGCGTTTCTCGGACAAGCCGGCGTTCCACAACCTCGGCAAGACCATCAGTTACAGCGAACTCGATACGCTGACCCAACAGTTTGCTTCCTGGTGTCAGCACGAAGCAGGTCTGAAGAAAGGCGACCGCATCGCAATCATGATGCCCAATCTCTTGCAATATCCAGTTGCAGTATTCGGTGCGTTGCGAGCGGGCCTGGTTGTCGTCAATACCAACCCTCTGTATACCGATCGGGAACTGGAGCATCAGCTAAAGGATTCTGGTGCCAAGGCAATCGTCGTTGTTGAAGCCTTCGCCAGCACGTTTGCAGAAATCGCCCACAAGACTGATGTCGAAGTCGTCATCACCACACGCTTTGGCGACATGCTCGGTTTCCCGAAATCCATGCTGGTAAATTTTGTCCTGAAATACATCAAAAAGATGGTTCCACCTTTCAGCTTGCCAGGGTCGCACTCATTCAAGGATGTACTCGCCAAGGGCGCAAGCTTGCCAACAGCCACAACGGATGTTGGTCACGATGACATCGCCTTCCTGCAATACACCGGCGGAACCACGGGGGTTGCCAAAGGTGCCATGCTGACACATCGCAACATGGTGGCAAACATTGTTCAGGCATGGACCTGGATCAATGCCGTCGATCTTGAAGAGGGCAAGGAAATCATTGTCACAGCGCTACCGCTCTATCACATCTTTGCCTTGACAGCGAACTGCCTGACTTTCATGAAACTCGGCGCACTGAATCTACTGATAACCAACCCGCGCGATATGCCAGGCTTCGTCAAGGAGCTCAAGAATTTTCGCTTCACCGCCTTTACTGGTGTCAACACTCTCTTCAATGCCTTGATGAATACCGATGGATTCAAGGAAATCGATTTTTCAGGATTGAAGATGACGCTGGGCGGGGGCATGGCCGTACAGAAGGCCGTCGCTGAAGAATGGAAGGAAATCACCAAAAATCCGTTGATCGAAGCCTACGGCCTGACAGAGACCAGCCCCGCAGCTTGTATCAACCCGATGACACTAACCGACTACAACGATTCAATCGGCCTGCCAATTCCATCGACCGAAGGCTCAATACGAGATGAAAACAACAATCCATTACCGATCGGCGAAGCGGGTGAACTATGCATCCGCGGTCCACAGGTAATGAAGGGCTATTGGCAACGCCCGGATGCAACAGCCGAGACTATAGACAGCGACGGCTGGTTGCACACCGGCGATGTAGCCATCATGAATGCCGAAGGCTACTTCAAGATTGTCGATCGACTGAAAGACATGATTCTGGTATCAGGATTTAACGTCTACCCCAATGAAGTCGAAGGGGTAATAGCGATGATGCCCGGCGTGCTGGAAGTGGGTGCCATCGGTGTACCGGATGAACATTCCGGCGAAGTCGTCAAAGTGGTTATTGTCAAGAAAGATCCGGCCTTGACTGCAGAGGACGTCAAGGCCCACTGCAAGGAAGAATTGACCGGCTACAAGCGACCTAAGGTTATTCAATTTGTTGATGAACTGCCCAAAACCAATGTTGGCAAGATCTTGAGGCGCGAGCTACGGGAGCTTTAACCTGACTGACCCACTTGGTTGTTGTTGATGGGTTGATTTACAGCCAGGTCACGATGCGCTGATTTTTGTGTCCGTTGCGGGGTCGACTTTAGCGACGAGCCAACTATCGGGAAAGTGAACGTGGATCGAGATGAGATCTTCCGGCGGCGCAATGTGCGGCGCCAAGGTCTTCAAACCTGGCAACGGGCATAGGCGCCTGGTTAGTGTCGACGGATTTCCAGAGGCGCCCCGGGCCGACTAAAAATATCCGCCGAATATACCCGCTGGTCACGCTGTTGGCGCATCTCGTAATAACGCGTCAGCGTTTCAACGACTACCGGAAAGGCCAGCTCTGACCACGGTATTTCGTCTTCATCGAACAAACCGACTTCCAGTGTTTCCTCGTTGGCCCGTGCAATGCCGTCTTTGAGTTTGCCGAAGAACATCAAGTACACCTGACTGATGCGCGGTAAGTTATAGACCGCAAACAACCTCAATTCTTCGCACTCCGCTGTTGCCTCTTCGTACGCTTCGCGTGCAGCACCCTCGACGGTGCTTTCCTGATTCTCCATAAAACCAGCTGGCAAGGTCCAATAGCCAAGTCGTGGCTCGATGGCACGTTTGCACAGCAACACTTTACCTTGCCATTCCAATAGACAACCGACCACATTTTTCGGATTATCGTAGTGGATGTAAGCGCACGCTTGGTCGGAGCAGACAAGACGATTGCGGTTATCTCCTTCCGGTATCTGATGATGCGCTGCACTGCCGCATTGGAGACAATAGCCATCAGCCATAAAGTGTGGTTTCCACGTTATCGGTCCCAGGTTTTCTCTGATTTTACTTTCTCTGGATCAACAAGAGCGCGAATCGCATCCGGTAACGGTACAGATTTGCCCTTGACGTAATCAACCCACACAATTTTTGCTTTGCCACGTGTAAATAGAATGTTATTCGACGTCAACCAGTACTCACTGACAAAAGAACTTCGACCCGGACTGTGACCGCTCATCGTGATGGTCGCAACGGCCGGAGAGACAAGCGGCTTGAGATACTCGGCGTGGTTGTCGACAATCAACAATCCTGTGTCATCGCACTTTAACGCATCGAAGCCGACGGACTCATACCACGACATGCGCACCTGTTCGAAATATCGAAAATACATGATGTTATTGACATGACCGAACGCGTCCATGTCGCCCCATCGTACCGGTATGTCAAGTTCGAAGAGTCTGTTTCCCGCTTGTTGTTCCATCCTTACATCCTACCAACGATCACCGCGCAAGTCGGCTACTCTCGACTGCAGCGTCTCAAGCGTCACATCAGCAGCAGGAATTGGCTCACCAACGATCATCCCCAGGCGCGCAAACAGCCGACGCGGCAATTTCAGGAATGCGGGGCCGCCCTTGCGGCTGAACAAACTACCCCACAATCCCTGTAGAGCAATTGGCACGACATCAACCGGTTGCGATTCGAGGACCCGAAGGATGCCTGGTTTGAACGGGTTCATCTGGCCATCACCGGTTATTTCCCCTTCAGGAAATATGCAGAGAAGGTCGCCTTCAGCAAGCGCAGCTTTCATGTCAATGAAGGCTTTGTCGTAGAGGGCTTTGTCTTCCTTTTGTCCGGCGATCGGAATTGCCTTTGCGGTGCGAAAGACAAAGTTCATGACTGGTAATTTGAAAATCTTGTAATACATGACAAAGCGCACCGGACGCCGGATACACCCTCCGAGTATCAATGCATCAATGAAACTCACATGATTGGCGACTATTATTGCAGGTCCACTGTCAGGTATGTTTTCCAATCCTTTCTTGCGGACGCGATAAAGCGTGTGAACGAGAATCCACACTATAAAGCGCATCATGAATTCCGGCACTTGACTGAATACGTAAGCCGCGACCACGGCATTAGCCAAAGCCATGATAAGAAAAATGCCCTTGATACTCATATCAAAACTTAACATTGCAAGTACCAGCACTGCAGACATCACCATGAAAAACGCATTCAAAATATTGTTGCAAGCAAAGGCGCGAGACAGTCGTGTCGGCTCCGAGGTTTTCTGTATCAGCGCATAAAGTGGAACAATATAAAAGCCACCAAACATACCGAGCAGGAGTATGCTGGCCAAAATTTTCCAGCTTGCAGACGAACCATCGGCGAACAAAAATTGACTCACCGACATACCACTGCCCAGTGGTGAAGCGGGTGTCGACAGCACCAGAGCCAATCCAAAAAGTGTCATGCCAAATATGCCGAACGGGACGAGGCCAATCTCGATACGACCATGGGACAAACGCTCACACAATATGGAGCCCACAGCGATACCGATCGAGAAGGTGGCAAGCAGTATGGTAAAGACATCAACACTGCCGCCAAGCACATCGCGTGCGTAAACCGGAAACTGAGCCAGGTAGGTCGCTCCGAGAAACCAGAACCAGGAAATCGCCAGAATTGACTGGAAGACCACTCGATCCTGTTTCGTATCACGCACCAGCTTCCATGTCTCGACGATCGGATTGAAGCGCAAGGACAGTTCCGGATCGTTAGCCGGCGCTTTCGGAATACCGCGACTGACAAGGTAACCAACAACGGCGACAGCCAAAATGGCAGTACAGACCAACATCACGCTGCCATCAGGGGCTTTGGCGATAAGCTGTGTACCCGCAATCGTGCCGATCAATATGGCGAGAAAGGTACCCAGCTCTACCAGACCATTACCACCAACCAATTCTGACTCGTTCAGATGTTGCGGCAAGATGCCGTACTTGATCGGACCAAAGAAGGCGGACTGTGTACCCATCAGAAACAACACGGCAATGAGCAATGGCACGCTCTGCAGCCAGAAGGCGACCGCGCCAGCGGCCATGATGAAGATCTCCGCAAGCTTGATGCGACGGATCAACATCGATTTCTCGTATTTATCAGCCAGTTGTCCGCAGAACGCCGAGAACAGGAAAAACGGCAGTATGAAAAGTCCCGCGGAAAGATTGATCAACAAACCGTCATTCGCGGCACTACTACTGATCGCCGAGAACGCGATGAGGGCGACCAGCGCATTCTTGTAAACGTTATCGTTGAATGCACTCAGGAGCTGGGTGAGAAAATACGGCGCAAAGCGTCGCTTCCTGAGAAGATCAAACTGAGTTTCGTGTGACATGATCACAAGCATAGACCGCTTGTGACACAGCATTGTTCAGAGGCCGGGGCTCCAGAGTCAGAGTGCCGAGGTGGCGGGCCAAGAGATCAAGGTTTGGAGGTCAGGCGTAACGCTAGCAGCATCTGACCTGAAACAGACCTGTCAGAGGTGGGCCTGCTGAGAGCCCGAAATCCAAGGTTTTTGAATCTGACGCTCTGGCGCGCCTCTAGAGCGCTGCAACTTCAGAGGCTTGCCAGCCCTTGTCACCTCGAGTCGCAACAAATTCAACCTTTTGACCTTCGTTCAGCGAGCGATAACCCTCACCAACAATGACTCTGTAATGAACAAATACATCTTCACCCTCGGGGCTGATGATGAACCCATAGCCTTTGGCATTGTCGAACCATTTAACGGTGCCTTGCTTCCGATCAGACATGTAAAACTCCAGTGTGCAGTCGCAAAAATGTCCCCTACCACTTAGCCGGGTTTTCCGACAAGGAAACTAGCACGCACCGGCCCACATCAAGATGGGTGCATAGCGGTTGCCACGCTTGTTTACAATCTGGAATCACTCGTTAACAATTCAGGTAAAGGTGCAATCACCCGAACTGTTTTGATTCTCGGTCGCCTCAACTACTCTTGCTCACCAGCTCGTAGACGTCAGGAGAGAGATCATCGGCCGCCTGAACCCGTTCCAGCTGGGTGCGCATCCCCTTTTGATAATGTTCAGCGTAGCGTCGCCACGAACTCAAGGGGCTTAACAAGCCAGCGGCTATTTGCGGATTACGCTTGTCGAGTGCCAGCACGTAGTCGGCAAGAAAAGTATAACCCTGCCCGCTTTTTTCATGAAAGCCGCGCGTATTTCCCATCGCGAAACTGCCAACCAAGGAACGCAAGCGATTCGGATTACCTATATCGAAATCCTTGTGCCGAGACAAAATTCTGACATCCTCGATGATTGACGCTCGTCGCGATAAGGCCTGCATGGCAAACCACTTGTCCATGACCAACTTGTTGTTTGACCAGCGCGTTTCGAATTCTGACAAGCATTGCCTTCGCTCCTCAGTATCGGTATGACACAAGGCCGCGAGCGCCGCCACGCTGTCAGTCATGTTATCGGCTTGTTTGAAGTGTTCCAACGCTGTACTTACCCATATCTGTTCATCAAGACTACTGAGAAGACCGAGTGCTGCATTGCCGAGTCGACGTTGCCCCATCGCGGCAAAACTCTGATCGTTGCCTCGGGTCTGCTTCGCTGTTTCGATCAGACTCATTAGTTTCTGTTCATGCGCCCCAGCAATTTTTTGAATCACTCGCGTACGAGCATCATCAAGCGCAATGATATCCACCCATTCATGCTGTTCAGCCAGGGTGACCGTTGAAGGAAGATTCAGAAACTCGGCAATGAACTCTGCATCGAGTGAGTCATCATGGAGAACACTGGCAATCACCTCGATCAAGATATCGACACCAGAATCGACACCAGAATCGAAACCACTATCGGATCCAGTCCTCTCGACGGGCCCCTTGTATTCGAGCGTGATGATCTTTTGTACCAGCCGTTGAACGGCTTCCCACCGGTTGAAACCGTCGGTGTCATGCGCTGCCAGAAACGCCAGGTCTTCATCCGATACGGTATGCTCAAGCTTGACCGGCGCGGAGAACATACGCAGTGCCGACAGAACAGGCTTTTCGCTTAGGTTATCGAACGCGAACTCTTGTTCTTGTTTGGTTACGTGCAGCACTGTTTCGGTACCGTCTTCAGGCACGACCGTTTTTCCACTCCGATCGATCAAGGCGATACGCAGCGGGATATGCAAGGCCGGTTTTTCTGTCTGCCCAGGTGTATCCGGAGTGCCTTGTTTGACGATCAGAACATAACGCCCGGTGGACTCATCAAACTGCTCGTCAAGCTCGACAACGGGTGTTCCGGCAATTGAATACCAGCGTCTGAAAATCTCAAGATCAAGCTCGGTGACCGACTGCATTGCATCAACGAAGTCATCACAGGTAGCCGCTGTGCCGTCGTGACGTTTAAAATACACGTCCATGCCAAGGCGCCATCGTTCAGGGCCCAGCAGGGTGTGCAGCATGCGAATGACTTCAGCACCCTTTTCATACACGGTAACTGTGTAAAAATTGTTGATTTCGATATAGCTGTCCGGGCGAATTGGATGAGCCATCGGGCCAGCATCTTCGGCAAATTGTCTGGCACGCAACAGCCGAACGTCCTCGATACGCTTGACAGTGGCTGAGTGCATGTCTGCTGAAAAACACTGATCACGAAAAACCGTCAAGCCCTCCTTGAGGCTTAACTGAAACCAATCTCGACAGGTCACGCGGTTACCGGTCCAGTTGTGAAAGTACTCATGTGCAACTACAGATTCGACACCCAGAAAATCCGAATCGGTGGCAGTTTCACTATCAGCCAGCACATACTTGGAATTGAAAACATTAAGCCCTTTGTTTTCCATCGCCCCCATGTTGAAGTCATCAACAGCGACGATCATGAACAGATCAAGATCGTATTCAAGTCCATACACTTGCTCATCCCAGTGCATGGAATTCTTCAATGATGCCATGGCGAAATCACAGCGATCTATATTGTGCGACTCGACCAGAATCTGCAAAGTCACCTCTCGCCCGGATGCCGTCGTGAAAGTGTCTTCGATGCTTGCCAGATTGCCCGCGACCAGTGCAAACAGGTAGCTTGGCTTCGGATGTGGATCATGCCAGCGCGCGCGATGCCTGCCGCGTTCATCACCGGCAATGACCGCAGGCCCGGATATTGGATTGCCGTTGGACAACATAACCGGGCAGCTGTCCGGATCAGCATCGATCGTCACATCAAACACCGACAACACATCAGGTCGATCCAGAAACCAGGTGATCTTGCGAAAACCTTCGGCTTCGCACTGCGTGCAAAAGATACCACTCGATCGATACAAACCTTCCAGCGCCGTATTCGCATCCGGATTGACGATACAAATTGTCGTCAACACACATGATGATGGAAGCTTGTGAATCTGCAGATGTAGTTCGGTGAGCTCGTATTGATCAGGTGTCAGCTCCAGATCATCCAGCTGTACCGATTCGAGCTGCAGACCGACACCATCCAGAATCAACGTTTCCTCACGCTGTTGCTCCAGATGCAGGCGGGCAGTAATTCGCGTTGCAACCGGATCGAGCTCAATGTGCAATTCAGTGCGCGGAATCAGCCAGGCAGGTGCTTTGTAATGTTCGCGATGGATAGTGACCGGGGTATCGGTTCTCATGATTTTGTGAACTCGGGTTGAACGCGAATTGGTGGTATGAGACAGGCTGCTCCGTCGAGCATCAGCGGCCTCAAGAGTGCTCTACTTATACCGAAAACAGATCAAAGGATACTTCAGGTTACGCCGCTGCATGCGTCTACCCAGTTTTACCCAAGTTCGAATTACGTTGCTGCTGGCGGCGCTATTGATCGTGGGCCTCATGTCAGCACATCAGCATGTATATTCGCGCAATTGGAATCAAACGTTGAACGTGACCGTTTTTCCGTTGAACGGGGATGGCCATCTGGCAACCGAACGCTACATTCGCACGCTCAACGATGATACTTTTTCAGCGATAAATCGCTGGGGTGTCAGAGAAGCTGGGCGCCACGGGCTGGCGCTGAAGAGGCCATTTGACGTGAAACTCGGTGCCCAGATCAAGAAGCTGCCTCCTGCTTTTCCGGATAATGCCAATGGTATCGATGTGCTTTTCTGGGGTTTGCGATTTCGTTGGTGGGCATGGCGAAATACACCTGATGACGACAGCGGCCTGACCCGCGTACGCATGTTTGTCATGTACCAGGAAGGCGACGACGACAAACCTCTCGCACATTCACTTGGCATGCAAAAGGGTTTGATGGGGCTCGTGCATGCGTTTGCCCAACCCCGACAAACCGCGCAGAACAACATCGTTGTCGCTCACGAGCTGCTGCATACGGTCGGAGCTATCGACAAGTATGCGGCCTATGGCAATCCAGCCTATCCCTATGGATTCGCCAATCCGAATCGTCAACCGCTCTTTCCACAACGAAACGCCGAAGTGATGGCTGGACGCATTCCAACCTCCCGATACTCCTCTTATATGGCCGAGAGTCTTCGCAGCGTCATGATCAATGACTTCACAGCAAGCGAGATCAACTGGATAGAATGAGTCAAGGTGCGCGCCCGCGCTTGCCTGCCTCCCATTCAAATTCCGAAGATTCCCCGCCTTGGACACTTTGCTCTCACTACTGACCGAAAATCGAAGTTTGCTAGTGGGCATCAGCATGGCTTCCATCGTTTTACTCGCCACCACCGTGGTCGCAACACCGTGGCTGTTGGCTCGCCTGCCAGCTGACTACTTTTGTCAGGACCCGCAAAAGACCTATGGCACCGGTCCCCTGCGTTGGCTGTGGCATGGGGTTCTCAATATTGTCGGCGCCTTTGTGCTGCTGCTCGGGGTCGCGATGATGTTCACACCCGGGCCAGGGCTCGTCGTCATACTCGCTGGGCTATCCCTGATTCGCCTACCGTTCAAGCATCGTCTGATACGGGCCATCGCGGCCCGACCAGGGTTTTTCGACGTGATGAACCAACTTCGTGCACGACGTCAGAGGCCTCCATTCATCCATCCTGTCACAAGAAAAAGCAACGAGCAGGAATCAGCGAGCTAAACTTGAGAGATGGCTTTGGTTCGGGTGGTATTCATTGTCGGATTTCTCTTTGCTGCAGGACTGGCTGGCGGCGAGGAGCCAAAAACAATAGATGCCGTCGAGGCAGAGATTCAAGCGACAAACAAGCGCCTGCAGGCACTCGACCAAGAGATAACTGAAAACCGCTCACTAAAATTATCCCTGCAACAGGCAGTCAAGGCTGTGGAGAATCGTGTCAGTGATCGGGAACAGCGAATTCGCGGACTTGACCAGGACATCGACAAGTACTCCCAGAAGCTCGATAAGCTCGAACTTCAGGTAAAAAACGCAGAAAGCTCAGTCGCGCTGCGCAAGGAGCGCCTTGCGCGTTCGATCAGGCGCTCGCAGCAACTCGGTACCGGTAGTGGCCTGAAGGTTCTGTTGCAACATGACAACCCGGCGCTCGCCGATCGGCTCAGCGTCTACACCGACTATTTTCTAAATGCCCAGAATGCCTCGATCCAGGCGGAAATTGCCGCACTCCAAAAGATCGATGCGGCAAGACAGACGGCACTGAAAGACCGAAACTGGCTCAACCACATCAAGCGCAAGGCATCCAGTCAATATGAAGACTACCGTGCGCAACAGCAACAGAAGCTCGAAAGTCTCGACAAGGTCGAAAAACAGATAACGGAAAAAAATCGCTCGGTTGCCACCCTGAAAGCTGACCAGGCCAGGCTGTCGGCATTGATGGAGGAGCTGAAAGCGCTGGCGATCGCTCAATCAGGCTATTTCGAGTCGGGCAAGGGAAATTATCGGTTGCCTGTCAGTGGCACTATCAAGGCGCGCTTCGGGGATGTCAAATCGGTCGGCAAACTGCACTGGAACGGGCTTTTCGTGGCGGCCCCGGCCGGACGCCCTGTCAAGGCTGTGGCGGACGGTGAGGTCGTCTATAGCGACTGGTTGCAAGGATTCGGAATGTTAGTCATTCTGGACCACGGTGACGCCTATATGACCCTGTACGGTGGAAATCGGGATGTCATCGTGGCTGACGGAACATGGATCGAAGCCGGTGCGACTATTGCAACTGTAGGTGATTCCGGTGGTCAGACAGATAGTGGTGTTTATTTTGAAGTCCGTCACAACGCAAAACCGGTCGACCCGGAACAGTGGATTAACACTGATAACCGGCTCCAGAGCGCCAAGAAATAGCGATACCTGGCCGAAAACAGCTAGACTGACTCAAGCAATTGGACGACGGGACAGAATCCCGCATCGGAGTAAAACTGCATGACTGGAAAAAAACGCTCGGCCACACTGGTTCTGATTGGTGCCGTAGTCGGTGGATCACTGACCATTGGTCAGGGAGTGCTGGCCACTCGAACCAGCGGTCACGAACTGCCTCTCGAACAGATGCGCACGTTTACCGACGTTTTTAGCCGCATCAAGAACGATTACGTTGAAGAGGTCTCTGACGACGAATTGCTCGAGTTTGCCATTCGCGGAATGCTCAACGGGCTTGATCCGCATTCAGCCTATCTGAACACCGAAGAATTCAATGAACTTCGCATCGGCACAACCGGTGAGTTCGGCGGTCTCGGTATCGAAGTCGGTATGGAAGATGGTTTCGTCAGGGTTGTCTCCCCGATAGACGATACCCCTGCAGCACGCGCGGGAATGCAATCAGGTGATTTGATCATCCGACTGGATGACACGCCCGTCAAGGGCCTGTCGCTCAATGATGCAGTCAAGCTGATGCGCGGCAAACCTGGCAGCAATCTCAGGCTTACCGTCATTCGTGAAGGTGAAGATCGACCACTGACGATTGATATCAAACGCGCCATTATCAAGGTCACCAGCGTCCGCAATCGCATGCTGGACGATGATTACGGATATCTGCGAATCTCAAACTTCCAGACCAAGACCACCGCCGACATGCTCAAAGCCATCAAAAAGATGAAGAAGGAGTCAGGCGGCTCGCTCAAAGGCATGGTACTGGACCTGCGTAACAACCCCGGTGGAGTTCTTTCTGGGGCAGTCGGTGTATCTGATGCGTTCCTGAACGATGGCATGATCGTCTACACCGATGGTCGTGAAGACGATTCCAAGCTTCGCTACGATGCCACCAACGGCGACGTTCTGGACGGAGCCCCACTGGTCGTTCTGGTCAATGGTGGTTCAGCCTCGGCGTCAGAAATTGTCGCGGGCGCGATGCAGGATCACGGCCGTGCCGTAGTACTTGGCTCAAAGACGTTTGGCAAAGGTTCGGTTCAAACCATTCAGGATCTGCCCGCCGGTGGAGCGGTCAAGCTGACGACATCACGCTATTACACACCAAATGGTCGATCTATCCAGGCTCTGGGTATCGAGCCGGATATCACAACGTTGCCAGGTTCCTGGACTCGTCCAGAGCAAGAGGGTGACTTCACACCACTGACTGAATCCAGTTTACGTGGCGCCTTGAGCAACACATCTGAAGACGAAGACGCTGACGCTGCGGGTGAAGGTGCAGATGATGCCGAGAATGGCGATCAGGAAGATAGCCTTGTTTACGACGACTATCAGCTATACGAAGCACTGAATCTGCTCAAGGGTTTGAACATCCTGAGTCAGAAGTAACGCTGGTTCCGTACCGTGACCAAATGCGACGCAAGCGGCCATTGAATCGCTGCTTGTGATCGACACCGAACGGCGCCACAAGGCGCCGTTTCCTATTTGCCTCCATCGCGCTACCATGACGGCATACATCAACATGCCAGTCGAGCGACAGAGGTTTTATGGGTTGCCAGTATCACGCACCTACCGAAAACGGCGCAGACACATTCACCGTTGCCATGCCAAGGCTTACCTTTGGTCGCGGGTGTCTGGATGAAGTTGGTGCTCGCGCAGCGGCGCGCCTACTGAAACGAATCGCACTTTTTACTGACCCATTGTTGGCCGGTGGACCGCTTGTCGCGCGCGCGCGCGCCTCACTTGAATCTGCAGGCCTTGAAGTCGTCGTGTTCTCTGATATACGCGTCGAACCAGATGATGATTCGGTCACCCGCGCCGCTTTGTTCTTGCAGGACGCAAAGGTTGATGGCCTTGTCTCAGTCGGTGGTGGGTCAGTTATCGATACGGCCAAAGGCGCACTCGTGATTCACGCGCATGGTGGCAGAATTGATGAGTACTTTGCACCGCCGGCGGGTCAGGGCAAACCGATAAGCGGCCCGGTACTTACTCACCTTAGCTGTCCGACGACCTCGGGGACAGGGTCCGAGTGCACGTCGATTACCGTTTTGAGAATCAATGAGTTTGATACAAAATTCGTGTTGGCCAGTCCTCACCTGCTTCCCGATGAAGCGTTGGTCGATCCGTCCTGCTGTGACAGTTTGCCGGCTAACGTCGTGGCGTCTACCGGTTTCGACTTATGCTGTCACGCCCTTGAGTGTTACACCGCTCGATCCTACACCGAACATGACAAGATCAAAGAGCCCGCAACGAGACAGTTTCTACAGGGGACAAACCCGTTCAGCGAAATCGTCGCCAGAGAAGCCTTGCATATCGCCGGGCGGTATCTCGCCCGCGGAGTCGCCGATGCATCCGACCACGAAGCGCGTGACAAATTGATGTGGGGAGCGTCTCTGGCTGGCATCGCTTTCGGCAATTCCGGGACCCATCTGCCACACGCCATGTCTTATGGGATCACACATTTGATGAAAGACATCACGACAGAGGGTTATGCAATACCGTCACCGTTCGTGCCTCACGGTATCAGTGTCATCGTCAACGCGCCGTCCATATTCCAATACACCGCGGCAGCAACCCCAAGCCGTCATCTGGACTGTGCAAATTATTTACAGGCAGACAGCAAAGGAGCCACTGTCGACGATGCGGGAGAGGTACTGTCGAAACGACTGATTGAGATGATGCGCGAGACGGGTATACCCAATGGGCTGACTGGCGTGGGCTTTGGCGAGACGCACGTAAAGGCGCTGGCAGAATCATCATTCAGGCAAAAGCGAGCTATTTCAAATGCACCGCGGGAGTCGAATCTGGTTGATATGGAGAATATGTATTTGGGAGCGGTCAGTTATTGGTAGAAACGACTGCATGAACGTAACTTGCAGTTGGCCACTAGCCGCAACCGTAAACGTTGCGGCTAGTGGCCTTACAAGACATAAAACAGTTCTTATTTGCCAAAAAGTCCCTTGGCAATATCAAGTGGATTACCACTCGTGAACTGCTCAAGCAAATTCCCGCCTGAGCTCGCCTTGTCCATGACAGACGGAAGCAATTGCGACAGCTTGTCAGCAGCACCATCCGTATCAACACCGAGCTTGCCGGCCATTTCACTCAGCTTGTCCTCACCAACGGCTTGCTTGACCTGATCGGCAGATACCGGCAGGTTCTCACCGTCACCCATCCATGAATCAACCTGATCGCCAAGACCGCCCTGCTTCAACTTGTCGGCGATGCCACCAAGATCCAAACCATTGCCACCAGTGAGCCCACCCAAGGCCTCCATGATGCCACCAGCATCGCCGAGCTTGTCGCCCAACAAATCCTTACCCATTTTCATTAAATCCATGACAAATCCTCTAAGCTGTTTGCGATGTCAATCACCGTACCTCAAGGATACACAAAGACTGATCGCAGTGGCGCTCTCGCCGTAGCACTGGGCTCGGCTGTCTGGGGTCTGTTCTGGCTGCCGCTGCGTCGCCTTGATGAACACGGGGTCAACGGACTGTGGGCCATTGCGCTGATCATGGCCGCCGCCGCGCTCCCCGCCCTGATTCTCGTCTGGCAACAACGCGAATCGGCTGAATTCAGAAACACAACACCTTGGCTTGTCGGTTTTGCCCTGGGTACCTCCAGCGTCATGTATTTCATCGGCTTGCTGTACTCCGATGTCGTGCGGGTAATATTTTTGTTTTACCTGCTGCCCGTCTGGACCACATTTGCGGCGCGAATAATTTATGGTGAACCAATCAAGCGACAGAAATTCTTCGTCATTGCCATAGCTCTGTGCGGTTTGTGGCTTCTCTTGGGTGGTGGTACCGAACTACCGCTACCAAAGAACATTGGAGATTGGTGTGGTATCGGTTCTGGCCTGTTCTGGGGAGTCAGCCTTGCCCTGTTGCGTGGTCGGGAAACCTCAGGCGCTTTCGCTGCAACGGCCGCTGCATTGTGTGGAGGTAGTATCGTTGCCGCAAGCCTTGCGATCGGCTTTAACGTGATCGCGGCTGTTGGCCTGGGCAGCTTGCTCCCTGACAGCATGACAATTGCCTACCTGACGCCGGAGCCAGGCGTCGTTATGACAGTCATTCCGCTCGCATTACTGTTCGGCTGCATTGTTCTGTTGCCATCGATGCTTGGACAAATATGGGGAGCACGACGAATTCCCGCACCGACGGCTGCGCTGTTGACCATGACAGAAATCATCGTCGCAACCCTGTCAGCCTACTTTCTCATCGGTACCGAGCTTAGTACACTATCGTTTCTTGGCGGAGCACTGATCATATCGGCAGTTGTGATTGATCTGAAACTCAATTAACGCTGATAGACCCGAATGTAGTCAATCTCAAAATTCGCTGGAAAAGGCGTCGACTCATCAGCAGGCCCCGGGAACGTACCGCCAACAGCCAGATTGGCGATGAGATACATCTGTTCATCTGAAACTTGTGGGCCTTCTACACGATGGGTCTCGACGTCGTCTACGTACCAGACAATCCGACCTTCCTCCCAGTCAACGCGGTAGGTATGGAAGTCCGCGGAGAAATCGCTGATAGCAGCCCGCCCTTCGCTTGACACAAGGCTGTTAAAAAAACCATCACCGTTGAAGTCTTCGAAATAATGATAGGCATGATTGGCAACGGTTGTTGCATCCCCGATAGCCTCGATGATGTCAATTTCCGGATCTTCCGGTTGATCCTGATTGTAGTAAGCATTCAGTAACCAGAACGCACTCCAGAGACCTTTGCCTGCCGGCATTCGTGCACGTGCCTCTATCCGACCATATTTAAACCGGAATGAATCGTAGCTGGTGATAACACCGGAGAGAAAAGGCTGTCGATTCAAAGCAAAACTATTGTCAGCTGTGTTCAGGACTCTTGTTGTCTGGTCAAGTACAGCGCCATCCGCATCGAGTGCAACAACCCTGAACTTTCTGTCAATGCCCGGAACAAGATCGTCAATGAACAATGAACGTCCATCTGTGTTCACGATAAACACTTCATTGTCATAAATATCATATTGACGAGCACCTTGAACTGCATTCCAGGCTATCTCGGCAGTTGATTTTGAAAACTCGGTTGCTCGAATTACCAGTCTTTGAACAGAGCTATCTGCAGGCGTGATGCCGTCAGCCGTATTGACATCAATTTGATCCGCGATGATCAATTCATCGCATGCGTCATAAGCCTCGACTCGGTAAACATAAGTCCGGCCGGGCTCTAGCCCAACTTCGTACAAGCTCTTGAAGTTGCCGCTGCTCAAGGTACGATACAGTTCACCATCGCGGTAAACGACATAAGACCCAGCACGGTTCGGCGCACGCCAGACGAGTTCAGCATTGGTATCCGAATACACATTCGCCCCCAGACCCAGTCCGAAAGCTTGTTCCGGAGACGGCATGGGCCGATCAGCAGTATTAACGGTCAGCTGCGCGGCAACGATCTGATTGCCACTGTTGTCAAGCGCGACAACCTCGTAGGCGTAGTCGATACCATCACGCAGATCAGATTGTAGAAACGAGCCCCCGGTCGCTGATCCTTGCAACTCGCCATCGCGATAAATTTCATAGGATGTAGCATCAGCGGGCACCCGCCACAACAATTCAACCGTGTTCGCAGAGTAGATAGAACGCGTCAGATACAAAAGGCTGCGATCAAAGGGTGCCTTGATCGCGGAGATACTCAAGACACCGTCGGTTATCGAAAACGGATCATAAGCAAACTGCCCGTCATTGACGTAATACTGCGTTTCGTTGTTAATGATGACACCTGGCCCCCACAAGAACTCGGTATTCCAGCGCCCACGATCAAGTGTCGATCCATTGAAGTTCTCTTCAAAGACAAGCTGATAAGGCCGGCTTGAATCAGGCGCTTCACACGTATCGGCTAAAACATATGGGGCAAGAAAAAACAGCATCAGTGCCGTAATTATTCGGATCATCATGTCCTGCTTCTTATGAGTCTGAGTAGTTGGGGTTCAGTAACTGGATTCAGGCTAGTGCGCGTTCAAGAAAGTCGAGTCGATCCTGACCCCAGAACATTTCATCATTGACGATCCAGCTTGGAGAACCAAACACATTGCGCTCATGCGCCTGTGCCGTACGGGCGTCATACGCCTCCTGCATGGATGCATCTGAACTCGAAGCCAGCAAGGCCTGGCCATCCAGACCCGCTTCATTGGCAATCGCGACCAGTGTATCCGGATCAGCAATGTTTTTCTCATCTCGCCAGACAGCCGTCAAAACGGCGTCGCTCAAGGTTGCCGCATCTTCACCCGTCGTCGCATAAACCATCTTGGCAGCGGTGGATTGGTCGGCTGGGAAAAAGGCAGGCGTAAGATTCATGGGAATGGATAGGTAGCTTGACCAGCGCTTGAGTTCATCCATGCGAAATTTCTGCCGCGATGGATGACGCTGTGCAGGAGGTTGTCCACCCATATTGCCAAAAGTAGACATGACATCGATAGGGTAATAATTGACATTAGCACCGGTCTTTTGCTTGATCTCGTTGAACTGACTGATGGCCAGGTAGCTCCATGGGGAGATCAAAAAATGATAGTAGTCGACAGTGTGTGCCATAAGTTATTTTCCCGTTGAACAATTCTTTTAGTCAGTATAACTGCTCCGTTGTTCCAACTGCGACATGACGTTTTCGCCTTTTGGCATGCGTTATGGATCTACAGCCGGTATAAGGTCGCACACAACGACGATTGTTAACCTCGATGCTTCTTGTCTTACGCCAATCCTGGGCTCTTCTCATCGGTATGTTGTTGCTGATGCTTGGCAATGGTCTGCAGGGCACGCTACTCGGTGTACGTGGTTCGCTGGAGAATATCGATTCCTCCACCATGGGTTACATCATGGCGGGCTATTTTCTCGGTTTTCTTGGTGGCTCACGGATCACACCCATCATGCTTCAACGGGTTGGGCATGTTCGTGTGTTCGCAGCATTGGGGTCATTAGTCTCAGCCGCCTTTATCTTGTACGCTGCAATCGTCGATCCGATTGCCTGGTGGCTTTTGCGAGTGTTGGTCGGCTTCTGCTTTTCAGGCATCTATGTAGTTGCTGAAAGCTGGCTGAATGATTCCACTTCAAATGAGACTCGCGGTCAGACACTTTCGTTGTATCTGATCGTTCAAATGGGTGGCATCGTACTCGGCCAGTTATTACTGAATGTGGCCGATCCGGGTGGCTACGATCTTTTTGTGTTGATAACGGTGCTGGTGTCAATCTCGTTCGCACCGATGTTGCTGTCTTCCTCTCCCGCGCCATTGCATGAAGCTGCGCGCAGCATGTCCCTGACCGATCTCATCAAGGCCTCACCTCTGGCCTGTGTTGGCACGCTATTGATGGGCGGCGTATTTTCAGTCCTGTTCGCGATGTCGCCGGTCTATGCCACTGAACGAGGCCTGTCGATTGCCAACACGTCTTATTTCATCACTGCAATTTTTCTTGGCGGGCTTCTTTTCCAGTATCCGATCGGTTGGATGTCAGACCGTCTGGATCGCCGATGGCTGATTATCGGTTTGACTGCAATTGGTGCGTTTGCAGCTATGATCGCCATGTTTTTTGGTTCAGCGCTATGGGTTTTACTCAGCGTAGCCCTGGTTCTGGGTGGGTGCAGCAATCCGCTTTACTCAGTGCTGGTGGCCTATGCCAATGATTATCTCGATAACGACCAGATGGCAGCCGCCGCAGGTGGTTTGCTGTTTATAAACGGACTCGGTGCTGTCAGTGGTCCTATCGTGGTGGGATACGCGATGTCACACCTTGGCATCGAATGGTATTTCATTACGTTGATAGCACTGCAAAGCGCCATCTGCCTGTACGGTCTCTACCGCATGACACAACGCCGATACGATATCGGAGATGATGCATCTCCACACCTGACCATCAACTACCGAACCGGTGTCATTGCAACTGAACTGGCGATCGAATCAGCTGATGACGCGATACTCGAAGATCTGGAAGAAGCCGAAGAAGTATGGGAATCACGCCCTTATGATTCTGACGTCATTAATCGCATGGGTGATGAATCAGGCAACTGATCGCCTCTGAGATCTTAATTCAAGCGTGTTTCAGGCTTGCTACGTGACAGCTTCACTTCACGGTACAAGGTAAACAATCCCATCGACACGACGATAACAGATCCGGCAATCGTGAATCGATCAGGTATCTCGCCGAAGATGAGGTATCCCAGACCAATTGCCCACAACAGACTGGTGTAGCGAAAAGGCACAACGTATGCAACGTCTCCAATACGCATCGCCATGATAATGAACTGATAGCCAAAAAACAGGAAACCGGCAGCGAGTGCCAGTGTTATTCCCTGTTCCACGTTGATGGGTAACCAATTTCCTTGAAAGGTTGTCAACACGGCGCCAAACAGCGCAACAAGAACAGCGGTTGCGCAGGAAACCAGTAACGAGGGTGTCGTACCCGGTAACGCACGCGTTGCCAGATCACGGGCTGCGGCAAACATGACCGAAATGATCATTATGACCGAGGCGAACTGGAATACGGAACTACCGGGGCGGATGATAATCAAGACCCCGATAAAACCAACCAGTATTGCAAGCCAGCGCCGCCAGCCTACCTTTTCACGAAATACCAGTGCCGCGCCGAGCGTCACGACCAAAGGTAATGACTGAAGAATGGCAGACAAGCTCGCAAATGGCAGCAGAGGCAAAGCCGTTAAAAACGCGAAGGTGGCCATCAGTTCCATACTCGCGCGCAAGCCAATAAGTGGTGTAAATACTTCCTTGATTCTTGACAGGAATCCGTTATATATCAAGAGCACGAAGATAAGACCCGTCAATACGAATCCTCGTACTGCCATGATTTCGGATACGGGCAAGGCATTATCGAGCGATTTGATCAAAGTGTCATTAATTGTAAAACCGGCCATCGACAAGATCATGTACAAACCGGCACGAATATTATTTGACATCACCAACTGATAAAAATAAAGCAAACCATGAAAAAAACCTTGTTACCTATATTGGTATTCATAATGTTCACAGCCGGGCAAGCGGATGCACTCGCGGAAAATAATGAATCAGACAAGGAAATCACGAAAATTTCGCAGAACTACAAGAATGCAGAACAACTGATTTACAAAGAGCGCTATAAAAAGGCCATTGAAGAGCTCGACAAGGTTCTTTCAAAGGACAAAAAGAATGCCGACGCATGGAATCTATTTGGTTACGCTGCAAAAAATACGGGGAATCTTGTCGGTGCAGACAAGGCCTACGCGAGAGCACTGTCTTTAAACCCAGAGCACCTCGGCGCACTGGAGTATCAGGGGGAGCTATTCATTATGCAAGGTAAAATTAAGTGGGCTAAGGGTAATCTAGCCATTCTCAAGACGCTTTGCCCTGACTCCTGCGTCGAGCGAGAAAATCTCGCCGAGGCCCTCGCTGAAGCCGGCGAGTAGCATTCCGCTTCATTGCCCGCACCGGGGGTCGGTGCGGGCCAGGAAAATCATTCAACCGTAACTGATTTGGCAAGATTTCGCGGCTGATCAACATCAGTGCCCTTGATGATAGCCACGTGATACGACAGAAGCTGCAACGGTATCGTATAGATGATCGGCGCGATCAGCGGATCACAAGGGGCAACCTCAAGCACTTTCATCGTGTCATCGCTGACAAACTGCGCATCGCGATCAGCAAAAACGTACATCAAGCCACCGCGCGCGCGCACCTCTTCGACATTGGATTTGAGCTTCTCGACCAGCTCGTTATTCGGGGCGACGACAATGACGGGCATATCAGCATCTATCAATGCCAGGGGTCCATGCTTGAGCTCCCCAGCCGCGTAGGCTTCGGCATGGATATAGGATATTTCCTTGAGCTTCAAGGCACCTTCCATCGCAATCGGATACTGATCACCGCGACCAAGAAACAGGCTGTGATGCTTGTCGGCAAAGTCTTCGGCCAAGGCTTGAATCGCCTCATCCATACTGAGCACCTGTTCTATTTTGGCAGGCAGGCTTTGCAGGGCAGTCACAATTTGCTGCTGCTTTTCCTTTGTCATGCATTTGTGATGACCAACTGCTGCGGCCAACATCAATAGAGCCGATAACTGAACGGTAAACGCTTTGGTTGACGCCACACCTATCTCAGCCCCTGCCTTCATCAAATATGTCATGTCTGATTCACGTGTCAGCGAGGACCCAGGCACGTTACAGATGGTCAGACTGCTCATGTAGCCTTGCTTCTTCGCCAAACGTAAGGCGGCAAGCGTATCTGCGGTCTCACCTGATTGGGAGAGTGTGACAAAAAGACTGTTCGGTCGAACGAACGACTGACGATAGCGATACTCGGATGCTATTTCGACATTGCAGGACACACCCGCAAAATCCTCAAACCAGTAACGCGCTGTCATGCCGGCGTGATAGCTGGTTCCACAGGCGATGATCTGCACATGGTCTACGTCTTTTAGCAAGGTTTCAGCGTTTTCACCAAATGCTGAATCAAGTACAACTCCAGAGGCAAGTCGATCTTCCAGGGTTCGTTGGATAGCGACTGGTTGCTCGTAAATTTCCTTCTGCATGTAATGGCGATAGTTGCCTTTATCACTAGCATCGCGCGACAAGGTTGACTCTTCGATCTTGCGGGTAACAGGATTACCATTCACATCGACCACTGACACTGCCGTGCGCGTGATTTCCGCAACATCGCCTTCTTCAAGATACGAAAAGCGACGTGTTACTGGCAACAAGGCCAGCTGATCGGAGGCGATAAAATGCTCACCGACACCATAGCCAATGACCAAGGGACTACCTGAACGCGCCACGATCAAATGATCAGGCTTGTTACGATCCATGATAACCGTGCCATAAGCGCCATCAAGTTGTGGAACCGCTGCTTGCACGGCCTTGAACAATGAACCAACAGACTTGAGCTCATGGTCAATCAGATGCGCAATGACTTCGGTGTCGGTATCCGACACAAATACATATCCCAACCCCATCAAACGCTCACGCAGCTCCGCGTGGTTTTCGATAATGCCGTTATGCACAACTGCGATACGATCACTTGATACATGTGGGTGTGCGTTTTTCTCGTTTGGCTCTCCATGGGTGGCCCATCGCGTATGCGCGATACCAATGCCACCCGGCATGCCATGCTCCGCGACTGAATCGACGAGCGCCTTGACCTTGCCAACACGTCGAATACGATTGAGCTCGCCACTGTCATCAACAGTGGCGATGCCGGCCGAGTCATAACCTCGATACTCGAGGCTTTGCAGACCCATCAACAGTATGTCTGCTATATCTCGTTGTGCAACAGCACCGACGATTCCACACATAAATTCATTCTCTTTTACTTTTTCTTGACTGGTCGAGACCAGTTTCGAATATCAGTTTGCTTCGCCCGCGTCAGCGACAATTCATCTTTGGGTACATCTCGCGTTATGGTGGAACCTGCGCCAACCGTGGCGCCGCTATGCACCGTAACCGGTGCAACCAGTGCAGAGTTGGAACCAATGAACGCATCATCCTCTATGCTCGTATGGTGCTTGTAAGCACCATCGTAGTTACAGGTAATCGTACCGGCACCTACATTGACGTTTTCACCCAGCGTGGCATCACCTACATAGCTCAGATGATTGATCTTGCTTCCACGGCCAATAGTTGCGTTTTTGGTTTCGACAAAATTGCCAATCTTTGACTCATCAGCGCATTGCGTACCGGGACGTAAACGGGCAAAGGGTCCAATGTTGGCATTTTGCCCGACCTCACTATCTTCGAGCACAGAGTTTGCCTGAATCGTTGTGCCATCAGCAATCTTGCTGCCCGAAATCAGGCAATTCGGTCCGATGCGAACATTGCTGCCTAACTCACAGTGGCCTTCAAACACACAATTGACATCAATCGATACGTCAGTGCCGGTTCGCAATGAGCCTCTTATATCAATACGTGAGGGATCTGCCAGTGTCACACCGGCGTCCATCAATTCATTGGCAATCTGCGCCTGGTGCAAACGTTCAACTCTGGCAAGCTGGGCGCGACTATTGATGCCATCCACCTCCCATGCATCATCAGGGTGCACAGCAGCTATCGAAAACCCGTCCTTGACTGCCAGTTCATGGATATCCGTCAGGTAGTACTCGCCTTGCGCGTTATTGCTGTCAATACGTGAAAGCAGGTTACGCAACAGCCCACCTTTGATCGATATCACACCCGCATTGACTTCACAAATTTGAAGTTGCTCTGATGTCGCATCCTTTTGCTCAACGACACCCGTAATGGCACCATCGTGACGCAAAATACGTCCATAGCCAGTTGGGTCATCCATGATCAAGGTTAGCAAGCCAATGGTTTTCTCATTACAAATATCCAATAGCGACTGATAGGTGGATGCTCTCGTCAAGGGCACATCACCATAGGTGATCAACACCGTGTCGTTATCGTCAATGCCTTCAAGACCCTGCTGCACCGCATGCCCTGTACCTAATTGCTCGGTCTGCATGGCCCAGACGACATCATGCTTGATAGTGTTCCGAACCGTTTCGGCCTCATGGCCGATGACAACATTGATACTGGCAGGCTTGAGGCGGGCGGAGGTATCGAGCACATGCGCCAGTAGTGGCTTACCAGCCAGCGGATGCAGTACCTTCGGCAGCCAGGACTTCATACGTGTCCCTTTTCCGGCGGCGAGCACAACTATTCGTGTAGGCATGGGTCTGCTCAGTAAAAAAGGCGAGATTAACTTATTAACTAGCGGACGGCTTGGCAAATTGATTGAACGATTCGCAGTAAATTTGATGTGACTTAACGGAGAAAGCGGAACCTCCTCACACTGAGGCGCATTCCGCCTCTGATCGACAGCTCAAAGTCACCGTCATGATATTGGCGAATGAGGTTGCTTCGCCGCCAAGTTGACGACGGAGCCAGGTTTCAGATACCCAGACCCAGCAGAATCTTTAGCGATAGCGGGCATTTGTGGGCGGCCCGCATGAGCGAACCAAATGATCGATTCAGTAGAGCGGACCAGAACTGCGTGTTCTGATCAACGCCCCGAACAGAGATCTTATTCTTCGAATTTATAGGGTGCGGCTTCAAGTGTCATGATGTAGGCAACCACATCTTCAATGGCTTGATCGTCTTTCAGAATCTGAGCCATCGGAGCCATGATCGCGCCTCCCGTGTCACCTTCGACGGAACCGCGCACGCCCGATTTAAAATTCTTGAGCTGAGAGACGAGATACCACTCGAATTGCCCGGCAAGCCGTGGAGACTTGATTCCCGCATTGCCCTCACCATTGACCCCATGACATCCCGAACACACGCCATACAGCGCTTCGCCACGATCGGCATTTCCATCGAAATCGGATGCCATGATGCCCACAGAAGCAAGTAGTAGCAGCGGTGCGCCAAAAATTGTGAATTTCATTCAGTTTCTTCTCTGGCCGAGTCACGGATGTGACCATATCAATCGGAAAAGATTCAGTTTCCACGCTGGTTTACCCGATTTATTTTAACATTCGTTAACTACACTAAATCGGGTTGAACTACGCGACTGGAATCCAGTCTTGATGTGTCACAGACAGACTAACACGAATCAAAATAGTCAAGATGGTCACCGCAATTCAACCAGCCACCATACCGATAAATGAAGACTCTATGAGCAATGGCGATACCGCGCTTTTTACAGATCTTGCGGCTGTATTGAGCAACTATGCCAGTGTGCGCAAATCAGGGAAGGTTGTTGATCATCTGGATTACGCAGCACTGAAGGGCAAACTCAAGGCGCTCGATATACAGGTCGGCAGCCAGTCCTGGGACAATGTGTGGGCAACGGTCCAAGCCTATCTGGACAATAGCGTCAAAACCGCGCACCCCCTGTATTTCAATCAGCTTTGGGCGGGCCAATCGGAGCCGGCTCTGGTCGGTAGCATTATCGAAGTTATTGCTAACACTTCAATGTACACCTATGAAGTGGCGCCAGTTGCAACCATCATTGAGAACGAGATGCTCGGTGTATTCAAGCGGATCTTCGGCTTCGAATCCGGCGATGCGCAGGTCACCAGCGGTGGCAGTAACAGTAACTACGTGGCCTTGTTGCTGGCCTTGCATCGGAAATTCCCCGACCTCAAGCAGTCAGGCTTGTATGGATTACCCAAATGTGCGGTTTTTGTATCGAGCGAAGCGCACTATTCCATGGACAAGGCATCAGTCATGTCGGGAATCGGACTTGATTCGTTATACAAGATCCCCACTGACGATCGCGGAGTCATGCGAACCGATGAGCTCCAAAAGCAAATACAGGCCTGCATTGACGAAGGTCGTGTACCTGTGAGCATTATCGGTACGGCTGGTACTACCGTGAGGGGCGTCTTTGATGATTTCGAGAGTCTCGCAAAAATTGCCAAACAATATGATTGCTGGCTCCACGTTGACGGTGCCTGGGGAGGTGCTGTTGCCTTCTCAAGCGAGCAGCGAAAATTCCTGCAAGGTTTTGACAAGGCCGATTCAATGACCTGGGACGCTCACAAGATGCTCGGTGTACCTTTGATGTGTGGCGTACTGTTTACCCGAGACGCTGGCGGATTTGACCAGGTATGCAACCTGGGCGACACATCTTACATATTCCACGATAGCGAAGATCGTCAGGATCTAGGCCCCTACTCACTACAGTGCGGACGACGAGTCGATATGCTGAAGATGTGGCTTGAGTATATCTACTATGGTCAAGCGGGTCTTGAAGCGCGAATTGACCACTTCATGCATTTGTCAGCCATCGCTGAGGAACGAATCAACGCAGAACCATCTCTGCAATTGCAAACCGAGCGCTGGATAAACAATATCTGCTTCAGAAGTACTGTATGCGCGAGTGGGGACTTGAACAGCTTTAACAAGAAAGTACGCCAACGCCTCCATACAACAGGTAGTACTTTTGTGAATATCGCTTACCTGAACGATGATGTGACCATCCGTCTGATCATCACCAACAAGGATGTTACCGAAGCGGACATCCATGAATTCTTCGACTTGTGGCTCGCCGCAGCGGCAGAAACAAACAAGGAGATGATGCAATGTGCATAGCATTGGACACCATTCTGGCGGATCAGCAAACACATGACGCTCGCGACAAGTTTGCCAGCATGTTCCAGCAATTGATGGCAGCAAAGGTATTGACGGCGAACGTAGCGGACAGTCCGTGTGAGCAACGCAAAGCGATAGCCGCGCAACTCACCGAGCTCGCCAGTTCCCATGAAGGGAATCTCCAGACACTGCCCAGACATGACACCTATAGCCGCCACATCATCGGTACGCAAGATAACTGGGTAGGTTTGATCTGTCGCTGGGAACAGAACATTACCTCGTCCATTCACGGCCACCCTTCATTTGCCTACTATCAAGTTCTGGAAGGGCGAATCGCAATGGAATTGTTCAAGCCCATCAGCGCGAATGAGGCTCAGAAGGTGTCAACGACCGAAATGTGTGCTGGCGACAACATCCTCAGCACACAGCAGGAAGGACAATTTGACAACCTTGTGCACCGAATCAGAACCGAAAGCCCAGGGGTGTTCACACTGCATCTGTACTCGGATAATCCGGCAAAGGGTCAGGTTTTCAAGGCTGTTTAAACGAAAAAACCCGGGTTCAGCTTATCGCCAAATCCGGGTTTGAAGTTCGAACAGAACTCGCGACGAGTGTCGCCGGCAGAGTGTTACTTACGCAGCTTCTTGATCAACTGAAGCTGGGCCGCAGCTTCGGCCAATTGCGACTGAACCGCCTGATAATCAATTTCACCAGGCTTGCTGCCAGCAAGAGCAGCCTCTGCATCTTCCTTCGCTTTCTGTGCCTCGGCTTCGTCGAGCTCTTCTACTCGCAAGGCTGTGTCCGCAAGAATGGTCACGACGTAGGGCTGGACCTCAAGCACACCACCTGAGACATAGATGTCGAGCTCTTCTTCGCCATCATTAACAGGATGAACACGAATCTCACCCGGCTTGATGCGCGTGATAAAAGGCGTGTGGCCAGGTGCAATACCGACCTCACCCATTTGTGCCGACGCACTTACGAGCTTCGCCTCACCGGAGAAGATTTCCTTCTCTGCTGAGACGATCTCGACGTGTAGTGAGGAAGCCATGGCTTACGCCGCTTCCTTCTTGGCGTTCTCAACAACTTCTTCGATCGTGCCCTGCATATAGAACGCTTGCTCTGGCAAGTGATCGTATTCACCGGCAACGATGCCCTGGAAGGCCGAGATCGTGTCTTTCAACGATACGTACTTACCTGGAGAGCCTGTGAAGACTTCTGCAACGAAGAAAGGCTGAGACAGGTAACGCTGAACTTTTCGTGCACGAGAAACAACGAGTTTGTCTTCTTCAGAGAGCTCGTCCATGCCGAGGATCGCAATGATGTCACGCAGTTCTTTGTAACGCTGAAGCGTGTTCTGTACAGAGCGCGCCGTGTCGTAGTGCTCCTGACCAATAACCAATGGGTCGAGCTGGCGGCTGGTGGAATCAAGTGGATCCACCGCAGGGTAGATCCCCAGTTCCGCGATATTTCGAGACAATACAACGGTTGCATCGAGGTGAGCAAAGGTTGTTGCTGGTGATGGATCGGTCAAGTCATCCGCTGGCACGTATACAGCCTGAATGGACGTAATCGAACCCGTTTTGGTTGACGTGATGCGTTCCTGCAAGGCACCCATCTCTTGCGCCAATGTTGGCTGGTAACCTACCGCTGATGGCATACGACCCAGGAGTGCTGATACTTCGGTTCCTGCCAGCGTATAACGATAGATGTTGTCGATAAACATCAGAACGTCACGACCTTCATCACGGAAGAACTCCGCCATGGTCAGACCAGTCAGGGCCACACGAAGACGGTTACCCGGTGGTTCATTCATCTGACCGTAAACGAGCGATACCTTGTCGAGTACGTTCGAGTCTTTCATCTCGTGGTAGAAGTCGTTCCCTTCACGGGTACGCTCCCCTACACCTGCAAATACCGAGAAGCCTGAGTGCTCGATCGCAATGTTACGAATAAGCTCCATCATGTTTACGGTTTTACCGACACCCGCACCACCGAACAGCCCAACCTTTCCGCCCTTGGCGAACGGGCAAAGCAGATCGATAACCTTGATACCGGTTTCCAGAAGTTCGGTTGAACCAGACTGCTCGGCATAGGAGGGTGGCTCACGGTGAATCGGCATACGCGCTTCAGTCGCGATCGGGCCGGCTTCATCAATTGGCGCACCCAGTACGTTCATGATACGGCCAAGCGTTGCTTCACCGACTGGTACTGATATGGGCGAACCGGTATTTGTCGTTGTGGTACCGCGCTTGAGGCCTTCAGAAGAGCCCATGGCGATGGTACGAACGATACCGTCTCCTAGCTGCCCTTGAACCTCAAGAACCGTTTCGCTGTCAGCCACATTCAAGGCGTCGTAGGTCTTGGGCACTGCATCACGTGGAAATTCCACGTCGATTACCGCGCCAATGATTTCGACAATAGTTCCTGTACTCATCGTCTTTGTCTCGTCTGATAGTTTTAATCTGTATCGAGTCTGTCAGTGCTGATATCGCTACGGTCAAACCGCAGCAGCACCACCGACAATCTCTGAAATCTCTTGTGTAATGGATGCCTGCCGCGCCTTGTTGTAAACAAGTTGCAGCTCACCAATCAGGTCACCCGCATTATCCGATGCGCTCTTCATGGCAATCATTCGCGCTGACATTTCGCAAGCGACATTCTCGACAACTGCTTGATACACCAGTGACTCGATGTAGCGTGTCATCAGGTAATCAACCACTTCCTTGGCGTCCGGTTCGTAGATGTAATCCCAATGGTGCTGGAGTTTTTCATCGACGTCAGGTGACGCTGGCAACAACTGAGTGACCTGTGGTGATTGCGTCATCGTGTTCACGAATTCATTCTCGACCACATACAGGCGATCAATCCGTCCTTCATCATAGGCATCGAGCATGACGCGAACAGCACCGATCAATTCTGCAAGTTCGGGGGCATCGCCAAGGTCCGCGACCTTACCAACAATGTTTCCACCCATGCGGCTGAAAAACTGCGCGGCCTTCTTGCCGATCGTGACGATATCAATTTCCGCACCCTTGCCCGACCACTCGCCCATCGATGCGACGGCAGCCTTGAATGCATTGGTATTCAAGCCACCACACAAGCCACGATCAGTCGAGACAATGATGTAACCCGCCCGCTTTACCTCCGGGCGATCCATCAGATAGGGGTGTTGGTATTCCACGTTGGCAGATGCCACGTGTCCAATCACACTGCGCATCTTCTGCGCATACGGACGATTCGCCCGCATGCGATCCTGCGCCTTGCGCATCTTTGACGCCGCCACCATTTCCATGGCCTTGGTGATCTTCTGAGTATTTTGAATACTCTTGATCTGCGTACGTATCTCTTTACCTGAAGCCATCTTATTGCCTGCTCAGATCGTGTATGTGGTCAACGTAAACCGGGAGTCCGAGATTCGGACTACCAGCTTCCGTTGGCCTTGTAGGCCTCGAGGCCTTTCTTGAACGCCGCTTCGATGTTGTCGTTCCAATCGCCGCTTTGCTCAACCTGGTCGAGAAGATCTTGATGATTACTGCGGAAGTGAGCGTGCATGCCCTCTTCAAAGCTGACGATCTTGGTGACGTCAACATCATCGAGAAAGCCTTCGTTTGCCGCATACAGAGAGACACCCATCTCAGAGATAGACAGAGGTGAGTACTGCTTCTGTTTCATCAGTTCAGTAACACGCTGACCACGCTCAAGCTGCTTTCGAGTGGTTTCATCGAGATCCGATGCAAACTGGGCGAAAGCCGCAAGTTCACGATACTGGGCCAGTGCCAGTCGAACACCACCACCGAGTTTCTTGATGATCTTGGTCTGGGCAGCACCACCCACACGCGATACGGACAAACCCGCGTTGATCGCAGGACGGATACCGGCGTTGAACAGATCAGTTTCAAGGAAGATCTGACCATCGGTGATCGAGATAACGTTAGTCGGTACGAAGGCCGACACGTCACCCGCCTGTGTTTCGATGATAGGCAGAGCAGTCAGGGAACCTGTTTTGCCTTTGACTTCACCGTTGGTGAATTTCTCGACATAGTCAGCGTTGACGCGACAAGCACGCTCAAGCAGACGTGAATGTAGGTAGAAAACATCACCGGGATAAGCTTCACGACCTGGCGGACGACGCAGCAGCAGTGATACCTGACGGTATGCCCATGCCTGCTTGGTCAGATCGTCATAGACGATCAGCGCATCTTCACCACGATCAAGGAAGTATTCACCCATCGAGCAACCCGCATACGGTGCGATGTATTGCATCGCAGCGGAATCTGATGCGCCAGCCGCAACAATGATGGTGTGCTCAAGTGCACCGTGCTCTTCCAGCTTGGTTACAACATTCGCGATTGTTGACTGCTTCTGACCGATGGCCACGTAGACACATTTGATACCGGTGCCTTTCTGGTTGATGATCGCATCGACAGCTACCGCCGTCTTCCCGGTCTGTCGGTCACCGATGATCAACTCACGCTGACCTCGACCCACCGGCACCATCGCATCGATTGATTTCAAGCCGGTCTGTACCGGTTGATCAACCGATTGACGCTCGATTACACCCGGCGCCACACGCTCGATCGGAGAGGTCAGTTTGGTTTCAATGGGCCCTTTGCCGTCAATCGGCTCACCGAGTGAGTTGACAACACGACCCAGTAGCTCAGGGCCGACAGGCACTTCAAGAATTCGGCCAGTGCACTGAACCTTGTCACCTTCTGACAGACTTTCATAGTTACCCAGTACAACCGCACCGACTGAATCTCTCTCGAGGTTCAGCGCGAGGCCGTAAAGGTCGTTGGAAAATGACAGCATCTCACCTGACATGGCATCGGTCAGACCGTGGATCTTCACGATACCGTCGTTCAGGCTGACGATCGTACCTTCGGTACGGGCATCGGCAGACGCTTCGAAATTACCAATCCGTGCCTTGATCAGTTCACTGATTTCGGATGGGTTCAATTGCATGACTTCAATCCTCTAGAAACTGGTTTGCCAATAACAGCTGCGCATCGCACAGTAAAGTGCAGCAGCAGCCCGGTACCGGCCATTGACTACTTGCGCCGTCAATTAGCAACGACGCGTTCAAGATTTTCCACCCGTCCTTTCAGAGAACCGTCAATGACGAGATCTCCGGCCCGGATGATGGCGCCACCAATGAGGTCCGAGTCGACTTCATTGACAATGCGCACCTTTCGGTTAAGACGCTTGGACAAGGCAGCAATGATCTTGTCGCTTTGCGCGTCGGTCAGTTCGAAAGCTGATGTAACCGTCGCTTCGATCTCACCTTCCGCATCACTGCGCAAGCCTTCATAGATACCGTGGATGTCTGGAATAAGCGCCAGGCGATTGTTCTCAGACAACAGACGAATGAAATTTCGACCATGGTCGTTCAAATCATCGCCAGTGACTTTCTCAATCATCAAGGCACGATCCTGATGCGTAAGACCAGGCATGGCGAGACGCTCTGCCATTTCCGGGCTCTGCACCACAGCCGACCAAAACGCCAATTTGCCAGACCAGTTATCAAATTCGCTGGACTCTTGAGCCATTTCAAAAACGGCTTTCGCGTATGGTCGTGCTGCTGTAGTGAAATCAGCCATCGCCTAGATCTGGCCTACGAGATCATCCAGAACCTTGGCATGCGCATCGGCATTGACCTCGGATCCGAGAATCTTCTTGGCGCCATCAACGGCAATGGAACCCACTTGCTTACGCAAGGTTTCACGAGCAGTAACCACTTCTTGCTCGATCTCTGCTTGCGCTGAAGCTTTCAAACGTTCGCCTTCGGAGCGCGCAGTGTTTTTGGATTCTTCGACAATTTCATTGCCACGCTTTTGCGCAGCTGCGACGATCTCTGCAGCTTGCGCTTTCGCGTCCTGCACCATCGCTGCAATTTCGGCCTCTGCTTCTTCGCGTCGCTGCTCGCCCTGTTCGGCGGCAGCGAGACTTTCCGCTATTTTCTCCTGACGTTCGCGCAGCGCACCCATGATTGGTGGCCACACGTACTTCATGCAGAACATAACGAAGATCGCG
>CALDSR010000070.1 GCA_937924505.1 uncultured Granulosicoccus sp. | reverse complement strand
TATCGAATACGCCGGTCTATTTCTCGCAGTTCTTTTTTGCGATAGATATATTCGGCGTTTTCGGAACGGTCACCTTCTGCCGCGGCAGCTGTGACTGCCGCAGTGACCTCCTTGCGTCGTTGCCACAACGTTTTTTGTTCGCTTTGCAATTTCTCAAAACCGCTCAGCGTAATGTAGGGCGAGGACTTTGGCTGCGGTGGACGATAGCGACTCATGAGGCACGCAACACTAGACTATAACGAATGCTAAAGATCGCCGCATTCACCTTGTACATACTCCGGCAGCTGATCTTTCGGTGGTAAGGGTACCGATTTACCGTTTGCATCGACGGATACAAACGTAAATGTCGCGGCTGTCACCTTTTCTCTTGAACCAATACGTTCGCGGCGCACCCAGGCTTCAACGAGAATATCCATTGATGATGTGCCGATTCTGGTCAAGGTGGTATACACGCCGAGAATGTCGCCCACCTTGACTGGGCGGTAAAATTCCATGCTGGCAATGGCGGCGGTAACTACCCGCCCTTGCGCTCGTTGGCCCGCGCAAATACCACCCGCCATATCCATTTGTGACAATACCCAGCCGCCAAAAATATCGCCGGAGGGATTGGTATCAGCGGGCATCGCCGTAGTTCGAATGGTTGGCGAGCGATCGGCGCCGTTTTCGGCAGATGAATTGGACATATGGACAATACTCGAAACGGCGAAATTATAACGCAATCCAGTAACGTGGCAAAGCAGCCAGAGCGTTCATTCAATGCCAAGTTCACAGTAAGTCAAACTATAGCCTCGAACCCGGCTAGCTGCTTTTTCTTGTTGCTATTTTTGAATTCACTACCCGCAATAGTTGTCGATTATTTGGTTGGCGACCGACAGTTTACAGCTTTTACTTTTCTTCAATTTCCAGTAGCAAAGGCTGATCTTCAAGCTTCGGTGCCGACTATGGTTTGTCGGTAGATGGCTCGAAATTCGCCCTGTCCAGTCAGTTTTGCCACATCAGCTCCCCCTGTGCATGCTCGATACCCGAATAAATCGATGCATGTAACGTACAACGTCGCGAGAAACATGCAATCCCGCCGATAACCCTGTTTTAGAAGAAGGCTAATCCAGGGACGTCCGTGCAAACAGAACCTAAGAGCTGCTTTATTACTCAATTGGTAGATTCGTTCCGTTTCGAGGACGCGAAACTACCGTCTTTGCCCAGCGCCGTTATCTATCTGGAAAAAGCCATTCGCGATGATTCGGTCAGTCTCAGGCAATTGGCTGACTTGCTCGGCAAAGACCCGGTCCTCGCAGCGCGATTGATTCGCGTCTCCAACAGCGCCTTTTATCGATCGGTTTCACCCGTCGAATCCGTCCCAGAGGCGGTAGTACGAATCGGCTTTGCAGCAACGCGCAATATCGCTCTGGTTCTGTTGCAAAACTCGTTCAAGGCACGCCATGAGCTGGTCGGCAACATGATCAATCAGTTGTGGACCGAATCCTTGCAAACCGCAGCGGTCGCCTCGGCTTTATCGCAATACTATTATCTGGTCGACCCCAACCGGGCCATGCTTGGTGGTTTGATGTACAACGTTGGTGCAATGTTGTTGTTGACCAAAATTGACGAGAAGGTCAACGAAATCAGTAACCCGATGATCATAAATCTGATGTTGAAACAGCATTCCCAAATGTTTGGCATGAAGCTTCTGGAGCACTGGGAGATGGACCCGGATCTATTGCAGGTTGTCGCCAATCGCGATAACTGGGCACGCGAGACCGAGAATTCACCGGATCTGGCAGACCTGATACTGGTCGCGCGATGCTGCATCCCGGGAACCGATGGGAGTGAGCCGGACTACGACCGCTGCGAGCAGCTCGGCAGTTACTCCCGATTACAAACACATATGCGAAGGAATCAGGCGCTGAGCGCGGTCGTGCAGGAAGCACAAGAAACCATTGAGCAAACAATGGCCTTGCTCGGTGACGATTGATCTGGCAGCTTTGGCAAGTTCATTGCGCGTAATGTAGGATGACCTTTTGGCTTGAGGCACGAACACACGGCCCATGTCTTCCTCACTCCCCGCGGTACACGCAACGATACTTCGACGAGCCAGTTTCAGTCGATGTCGTCGGTATCGTTATAGCTTGACCCGTCGCTTTGATGTTGGCAGCGGTGTGTGCCTGATGATCGGCCTGAACCCAAGTGTGGCGGACCATCGACAGGATGATCCAACAATCAGGCGTTGCATGCAGTTCGCCTATGCCTGGGGCTTTCAAGAACTTGTTATGGTCAATCTGTTTGCCTGGCGCGCCACTCAGCCACGCGATCTGTTGGCGAGCAAACTGCCGGTCGGTCCGAGAAACATGCAAGTACTTACACGATCAGCGAGTCGCGCCGATAAAATTGTTGCGGCCTGGGGTACACATGGCAAACACCGCCTGCAGAGCGTCAAGGTCGTTGACGCGCTGTATGATTTTCCGCTCTATTGTTTCGGTCAAACGCAAAATCAGGAACCGCGCCATCCTCTTTATCAGCGCCGAGATGCCGAGCTGACCAGGTTCAGCCACCGCAGCTAGCGCCCAGGCCTATAGCTCGATTTACAACACGTCGCTTTTGATCACCAGCATTTTTTCACGTGTCATTTCATGCATGGAGTACTGAATGCCTCCCATGCCCAACCCGGACGCATCGCGCCCGCCAAATGGCATCCAATCAACACGAAAGGCCGTGTGATCATTGACCATGACAGCCGTTGCATTGAGTTTGTTGGAGGTATCGAGCACATCAGTCAGATCATTGGAATAAATGGACGCCTGAAACGCAAAGGGCAAAGCATTGGCTCGGGCGATAGCATCACTTTTATCCGTATAGGAATAGATGCAGACTACAGGGCCGAATATCTCTTTCTGCGATACGGTTGCTGACTCATCAGGATTCAGCAACACCGTGGGCAGATAGCATGTGTCAGATAATTTTTCCCCGCCACACAATACCTTTGCACCACTCTCGCGCGCCTCCTCAACCCATTGCGCGACTCGATCAACTTCTCTGGGCAGAATCAGCGGTCCGACTTCAGTTTTTGGATCGAGCGGATCACCCACGATCAGTTTGCGCGCCTTGTCGGCAAGTTTGCTCGCCAGTTCCTCACAGGCACTTTCATGTACGTACACGCGCTGCACGGAAACACACACTTGCCCAGCATGATAGAAGCCGCCTTTGAGCACACTGTCGACAACCGAATCAACCGCTGCCGACCGATCAACAATAACCGGCGCCGCACCACCATGCTCCAAGGCACAGCGCGTCCCTGGGGAGAGTTTCGAGCGCAACATCCATCCGACATTGGCAGAGCCGATAAACGAGAAGAAATTGACCCGTTCATCGACAACCAGCTTTTCGGCATCTTCATTCCCGACCACCAAGGCCTGACACCATCCGTCGGGCAGTCCCGCTTCTTTGAGTATTGCCACAAATTTCAAACACGACAATGGCGTTGTTTGAGCCGGCTTGATGATCACCGGCGCGCCAACGGCCACGGCAGGCACCGTCTGATGCACGATCAGATTGAGTGGATGGTTGAATGCGCTGATCGATGAAACCACACCAATGGGTTCGCGTTGCGTAAACGCCAGCCGGTTGGCTGACGACGCGGTGTGTCCCATGGGGATCTGCTCACCCTTGATTTGTGGAATGTGTTCGATGGCCAACTTCAGGCCATTGATCGCTCTGTCCACCTCCACTTTAGAATCAGCGTAGGGCTTGCCTCCTTCTTGCGCAGCGATTTGAGTCAGCTCTTCGATCTGCTCACCCATGATCTGGACAGCCCGTTCGAGAATCTCCACGCGTTGATGAGCAGGCAACCTGGCTGAGCGATCCTCGGCCAGGGCATGAGCACGCACCAGGGCGCGCTCCACATCCTCAGCCGAATTGAGCTTAATTTGCTCGATAAGCTGCCCATTGAAGGGATTGTTGACGTCTAGCATGATGGTGCTCTCGAAAGAGTTAAACGATACAAGCGCTTTCCTTTAACAATACATTGAGTATCGAGTGGTTCAGCGAGTAATCGACAGGCAGATCAATCAGGTGAACGCCCTTGCCATTCAATGAGGATTGCAGAATTTCAACAAAATTCTCATAACTTTCGGCACGATGACCGGTCGCACCAAAACTCTCGGCATATTGCACGAAATCAGGATTATTGAAGTCGAGCCCAAAATTTTCAAAGCCAACTCCTTCCTGCTTCCATTTGATCATGCCATAGGCGTTATCGGTCAATATGATGACGACCAGATCCAGCCCCATACGCACCGCTGTTTCCAGTTCCTGCGAGTTCATCAGAAAACCGCCATCACCGTTTACCGAGACCACCTTGCGATCCGGGTGTAGCTGCTTTGCCGCCATCGCCGAAGGCAAGCCAGCTCCCATGGTCGCCAGAGCATTATCCAGAAGCATGGTGTTTGGCGCATAACACTCATAGTTGCGGGCAAACCAAATCTTGTAGACACCATTATCCAGGGTCACGATATCTTCAGCATCAAGATTTTCACGCAACAGACTGACCAATGCCTGCGGGAGTACCGGAAAGCGGGTGTCTTTGAAATATTTGGTGACGTGTGAATCCACCTCATTACGCACACGCTCGAAGAAACTGAAGTCTTTATCAAGCTTGCCAAGTTTCTCAGCGATACGACTGATTGAATTCGAGATATCACCGACAACGTTGAGTTGCGGGAAATAAACATCATCAATATTTGCGGCATCAAAGTTGACATGAATAACGTGCTTGCCACCTTTTTCCATAAAGAACGGCGGTTTTTCGATAACGTCGTGACCGACATTGATGATCAGATCCGATCGGTCGATCGCGCAATGCAGATAGTCGTCAGAAGACAGCGCCGCCGTGCCGATATAGCGTTCGTGGCGCTCATCAATGACGCCCTTGCCCATTTGCGTATCGAAAAAATACAAGCCAGATTGATCAACCAGTGTCTTGAGTGATTCGCTGGTTCGTTTTCGGTTTGCGCCTGCGCCAATAAGCAGTAGCGGCATTTTGGCATCCTTGATCATTTGGACTGCCTGATCAATGGAGGACTGGCCGGCTTCCGGGCGCCGATGACCAGCAACGTTGAACACGGTCGCATCGGTATCTTCTTCGGCAATATCTTCGGGCAATTCTATATACGCGGCACCCGGTCTCTCATCCATCGTCAAGCGGAACGCCTCACGCACCATCGACGGTATGTTGTTTCCATCAACAACCTGTTCCGAGTATTTGGTGACAGGCTTCATCAGATTAACCACGTCGACGATCTGAAATCGACCCTGCTTGCTTTTACGAATCGGCTTTTGACCCCCGAGCATGATCATGGGCATTCCACCCAACTGTGCGTACGCGGCCGCGGTTACAAAATTGGTCGCACCGGGACCGAGTGTCGAAAGACACACACCGGGATGGCCCGTCAATCGGCCATAAGTGGCTGCCATAAAACCCGCTGCTTGTTCGTGCCGCGTCAATATCAATTCGATGGACGAGCCTCTGAGCGAATCCAGAAAGTCCAGATTTTCCTCACCTGGTATACCAAAGATGTATTTGACACCTTCATTCTCAAGCGCTTTGACAAACAGATCTGAAGTCTTCATTTTCTAACATTCCCTTTGGTTGTTTTTTGGTCTACCAACGATCCGCTCGAGCAGAGTGCCAGTCATCTTTCCAGTCATCCGGTATGGTGTTGTCGTCGAGAAGACAGCCATTGACTATGTCTGGGTACAACTGAGCGTAGGTTTTCAAATTAGTGCCCTCGACACGCCTGACAATATGTTTCGGTTCCAGCTCATCCAGACTTTCCAACCCGGCGGCCGCCAACAGCTCCCCCAGGTTACCGATCGTTTCTCGATGATAGTTCGCCACTCGTGTTGCCTTGTCGCTCACGACCAGACCTTTGGCGCGCGCCGGATTCTGTGTGGCTATGCCGGTCGGGCAATGATCAGAATTACACGTTCGTGACTGTATACATCCGAGTGCCAGCATCATCCCTCGCGCCGAATTGGCTATATCGGCACCCAGAGCGATAATTCGCAGGAGATGAAATGCGCTGAAGATCTTGCCCGAGGCGATGATCCTGAGCTCATCCCTGAGTCCGATCCCGATAAGCGCCTGATTGACGAATATCAGCGCATCACGCAGTGGCGTGCCCAGGGAGTTTGTCATTTCGGTGGGTGCAGCGCCCGTGCCGCCCTCACCGCCATCAACCGTGATGAAATCCGGCACTTTCCCTGATTCTTTCATGGCCTTACAAATAGCGAGAAATTCATCTCGACGGCCGACGCACAATTTAAAGCCAACAGGCTTGCCGCCTGAGAGCTCGCGCAGCTTCTCGACAAAGTCCAGTAATCCCAACGGCGTACTGAATGCTGAGTGCAACGGCGGCGAGACGACGTCCTTGCCCATAGGCACCAGCCTGATACGTGAAATTTCTTCGGTCAACTTCGCCGCTGGCAATATACCGCCATGCCCGGGTTTGGCTCCCTGCGACAATTTGATTTCGATCATTTTCACCGAATCCAGTGTCGCGGACTTCTTGAACAGCTCAGGACTGAATGCTCCGTCCTCGGTACGACAGCCAAAATATCCCGTACCGATCTGCCAGACGATATCGCCGCCCGCTTCCAAATGGTAAGGGCTCAAACTACCTTCGCCAGTATTGTGCGAGAAGCCGCCGATCTTGGCGCCTTTGTTCAGCGCCTTGATGGCATTGCCGCTCAGCGCACCGTAGCTCATCGCAGAAATGTTCAGCGGCGACGCCATATAAGGTTTGGCGCACCGATCCCCGCCAAATCGAACCCGCGGATCAGGGTCGTGTGTAAGTTTTGGCACCAGTGAATGATTGATCCACTCATACCCGGAACGATTGACGTCGAAGATGGTGCCGAATGGACGGGTATCGCGAGCCCCTTTTGCACGTTGGTAGACCAGCGAGCGAAATTCACGGGATATGGGGGTACCACTGGTATCAGACTCGACAAAATACTGCTGAATTTCTGGCCTGACCGATTCCAGCATGTAGCGAAAATGTCCGATTACCGGATACAGACGTCGGATGGTTTGCTTTTTCTGCAGCACGTCAACGGTTCCGAGCGCGATGATCGGCGCAAGCAGTACCAAAATCCAGATGGCTACCGGCCAAAGCGTTGCCAACGCCAACACTAAAATAGGCGCGCCGACAGCGAAGATGAAAAAATAATGCCGTACTAACATATATGTGAACCGATGTTGTTCAATGGACGATTGACCAGCTTCGTGAGTACTGTGCCGTGTTTTGCGAAACAAGTCCCGAGAAAAATTATAAATAAAAGCTCGGCTGCCTGTCAGACAACCAAGACGTCATCTGCATCACAGTCAGTGATTACGCAAGGAGTCCATATTCACTGGATTCACTGGCGCGTGTACTGGAGAGTCTGTGATGATGGATGGCATCAGGCGTTGGCATTGTGCGCATCACAGGCGCGCTTGTACGGGCCGATCAGGAACAACAACAGAATGAAAATCGTCAACGCCAGTGACAGGTAACACATCGGGATCGAGCCACTCGATGCACCACGCAAGCTTCCACCGCTTGTGGTTGGACAAACATCACCGTCAAACATTAATTCAGCGCCGGAACCCAGAAATGCAATAAGAAATGCAGTGCCCCAACCCACACAAAACAAGTAGTGTTTATAGGAGGCTTTATCCACCAGCATAGCGGCGATCATCAGCGCGTAGGCAAGCAAAACCACATAGCAAACCGGCACGGCACCCACTCGTGGGCATACGGTTCCGCTGAAATTGGCATAACTGACTTTCAATGCACCCAGAAAACCAATGATGATCAATACCCAAAGCGCAATGTCTACCAATTTACGTTGGCTCATGATCCTGATTCAATGTTGCTCTGCATAAGTTTGATAATTTCATTGCGGTACTCACCCCGCACGGACACCGTCGTGCCGTCGAGTGCAACCGCGGAAATTTTTGTTGCCTTCTGATCACCCAATCCGAATGTCAGCATATGTGATTGATCCGATAGCAAGCCTTCACCCACGATGAAGGTCTGGACAATCGTAGAATCATCCGCCAGTGTCACTGCGACCACAGTTCCCACCGAGTCAATGGTGTTTGGCAAGCTGATCTTCAAATAGCCTTGATCGCCACCTTCACTCAGGAAAACATTCTGTGGCCCAAGGATATTGATATGCACCAGATCGGGATAGCCATCCTGATTGAAATCAGCGACCAGCGGCGCAATTCCGTATTCACGATTTCGCACCCCTGAGGCTTTACCGGTTTCTGAAAACACACCCTGCTCGTTTTGCAACAGAAACCGGCCATCGAGTCGCCAGAAAGGCAGCTTGTGCGGTGGCCAGCCTGAGTAATTTTCTGAGACGACCAAATCATCGCGACCATCAAGGTTGAAGTCCTCGAAGACGGCGCCCCAGGAAAACTCATAGGCCGCCACGTGTCTTTCGTCAGCAGAATCAATAAACGAAAAATCACCTTGGTTTTCAAACATGAACCAGTCTTTGTGCAAGATCTGCTCATCACGCAAATCGCCGCGTACCAGGGCATCCGGAACCGTCGAACCTACATTAGAGAAGAAAAAATCGGGCAGACCATCGTTCTTCAAATCGGTCACCGCAATACCCATCGGGTAGGAAAAAACATCGCTGCTTGGATTAGGCTGGTTGTCGAAGGTCAAATCACCGTTGTTCTTCCAGGTTCGGATGGTCCCCGTATCATGCGCCACAACGAGATCCTCCAGCCGGTCACCATCGATATCAATAAATACGCTCTGAAACGTATTGTGTTGATGAAGCATGCCTGCCTGTTCAGTGATGTTATCGAAGGTATCGCCCCCGGTATTGACGAAAAGCGCACTGTAACCGCCGTATTCTTGATTGAACAGAGTTTCACCCTCTACATGTTCTCTGGCGATATAGCCCGACACATACATGTCGTACAGCCCATCCCTGTTGAGATCTGCAACAGCGGCCGATAGAGGCACGGTCTTTTCATCCAGATCCAGGTCCAGCTTCTTCGCGCTGAACGTACCATCGACATTGGTGTAAAGAAATACACCGGACTGACGCGTGATCAACATATCGTTATCACCATCGGTGTCCAGATCCAGCGATATTGCACTGAAGGTTTTATCCGGTATGTCCTTGACCCAGCCGGTATCAGCCGTCATATCTTCAAACACACCATCCTTGTAGCGAAAAAACGCATCCTGCTGATCCATGCCACCGCCAATAAAAAGCTCCTCAACACCATCATTATCGACATCGATGATGGCGCCAGCGGTAAAGGGCAGTGTTTTGGTCTCATCGTAGGTGGGAATGAAATTGATTACCTGCTGTGTAAATACGGGAATAGTCAGATTCTCTGTCTGCACCGGATAATCATTGGCGCGATCACCCAGACTCAACCATGTCAAACCGCCCAACACAATAATCAACAATGCAATGACAAAAAATACAATGGATTTTAAAAGTTTTCCAATACTCATTCGATACTCCGCTCCTGTGTATCAGGACTCGTTTTTCGGGCTTTATGGGCAAATCTGATAGACAATGCGAAAAAAATGAAAAACGCGACATTGAGCGCGATCGGCATGGAATGCTTACCGATAGATGGAACAACTACAAAGAGAATAAAATTGGCGACAACAAGCAAGATCGGATTGAACAACGCCATCCATTTCGGATAGTGGGAACGACCAGTGAGACATAACCACACGATGATGACCGATATCGTTAACGTGGTCAGGCGAATCACTTGCAGTAATATCTCGTACCGCAAATCGTACAGCTCGATCAGCCCGGTTATTTCAGCGGAACCGGGCAATTGCATCAATGCAGAAATGCTGGCACGTGAGCCTATCCAGACAACACCCACGATAAATCCGAAGGTGGCAATGAGAAAGACTGCAAACGCCCAACGCTGATTCGCCGGGCGAAGCATCTGATAAATGTGATAGCAACCAACCGGATACAAGGTTGCGCCAAAAACACCCAGAAAGTGGCCAGCCGTTGAGCGCGAATTCGAGATGCCTTGCATGAAATCGTACCCGCCTTCGGTAAAGCGGGCCTGAGAATCATAGTGGAGAAGATATTCACCGACGCCAACAAAGAGAGCCGCGAGCAAACCCGCGATCCCGGTTACGACCCGTTTATTTTGCATCAGCCCGGGAAAATCCATCGCTTGACCGTATAAGAAGAACTGTATTCATCGTTCAAAGCTCGATCAGCCCCCAATGAGTCTTTTGATGCCTGCCAGGACCCACAGACTTTAGTGCGTGTGCATTATAAGTTAATCGCGCCCCTTTGCGGCTTCCGCCATCAGTGGGATAAATTTTTCAGGTTTTTGGTAGATCAGCGCAAGTCCGGCATTCTGCAGCACTTCTATCTCAATCCATGGGTAGGCTTCCAGAAGTTTTGGGATAGAGCCCAAATCGACAGTAGGGTCTTCTTCTGCAAGGAATATCCGCACGGGTATATTTTGGCTTGCCATCATACGATCGCTCCAGTCTACCTGGAATGCGGTGTATTCCATCGCGAAGGCGCCAGCCGCATTGGTTGATTTAGCCGCCATCAAACCGATATTCGCCTCAAGAACCTGCTTCATCTCATCCGTATCGAGCAGTGCCAGATCAGACGGTGAATCCTTGCATAATTTGCGTAACATGGCTTCCGGACCGATCTGTCTACTCATCGCCATCACGGCCTTCGAGGCAAACTGCACCATATTGGGGGCATTGCGAGCCAACGACACGAAAAACTTCTGCCAGCGCCCCTCACCGTCCACATTCAAACCTCCGGGCAAACATGGCCTGCCCCCGATACCAATCAGCTCTGACACAAGTTCCGGGTGTTTCCAAATCAGATCGGCGGCAAAGGGAAAGTCACTCCCCTGTACTGCATAGGGAAGCCGTTCGATTCCAAGACTCTTCAGAAGAAATACAGAATCATTGCATGTGGCAGCAAACGGATCAGCACTCAAATCAAGGCTGTCGCTTTGGCCATAACCGGCTCTTATGGGGCAGATGATTCGTAAATCATGCTCGAAAGCCATGCGAATCATTGAGCGTGGCCAGCGCAGCATGCAGGATCCCATATGGGAAAAAAGAACAGGATTGCCAGTCAATGGACCCATATCATGATACGTAAGCGTCCTGCCATCTTCAACGATTATGGATTTAAAGGGCTTCCAGACTTGAGCCTCTAACCAGTCAAGGGAAAGTCCGGGTACCGCCGGTCCCTCGAGCTCATCAACGGCGTCTTCGTTCTTGGGGAACTCACCCAGTGTCATAACCAGGCGAACGATATCGGTTTGCGAGCTCAAATTCATTTTGCCGATGATGGACTTGATCTGTCCACGCACCGTGCCTTCGCCAGAGTCACGTGTGGCGGCAATGGTTTTCGCGTTTTTCCCCTCAACGAGCAGACGAACAACATCTTGCTCAGCCTTTGTCAGATGAAAAACGTTGCCGAGAAGCGTTGCGATGGTCTCGCGCCAGTAAAAGTGAGTCGTAACAACGAGCGCGGCGTGGCTGTCATCAATTAATTTCGCGATACGCATGATGCGAAACAGCACAGCGCCATTTTTTGTGGCCATATCCGCCTTAAGCAGCTTTTCAGGGTTCTTCGATTTGCGGGTAACTTCCTGTACCGCGCTAATCAGTGCTGCCCGCATCTCTGGCGGAATCGCCAGTTGTTCCAGACTGTCTCCTGGCTTCATCCCATACGCGGAAAACGCACCTTGATTCAAGGCCTCAACATGAAGGGATGCGCTTACAACAAAAGCGGCAAGGTTGTCGTAAGGTTTTAGATATTCGCCCATATCTGGACGAGCAGCCTCGCTGCGGTGAAGAACCTTCTGGGCGCGATCCAAATGCCCCTTGTACGATTCGCCAAACTCGCCGATTTCAATGTGCTCTTTATTATCGGATTGAGTTGCCAGAACCGAGTCATTCCAGACATCGATGAACTCTTCAAGCGAACTCGGTTCCAGCGCGACCTGGTAGATACGATCCAACATCAGATCGTGGTCGATTCCCGAGGAGCTAGGCTCGTGCTCGGAGGCAGGGGGGGACATATTGACAATCACTCCACAGATTACAAAACAAAGCGATCAGTCAAAACACCTGGTACCCACCCTTTTTGGTGTGGGTACATCATTGTTCCTCATCGACGCACCGGGCGATATTTTCCCACCGAGTTAATTCAAATTTCAACCATCCAATAGTTTAGGCTTCTCACGCTTAAAAGAATGCCATCCAACCACCACCGAATACCAGCATGCCGGCCAAACCGCGATTGAGAAACATTGTCGAGCGCGGAGAACGCACCAGGCGACCAATCTGCGAGGCAAGCGAGATGATCAATGCAGAGCTCGCGATACCGGTAGCGAAAGTGATGACGACGAACATAAAAAACCTTGACGGCTCGAGTGCTGTGGTACCCATTGAACTCGTCAATACCAAGGGAAACAGGATCATCATATAAGGCGAGATAAAACAGGTGAGGATACCCGCGCCAAGTGAAGACAAGGGGCGATGTTGGTGAGCACATTTGCCTTCCATACTGAACCCCCCTTTCCAAACACCCATCGCTAGCCACAGGATGTAGGCCATCATTATAAATTGACTGTACTTAAAGAATTCCGGGACCGTAGTCAACCATGCGCCAAGGCCAAAACTAACAACGGAAATGATCATCACAGCGCCAATTGCATAGCCTAAGCCAAACCCGATTGCGCCGAATATATCCTTGCTGGCTGCTTTGACAATCAATACCAGAACAACCGGACCAGGAGCGAGCATGATCGCACTCAGCGTCAAGAAATACGACATCACTTCCGATACAGACATCACGCGACCTCCCGACAAGGAACAGCGGTTGGAAGCCGAGCTATCGAGGGTTCTTTGCGCAACTGCCGTTTAAGCAATCCAACAAAACCAATGAGTATCCAACTGCCCTGAATCAGCGCAGAGGACAAATTGAATTCGGCAAAAAGGCTGACCGCCACCAAGGACGCCGCCAGCATGTTGCATAGTGTGTAATTCCTACCGTTCCCATCCATGTGATCAATCTGCACCAAGCCAAATGACATCATGTAAATCAGAAAACCCATGAGGCCTATTATCTGAAGGGATCCGATCTCACCTAAATACTGCCAAATATCAATCATGGTTCCCCCAAATTCAATCGAGATGCGAGGATAGAAATATTCCGTGATTGCCGCATCTACCAAATGGGAGACAAAACTCAAAAACCTATGATCGGGGGAGTTCGCAGGTATGTCTGACGTTATTGAGTGCAATAAGCTTGATTAATAAATCTTCGATAGCCAGGCCATACGTCAACATTCTCGACTACGCCCGAGGTTTGGTCGATTTCTGCGGTGGAAAATGAAAACAGCGTCAGCGTCTGTCTCACTCGTACTACGCTTCACCGAAAATGATTCTCGAGAAAAGTCGCAATAGATGCAGGCTTGCAGTTAAGCCCACCGCGGATAGCCTGTTTCACTCAGTCCGGACCGTTATCGACAAGCGCTACAGAAGGGTAGAGCCAGGAGCCCCGGCTACGAGTACTCGCCGATTGTGGATGGGAAGGTAGTGTTAATAGGGTCTTATGAATGCCCATCCCCGTGTGCGGGTAGAGCCGAGCCCTTGATTTATTTAAGAAAAATGGCGCGCCCGGAAGGACTCGAACCTCCGACCACCTGGTTCGAAGCCAGGTACTCTATCCAACTGAGCTACGGGCGCAGCAATTTACCGATTGATTATACTGTGTTGGACTTTATTACGTCGAGTACTATTCGCCCCACGTTACGCTGCACCGTCAATTTTTCTGAAAATTCACAGGAATTCTCGATCATGGTCATTTCCAAGCGTTTTTTTCGCACGCTCCTTTTACCTGCAAGTCTGTTGATGAGCTTTGCCGCCAACGCCGATCTGTCAGCGGTTCCAAGTGGTGAATATCAAGTTGACCCAACACATGCTTACATTAATTTTCAGTACACCCACTTGGGCTTGTCAAAGCCGACCCTGAGTTTCGACGACTTTGACATCATGCTGCAGCTGGATGCCGATCCAGGGAAATCGGCTATAAACGTCAATATTGAAGCGGCAAGTATCATCACCGGGTCGAAAATCTGGACGGAAAACATAAGCGGCGACGATTTTTTTGCCATCGCCAACAATCCAAGCATCACGTTTGCGTCAACCGCCATCGAAGCCACAGGGGAAGACACCTACACCGTCACCGGCGATCTGACCATCAAAAGAATCACGAAACCCATCACGCTTGATGTCACGATCAATGGCGCGATAATCCATCCACTATCGGGCAAGCCGACTATCGGCTTTTCGGCAAACGGCCAACTATTACGATCAGATTTTGGTATGGGCAAATTTGCCCCGGGTGTATCTGACGAAGTTGATCTGACAATCACAGCCGAGATGATCAAGAGTTGAAACGGTATTCGGATGTCGCCATCGGCCTGCATTGGCTGATCGCTCTTTTAATAATCGGGTTGATCGCCGTTGGCAAGTTCATGACCGGGCTCAGTAACGACGACCCGTTACGATTTGTACTGACTCAATGGCACAAAACGTTCGGCATAACGGTGCTGTTGTTGTCGGTGGTTCGACTATTGTGGCGATTCGGCCACAATCCGCCTGCGCACCCGCGCGGCCGTCCCCGCTCTCAACGCCGTGCATCAGCAGTGGTTCACGGGCTGTTGTACGTCTGTCTGTTTCTGGTACCGATAACTGGCTGGGTCCTCGTATCGGTGTCTCCTCACAACATCGACACATTGCTGTTCGATGTCATCCCCTGGCCGCATCTTGAGCCATTTGCCAGTTATAACGACAAGGCACATCAAGTCGAACGTTTCACGGATTATCACGTGTTGGCAGGAAATTTATTGCTTATTCTCATGCTGGGGCACATCGGCGCAGCCCTGTTGCATCAGTTCGTCTATCGAGACGGCATCTTGCAACGGATTTGGACGTGGCGAGGATTAGGGGTCGGCTTTTTACTGCCAGTGCTACTCGGCGGCGCCGCTGTGTTTGCGTACTCCACTTACTCGCCTCTGGGCAAAAACCCGCCGCTGCAAGCAGGTGCCAGCGCCGTCAGTTTTGAAGCGCAGGTCGCCGGCGATGCAAGCATCGGTAAATTTATCGAATCGACTGTCACTGCCGTGCTCGACAGACGTGCGCTGGAAAACTCATCCCTGGTGGCAGTGGTCAAAACCAACGGCGCGACCAGCGATAATCCACAGGTTCAATCGTCACTTCCCGGCTCTGACTGGTTTGATGTGAAGACGTTTCCTGAGGCACGTTTTGAATCCACACGAATCACAGTAAACGACTCCGGTGGGTTCGCGGTTAGCGGTCAACTCACCATCAAAGGTATTTCGACCGAAGTCAATTTCCCGATGACCGTAAGCAATGAAAATGGTCAACAATTCGCCAGCGGAAAATTCTCCATCGATAGGCGGGACTACGGTATCGGCATGAGAAGCCAGGGCACCGAAGAGTATGTTGGCTTTGACGTCATCATTCATTTCCATTTCGAGCTGAGTAGTGGGGGCGCTTGACTGTTAGAATGGTGCGGCAAACTGTGTCAGGAGATTAACACCTTGCCGATCAAGAAAATTCTCGTCGCAAACCGTTCCGAAATCGCCATTCGGGTGTTTCGCGCAGCCAATGAACTCGGTATCAAGACCGTTGCGATCTGGGCGGAGGAAGACAAACTCGCCTTGCACCGTTTCAAGGCTGACGAGGCCTATCAGGTTGGCAAGGGTCCTCATCTCAGTACGGATATGGGGCCCATCGAGTCGTATCTTTCGATAGATGAAGTTTTACGCGTCGCAAGACTTTCCGGTGCGGATGCCATTCATCCAGGTTATGGACTATTGTCGGAAAGCCCTGAGTTTGTCGACGCCTGTGATGCCGCTGGTATCACTTTTATCGGGCCACGCGCGGACACCATGCGACGCCTCGGAAACAAGGTTGCAGCGAGAAACCTCGCGGTCGAGGCAGGCGTGCCTGTCGTTCCGGCAACTGAGCCACTGCCCGAAGACTTGCCAACGATCAAGAAAATGGCTGCCGAGATTGGCTATCCGATCATGCTCAAGGCGTCCTGGGGTGGGGGCGGTCGCGGCATGCGCACGATACGCAGCGAAGATGACCTGGAAAAAGAATCCAATGAAGCGCGCCGCGAAGCACGCGCGGCTTTTGGCAAGGACGAAATTTATCTGGAAAAACTCGTCGAACGAGCGCGTCACGTCGAGTCACAGATTCTTGGTGATACGCACGGCAATGCCGTGCACCTGTTCGAACGTGATTGCACCGTGCAGAGACGTAACCAGAAGGTTGTTGAGCGTGCGCCTGCGCCGTATCTGAACGCCGAACAGCGTCAGGAGCTTAGCGAATATGCTCTGAAGATAGCCAATGCGACAAGCTATGTGGGTGCCGGAACCATCGAATTTCTGATGGATATTGACACGGGGGCCTTTTATTTCATCGAAGTCAATCCTCGTGTTCAGGTCGAACATACTGTCACCGAAGAAGTCACCGGGATCGACATCATCAAGGCACAGATACATCTGGTTGAGGGCGCCGTCATTGGTTCACCTGAATCCGGTGTGCCCGCACAGAAAGACATCACACTGAACGGCCATGCGATGCAATGTCGTATCACCACCGAAGACCCCGAGCAGAACTTTGTCCCGGATTATGGACGCATCACCGCTTATCGCGGCGCATCGGGCTTTGGTATTCGCCTCGATGGGGGCACCGCCTACTCAGGTGCAGTCATCAATCGTTTTTATGATCCGTTGCTCGAGAAGGTGACAGCGTGGGCGCCCACTCCCGATGAAGTTATTCGGCGTATGGATCGAGCCTTACGTGAATTCAGAATACGGGGTGTTGCCACCAACCTGACCTTCCTGGAAAACATAATTGGTCACAAGGAATTTCTCGATAACACGTACACCACGAAGTTTATCGATACAACACCGGCCCTGTTCGATCAGGTCAAACGACGTGATCGCGCCACCAAGCTGTTGCAATACATCGCCGATGTGACGGTCAATGGGCATCCAGAAGTCCGGGATCGTCCCAAGCCCAGAGTCGATGCACCGGCGCCAATAGCCCCCTGGTTTGATGATGTCATCAAGCCCGGTACCAAGAATCGCCTTGACCAGGACGGACCAAAAGCATTTTCTCGCTGGTTGCGCGAGCAACCTCAGGTCTTGATCACGGACACGACGATGCGTGATGCGCCGCAATCCCTGCTGGCGACACGCATGCGAACAACCGATATTGTCGGCATTGCCGGCGCTTACGCGAAAGCGCTACCAGAACTGCTGTCGCTGGAGTGCTGGGGTGGTGCGACGTTCGATGTCAGCATGCGTTTTCTGACCGAGGATCCCTGGGAACGCCTGGCACTAATCCGCGAACGGACACCAAACCTCTTGTTGCAAATGCTGATACGCGGCGCAAATGGCGTTGGTTACACAAACTACCCGGACAATGTCGTGCAGCATTTTGTCAAACAAGCGGCAGACGGTGGCATTGACCTGTTCCGCGTATTCGATTGCTTCAACTGGATCGACAATATGCGCGTCAGCATGGATGCAGTACTGGACGCCGATAAACTATGTGAAGCGGCTATCTGCTACACCGGCGATATGCTCAATGCGGCGCGCCCAAAATATCAACTGGATTATTACCTGAAGCTTGCGCGAGAGCTTGAAAAGGCGGGCGCGCATATCTTGTGTATCAAGGATATGGCTGGGCTGATGAAGCCTGCGGCTGCAACCATCCTGTTCAAGGCTTTGCGAGAAGAGACCGAACTACCCGTGCATTTCCATACGCATGACACCTCAGGCATCGCTGCCGCCAGCGTACTCGCTGCAGTAGATGCAGGCGTCGATGCGGTGGATGCAGCTATGGATGCCTTCTCGGGCAATACTTCTCAACCTTGTCTTGGATCAATCGTATCGGCATTGGTCGGCGCTGAACGTGATCCCGGCCTCGATAACAATGCTATACAACGTATTTCGTTTTATTGGGAAGCCGTACGCAACCAATACGCCGCTTTCGAAAGCGATATGAAGGGACCCGCCTCGGAAGTCTACTTGCATGAAATGCCGGGCGGACAATTTACCAATCTCAAGGAACAAGCTCGCTCCATGGGCCTGGATTCACGTTGGCACGAAGTGGCTCAGGCTTACAGTGATGTCAACGACATGTTTGGTGATATCGTCAAAGTAACGCCATCATCGAAAGTGGTTGGCGACATGGCCCTGATGATGATTAGTCAGGACATGTCGATTGCCGATGTCATAGACAAGGACAAGGAAATAGCATTCCCCGACTCGGTAGTAGCATTGATGCGCGGCGAGCTGAGCCAGGTAGACGGCGGATTTCCTGTCGATATTCGCGACAAGGTACTCAAGGGAGAAGCCCCTTTGAAGGAACGTGCCAGCGCAACTATTCCTGCCGCGGATCTGGACGCAGTTAGTACGACGGTCAGCGAGATTCTTGAACGCCCTGCCAGTGATAACGATATCGCGTCCTACAACATGTATCCCAAAGTTTTCACTGAATTTGCCAGTGCACAGGATCTTTACGGGCCGACGAGTGTTTTACCCACGCTGGTGTATTTTTACGGGCTCGATGTCGGCACTGAAATATTTGTCGAAATCGAGAAAGGCAAAACGCTCGTTATTCGTTGCCTCGCAGTTGGCGATCCGAACGAAAAAGGCATGGTCAGGGTCTTTTTCGAATTGAACGGCCAACCTCGATCGATCGCCGTGCCAGATCGACTTCATGGAGCTGCCGGTGCCGCCGTTCGAGCCAAAGCCGATCCTGATGACAAGGGTCAGGTTGGGGCCCCGATGCCTGGCGTGGTCTCCACGGTCAACGTAGTTAAGGACCATAAAATTGAGGTCGGCGATGTGCTGTTGTCCATCGAAGCGATGAAAATGGAAACCGCTATTTACTCGGAAAAGGCAGGCGTCGTTGCAGAGCTTCTCGTCAAGCCTGGTGATCAGATTGATGCCAAGGATCTGCTGGTGCGTATTTCAGACGGCTAAATCTACAGTCAGTTTGTGGCCTGGTTCTCACTGATATCTCCAACCAGGAACGCGGCTTGCACATCGAGTAACCCCTTGGCGTTACTAGCCCGGATGCTCTGTGACTGACTTTACCCCACTGGATTTAACCTGGTTACTGATTAGCGCATTTTTGGTCATGACCATGCAGATCGGCTTCTGCATGCTCGAAACCGGATTGGTTCGCTCCAAGAACAGCATCAATGTGGCGTTCAAAAACGTCATGGATTTTGTCGTGGCATCCCTTACCTTCTGGGCCATTGGCTTTGGCTTGATGTATGGCGACACTATTTCGGGAATGCTCGGTTCAACCTTGTTCTTTGTTGACCACAAGGAGACAGTCGGTGCTTTCTTCATCTATCAGATGATGTTCTGTGGTGCGGCGGCAACGATCGTCGGCGGCGCGATCGCAGAGCGAACCCGATTTTCAGCCTACCTCATCATCAGCGTCGCAATGGCAGCGGTGCTGTACCCACTTGTCGGTCATTGGGTGTGGAATGGTTCTGTCGACGGCGTCAGCAATGGCTGGTTGGCCAAGCAGGGTTTTATCGATTTCGCTGGAGGCACCGTCGTGCATGGTGTAGGCGGTTGGGTTGCATTGGCAGCTGTACTGGTCATAGGTCCGCGCATTGGACGGTTTGACGACAGTGAGAAACCCATACGAGGAAGTAACTACCCAGTCGCCACCGGTGGCGTACTCGTGCTCTGGTTTGGCTGGTTCGGTTTCAATGGGGGGAGTGCGTTGGGTTATGACGCCGATATCGCCAAGGTTGTCATCAATACCAGTCTATCCGCAGCAGTCGGTGGCTTGACACTGGTAATCACGGCCTGGATGAGGACAAATAAAGCGAATATCAGTGCGTCATTAAACGGTACGATTGCAGGTCTGGTTGGTATCACGGCAGGATGCCATCTGTTTTCCACGGTTGATGCCTTGATCGTCGGTGCGCTGTCCGCGCTCGCCTGCCATGCCGCGACGCATCTTCTTGAGAAGTACAAGATTGACGATGTCATCAGCGCGTTTCCTGCCCATGCAGTGGCAGGGATCGTCGGAACGCTGATGATTGCCGTTCTCGGTGACACAAGTGGGTTCCCGCTCGGACTTTCTCGCCTGCAGCAATTTGGCGCGCAGTTAAGTGGCGTTGCGGTGGTGGCAGTCTGGGCTTTTGGTGCAGGTTTTATTTTCCTGCATACACTCAATCGATTCTTCCCATTACGCGTCAGTGCCAGCGATGAAATAGAAGGTCTGAATATCAGTGAACATAATGCATCGACAGAACTCCTGGACCTGCTGGTTGAATTGCGCGGGCAACAAACTGGCGATTTCAGCCACAATGTTCGTGTTGATCCGCACACCGAAATTGGCCAGATCGCAACCGAATACAATAGCGTGCTGGACCGGGTCAGACTCGAGATACAAACTCGCGAAGAAGCCTACGCCCAGCTTCAAGCCGCAAGCAAATTTCAGTTCATCTTTGAAAATGCCTATCAAGGCATTATCCAGTTTTCAACCACTGGCCGGATCGTTAAAGCCAATCCTGCTGCCGTTCGTATTCTCGGTTACCAGTCGGCAGACGAACTGATCGTGAAATCTGGACAATGGTTAAAGGATTCAAATATCCCTCAATGCCAGCAACTTCACGTACTGGCGCAAAAGCTTGAGGAAAATAGCGAAAATCCAGGTGTGGAGCTTGAATTCACCCGCACGGAAGCAGACAAAACCTTGCATGCTGCTTTGACAGTACGCTACATCAATGCTACTGATGAACAACCCGAATGCTACCTTGCCTCATTGATTGATATCAGTGACAAGAAAGCCAATGCGCAATTGATCATCGAAAAGGAATCGGCTGAAGAAGCAAGCCGTGCGAAGAGTGAATTTCTCGCCAACATGAGCCACGAAATTCGTACGCCCCTTAACGGTGTAACAGGCATGCTTGAGCTATTGTCTCGCACATCCCTTGATCAACAGCAACAACGCTACACCGATATAGCCAGTACGTCAGCCGAAGCACTGTTAAGTGTTATCAACAGTATTCTGGATGTATCCAAGATAGAAGCTGGAAAGATTGAGCTCGAAGCAGCTGAATTCTCTTTGCCTGACATGCTCGCAGATGTTGCGGAGATGTTCGCACCGCAGGCATTATCAAAAAACCTTGAGCTGATCAATATTACCCGAACCGGAGTGCCAAATCGTATAGTCGGTGACTCTGAGCGTATCCGGCAAATACTGATCAATCTTGTCAACAATGCCGTGAAATTTACTGACACGGGGACAATTACCATCGAGACTTCTCTGGTTCGTGCCAAATCCGGACTGGCACACTTACGCTTTCGCATCGCTGACACCGGCGTAGGCATTCCAGCCAAGGCGATAGAAAACTTGTTTCAAGCGTTTACTCAAGCAGATACGTCAACGACTCGCAAGTTTGGCGGTACCGGGCTCGGACTGACGATCAGTCGTCAGCTGGTCGAACTGATGAACGGGCGTATCAATGTCGCCAGCAAGCTTGGCAAAGGAACGGTTTTTCAAGTCGATCTTGCCTTGCCTATCGGTAAAACAGATCAACCGGAAGCGACGGCTTCCCTGCCCGACTCTGTCCGAGGTATGCGTATCCTCGCAGTTGACGATCACAAGGTAAACCTTGAACTATTACAAGGGCTGCTAACACCACAGGGTTTGACGGTCGACACGGCAGAGAATGCGCAAGACGCTTTGATCGCCATGCAACGAGCGATTGATGAGGGCCACGCCTATGATCTGGCGTTGCTCGACTTTCATATGCCAGAGATGGACGGCGGTCAGCTAACCGAGAAAATTCGCGCGAATCCCGATTTTGACAATACAGGCCTTGTCATGTTGACATCCATTGATCAGGCGGTGATGACGGATCAACGTAGCGACATCGGCCTTGACGGCTATATCACCAAACCACTTAGAGCATCCCGTTTGTTCGATACCCTGTCAGATGTTCTTGTCGACAAGCACGACGTTGAGCAGTCTGCAGTCAGCATTCAATCCGCCGATAAGTCTCGGGTCGACATACCGCACACCAGTGATCGATCCATAACCGTTCTCCTTGTAGAGGATAACCCGATAAACCAATTGGTTGCCGAGGAACTGCTTGCCAGCATGGGCTTTGAAGTCCGAACCGCAAATGATGGCAAGGAAGGTCTTGAGGAATTGAATAAAGGCGGTATCGACGTCGTACTAATGGACAATCAGATGCCGGTCATGGATGGTTTTGAGGCAACGCGTGAATGGCGTAAGCGTGAAGAGCGCAATGACACTGGAAGCTATACGGGACGTATGCCTATCATTGCGTTAACCGCTAACGCTGTCAAAGGTGATCGGGAAAAGTGTATCAACGCCGGCATGGATGACTACGTTACCAAGCCAATCGATCCGGAGTTACTGGAAAACGTCATTCGCCAACTAACGGATGCCGGTGTTTCAAACCTGCGCAAAGCGAGTTGATAATAAAAAACGCCGGGGTTGAGCCCGGCGTTTTCGAGTTCCAGCTAGAAGGGCATGCTTTAGCGATAGCCGACGACTTCGTACTCACCGCCTTTAATGACTTGCTCCTTGTAGGAACCTGCAGTGTCACCCACATCGGACAGTTCTACCGCGCTGGCACCGACGTAATCAACCTCACCACCATCGGCGAGAATCTTCAAACCCTTGGCAATTTCACCCGGGAGGATTGGCTCCCCAGGTCCGTTTGCCACATCGAGAATCGCACCGGCAATTGCACTACGCTCCGCTGAACCTGCTTTTTGCATCGCGAGAATAATCAGCGCAGCCGCATCATAAGATTCCGGTACGAATGGGCCCACTTCAATGCCAGCAGCTTCCATGAGTGCCGGGAAAGCCTGCGAACCAGGAGAATCTATACCTGGCAATGAAGTCACCATGCCTTCAACGCCATCACCCAGTGCTTCGATGATCGAGTTACCGACCATGCCGTCACCACCGTAGTAGTTTTCGAATGCATCGGTGTCGAGCGATGCCTGGATGATTCCCTTGCCGCCCTGATCCACGTAACCTAATACAACGAGATCAGAGGCGCCAGATGCAGACAGTGCTGCAACTTCAGCTGTGTAATCCGCTTTACCGTCTTCATGCGCCGCGACAATCTCGACTTTGCCACCGGATGCAACGTAAGCACCTTCAAATGCATCAGCAAGACCTTTGCCGTAGTCATTATTGGTGTAAGTGACGGCAACCGATTTAACACCACGGTCGTTCAGGATGTCGGCCAGGACCTGACCTTGCCGAGCGTCAGATGGTGCCGTTCGGAAAAACAAGCCATTGTCTTCGATGCTGGTCAGCGCTGGTGATGTTGCTGATGGCGAAACCATCGCAAGGCCATTGGCCACCGCTACATTGTTTACCGTGGCAATCGTGACACCTGAACAATCAGCGCCAACCATCGCAACGATATTGTCCGAGGTTACCAACCGTTCAGCCGCCGCTGTCGCAGCACCTGCATCGACACAGGTACTGTCAGCTCGCACGGCCTCAATCTGCGTGCCGTCGAGCAAGTCGCCACTTTCGTTAGCTTCAGCAAACGCCGCCTCTACGCCAGCCGCCATTGCTGGAGTCAGTGACTCAATAGGCCCCGTGAAGCCCATCATGATGCCAACCTTGACCGTATCAGCCGCATAAGCGGTCGTCATCCCGGCTCCGAGCGCTGACGCAACCGCGACAGCTGATAAAGTGCGAACCAGCGCACGAGTTGTTCTAGCAGACATTCGATTTTCTCCCGAAAATACAGTTTTTGGTGGGCCAATCATACCGCAAGCACGACGGTTAGCCCAAACCCTCAGGGCATCAACGTATCGGCAGATATAGCTCTGTTATCAGGTGCGCAGCATCGGTTGTATCCGGATCGTTAAGATAAATCTCGAACGGCTTGATGGACCTGGACGCTTTTTCACTGTCTGCGCGTAAACTGATCATGCCAGCACTCCAGGCATTACCCAGATGTTCGTAACGACCGGTGTGTGTGAGCTTGAGTGCACGGCAGGCGGGAATTTCACGAATCAGTGCGGGGGGGGCTATATCTTCGGCATCACGGGTCGTAAAGCCAGCGACATACCGGCAACGACTTGCCTTGATGTCAAAGTGATCGTATTGCGCCATGGCAGGACCTGCTGACGCGATCCCCGCTTCCCGCATTGCCGGCATCAACTGACTAAAGCTTGCATGCATCGACGATTCCATATCGGCCATTGTCGTCTCTGCCGCGAGGCCGACGAACTGTCGCGCCTCAACATCAACAATACCGTCACTGGTCGTTGCAGAATGCACCGCCCCGTTTTCGAGATAATCCTTTAACAAGCGTAAACCGCGGGTGAAGTCTGAGCGAATAAAAGCGCTCATCGTGCCTTTCATGAAGAACAGGAAAAATGGCAACTGACTATCCATCCTCCAGGTGACACGATTTGATGCATCAGCTTGCTCTTCCAATTCAAAGCTGACTTTCGCGTTGGATTTGAACGGTTTGATAAAATTCAGCAGGCAATGAATCTGACTGCTATCGCTACTGAGAAGCGACATTGAACCCTCGCCAACCTTTCGACCTTGCCAACGATACCCATGACCGGGTTCAGCCGCGACACCCACAAAATCGACCTTTGCATCCGGTTCGGTATACAACCACGGTGACCATACCGGCCACGTAGTGAAGTCGGTCAGTGCTTTATGAATATCCGGCAACGGTGATCGGATGTCGATCGAGGCAGAGGTGGACATCGCAGGCATGATCGCTCCTGGTGAACTCGGAGATTTACGGGTCAATTATGACCTTAAGCGAATTCCTTGCGCAAGGCCGCCCCGTGTTGATCGAGCCTCGGGATTTCTCTGCTCGGCTGCGAATCAACCGATACACAGGGATGCGCAGGAATTGTGACAATGTGCTCGTGAGAATTGATCACATCTCTGGTACGAAGTGCTGGGTGGCGAAGAAGCTCTTCGACCGTGTTTACTGCACCATAAGCAATAGACGCATCGTTCAGCGCCAGTCGGAAGTCAAGCGTGCTGAGCTTGCGCGTCGCCGCATTTATCTCAGCCTCGAGCGCATCCCTGTTTTTTACACGCAACACATTGCTGGCGTATCTTTCGTCGGTACACAAGTGATCAAGTTCAAGTACATCACGACACAAACGATGCCATTCACGCTCGTTCTGAATAGACAGCAGCGTCAGTGTGCCCTCCTTGTCTGCAAACGCGCCGTACGGTGCGATGGAAGGATGCCGCAAACCCGCACGCGGTGGGGAACCTTCGCCATTGCTCGCATGTATATAAGGCACACTCATCCACTCAGCGGCTACATCGAACAAGGATACATTGACCTCGCTACCGGCTTGCGTGCGAGCTCTAAGCAGCAAGGCCTCAAGAATGGCCGCGTAGGCCGTGACACCCGCGCCGATATCACACAGTGAAATCCCGATACGACCCAGTTCACCCGGACCACCCGAGATTGATATCAATCCTGACTCCGCTTGCACCAGCAAGTCATAGGCTTTCATACCTTTGACCGCTTCCCGATTGCCATATCCAGAGATATTACACGTGATCAATTGAGAATTTTTTGCCGTCAGCGATGCTCTATCAAACCCGCGACGATCCAATGCACCAGGACTTAAATTCTGCACCAGCACGTCGGCTGCCTCGATCATCCGATGCAACAAGGCGGCATCATTTTGATCGGTGATATCCAGAACAATGGATTCCTTGCCCGGATTGTTCCAGGCAAAGTAGCTACTGTCCCCTTGCGCCGCAGCATCATAAAACCGGGCGAAGTCGCCGCCTGCCCGTTCGACCTTGATGACACGTGCACCAGCATCGATCATTCGCGATGTGCAAAGTGGAGCGGCGACCGCCTGTTCGATCGCGACGACCAGGATACCGTCAAGCGGTCTCGACATCGAGTCCAAACTCTCTGGCAGATCGCTGCAGCCACAACCATAAATAATCAGCAAAGCTTCGTCGAACGAACAACTGGTAGTTGTCCTGATCGATCGCAGCAAGGGTTGCCTGCGCCTTGGCGAATGTCGTGTTGACCACCTTGCCTTTTGGGAAATTGCGATCATGTACATCGTAGGCGGTACTTTTTTTCAATACATCAACCGCATGATTACCACAGATATTCAACTGGCAATAAGCGCTACTGACATTAACGATCGCCACATGCTGCGACGCTGTCGCCGATCTCAAGTAAGCGGCCAACGGATCAACCACATCATAAGGGCAGCTCAGCAGCCATTCATCAGGAGACATCCAATAGATCGCATGACCCTTGCCAGCTGTCCATGCCAATCTCTCCGGCAAATCCAAACCAAGCGTTTTATTCAGCGCGTTGCTCAAAGCCGGCGCACCGGATGCGGCTCTGAGCGTCAGGATGCCGCTGTCGATTTCGCGCAAATGCACACCATCGGCAATAGTCTCAGCAATGGATCGTGGCTTGCGGAGTTGATCGCCCACATGGGACCAGGGGGTGCGCTTACTATTTTTCATGGCTTTCACTTCATCTATGCCTTTTGCCGCTTGCCATCCGGATCCACAAACACTGGATCACAGATAAGCGCTTCGATCGTCTTGCCATTGGCTAATGGAAAAAAGACCGATTCACCTTTTTTATTCAAGCCACCTCTGATCAGGCCCAAGGCAATACTACGATCAAGAAACGCACTGTGGTAGCTGGATGTCACATGGCCGACCATCGACATGGGAATAGCTTGATCAGGTGTAAATACGGCCTGTGCGCCTTCGGGTAAGACAGCCTCTGGATCAACCGTCTTCAAGCCGACCAATTGTTTACGATCCTGTCGCAAACAATCGGCACGATGCATGCCGCGTTTACCAATAAAGCTGAAGGGTTTGTTATTGGCAACAGCCCAGCCGTGATCAAGATCAATCGGAGTCACCGACCCATCGGTATCCTGACCGACAATGACAAATCCTTTTTCGGCACGCAGTATATGCATGGTTTCCGTGCCATATGGTGTCAAGTTGTACTTCTCACCCGCTTTGAACAATGCCCTCCAGACATGCAAGCCATAATGCGCCGGGACGTTGATCTCATAGGACAGGTCACCCGTGAAAGAGATACGGAAGACGCGAGCGGAAATATCAGCAACCTTGCCTTCACGCCAGTCCATGAACTTAAAGGCGTCCGGTGCCAGGTCAATATCGGTCAGCTCACTCAATAACTTTCGACTATCGGGACCCGCTATCGACATGGTTGCCCATTCGTCGGTCACGCTGGTAAAGAAAACCTCCAGCTCAGGCCATTCAGTCTGGTGATAGATCTCCAACCACGACAGTACATGCGCTGCACCGCCAGACGTGGTTGTCATCAGAAAATGGTTATCGGCAAGACAAGAAGTCACACCATCATCCATAACCATGCCGTCTTCGCCGCACATCAGGCCATAACGGCAACGACCAATGCCGAGCTTCTCCCAGGCATTGGTATAAACGCGCCCGAGAAATTCTCGCGCATCCTTACCTTGAATATCGATCTTGCCAAGCGTCGACGCATCCAGAATACCAACCCCGTTACGCGTCGCCAGTTGTTCACGTTTTAGCGCTTCCTGCATACTTTCGTTGCCGACTGGAAAATACCAGGGGCGTTTCCACTGCCCGACATTCTCAAATTCAGCACCCGCTTCCATGTGCCATTCATGCAGGGGGGTGAATCGTTTTGGCTCGAACAGAATATCCGTATGCGCCCCCGCCACCACACCGAAACTCACCGGTGTGTAATTGGGCCGAAAAACGGTGGTACCCGTCTCACTGATACTTTTACCGAGCGACTTGGCGACGATCGCCATGCCATTGATATTGCCGGTCTTGCCCTGGTCCGTACCAAACCCCAGAGCGGTATATCGCTTGACGTGTTCGATCGATTCAAAGCCTTCGCGGGTCGTCATCTCGATGCCCGCGGCAGTGACATCATTTTGCATGTCAACAAACTGCTTCGGTGCACGACTTGCGGGTTTGACGTGCGGCACCAGATACAAGGGCATTGGCTCGCTGATAATGTCGTTGGCACCGCGGGTCGCTGGCAGTGTTGTGGTTAGATCTTTACCGAATCCCACCGCTGAACTGGCATCGGCTGCCACCTTAACGCCATCAGCCAAACAGGCGGCCAGTGTCTGTTGCCCATTAACCGCGCCAGCTTCAAACCGTTGCTCTGTCGTCGGTCCCGGAATAAAACCGAGGATTTCTTCGTTCCAAACGGGCCGACTTCCTGTGTGACAAGACAAATGAACCGCCGGACTCCAACCCCCACTTGACGCAACAGTGTCGCATTCAACATGAAGGGTTTCACCCGTCACGAAAGTACCCGGTGCATTGATTGGCGCGATAACAACGCCGCGCACATGCTTGCGTCCCTTGACCTCAATCACCGCAGAACCAGTCATGACCTGAATCCCCTTCTCAGCCGCCAGTTCAAGCACACTGCCTTCGGGAGATTTTCGGGTATCGACAATGGCGATTACTTCGCGCCCGGCATCATGCCAGTCGATCGCCGACTGATACCCGCTATCATTCGTCGTCATCACGACCAGTTTCTTGCCGGGAATTACTGCAAAACGCTGTATATAGGTTGATACGGCTGAACAGGTAAAACACCCCGGCAAATCATTGTTCGCATACACCAAGGGTCGTTCATGTGCACCCGTGGCAAGGACCACGCTAGCGGCTCGGATCTTGTGCATACGCTGGCGAACAACCTTGCCCGCTGTACTGATCACGCGATGATCGGTCAGCCGTTCTCGTGCAGTCAGAAAGTTATGATCATGGTAGCCATTGACGGTGGTTCGTGGCAGCAGCAGAACATTATCGTTGCGCTTGAGCTCGGTAATGATGTCTTCAACCCATTCCATCGCAGGCTTGCCATCGATATCCTGACGCGAGTGCAATAAGGAACCACCGAATTCTTGCTGTTCGTCAGCCAGTATCACACGAGCCCCACGCATGGCAGCATCGCGCGCAGCAACAAGACCAGTCGGCCCCGCACCAACGATCATGACATC
>CALDSR010000069.1 GCA_937924505.1 uncultured Granulosicoccus sp. | reverse complement strand
TGGCCAGCGCCGATATGGAGAATTGTGTGCATGTTCGCGCTAACCGATCTTAAAACTGTGTGCCGGGAGTCGGGAGTGACGGCTGACTAGGACGCTTGGTCAGTCGCCCTTCCTGTTGGCCAAATTTGAAGTAATGCAGCAAAGGGTTCATTTTCTCTTCTGCCACATCCGGATTGTTGCTTAAGTACATACCGGTATCAAACTCCGGACTTGGATTGCGGCTTTCTTTCGCGCCGAACTTGAGATAGTGCATGATGGGATCTAGACCTTTCTCGGCTACATCCGGATAGGTTTTCAGGTACCAGCCTTCATTGAATAGTCCAGATTGCCCGACCAGTTCCGCTCTCAAGGTTGTGCCTGGAGTAGGAAGTGATGGATGGCTATGTCGACTTGTAAGACGCCCTTCTTTCCGACCAAACTTGGAATAGTGCAGTAAAGGGTTCATTCGCATTTTAGCCACGTCTGGATTGCTGCTAAGGTACATACCGGTATCAAACTCCGGGCTCGGGTTGCGGCTTTCTTTCGCACCGAACTTGATATAGTGCAATATGGGGTCAACGCCTTTCTCGGCGACATCTGGATAGGTTTTCAGGTACCAGCCTTCATTGAACAGTCCGGATTGTCCGACCAGTTCAGCTTGTTTTTTCAGTGCCTTGTTTGCAGGGTTGCTACGAACTCTGGCTTTCAAAGCTTTTATAATTGCGGTGGTTTTGTAGGAGATACCGGATTTGAAGTTACTCAGCTCAGTTTGCAAACACTGAATCCGGTAGTTGGCAGCCGCTAAAGAGTAATCTTGCTGGTCTCGGTATTCTGCCGACTCGCTATCCAGTTTTTGTCTTTCGATTAGTTGGCGCTCAAGCTCGTGGTTTGTTTTTTCTGCACTACGAAGCATTTCAAGCGTTCGACCCAAGTTCTCTATGTACTCTGCCTCGATTATTTTGGTTTTTTCTTTAGTTTTTCGTAGCGTTTTTTCTGCATCCCAGCGCTTTTGATCTGCTAACTGTATTGTCTTCTTTGCGTCTTTACGCACTTGACTCAAGATCTCTTTGTACTTTGCCTTTACTTTTTTACTTTTTTCTTCAGATTGACTTAGTGCCTTTTCGGCATCTCGATGCATTTGCTCGGTTTGCTGCAACCTTTTTTCTGCTTCTCCGCGATTTTGTTCTGTTTGTTGTAAAGCAGTCTCGTATTTTTGTTTGGCCTGTTGATCGGTATGCAATTGGGTTTCAATCTGAGCCAGCTCGTCAGTGAGTTGTTTGTGGCTAAAGAATTTTGCTTCCAACTCTCGCTGAACAAGGTGAAGTTGTTCCCACAAAAGACCGCACTGCTTTTTGTGTTGCTGCGATTGCAACCTCACGTCTGCCAGCTGGGACTGTAACTCAGCTTGCTGTGTTTCTTTCTGAGCCAACTCTACTGAATGGTGTTGCTTTTGATCTATTAATTCTTTCTCTAGTTTGCGGATTGCATTGTCTGCGCTTCGCAAATTTGCAAGTGTGTCATTCAGTTTTTCTTTAAAAGCGGCTTCGGCCTTTTGGGTGGCGAGGTGTAGCGATGCTTCGTGTGTCAATCGCACAGCTAATTCTTCGCTTTCCGCTTGCTTGGCCCTGAGTGTTTCCAGCTGTTGGTTCGTAGCATCAATATCAAGAACAGGCGCACGGTAGCTATGGCCTACGAGTGGGAGCGAGCATGCTTCTAATTGGGCGAGCAAAGTAGTGGTGCCAGGGGCCTGCTGTAGTAGTTGGAGAGCTATCAAGCGTTCCAATAGTGGTGCTTGCTCCACCTGGAGAGTATTAGATGTAGTTGCCAGGGTATGGTCAGCTAACCCAAGGTGGGCCGCAATGGCTGTTAACTGCGCTGTCGGGTCGGCAAGGAGATTCGGAACATAGACCATTACCGTCTGTTTTCGATGTCGCTTGTAAAAATTGACCATAGCCTTGGCGGCAGTTAGCCAGGCCGCACTTGCCTGTTCCGGCGGTGCGCCATTGGCGATAGAGTGGGCAATTTCCTCTTCTGGATGGCTGTGCAGCAGCAGGAAGCGTCCGCCCGCTGGTGCAACTGCATCGCCATTTCGATACCAGTCTTTCGAGTTTTCGGTTGATACCGCCCAGCCAGCTTGTTCAAACAATGCGCTAACGGTTTGCCAATTGGTATGAGGCGTTGTGCCGAGAATCAGGTGCATTTCCCCAGTTCCGTTCATTAGTTCAATAGGCTCCAAAAGGTAATGACCACAGCCAGCGCAATTGAGCTGCCCGCCATAAGCTGCAGTGGAACAGCGTTTTTTCAAGCCATTTCGCTGCACGATTGGCTCGGATGAAGCAATATCCAGACCGCGAGGTGGCCGTTTATTGGATGTATCGCTAGCTTTGAGAAGTCGTCGTGGGTGTGAAGCTCATTTTGGTGTTGACAGGGTCAATTCACAACGCTACCTGCAATGTCAGGGATGGTTGGCCCGAGTCGTGCAGAGAAATTTTTGAGCTTACCGTTAGATTGGCGTATCTACAGCGAGACGTCAGAGATTATCGTTAGTTTGTTATTAGTCTGGTACGCGTAATTTAGCGTTTATTTCCTCCGCTAGCACGTTCGGGTTATTGCGAAGTTTTTTGACAAACGACTTTGGCATCTCGGTCAAATCGTCAAAATCAGCCGCCCATTTCATTAATTCCAGCATCACCGGAACCAAGCCCCTTCCCTTTGGCGTTAACCGATATATGAATCGTTTGCCATGCAGCGGATCCTGGGACTTGGTGATAATTTCGGCCTCTTCGAGCCGCAGCAATCGATCCGCAAGTATGTTTGTTGAAATTCCTTCGCCAGCTTCCAAAAAATCCCGGTAGTACTTTCGATCTTTAAACATCAAATCTCTAATGATTACCAAGCACCAGCGATCACCCAGCGCGACTGAGCCAAAGCGGACGGGGCATCCAAAGGGTTCGTAGTTCATGCATCGAGTTTAATCGCAATCGAAGGTGGTTGCAATTTGCAAGTTCCATGGTATTCTCCTTTTAAACTTGCATTATGCAAGTATGATGAAACGGGAGGATGCAGAGAATGCCTACACTTTACGAGATGTTTCCAACTCGCTCACAACGGGCCAGGTGGATACTGGAAGAAATTGGCTGTGAGTATGACTGCTCGATGGTCGATATGCGTAGCGGCGCGCACCGGGAGCCAGATTACCTGGCTATCAATCCCATGGGTGTCGTTCCGACCTACGAGACTGCCGAATACAAAATCCATGAGTCGGTGGCTGTTGTAATGCAGCTTGTAGACGAACACGCCGATGCGGCACTTGCACCGGCTGTAGGTTCGCCAGAGCGAGCACATTATTATCAATGGTGTGTTTTCGGAAGTGCTGAAATGGATTTTCCAATCGGACTAGTGACGCAAAATGAAATGCTTTTGCCAGAACAAAAGCGTGACCCGTCACTCGCAACGCTGGGTCGTGAATTGTTTACGAAACGGGCAGAAGTGCTGACAGATACATTGGCAAGCACGCCGTACCTGCTGGGATCCGAGTTCTCTGGAGCAGATGTTGTCATTGGTTACAACTGCTTTTGGGCGACTTTTACGGGGATGCTGGAACAACACCCTGTGCTGGTTTCGTACCTTGAGCGACTTCAGTCCAGACCTGCATTTAAAAGAGCCTTTCCAATACCTTCCTGAATATTCGGGTCAGTCGATACATAGGATAAAACGTATGACTAAACATTTACTGTCAGTATTTGCATTTATCGTTGTTTCCTTCGCTGTGCAAGGTATCAACCACTTCGTGGTCAACAAGTCATACTATGAAATGATTGACTTTGCGCGAGCCGAACCTGTTATACCGCTGGGCATATTGGCAATGGTGATACAGGGGCTGGTATTATCATTCGCCATGACAAGGATAGTCAGCACTGGATCTGTGAGACGCAATGGATTTCTCGTGTCGTTGTCTTTTGGTCTTTTTCTCGCGTCCTATATCGCATTGGCAGAGCCTGCCAAGTATGCCGCTCCATCGATTCCTTCGTGGTTTCTGACAGAGGGTCTGGTGAGCACGATTCAATTTGTCCTCGTTGGTTTTGTGTTGGGATTCGTACATGAAAAATATGCGTAAATAGTGAGAAAATATAGCGTGAAATAATAACTATATAAAATAACAGTAATATTGCGAATTCAACAGCCCGATCGATGTGTGGTTGTGTCACACTTGAGACGTGACATCAGGGAGGGTAGTTATGAGGGTCAGTGATATTTCTCGACACAATCAAGCGCTGTATAATTCAATCTTGAATTCGACGCGGTTGTGGTGTTGCTCAGATTATGACAACGCCCGTGAATCCAACGCTCGTAAATTCATCGCTGACGATGCTATCGGTGAAGAAGCACCCAACTACAGCGCTGCTAACAACACAGCAAGCGATGTCGAAGGACAACATTACACGCAAGGACAGTTGTTGCGACTGGCCATGACGCTGATCGAAGGTACACAGGTAGCCGCGAACGATCGTCAGGCCAACATCAAACGTCTGCACGAACGCATCGCCACCGCAGCTGGGCAGACGCCCAGGCCGAGTGATTCGGCTGGTGTCCGTCAACGGCTTAAAGCGTTGGCACGCTCCGCCGATCGCGGGCTGGCAGAACAGCTACAACTGTTAACCCTGGTCGAACAAAAAAAACTCTACGAACACGATGGCTGCCGAAGCATGCTGGTGTGGATGGATATCCATCTCGGACTCGGCCGAGCGGCCGCCGCAGAGCGATTGCGGGTGGGCAAGTGTCTGCCCGATCTACCTATCCTCGCTTCACTCTTTGCACTCGGCAAAATATCCTTCTCGCAGCTGCGCATCATCACCCGTTACGCAACCCCTGCGACCGATACAGAGTTCGCGCTTGCTGCACTGGAACTTTCGGTGACTGAGACGAAAGACTACTGCCAGCGATTTCGCCACCACAGCGATCTTGATCACGACGCGGCTCTTGCGGCTGCCGAGGGACAGGACGCCGCCGAAGCTCATGCGGCCTTGCGTGCATACGAACGCCGGTCCTTGTCGATCAAGGAGATAGATATGCACAGCAGTCGCATCACTCTGGAGCTTCCTAAAGAGCTCGCTGCAGAATTCATAAGTGCTCTGGTACAGGTCGAAGACTGGTTGCGCGAGGGTGGCGAGGTTAGCGAGGGTAGCGACGGTGATTGTTTACACAATGAGAATCCCGTGGAGAAAGATGCCGCGATCTCCGAGCCGACCCATAGACAACGCCGCGCCGATGCAGCGGTGCTGATGAGTCGACGTTCATTGGCCTATGCCGGTGAAGCCGTTGCGATGGCTGACCGCTACCGCGTGCATGCCAGTATCGATGTACGCCATCTCGCTGATGGGCCCTTTCACTATGACGCTGATGAACCAATAGAGCGACCACAGTTGAATGGCCTGGGACCCATTTCAAGGGCGACGGCTCAGCGCATCGCCAAAACGGCGGGCTTCAATTTGCTGGCGCTGGATGATGACCGGCAAGTCGTTGCCTATGCGAAGAAGGCGGCACCGTTTAGCAAGCGCGATCGCCTGATACTCCAGGGACGTGATCGATGTTGCGTTATTCCTGGCTGCGGATCTACCCGAAATCTGGTGGGACACCATATCGTACATCGGGAGCATAACGGTCAGTCGACCATCGATAATGGTGCTACAGTCTGCGCCAGCTGTCACAGGCTGCTGCATGAAGGTGGGTTCCGACTTGAGCTTATCGGACCGAATGGCGCTGAACTCGTTCCTTGCCCAACATCCCCAACATTGACCGCGATGAGTGAGGAATCCGTGCGGAAACGGGTCAAGGCAAAGATCGCAAGGTTGCGACGATACCGGCTCTATGACGAGAATGGCTGTGAGTATGGCAGTCTTGCCGAGGCGCGGGCTGCGGTGGGTTTGTCTACTCGTGTAGACAATTCTAAACAGCAGTTGGAATGTTCACACCGGTTTACCGTATCGTGCTGTCTGCCTGACACTTGATATAATGTACTCATTACAGGAGAACGTTTTGAAATCCATCGCACTAACCCACTACCTGCCGGTCAGTAATCCGGACGCGTTTATTGACCATGAAATGTCAACGCCAACACCGACAGGGCACGACATTCTTGTGGCAGTAAAGGCGGTCGCCGTCAACCCGGTGGATACCAAGGTCAGGGCGCCGAAGGATACGGTGGAGAATCCTCCACGAGTGCTTGGCTGGGATGCCAGTGGCGTGGTGGAGTCTGTCGGCCCCGATGTCACGCTCTTCAAACCGGGTGACGAGGTGTTCTACGCAGGCGATATCACCCGCTCTGGCAGTTATGCGGAGTTTCAGTTGGTCGATGAACGAATTGTTGGTCCAAAACCGACTTCTCTCTCTCACCGTGAGGCGGCAGCACTACCACTGACATCAATTACGGCCTATGAGGCGTTTTTTGATCGCTTGAAAATCGATCCGAACGGCGCAAACAAAGGCGAGTCGATATTGATTATCGGCGGCGGCGGCGGTGTGGGCTCCATTGGGATCCAGCTGGCGAAAAAAGCGGGTTTAACGGTCATTGCTACGGCATCACGTCCGGAAACAATCGAGTGGGTACAAGCATTGGGTGCGGATCATGTGGTCAACCATCGCGAGCCGATGATCGAACAAGTACGCGCTTTGGGTATGCACTTCGTTGATCACGTGGCCATCTTCAATGATATGCGCCACTGGGAAACCGCAGTCGAATTGATAAGACCGCAGGGTGGCATAGTGTCCATCGATCAAACGGATCTACCCATGCCGATGGCTGGCATGAAGATGAAAGCGGCAAGCCTTCACTGGGAGTTCATGTTTGCCCGTGCGATGCATCAGACACCCGACATGATCAAACAGCATGAATTGTTAAGCACCATTGCTCATGCCATCGATGCCGGCGAAATTCGTACCACCGTCTCCGAAGTGCTCACCCCGATGAACGCTGAAAATATGCGCAAGGCACATGAGATGATCGAGGCCGGTAACTCGATAGGCAAGGTGGTGCTGGCCGATTGGCCTGCTTGACTGTTACCAATGCAATGCTTAGTAATTATGCGTGCGCGCGGTCCAGCTTGTCGTAAAAATCCCTGAATATTTCATCCCGTTGTACGTCATGTGCCTCGAGCATCAGATGGCGGCTTGGGTCTGCCTGCCAGTAAAGCTCATCGTCAAGGATCGGTGAATTTTTCAACATCGTCGGTACCCAATCGGGATTGATCAACCAGGCAATATTGATAATGTCCCAGATTACCCAGGTGCGTCGTGCGGTATCTTCAATGGCAAACATTTTGTGTAAAGGGTTGTTTACATAAAGATGGTGCAGGTAATCACCAATGGCACCTTTGCCACTAACGAATGCCTCCATTTCAGGTAAGGATATTTTCAATTGCGCACCGACGTGATAGCCGGGTAAGTAAATCAGTGGTGCACCACAGTCAAACATCAGCCGTGATGCATGTATGTCTTGTACAAGATTAAGCGATGGGCGATTGCAGTTTGGCGCATGTGAAGGATAAGCGGACGTCCAGATGACGACAATGTTCGAAATTATTTCCGGCGCTTTCAACAGCGCAGCTGCGATATTTGTCACGCATCCCAAGGCGGCAATGTAAAGAGGCTCATTGCCAGATTTCGCCAGATCAATAATGGCATCAACAGATTCCGACATGACAGGCGTGTCTGCGTCAGTCATATAGCGCTCGGCACCACGAAAAATCTGACCATCACTGTTAATGCCAAGCTTGTCATAGACGGTCAGTATTTCCTGATAGCTCAGTTTCATGCCTTCGGCCGGACCGATAAATTCAAGCTCGCTGGCGCGTCTGCCTTGCTTGTGCAGGCGATTGATCCATCCTTGAAAGCCACCAACCATATGATCATCGATGGCATCCCCGTTTTCCAAGGCTTGCTCAGCCCGGATCAGCCCAGCCTGATGATGCGCAAAGGAAAACGGCTCGGTGGTCACCGCTTCAACACGCATATGCTCAGGCGACAGGAGTGCCCATGCAATTGCATATTGATCATCGATCTCATTGGCAGTATCGGTATCGATCAATAACCTGACCGGACCACTCGGTGGCGCCAGTCTTGCGCGCATCAAGTCTTCATCGAGTCTCTGGAAGGCAGTCCGTGACATAGTTTCTGTGCTCACAGGTGGCGGGGGGATCGGGAGTGTGGTGTCAGATTGAAACTCACCGACCCATTGCGGAATACATCTTCATGAAAGACAACGTTACCGTGCTCGTCAAAGGCTGAACAGGCTTGTCGAAGCAAAGGCTGCGCGAGCGGGATGTCGAATATTTCCGCCATTTCTTTCGTACAAGCGATCGGGCTGATATCTTCACAAGCGGTTGACCATTCCAGTTTGAAGCGAGCGCGCAGTATGCGCAGGATGGATTGCTCAGGGCCTTTCTCGGGAAAGTCGCTTGCACTTGCACCTTCCAGGAAATGCGTTGGCGCATAGGTCATCACCAGCATACGAGGTTCATTGTTGACCTCGCGAAGTCGGCTTATGCAGGTAACCGCTTGCGTGCGAAGGTTCTCCGGCAAATGGCCAGTCTGTGCGGCATTGGCCTTGTAGTTGTGCAGGGAGAGAAATCGTGTTGTCGGATCAAGACCTTGACGAAGCATGGCATCAGTAAACGACGTCAGACAGGTATCGGATGCTGGCGATAGTGTCAGAACCTTGTAACCACTTCCTTGCTTGCGTTCGATATACCCGTCTTGCACAAGCATATCCAGTGCACGCCTGATAGTCACACGGGAGATGTCAAAGTGCGTGGCAAGCTCGCTCTCGGTCGGAATGCGTCCGCCAACCGGATAGCGTCCTGCCTTGAGACGCTCCAGTATTTCTCGATAGGCTTGTTCGTACTTCGGCGTGGCGTCAGTGGTCATGTTCTGTCCGGTTTCCGCCGCTGCGAGCGTTCTTCTCAGCGAGCGCCTGTTCGTGGTCCCTCAATACTCGTCGGTTGATCTTCCCGGATGATGTCATCTCGAAGCTGTCGACAAACGTGATTTCACGTGGTGCCTTGTAAGCAGCAAGTTGTGAACGCACATGCTCGGTCAGGTCTCTTGCAAGTTCATCACTCGGTGCGTGACCATCCCGCAGTTTGATAAAGGCCTTGACGATAGATCCGCGGGCGGCGTCCGGTTTGCCAACGACGGCTGTTTCAGTCACGGCGGGGTGGGCAAGCAGACTCTCTTCGATTTCAGCTGGCCCGATGCGAAAGCCTGAGGATTTGATCAGATCATCCGAGCGACCTTTGTACCAGTAGTAGCCCTGTGCATCGCGCACGGCGAGGTCATGTGTGCGCAAATAGGGTCCCAGTTTCATGTCGTCTTCCTTGTCCGGGTTATTCAGATACCCGATAAAGCGAGTGGGTGATTGATTGCCGGTCACAATTTCACCGGGTTCCCCATCATTGACGTCTTCACCGTCTGCATCGACCAACCGAACGTCATGTCCTGGATAGGCGCGACCCATGGAACCGGGTTTGCGATCGTACAGTGCGCTGCAATTACCGATCAAATGATTGACTTCGGTCATGCCATAGAACTCGTTACAAACAACGCCGAGTGCATCTTCGGCCCACGTCAAGGTTTCTGATGCCAGTGCTTCGCCACCGGTGCAGATCACGCGTAAGGCAAGGTCATATTCCTTACGCGGCGCCAGGGTTCGTGCAAGACGCTTGATTGCTGTGGGTGCAAGAAAGGTGTGTGTCACCTTGTGGCGGGCCATGAAGGTATAGCCCTGATGTTCGGAAAATCGTTCGAGCGATGTTGCAATCGGCCGACCAGCCATCCATGCCGGAAATACCATGTCGAGCAAGCCTCCCACCCAGGCCCAGTCTGATGGTGACCAGAAAACCGCGTCATCGTCTTGCATGGATAAATCGAAAAAGAGATTGATCGACGGTGTGTACGCCGCCAGTACCCGGTGTCCGTGAAGGATGCCTTTTGGCTTGCCGGTGGAGCCGGAGGTATACATGAGCAGGGCTGGATCATCAGCGCCACGGTAAGCGGGCGTGAACTGCGATGCCTTTGATTCGAACGCCTGCGCCAGGTCCAACTCTTTTCCTTTGGGGTCTCTTAACAAGACATGCTGTAAATGAGGAAACAGTCTGGCGTGTTGTTCCCGCAATGCACTCCAGGCGGAATCGGCGGTCAAGATGACTTTCAACTGACAGTCATTCAGTGCGTGGCGCAATGTCTCCGGTCCGTATAGCTGAGACAAGGTCACCGCAACCGCCCCGAGCTTGCAGATCGCCATGTGGGCAACGGCAGTATCGGGGTGCTGACCTGTGTGTATGCCGATAAAGTCACCGGGGCCATATCCGAGTTCATTCAAGGCCTTGGCAAGATTAGTCGCAGCCGTATCGACGTCGGCGAATGTTTGTGTATGAACAAGGCCTTGCGAATCTTCATAGATCATCGCTGTACGATCGCGTGATTCGGCACCGAGATATTGACCGACCGTCATATGAAAGAGGTTGACGTTGTCAGGCCATTCAATATGGAGTCGATCATCCCGCTGTACAAGATTCAGACGCGCCCGGGTGTCTGCATCCATGTTGTAGGTCGCAGGATCAAATTCGCGCCAGTCAGGATGCGTCACGTCATTCGGTGATGTCATTCGGAGTCCTGCGTAGAAGCTTCCGCGAGAATCAGTTGTGGAAGGTTGCCACTGGCTGGTTTTATAACCGCGGTTGTTGCTGACGCGGAGACAGAATCGAGTGCGACAACGGTTAGCGTATCTGCGCCGTTAAAACGAACCATGGCAAAGTCTCCATCGGTTCCTGTGGTTCGGTGCAAAATTCTGGCGGTTCCATCGAGTGTCTTCCATAGGCCATCGCTGTGCCCGCAGGTGCAACTGCGAACCGGGGGAAGGCTGGTACGGGAACATGTCGCACATTGTCGCGCGACAAGTTTTCCGTTTTTCAAGCCGTCAATATATGGCGCGAGCCAACCCGCGTTAAGTTTATAATCGAGTCGCAGTGTGTGATCAATCATCACGGTGCACCACACAGGATCGTGGTGGCCGCCGTTGTACAAATGCCACCATGGGTATCGGCCAGCGCATATGACGGCGGTGTAGAACGTTGCAAAGTGGCGTGATAACGCCCTTCAATCTGCATCGCGCAACTGGCCGTCTGAGCAACCCCTGTTGCGCCCACCGGTGCTCCCTGACCTAATAGACCGCCCGAGGGGTTGATGGGGCATTCACCTTGCGTCGAAAATTTTCCCGATTCAAGGTCGGCATGAATATCATCACTCAAGCCAAGTGACATCAAGGCCTGCAGTTGGGCCCCGGCGTAAGCATCATAAACTTCTGCCAATTCGATCGACGCCGGGGTAATGCCTGCTTCGTGACAGGCACGTTGCATTGCCTGTGTCTTGGCATTGAAGGTTCCCGGGTCTTCACGACTGCCGAGATGTGCATGGTCCGACGCTGCGCCGATACCGGCGATACGTGCTGATTGCTGTCGACTGGCAGGGAGCGCTGCGGCAGCAGACAAAATGACAGCGGCTGCGCCATCGCTGAGCGGTGAGCAATGCAACCGACGGTAGGGTGATGCAATCGCGGGAGACGCTTCGATATCTTGTTCAGTATGCTGACGACCCAGATGGGCGTTTGGGTTATGCGTGGCGTTAGCCCGATTTTCAATGGTCACGGCAGCCAGGTGTTTGTTACTCGTTTTGTGGGTTTCAGCAAACCGTTGATAAGACAGGGCGTACAATGCGGTCGATGTTATCCCCGTCATACCATCGGTCCAGGCATCAAACGAATACCCATACAGATTGCGGACGGTATCGGCTGACAGTTGCGACGCGGATGGA
>CALDSR010000068.1 GCA_937924505.1 uncultured Granulosicoccus sp. | reverse complement strand
ATTTCGGCCTCTGCTTCTTCGCGTCGCTGCTCGCCCTGTTCGGCGGCAGCGAGACTTTCCGCTATTTTCTCCTGACGTTCGCGCAGCGCACCCATGATTGGTGGCCACACGTACTTCATGCAGAACATAACGAAGATCGCGAACGAGATAGCCTGACCAATCAATGTGAGATTCAGGTTCACGTGTGCATTCCTCTTGGTTCAGCTCTAGTCATTATCTGTGTGCGTTGTTCAGGCACAAGATGCTGACTTTTACTGTGCAAGCTGACCGATGAACGGGTTCGCAAAAGTGAAAAACAGCGCGATACCAACGCCGATCATCGGAACCGCATCGAGTAGACCTGCGACGATGAACATCTTGACCTGCAGCATCGGAGTCATTTCTGGCTGACGAGCAGCACCTTCGAGAAAACGACCACCGAGCAAGCCAAAGCCAATAGCGGTGCCAAGCGCACCCAGACCAATGAGGAGAGCAACAGCGATTGCGGTGAAGCCAACTACAGTTTCCATGACAAACTCCGGATAGATAAACAGTTATAAATAAGAAAAATAAATGTGTAATTCGGTTGTGCTTTAAGTACTAACAACTAATTCAAGTACAGCGATTTTTGAGACCGTTAATTCTTGATCGTAATTCCTAGTGATGCTCGTGCGCCATACTCATGTATACGATGGTCAGCATCATAAAGATGAAGGCCTGCAAAGTAATAACAAGTATGTGGAAAATCGCCCATGGCACTGACAACAGCCATTGCGCGTAAAACGGCAGCAGGGCAATCAGGATGAAGATCAATTCGCCTGCGTACATATTTCCGAACAGTCGCAGCGCAAGTGAAATTGGTTTGGCCAGTAGGGCAACACCCTCAAGTAGCAAGTTGATAGGCACAAACAGCAACTGAACCACAATGTTATTGCTGTTGAATGGCTGGAACGCCAGTTCTTTGAAAAACCCACCAGCGCCCTTGACCTTGAAGCTGTAGTAGATCATCAGTGCGAAAACAGACAGCGACAATCCGAGCGTGATATTGACATCGGTGCTTGGCACGACCTTCATGTAGGGGATACCGACTGCCTCAGTCATTCGCGGGATAAGGTCGACCGGGACAAGATCCATCAAGTTCATCAGGAAGACCCAGACGAAAATGGTCAGCGCCATGGGGGCGACCAGCTCATTTTTCGCATGGAAAGTTTCGCGAACATTGGTATCGACAAATTCGACAATCAGCTCAACGAAATTCTGCAGGGGGCCAGGGACGCCACTGGTCGCCTTGTCAGCGGCCTTTTTGAAAATCCAGATGAATAGTCCGCCGAGCAGCGCTGACCAAAAAATGGAATCCAGATGCAGTGCCCAAAATCCCATGGCAGCGGCTTCATCTGCGCCATGCGCAATACTGAACCCATTCTCAGGATGGATGCCCACCACCAGATTCTGCAGGTGATGCTGGATATACTCGGTCGTTGTCGGTGCGTTACTGGCCATGTTTTTACGACACTTCTTGATTGACGTATTCTTGAACTAACCCTGCGGGCCAGTCCTTGAACGGATTTCCGAGCGACTCATTAAAACCGGGACAAACCAGTTGAGCGACAGCACAACTGCATATCCGGCAAAAAGAGCCAATGCATTCAACGGCTTGACGTTGACGAACACTAACGTGAACAACATCGCAGTCAACAGCATCTTGCCAGCAGCGCCAGCATAAAAGGACCGCACAATAAGTCGTGCCGCCCGCGCTCCGCGATGCCTGAAAGCCCGGAACGCAAAATAACAATTTGGCAGCCAGACAATCAGACCGCCGAGCAAGGCACCCAGTGCCGCACTCCTGCCCCATGCAAGCCCCAACAGCCCAACCAATATGGCACCCACCAACTGCCAGACAAGCAGTAAACGGATGACGCGCAATCGCTTTTCCGCCTGTTGCATGGCAACGCTCGGGTACCAGATGAATTGAGAATTGACCTACATCGAGCGGCGGAAGTATAGCAGCGTTTCGAGTAGATTTCGGGCGATAAGGACGTTAGTTATTCACAGGGGATATTCCGGCAGGAAGAACAAGGTGCACAATTATCGCAGGAGTGCCGGGGCCTCATTTAACAAAGGCCCCGGCTAACTGGGTCAATTGACCTCAGGGAATGATAAATCGAGCGACTTCCACGTCCGCATCGCCCGGCACAAAGACGCCTGAGACGGTTCTGGCATCGCCGTTGGCGCGAACCGTTACCACGTAATTGGTGTCGTCGGCCACGCCACAATCACTGAAATAGTCCACAACCACCGTGTATTCACCACTCGGGGCGGTCACACCCTCATAAGTAATGTTCTCGTTGTTGACGTTATCGATAATACAGGCAGGGTTACTGTCCAGGTCCAGCTGTCCGCCAGCCGGTGATTGGGTCGCAGCCCAGAATATGATTGTGCCGTCTGGCTCAATCAGCCAGATATCAACATCGGTCGGGGTATCCCAGCTGACGCTGACCTGAACTTCGCCGGTCCCCACTTCAATGCTCTCCAATGGCAGAACCTGAGAGCTACTGACGTCTCCGGTTGGTGTTTGCACCGCAACATTGACCTCATTCGTCGTTGATGCGACCAGTTCGGCGTTGTAGGTGACAATCGCTGAGGCAGAGGTCGTTGCTTCAGGCAACAACAGTTGGAAAAACCCGTCAGTATCTGAATTGACGAAAATCGTTGAAAATGGAACATCTGATTCGACAGGCAATTCCAGCGAGCCACCACTAATGACCGTGACTGGATCAGTCGTATCGGTCAGTGCGTTCAGCGTGACTGAACCAATAACCTCAGGCGGCGAACCGAGAAAATAATCTCCTTGAATATCCCCGGAAGATACACCGACGATCAGGCCGGTCGGATCCGTCGGCTGTGGCACTTCAGGTGCCGTTGGAGTAGTTGGCTCCTCGGGGGTCGTTGGTGCTGTTGGAGTTACTGGCTCTTCGGGGGTCGTAGGTGTAACTGGGGTTAGTGGGTCAAACGGGTTTTGAGGAGCTGTCGGTTCGTCGGCAGCCGGTTCGGGGTCATCGCTGCTGCTGCCACAAGGGGCAGCCTCTCAGGTGTGTTGAAATCTGTCGGCAAAAAAATATTCCAACAGGAAGCCGAGAAAAAGAAAGCTGAAAAAAGCGCGCGAGATCGCGTTACTGCCTATTTTGACTTGACGGTATTGACAGACGTAAGGTCCATCGAAACCCTTGAGATTCGCGAAAGCCAGTTAAAGAATCCACCGAGGTATAAACTGCGTGATCACTCCCGATTGATTGTAAC
>CALDSR010000067.1 GCA_937924505.1 uncultured Granulosicoccus sp. | reverse complement strand
TGGGGCTCGGAAGACTTTTGAGTACATACGCTGAATTTGTAATAGTGCTGCGTTTTGTCGGAGGGCTGTACCTGCTGTGGCTTGCGTTCAAGTCACTTCGATCAGCATTTAAACAACCTAAACCTGTACCCGAGCAAATTCCGCAGCCTAAAAAGCTTATACATTTGTATCTCTCTGGCCTGATGCTACATTTGATGAACCCCAAGGCGATATTTGTGTGGCTGGCTGTGGTTTCGGTGGGTTTGGGGGCAGTGGTTCAATCAAGCCCCCAAATTGCCTTGTCGATGGTGCTTGTGTGCTGGTTTTTTAGTCTTGTCGCATTCACCGCTTACGCAGCTATTTTCTCAAGCGAACCGGTCATAGCCATGTATCAACGTAGCGCAAGAATCATCGACGGAGTCTGTGGGGTATTTTTTGTGGCAGCGGGGCTTAAGGTCATTTCCGGTGGATGCAGGTGATTGGCCGTTTGTGTTTACGATTGAAGATCCTGAAGATGGGGTAACTTCAATGGAAACTGTCGTGGTTGTTGCTCATTTGACATCAATATACTGGTCCTGACTATTCAGGTAATGCAGTGATGAGTTTCTGTTTGTCTCGCCGCCACTGCGTCAGGGAAAGTATGTGCGCGACAACTGCATAGGGTACCAGTAGAAGTGGTATCAACCCCAACGGATAATCAAGAACGGGATTTGGCGCCTCATGCGAAAACAACTGAACGGGTGTGTCGGAACTGGTGAATCCAAAGAAGAACGCACTGGCAAAATCCAGAAGTCCAAGCGTTGCGACAATCAGTACCCAGTGTCCCGGAATGGCTTGTCCGCGGTATCGAAATAAAACGTATGCCGCGATGAGTCCGACTGCGAGATCGCCCCAGCCCGCTGGGTGCGCAAAAATCGGTGGGACGGTGCCGCGAAAGGTCTCCAGCACGAACACCATCCCAACCGGCCTTATCAGTTGCAAGCCGATGAGCAAGTGTTGTGAGACGCCAAAGCCGAGAATCCAATTGCGAGACCAGTATGCGATACCGGCGATTACAGCAAGATAGATAAGCGGTCGAGCGGCTGATGCCGGGCCTAGTAATGATTCATCGAAGCGGGTGGCGACGGCCAACCAGCAATAGCATGTCAACGCCGCTACGACGATAAGAAGAATTGTCGTCTGCATAAAGGAATGTCTGGCAGCACGAGATATCAACACCATGTGCCAAAAAGGTGCAGATACAAAGAACAGAATAAGGAATTGACTAAACGGTGCGAAGTCCATCGGATTCTCGCTGACTGATTTACAACCACAAATACACAGGGTCTTGGCGGAGCTTACGTCCCCGATGCCAAATTGGATTGGCTTGTTGTTGCTTGCTTGATGAAATGCAATCGCAAGTCAGCGCCTCAGAGAAGAGATATTCGCGCAGGGGTGACATGCGAAACCTATACCTGTACTGATGCACGATGCACGATGCACGATGCATCAGGCATTTACGAACGAGGTTTTTCGTTTGCTGGATCATAGAGCGGCTTGTAGCCCACCGATTCAACCATGACGGGGTATTGCTCGCCGAAGTATTCGATCATCAGTTCTTGTCCTTCCTTGCAGTAGTCATAAGGCAGGTAGCCGAGGGCGATGTTCTTGCCAATGCTTGGCCCATACACAATGCTGGTGGTATATGAACGTCGGCCTTCGCTATCAATCAGTACCTCTCCGCTGGTCTTGTCCATGATCGGGCAGGTGCCAACAGGGTAGCGGGCGATGCCATTTGAATCAGTGTGTTCTTGCATGGTCAGCGTACACAGATAAGCAGGCTGGTGTTCGCGTTCACGTTGCGCTACGTAATGTTTTTTGCCATGGAAGTCTGCGACCTTGACCTTGGGGCGTGCCAGATCCGCCTCGTATAAATTGTATTCGGTCAGCAGGTCAGCGTTTTGCAGGCGCAGGCTTTTTTCCAGACGTCGGCTGTTGGCATAGGTCTCAACACCAATGGCTGTGACACCTTTTTCGGCCAGCGCATCCCAGACTGCTAGTCCATCATCGTAGTCAAAGTGCAATTCCCAGCCTTGCTCACCAACGTAGGAGATACGGAAGGCAGCGACGTTGACACCGTTGATCTTGATGGTACGAACGGCGGCGAATGGAAAGTTTTCATTCGTCAATGCGTCGGGGTCTTCAACTACGGTTTGCAGTGTCGTCCGAGCGTTCGGTCCCCATATCCCTAAGCAAGAATATTCGATCGTGCGGTCAGTGATAGTGACATTTGGATAACCGTGGTCCTCGCTCATGCGCAGTAGCCAGACAAGATCACGGTTACCTGCGTCGCCGCCATCGATCACGCGAAAGTGATCATTGGCCATACGGATAACGGTGAGATCGGCGCGAACGCCGCCGACGTGATCCAGAAAGTGTGTATAGACGCCTTTACCTACGGGTGTGTCACCGGCGACCTTGGCGACACAGGCGTACTCCATCAATGCCTCTGCATCAGCGCCTTTGACATCGATAATGGCAAAGTGCGAGAGGTTGACCATGCCGACGTCTTCGGACAATTGCAGGTGTTCTGCATTGGAGACGCGCCAGAAGTGGCGGTTGTCCCACTCGTGTTCGCGTAGCGGTACCTTGTCGCCAAACTTCTCCAAGAGATGTTCATTGCTGGCATAGCCGTGGGCGCGTTCCCAGCCGGCGGCTTCCATAAAGTAGGCACCCAAGGCCTTTTCACGTTCATAAAACGGGCTGCGTCTCAGACCACGGCCTTTACTGTAGGGCTCGCGGTTGTGCACGGCCGGGTTATAGATCTTGAACGCTGTTTCGTAGCAACGGTCATGAATATAGTGTTCTTCTTGCTGAAACGGGTAGTAGCGCGATACATCGACACCGGAATGATCCAACTCGGTGCGACCATCGGTCATCCAGTCGGCGATCAGCTTACCCGTGCCGGGGCCATCTTTAACCCAGACCGACACGGCATACCAAAGCCCGCGTACCTTCGCCGATTCACCGACCGATGGCCCGCCGTCTGCGGTCACTTGCAGCAGTCCGTTGAACGAACGCTTTTCGTCGAAACCGAGCTCGCCGAGGATGGGTGTCAATTCCATTGCCCTTTCCAACGGTTCCATGATCTGTTCCATTTCCAGATCGCGTTGTGAAGGAGACAGCCGCGCTTCTTCTTTGGATTGCAAATCACGCGGATGACACATGCGCGGTTCTGACTCTTCGTAGTAACCCCATTCGATCATGCCGCCTTCGGAGGTTGTCGGGTCTCCGGTGTCACGCAGATAAGCCGAGTTGCCTTGATCGCGTAACAAGGGGTAGCCGATGTCCTTGCCCGTGCCGGCGAATTCGTTGTAAGGGCCAAACCACAATAGCGGATGATCGACCGGCATGACGGGGAGATCTTCTCCGGCCATCTCGGCGATGCTTCGGCCCCAGAGGCCGGCACATACAATGACGTAGTCCGCTGTGATGTGACCTCGGCTGGTGGTGACGCCTTTGATACGTCCGTTCTCAATGTCCAGAGCGGTTGCTTCGGTGTTGGCGAAGACTCTGAGCTTGCCGGTTTTTTCGGCAGCCTCAACGATTTCGCCGGTCACGACTTGTGATCGTGGTGCGACCAGGCCGGCGTCGGGGTCCCACAAGGCGCCCTGGATCATGTGTTCTTCAAGAAGCGGCATTTTCTCTTTGGCTTCGGCGGCCGAGATCATGCGCGCATTGGTACCAAAGGCCTTGCCCGAGGCGACCTTTCGCTTGAGCTCACCCATGCGCTCATCATCGCCGACGCGTGCAACTTCAAGCCCGCCTACCTTTTCATAGCGGCCGAGCTTCTCGTAGAAGTCGATGCTGTACATCGTCGTGTGGCAGGTCATCTGGTCGTGCGCTGTTGCATAGCAGAAGTCGGACGCATGCGCGGTGGAACCGACGTCGGTTGGAATGGCTGACATATCGATGCCGACAATGTCGTCCCAGCCGCGTTCGACCAGATGATGTGCGACCGAGGCCCCGACGATGCCGCCCTGGCCGATAATGACCACCTTGGCGCTGGATGGAAAAGCTGCCATGAATTTCAACTCGACTGAAATATCAATCGCACACTATAAACCGTTGAAAACCGGTTGGTTGCTTTGCAAAACCATGGCGGCGGCACCGGGTTTCGCCAGCACGACCTGTGTGTAGGACGACGATGCTGAACGCAGGCTCACGGAGAATTGCAGGCGTCCCTCGGCGGTACCAAGGCTTTCGCGAGAATCGCAACCGTCCCCACAGCTGCAGCTGATGGGGTGTGCTGTGAGAATCATGATCTTCCCATCAACTCCTTGTGGTGGTCGGGCGAAAAAACTCCACGCACTGGCACTTGCGTGCACAAATTGTGAATTAGCGCCGAAACCCAAATTGAATCTGGCCGCTACCAAGGTCTAAACGGTCGGTCACCATCGCGCTTCACAAGAGGTGACTTTTTCTGTTAGTGAGAAACTCGAACCCAGCTTGTCTGGGAGATCCGGAACATGGCTACATCCTTCGATCAACAGATCCTGGCAAGGCTTCCGTCCACACGGCGCTATGCGCGCGCGTTGCTAGGTGACAACGAGCTTGCCAACGAAGCTGTGGTTTTTGCCGTAACACGCTTGTCACGAATCTCGTTACCGTGGGTTCCTGAAAACATGATTCGGCTCTGGCTGGCGCATCTCGTCAATGAGTTTGCGGACCGGCGTCTTGCTCCGGCTCATTCCAGAACGACCGACGACGATGCTGATAAACATATCGAAGATCCGGTGTTTGACCTGCCGACAAAAGCTCGCGTTGCAGGCAGTGATCTATTGATGGAGCGTCTCGATGTGATGTTGCAAGAGTTGAGTGAAAAGCAGCGACGCATCTACCTACTGCTGGCTCTTGAATCCTTCACGGTTGAAAACGTGTCGCTGGTGCTCGGTATGTCAATTGACAGCATTCGCACTGAATTTGACCAGATAAAAACGCAACTGGCGCCGGTGAAGCCGGTGAGCACAGAACCTTTGCCCAAAGCGGCTTGAATCTTACCCATCGAAGATGGTTCCTGATGCTGAACAAGTACAGGTCCACGAGTACCGAGCATGAGCGAAAACGTAGTCAACATAAAAAAAGATAAGGATATCGTTCAGCAAAGCATGAAAATGGCCTACGACGGTGTGCTGGATGAACCCGTGCCCTCGTGGATGGTCGGTGCGATTACATCACCGCTGCGTCGCAGCTTGATCAATGGCGCGCTGTTAGTTGTCGTGTTGTCCGTAGGTGTGGGACTGGGCATGGGCTTGAAAGCCATGACGACCTCGGATGAACCGGTCGTAGTGGCTGAACTGAATGCATCTGATCTTGGCTCGCAAGTGCATGATCTGTTCGCGATGGATCCGGTTGATCCGGTACAAGTCAGTGCGGAAGATCCTGATTTTCTGAACCTGTGGGTCAGTCACCGTCTCAAACGCGAGTTTGAGTTGCCTGATCTGTCCGCGGTTGGCTTGACGGCTTTGGGTGCGCGCATTGTGCAGGATGGTAACCGCGCTGCAGTATTGAATGTCTTTGAAGACAATGATCAGAATCGATTCAGCTTGTTGGCCCGCGTCAACCGTTCCACCGGTGCGTCAAGCGAAGCGCGATTTAGCCAATCCAGAAAAGCAAAGCGTCTGGAATGGCAGCAAGGTCAACTAGTGTATGCGTTGGTCGGTGAAGGTGATGAATCCCGATTTGAAACGATCAAGACCCATATGACCGAGTAGTCGTGCCGGTGTGTCGATACTGTTGTCAGGTGAAAATTGCGCGCTCGATTCATTAAGATGATTGTGTGTCAGCTGGCGCTGCAATAGCATCGTTACTTGAGAAACGCCGCAATGGATACGGTTTCTATCCAGTAAGCGATCAACGATGACAAAGCCGTTTTCTTGCCAGGCGTTTCGATCAAATTTCGGGTGTTGTATTGACATGGAGAGGCAGATCAGGGCGCAGTATCGGTTTGATTGTCGGCGGTACAATATTTCCGTTTCATTTGTCGGCGCATGCGTACTGCATCATCAGTTTCATCCAGTGTGACGTCCTGCATTGCAATCACTTCGTTGGTTTTGATATCGCGCTTCAAGGTAACGTCGTTGGCAAGGCCGATCGGTAGTGCGCCCATGGCTAATGAATCGCGTGCACTGTAAAGCTTTCCCCAAACCGTAAACCCGCCTTCGCCATCGAGCCTTTCACCAGCTTTCAGATCACGCTTGGCGGTGGTCACGACATCAGCATTGAAGTCTTGCGTGCTGCCTGTGGCCTTGTTCAGCAAGGCAGCTGAGAGTATCGATACGTTGAGTTCCAGACCGATCAGGTGAAAAGGCTTGTACATTGCCGAATAGCGGCCCGTTTCATCGGTGTTCATACCGTATTGACGAAAACAGCCCGCTGAATAGTCGTTCGGGGCTTCGATCACGACATACACACCCCAGCGCAGATCCTTGTACACATCACTGCCATCGCGTTGCAGTGATGACACGACTTCGACCTGGCCTGCATTGGACAGGACACCACCTGCCGATACCGGTCGCAGTACTTGCGCCAAATCATCCATGCCGGCGGGTGGAAACTGCAAACCGTTGGCGGGTACATCGAGGCCGGTGGCGTTACTTATGGCCGCCATTTCCAGTGCCGACTTGGTACCGTCCAGGAAACTGTTGAACATCTGGCTGTTCATGCCTGCAGCGGCTGCCTGGGCTGCCGTCATACCGTAGTGATCCCATACTGTGTCTGGCGTTGACGCATGATAGGCGGGGAGATAGCGTGTGCCTTTACCGGCTGCGACCACCCGGAAGCCACAGCCTCGTGCCCACTCGACAAGTTCAACGGTCAAGGCGGGTTGATCTCCATAGGCCATGGAGTAGGTGACGCCGGCTTGTTCCGCCTTCTTTGCCAACAACACACCGCCGAGAACATCGGCTTCAACATTGACCATGATGACATGGATGCCAGTGTCGATCGCAAGGCTTGCGTGTCGAAGTCCGGCGGCCGGTATGCCGGTCGCTTCAACCATGACGTCAACCGAGCCTGCGTTCAGCATCGATTCAACAGTATCGGTGAATCGTGTGGCCTGGATGGCCGCCTCGCTCCAACCAATCTGACGACAGTTATGTTGCGCTCGGGCAGGGTCCAGATCGACAATCGTGTCGACCACAAGACCCGGTGTTGTCGGGACTTGCGACAGAAACATGCTGCCGAATTTACCCGCACCGACAAGGCCTACACGTACCGGTTGGCTGGAGGCCACGCGTGCCAGAAGTTCGCGATACAGATACATATCAGGGTCCGATTCAGCGTCTGTGAATTAGACCACAGAAACCTCGGTATACTATCCCGCATATCGGGGTCGCTGTGGCTGACAAGACCTGGCCTGGAATAATCTGCACGGCCGGGTCATTTTGTTTTCTTGAAACCTACAAAATATAGTGGCCTACGTCTATCTGTTAATGACCGTGCGCTTGTCGTGACTGTTGTGCCGGCTGAAACGCCATCATTGATCATAACCGCAGGATCGAATAAACGATGAGTCAGATACACAGTCGCCGCTGGGAAGCGGCTGCCGGTGTCGCGCGCCGACCTCACGGTATTTATCTGTTTCATGGGACAGGCGAACACTGTGGTCGCTATGAGCATGTGGCTGATGCGCTGACACAGCAAGGCTTCGTTGTCGGCGCGCACGATCATCCCGGGCATGGTCAGTCCGCGGGAGAGCGGGGCAAGCATTACCCGCCTGGCGCCTATGCGACACAGGCTGGTATACAGTTCATGCGTTTTGCCAAGGAGACCGGATCAACACCGATTTTGCTTGGACATAGCCTCGGTGGTGTACTGGCGTCTGAATTGGTGCTGATGCATGGCTTGCACGTGCATGCATTGGTTTTGTCCGCTCCGGCATTCCTGCCGTTTGTCTCGCCCATGAACAAAGTCAAACTGCATGTGATGAACAGGGTGGCGCCGCATTACTGTCTCGAGTTAGCGTACGACGCCACTCGCTTGACTCACGACAAGGACATGGTTGATATCAGTCATGCCGACAAGCTCAATCATGGTTTTAAATCAGCCGGCATGATCACATGGTTGATGCGCACAGGCAGAGAGGCGCTGGCACTTTCATCGCGACTCGATGTTGACACACTGTTACTGGTCCCGGGTGATGATCCCGTGGTTGACCCCGCAGGGAGCCAGCAGTTTGCTACCAATGCCCCGAGTGACAAGGTCACACTCAAACTGTATCCCGGTGGGTATCACGAGCTGTTCAATGAAATACCTGAGCTTCGAGAACGTGCCATCGCGGATATGATCGAATGGCTTGACAAGATCGCCCCTGTTGAAACATAGCGGCAATACCGTTAATTATTTGTGGTTATGAAGCTGAGTGAATCAGATATGCAAGCGATACTGGACCTCACGCCGGTGGAGCGTTATCGTTATTTCATTCGGCAAGCGCTTGAGATGCACGAAGTCTGGTCCTTGTTCGACGACGGCTGGGCAACATCAGAAGATTCGCAAGGCAATACTATTCTGCCGTTATGGCCAGCAAAGGAGTTTGCTGAATTGTGTATCGCCGGTCATTGGGCCACATTCGAAGCGAAGGCCATTCCCCTGTCAGAAGTACTAGAGGACATGATTCCATCACTACGAGCGGCGGGTATCCTGCCTGGCGTGTTTTACGTTGCCGCTGAAGGTAGTGTTGAAGTGAGTTTTGCAGACTTCGATGCTGACCTTCGAGCCGTGTTGGACAGTGACGAAATATAGGATTGCCTTTACAGCGGAATAGCGGTGTTGAGTTGGTTCATACCATCTTAACGGCGAGCGTTATCAAAATACTGGTAAATTTGAGGAGGAATAATATTTCGTTTTTTGTTTGCATGTTGACTCGTGTTTAATTGATGGAAAGCGAAGCGACAATGACTGACTTACGGTTGCCGGTGAGTCTTTGTGTTGTTGAATTCGATATGATGGTCGACGAGGACGAAGCAAACCTTCCAGCGGAGTCTTCACTATTGCGATAGGCCACAGTCGGCGATATTGATTGACGTGTTTGATTGGGATTTTATCCGAGAGTGTTATTTATGATTATGACTTGCTCGGGTGTGGTTTAACTGGGGCTGTGAGGCATGGAAAAGCTGTTATTTGTCAGTGCTATTAAATTATTGAAGACGTTGTACTATTGGAATATACAAGAGTCGGTAAATATTCAATAGTATGCACTCGATCTAATACTTGTTGAACAAAACTACCGCTCCGCGGCAGTGGCCAGCTAGACTACACGAGAGCAAGTTGTGTAGACTCTAAGTTCCCTCACGGATGAGGACAGATGCATGGAAGCGTCGTCAAGTCAGCTGTTACAGAATATTTTCCGATGGTATGAGCCGTCACTGCGAGCTCGACGGATGCCATTGAAGCACTTAAAGGCATTGGATGCAATTGTGAGTTGTAGAACTGCTGATCGAGGTACCAGTATATTCCGCTGTGAAGCGCAAGGGACAACGGTCGTGCTACACCATGCGTGTAAACACCGAAGTTGCTGGCAATGTGCTCAACGTGAAAAAGCGGTGTGGGTAAAAACCCAACAAGAACGCTTGATTGATTGCGCTCACTTCCATGTTGTCTTCACGTTGCCACAAGAATACCGAGTGCTCTGGCAATACAACACAGCATGGTTTACGCGTACATTCTTTCGAGTTGCCAACGAAACGTTAATGCAGCTGATGAAAGACCCGAAGCATCACGCCGTGACACCGGGCATACTGATGGCGCTGCACACATGGGGACGCCAGCTGAGTTTGCACCCTCACATACACTGTGTGGTGACGGCAGGGGGCGAGACTACTGCAAAGAAATGGAAAGACACAGGCGACTATCTACTTCCCATCGCGGTGGTTAAATCGTTGTATAGAGGGAAATGGCAAGATGCGATACGAACCGCGTTCGATGACGGAGAACTCGTACTCCCACCAGATCAAACCGAAGCGCAATTCCGATCAATGCACCGATCACTCTACCGAAAGGCCTGGAGTGTTCGGATAGAACCGAAATATGCGCATGGGCGTGGGGTGATGCTGTACCTGTCCAGATACCTGCGGGGCGGTCCCATAAATCCACACCAGATCGAACGCTGCGATGCGGAACGAATAGGCTTTCGTTACAAAGATCATAGAGATGGTAGAAAAAAGCTGCTGTCGCTGAAGCCAGAAGAGTTCTTGCGCAGGTTGATGACTCACATACCGGAACCCGGACAACATGTTGTACGCCATTACGGACTCTACGGAGGTGCAGCAAGAGAACGACGTAACCGATGCCGCGAGCAGCTCGGTCGTACAACGGAAATAGCACCTGAATACCGCACTCTCCAACCGCTTAAATGTCGTTGCGGCGGTATTCTGAGACACATGCGGGTCATCGACCCTACGTGGCGAAAAGGAAATTCCTTAAAACAGTTACCCCGCAGTAAAAGCGTCCAACAAAGAGTTGAACCTGTCTCCGCAAAGACCAAAAAAATATCACTGAGGGTGAGAGTGTGATATTTTTTTGGTCTTTACGTCGCACGTTAACTCGGCGTTAGCGGCAAACAACAGCTTACGACATAGGTGAAAAAATACTCAGGATGAATGTAATCGTATTGTGTCTTTGCTTCGTTGTTCTCGCTTGAGAATCTATTCGACGGGGTTCTAGTGAAACCGATGAGATTCAGTGCGCGTTCGAGATCGCCGCTCTGATTTTCAACAGCAGGATTGATGGTGGTGTTCCAAGAAATCAGCACTGCGGACAGACTGATTGGAAAGCCGCGGCTCTATGTGGAGTAGGCAAGACAACTGTCACGTCAAGCGCTGTTTGCCTAGTAAACAGAAAGGCGCGGAGGCAAGATCATATTAATGACGCGAAGACCTAGTCCGCAATGGAGATCGCCGCTGTTTAATTGCAAAGAGAACGAATGTGCAGGCGGCTAGGTGGCAGTAGCGTGGAAAACACTCTGGTGTGGTGCGCGGCTCTGGTGGCGCCAAGAGACATCAGGGACACGAGATGGGCGTTTTGTCTAACGAGTTGAAAGCCTGCGTGCAGAATGTGGAGTAAATAATTGCGGTATCGATACACCCGGCAGGGGGCGTAAGGCAAAGCTACAGGGTTCTGGTCTCCGTATTGGATTGGTGGTGTCAGACAATAGTGGTATCTTTAAACTGACAGAAATCGAGACACAGAAAAATGCTAACACTACAATGAACTTGTAACTTGCGGCCGGTACGTAACCCGTGATGCCACAGAACACGCACCGGCCGCAAGTTCAAGTTATTGCGTCTGTTAGCAGCAAACAACAGTTTAAGAAATGTTTGGAAAATACTCAGGATAGTTAATACCGTTTTATGCTTTTTTATGCGTTGTTCACCCTTCTTTATCTGTCCAACAGAGTTCTGATGTTACCGTCAAGATCTAGTTCGCGTTCGAGATCGCCGCTCTGATTTTCAACGATATGATTGATGCTGGTGTTCGAAGAAACCAGTACTGCCATAGACTGATTGGTAAGTCGCGGCTCTATATAGAGTAGGTAAGGCTGCTGTCACGTCAAACTCTGTTTGCCTAGTAATCTGAAAGGTGCGGAGGCCAGATATTTTGTTGACGCGAAGACCTTGGCCGCAACCGAGGTCGCCGCTGTTTTTTTGCAAAGAGGCAGAATGTGCAGTCGGCTAGGTAGCAGTAGCGTGGAAAACACACCTGTATAGCGCGCGGCTCTAGTGGCGCCAAAGGACATCGTGGACACGAGATGGGCGGTTTGCCTAACGAGTTGAAAATCTCGGTGGCCGGAATACTGGTTTTGCAAGCCGTAGCCAATGGATTTCGACAGCAACTCGCTATAGAATAATATATTCGCTGAGGCACACTATGCGTATAGCTTGGTTGGTTTAGAATGAAAAGGAAAATGACTGCTGCTCAAAAGAAGGCAAAAGCTGAGCGACAAAAGAAGTACGAGTGGGTAATGATGAACGGGAGGCAGGTTCGAGTAAAACGACCAGAAATGATTGAAG
>CALDSR010000066.1 GCA_937924505.1 uncultured Granulosicoccus sp. | reverse complement strand
GCCGGACATTGAAAGTCCGGCGCGGGTGCGGTTTGTCCAAATGGTTCTTGCTATAGAGCACGCCTCATCGATACATTGATTGGATCATCCAACGACTGAGGAGCTCCCTGTCCTTTATTGATCAGTCTCTTCGCTGGTGGTATCACGACGAGTAATGGCGATACGCAAAATCGCTTCAGCACCTGCGAAGTCAAAATTTCCTGTGCCAGATTGACCTTGGTGAGCACCGGTGACGCCGTTCTCATCGTCATGCATGTTTTCACCATTGCCACCACAGGGAGGCACCCAGTAATCCGCGTTCAGAACATTAACCTCTGTTCCAGCGTCATAGGGCAGCACATCGAATGTGATTGTTTCAGTGCCGGTCGGCAATGCATGAGAATTGGTCCCTGAAAAACCATCGTTAGTGCATACAATCATATTGACCGCACTGAACACATGAGCAACAGCGTCTGATTCAAGAGTCAAGGTTGCCGTTTCGCCTGGCTGTACGGGGCCGGGGTTCGCAGCATCAACAAATGCCACACCGGCAGCAGAAACTTCCTCTAGAGAACCTGCCAATGCAACCATTGGATCGTTGTTACCGTTTTCTGCGATAGCCTGTAGCTCAGTGCTCGCTGCTGTACCGATGCTGAAAAGGTTGACTGAGGAATCATGAATTGCGACAACAGGCGGTGTCATTGGCTGACCGCCGCTCAAGTTTGTGAATGCAATCTCGTAGGTTCCAGCGGTGGATTCGAGGCGCTCGACGTCTATTCGAACGACAGGTTCTGCACCAATGAAGTCAAAATTACCTGTGCCTGTCTGACCGGGATGAGAACCCGTGACGCCGTTTTCATCGTCATGAAGGTTATCACCACTGCCACCGCAAGGCGGAACCCAGTAGTCAGCCTCAAGAACATTGGTCTCGGTACCGGCGTCGTACGGTAGTGCCTCAAAGCTGATGGACTCGGTACCTGTGGGTAAGGCATGCGAGTCGGTACCAGCGAAGCCATCGTTGGTACACACAATCATATTAACTGCACTGAACACTTGATTAGCAGCGTCTGTTTGCAAGATGACCGATGCAGTCTCACCCGGAAAAAATGGCCCTGGTGCTGAGGCATCTACAAAAGCGACACCGGAGGCTGACACTGCATCGAGCGATGCTGCCAGTTCAACCATTGGCGTGTTATTGCCGTTCTCGGCTATCGCTTGTAATTCGGTACTGGCCGCAGAGCCAATCTGGTATAGGTGGGTCCCTGTATCGTGAATCGCAACCACCGGTGGTGTCATCGGCTGACCATCGGTGAGATTGGTAAACGATATCCGGTATATGCCGGCGGTGGCGGCTTGGCCGCCCGGCCCGCCATCACCACCGGGTGCTGGTGTGTCATCACTGGATGAACACCCGATGACCGTTAATGCACTGCAAGCGAATACCATAGCGGTGGCTTTTCTTAGCATGACGCTGTTGCTCCTGGAAAGAGGTTGTCTAAAGAGTTGGTTGTTGACCAGAATTTGCGAACAGTGATTGTCGAATCACTCCCACATACCCCTTAGTGCCTGCCTTCCGAGCAGAAGTTGTCACGAAACCTTCACATAATTATCACAATACGATAACGCCGTTTACTGCTATGTCTGGTGCTAATGGTTACCCCGCGAGTTCTGGCTTATCCGGGCACCCCGCGGTTCAATAACGCTTGAATTTCTGTTGGTTGAGTGCCTGCAATGATACGGCCCAACTCCTCATTTCCTTTCAACAAGAGTAATGTTGATCTGCGCGGAACGTTGCGGGAGGTCGCCACGTCTGATGATCCGTATTCGTCCCAGTCCACTCGAATAAATGTGATGTGCTCATCCAGGGTAGGGTCAGCTTTTCTCAACTCGCTGATGATGCGTTCCTGACGTTTGCAGGTGCTACACCAATCAGCCGCGAAATCAACTAACACAGTCTCGCCTGCCTGAAGCTTTTCTGCGATCAGCCCGGGAACGTAGTCAAGCGTTTCACCGTCAGCGGCCATGGTGATCCTGGGAGCAACTAGTGTTGCTACCGTGCACATGATGAAGTCTCTTCGATTCATGTTTCATTTCTCCTGTTTTGTGTTCGATGGAATTTTGATAGCTGAATTGCAGAACCTAGTATCGGATTGACAAGTCCTGAATCCAATAGGGCAGAACATCAACCAGCCAACCTTCTATCAGATGATGGATCTTGAAAAAGATCATCAGGCCAACCAGTAAAAAGGTCACGCCGAGAAGTGGCTTGGCTTTTTCCGCGAGGCCTTGCAAGCGATCCTTTCTTTTACGCACTGCCTGGCCTGTGCCATAGCCCAATGCGACGATCACGGTAGAGATACCGAGCCCGAAGCTCAGCATGATAAGGAAAGCCCAGCCCAGATTTTGACCCTGACTGGCGAGCGATATTGCACCACCAAGGGTTGGGCCTATGCAGGGCGACCAGACCGCGCCGAGCAACATGCCGCCAATAAACTGTGTACGCAGCGTGCTGCCGTTCGTGGAGGCTTGAACCGACGACAACACGCCATCGGCACCAGCGCCGACAGAGGCCGTCGCGGTGGCAAAGGATTGATTGAATCGTGGAACCAACAAGACGAGCCCGAAACCGATCATCAGGACAGCACCTGCGCGCGCGAGTACCTGCTCCGTTAGCCCGATACTGTGGCCAATGGTTGCTACCACCATGCCGAAGGTGACAAACGACAAGCACAGTCCTGCCGCTATCGCGAGCGGACCATGTCGACCGGCCTGCAATGCCGAGGCCAGGACAATTGGCAGCACGGGCAGTACGCACGGATTAATGAGCGTCAGCAAGCCTGCGAGATATCCGAGGATCAGTTCCATCAATTGGAAGAGTCGAAGGCGGTTAAAAAGTTCCTGACCGCGTCATGACCCAAACTTCGGAAATTCATCACACTACGTTGTCGCAAACGACTACCAACCTCGCATTGACGGTACAAACGCTGTGCGATTGAGCCTCGGCAGCCGCTCTAATCAGATTGATAGCATCAGATGGCGTTAGAGAGAATTCAGCATGAAGCGATCAATGCGCGGAGTGACCCTAATCGAGTTGATGGTGGTAGTGTCGATTTCGGCGATTCTGGCCGGTATCTGGGCTAATCAAATGACCGCTCGCCGTGTCAAACAAATGAACACGGAAAAAGTGATGGCAGCATTCGCACTATTGCAGCGGCCAAAAATAGCCGTGACCGAGCACTTTATGTATGAGGGAAAATTCCCCATCGACAACGAGGATGCTCATTTGCCTTCGCCTGATGTACTTGCTGGAATTGAAACAGAGAATATTGAGGTTCGATTCGGGGCGATTCATGTAACCTTAAAAAAGGGTGGCCCGGAATCCAAGGAGAAAGTGCTGAGCGTTCGTCCTGCCGTGCTTAAAGCCGAACCGTACGGCCCTTACATCACTTGGGTTTGCGGCAATCAGGATGCAGACTCGCGGCTGTATGTTTTTGGTCTCAACCGCACTAACATTGAAAACCAATACTTACCCAGGCAGTGTCGTGGCAATGGTGAAGGGACCGGCATTGAAGCGGTGAGCGCAGAAGATCTCATCGACGAGATTGGTGCGAGTGAGTAGAGCTTCGTTGGCATTCTGAAACGCTAGACCAGTTGGCTCATAATGTTAAAATTATCGTATGAGCCACGCAGACCGACCAAACCCGGAAGCTATTGTTCTTGACAACGGAAGCCCCGCCGCGACTGTAGATCAGGTGCTCGCAGCGCTCAATGAGCACGACGTCGAACACACCACGATTACCCACGAGCCTCTCTACACCGTTGAGCAATCTCAACAGCTTGCATTTGATTTGCCTGGTGTGCATACGAAAAACCTGTTTCTACGAAACAAGAAAGGTCGAATGTTTCTGCTGGTGGTCGAGCAAGATCACCGCGTGGATTTACGGGCGCTCAAGGAAAAATTGAAATTACCGGGTGGGCAATTTGCCTTTGCCAGTACGGATCGACTGGGCAAGTACTTGGGCGTTGTGCCTGGGTCTGTATCGCCGTTGGCTGTTTTTAATGATCACGAGAATAAGGTCGATGTGTTTATTCAATCAACCTTACTGGCCCATCAGTGGATCTATCTACACCCCTGCCGAAATACTCACAGCACGCGGATGCGTACTTCCGATTTGTTGCGGGTGCTGGAGGCTTGGCGACATCCAGTGACGCAGCTTGATTTTGATTCGTCAATATAAATTATTGGTGAAAAATCCTTTCATACTCGTTTCGATAGATGATTTTAATATTACGGCTATTTGTACAGCCTATTGATATTCGTCATGCCGATGCGTCTCAATTTTATTATTCTCACTCTTTACGCCAGTACGTAAAAATGAAAAATATTTGTAGACTGTTTAGACACTGTTCTTTTCACACATACACTGCGCCAAATTGCTAACGGGGCGATAGTCGTTGCCTCTAAGCTTCCACAGTTTAGCCCCGTTCCAGCTGGACATAAATTCCTTTTGCTCGTCAAGCCGAATATCCTTGTCGACTCGTTTACGAACAATGAGTCTCAGTTCTCCGACAGGGCCGAATATCAGCGTTGACCCGCCATAAAACTCTAAGGTGTTGCCATTCTCTAGCGTGACGATGCGAGATTGAACGACTTCGGCCACCGTATCGAATACTACATGTCTGTCAGGGCCGGCTCGTCGTGATGTGCGTACAGATTCGATCACCGGTTTAGTGTAGCCATCGCGCTGGAAACGTTCGTCGGCGGGGCTTACCAACCCGAACTCTTCAGCCCATTTTGGATTACAGACGAGCTTGCCAATGGCTTCTGCCTGTTTTCTCATTTCCTGCTCATCAGTGGGCTTTGCGGGATCACCGTCTAGCTTCATGCTGCCTAACGATAATTCTTCGACGATGGGCATTTCTGAAGACTTCGGGCGATTCCACAGTAGCTCGTCTTCTGCCATGGATTGGGTGCCTTCACCATAAATGCCCCGTTCACCAAATGCCCGCACGATGGCTTCTCTATAGCCCCATTTATCCTCCGGTACAACGTCGAAATCGGCGGTAATCATGGCTCGGAGATAATCACCAAAACGAACATCGACTGGCGGGCAGTAATCTATCGCACGTACGCAAATGGCGAAAAATTGCTTGGCAATGCGTTGTGCTTCCTTGACCAGCTCTTGTTTCAGGCCGGCGGGTAGGGATCCGCCGCCCAATTGTCCTGTACCGCCGGTGGCGAGTTTGATGAGTCGTTTGGTTCTGCGTTTGTAGATAATCAAATAGGCATCAAACACCGCACGGGCCAGTACGCGGCCAAGATTATGCGGTGCGTCGCCTGCTTCTGAGTAAAGAAGTACATCGCTGTCATTCTGCTGACCGGACTCATCTGCTGGATCGAGCAGAGTACGCAGCGCCTGACCTCCTCCGTCAGCCATGCCGCGCCCGAATTCAGCAGCTATTTCTACCAATACATCGGAAGCTTCGAGCTTGCCGCGATATCGCCCGATTGCAATGGCGACTACCGCTTCAAATTCAAAGTGTTGGAAGAAGGCAACGAGATCTGACAGGGCTTCGTGAAAAGCCAATACATCTTTGTGCGTAGGTACGAGGAAATGTGAGCGTAATCCGTCGATGAGTGCGTGGCTCATTTCGTGCGCAATGACATCATGGGAGATGCTGGTAAAAATGTACCCTTGACCCTTCTTTACTACGGCAGTTGATCTCTGGGCTTTGTAATACCCAAATACAATTTTTCCTTCCAATGGATCGTACCAGGCGTTTTGAGCGTTTTTTCCGTGTGGATATAACTTAAGTCTGGTCCCGGGTTTATCTTTACTGCCATTTGGATCGGCATTGTCATCTGTATCAGTCGTATCACCTGCAAATGACCAGGCGACGTTTCGCCCCAACGCGGCACTGAATCGGTGATAGGTCATCATCGCGATGGCGTACACCATCTGCTGATGAAACTTCGGGTTGGCTAGTGATGGGTCCAGTCCATCGCTCATCAGGATTGATGGTTTGTCGAGATCGACTTGTGTCCACGATTCACCATTTTCGTCTGTATTGATAACCTCGATGACCGAGCCTACCGGTCCTGGAGTCAATGGCTCGAAGGGAATTATTGCGGTGCCTATGCCACTCTCCATTCGCGATACAGCTGGGCTGATCGAGTAGACTTTCAGCCTTCGATTACGGGGGTCTTTCGGCGTTCGCTCGTAAAGCTTGGTGCGTCTTGCTCTGGTCAGTCGCTCGCTAATGATAAATTGATGATCATGTTTCATCGAATATGCGTTCTAGTGTGCGGGCGATAGGAGTTGGGCAGAGTAGCTGTAATAAAAGACATCTTCACCCACCCAATAAAGGTTGCTTGCGAGAACGGGCTTCACAGTCTATCTCTGGAGTTTGTGCACGATCCTCCCCGAACTTTTGCAGTACTGATTCGAGAAATTCCACATTGCTCAATTTTCCAGCGCCGTTCGCCAGAATTTGTGTGGCGATTCTCGTGAAGTCTCCCTGACCATTTTTTTCATACGCCAGTTCGCTGGATCGGCAGGCCGAGAACAGAACTTCTTTCTGGATGCTGGACACACTGGAACGTGCATTGCGTATGCCGGCGATTTTCTGCTGATAAAGTGCTTTCATGTGGGCCGTTGGCACAAGACGACGAGCTTTGCGATTGGAGCCACCGCTTGCGCGACTTCGTAGTTGCGCGACGCGGGTAGCCGTGCCGGAATGACAGCAATCGAAAAAGCAGGTCAGCTGAACCTGATCGGGTAGTCGATCGATACTGCGTCTCAACTCATCATCTATAACAAGACCAGCCTCCTTGAAGTCACAGTCCACGGCGCACAAACACTCGTCAAAGCCCGGTGTGTCCCCGTCTTGTTCATCACCACTTGAATCAAGAAACTGGGTGCCGTGCCCGGAGAACTGGATTACCAGATTGTCGCCGGCAGAGCTATTACCGATTAGTTCATCAATCGCGGACAGAATGTTTTCGCCTGTTGCTTCATCATCACGCATTATTTGAGTGTTAAATCCAAGTCCTTGTAAGGTCTGTTGCCACAACACAGCATCGTTGACACAACCGCTAAGTGGGGAATTTGTGTATGCGTCAATACCAATGCACAGGGCTCGGCGATTTCCAGATGAGCCAGAGCTGGAAGTGATGTTCGAACTGGTATCTGGATTTAAGCCGAAAGACGAAGAGGACGACGGAACATCGGACGGTTTTTGTTGCAGATATTCCAGGCTCGGTGGGAGCTCGAATTGATCACGCCAGTAGTCGCCCCCTGGTCCCGAGGAACCGCCCGGGCCGCGGCCTCCGTTTTCGGGAAACGGTGGGATAGGCTCGCCGCCACGCTTATCCAGAATGCGCCGGGCAACGCTTTGCATAGTGGCCGGGTCGTCGTCGAATCCGCCATGACTCTTGGATTGCGAAGCACTGCCGCCCGCCATATCATTACTTGGTGACCAAACCACTTCTGCTTTTTTAGAGGGTGCTTTTCCCAGGCCAAAAAGTTTGCTTAACTTACGGTTTCCACGAAGCGAAAGTTCGAGACCTAGAATATCGGTATTTCGCTTGTCTTCGAGTGCACCATAGATAAGGTAGAGGAGTGATTTACGATAGATTCCAGCAACAGTATCGGCTTTTTCAAGACGCTTGATCATTGTGAACAACGTCAGATGACCAATGCTATCACCGAGAAAGGGCGCGACTTTTTTGTTGAATTCCTTACGTGAGATCGCCGGTGCGAGAAAATGAGCGGTTTTAACGTTGCCTCCTTTGTTAATAATGGATTTCATAAAATGGGCATTGAATATTGAACCTGCGCTATGCCCCAAGGTATGAATTTCAATATCGTTCGGATGCTGGTTGATCAGTGCCGCTATTTTTCCAGCGATGTATTCCCCACCTCCTGCGTTCTCGTTAGCGATACAGGCATTGTCTTTCATGCCAGTCCAAATTGTATCGCCGCCAATCAACCTTGATAATTCTTCGACAGCCTCATCGGTGATGTCGCCAATCAGGCCTCTGGAACCGCTTTCTGTCTTGCTGTTGGCATCCTGAACTAGATTTTTTAAGGTTTCCGCCAGCCCCGTTTTCCAGATAAAAAATACGGGATAGACCTTGACGCTTCGCCAGTAGTCAAGCTGTTTTGCGGCGATTCCTAACGCACGAGTCTCCTTTACTAGTCCACCATGTGCGTAAAATAGTATCTTTGCTTTACGTTTTTCGTGTTTTGCAACTTCAATTTCTCTGGGGATCAAGACGTTGAATATCCGATCAACATCGCCCTTGGTGGTATCAAGCATGTTCGATTGTGAAAATCGCCCATTGTTGAGAAGAACGGCGTGATCAGCGAGTTGATCTAACATTGCATCGTTGATTGGGTCCTCACCCCGTGCAGCGCCACTGAAATTGCTCAAAGGCTCGTGTTCTGTCGAGTGTTCGGCGTCCGACATGTCATCTGTCTGTGCTGTATCTGGCTTCATGCTTTCAATAAGTTCGCCCACACGACTGGCTGATGGTGGGAAAGGTGCCGAGCGGTCTGATCTTGCTTCGTCGTTGGAAAAGGAAAAACGCTCGATGTCAACGATCAGTTGAGCCTTGTCGAGGCTCTCACCGGGGCAGGTCTTTGTTGACATTTCCCGGTGGAAGCGCAGATTACTTGCCCCGAGATTATTCTTCTTTTGGATACATTTGATTACTGCCAGGACGGAGCGCTTTTGATCGCCTGCCAGCGCCTCTCTTCCATGATCAAAATCACCAATGATCTCGATCATAAATGGTCCAGCGCTATTGTTTCCGTTAAACCCTTTGGCACTCGCAGGTGACCAATTGAAATTCCGACATAACCAGATCTTCCCGTCTGGCGCTATCGTCACATGTTGTCCAATGTCGCTCCACCCACATGTTTGCGTGTGATACCGCCACATTCCCAGAATGGTATCGTGTCCGTTGTAGTTCTTTTTCGTAGGGCGCCATGTGTGATGTACATGTACTTCGGTTACACGACGGGTGAATTTGAAGTCTTTGACAAAGCGATTGAACTCCGCAATTGATACTGAATGAAATTTCCGTGACATTGTTGAACCTCAATTGTTACTGGCAGCGCCAAACGATTTTCTAGCGCTCAATTTCCATACGGTTTTCCATGGCCATTCGAAGTGCACCTTCGGGTGTCGCCATAGTCATGGATCGGGCCTTTCGTTGGTCGGCTACATCTGAAGCGGCCTCCGAAGCTGCAGCTCTGAGTAGTGTTTTGTCGACTTCGTTAGAGAGCCAGCGCGCACCAGCAATTCCGACAAGAATGCCGCCAACAAATGACGCTAAAGTGACACCCGGTAAATTCTGAAATGGCGAGTTATCAGCACCAATTAGATTGATAGCTGCGTAGGGGCCATAGAGTCCCCATGAAACGAGTGCCGCTATGCCACCGACAAACATGTTCCCAAGATACCCCGGTTTGATAATCCGGTAGCCGGCTTCATCGATTCGGGTGGGCAGCATGAATCCGTTATCGCTCAGCAAAGCGTTTACAGAGCCGCCAATTGTTCCTGCGAAAAAAATGGAGAAAGCGAGTTCTAGCATGAACTTTTCCTCTTTACGGACTAAGACGTCCGCTCCTGATTGTCCTGTCATACCTTAAGTCAGGGCAAGCTGCGTTAGATGTGGCATTTCTCACATGAGAAATCCGTATGCGCCTGAATACAGGAAAATATGAACTGGTATGACCTATTAAGTTTAAGTGATGTCATTACCTTCCTGGTATTCAGATCATAAAATGTACATGGTCAGTATAAAAGGCTTCCGTGCGTGAATTACCTTTAGTTTTTATGTAAAGCCTGAATTCAACGCAATTCACGTGCAACAGTTCGTTTGTGGATATTACCTTTTAGTCAAATGTGTGATTTCACACATTAGGCGTTGAAAAATCTGAATTCAATAAAGTGTTTTTAAATGAATAACATACAGTGTGTATTTATACTTAAGTTTATCAATAAGCTGACAATGTCCATGTTCCTTCGATTTTTGATAGTTGTTTTAAAACTTCTTATCCTGTTATTAATGATTCCTTCCTAATTGCAGAGCGAATATTTACGACTTGAATATTTTTCCAGATTGATAGGGGTTTGTATTGATGTGGTGCCGATTAGATAGGTAGTGAGTGCTGACACTCACTAACTCATCGAGGAGAGGAAAGTGCGGACAAAAAAAGCAAAGAAAATCTGTTTTGATCGGGTGCTTCCCAATAACCTGACCAAAGTCCAGCAAATTCGAAAAAGCCGTGGCGGGCGATCTCGTGCTATTTCACTTGTCGGGAAGCAGTGGCCTAATGGAAGTACTATTTCGATTCGATTTGTCGATGGTACTACCCAACAGCATGATCTGGTTCGGCAACACGCTGTGAAATGGACAAAACATGCAAACTTGACATTTGAGTTTACTGACGATCCTACAGCAGTAATACGGGTAACTTTTGATGCGAATGATGGTGCATGGAGTTATGTAGGAACAGACAATTTGAATATCCCACTGCATGCCGCGACACTTAATCTTGGGTGGCAAGATAAAGGCGTCATTCTTCATGAATTCGGGCACATGATTGGTTTGAGTCACGAGCACCAGAACCCGGTGGGCGGCATTAGCTGGAATGAAGAAGCCGTCATTGCTGACCTGGCCGGCCCGCCCAATTTCTGGTCACCTGAACAAACGCGCCACAATGTTTTGAACAAGTATCGTGTAGATCAAATTCACGGGACCGACTTTGACCCCAAGTCGATCATGTTGTATGCGTTTCCTGCTAGTTGGACTACCGATGGCTTCAGTACATCCGAAAACGAGAAATTATCAGTGCTGGATAAAGCGTTTGTGAAAGCGTCAGTGATGTATCCCTCTGGTGACCCTGAGTCTGAATTCACGCCGTTGGCAATAGTGGACACCGTCACCGCTGAAATAGGCGAGCCAGGTGAGATCGATACCTACCAGTTTACGGTCGCTGAAAGGGGTGTGCATATTGTGCAGACACTTGGTTCAACTGATATGTATATGACGCTATTTGGGCCAAACAGTACCACGACAAAAGTCGCCGAAAACGATGATGCCGGTGCCGGACGAAATGCTCAGATAATGGCGGAGTTAGAGCCGGGTGATTATCTGCTACAACTCAGGCACTTTAGTGAAGACGCGACTGGAGATTATCGTGTTTTAGTCGCTCAATGACTCTAAACAGCTCACGAGCTTCAGATTTGGCGGGATCCGATTTCTCTATTTTTTTCGACGCTTTGCATAGGCTGTGGGGGTCGCTGATAACGGATCTTCAGGCCAGTCATGTTTGGGGTATCGCCCCTTCATGTCCTTCCTGACAGCAGCGTAGCTATTACCCCAGAAATTGACTAAATCGGTTGTTACCTGAATTGGCCGTCGTGCAGGGGACAGGAACTCTATCTTGAGAATGATTTGACCATTTGCTATTGATGGATGTTGGGCGCACCCTAGCAGTTCTTGAAGTTTTACCGATAGCACTGGTTCCCCGTCTTGAGCGTAGCGTAGTCGAATTTGAGACCCAGAGGGAACGGTATACCGTAACGGAAGCCAGTCCTCCATCAGTGTTTGCTGACGATAGTTCAGCATTGCTTTTAGCGCCTTATATAAATCCAGCTGCTTTAGCGCCTTCATCGAGCCAATCCCGTTTAACCACGGCCGTAACCATTCGTCCAGATGTGTTAACAATGAATCGTCACTAACGTCTGGCCAATTACTATCATGGTCCGATACAGAGAGTTTACTCATACGTGTCACACGCACCTGCCATTCGCGGCAGTCGTCATTCCATGGTAGACAGCTTAGGCCTAGTTTTCGAATACCCGCCACAAGAGCCGTTGCTTTATCGCTATTGCTGATGTTTTGCATGGGCTTGGTGCTGACGATAAGGCTACCGATCATTAGCCGATGCTCCGCCAGCACCCGTTGTTGTTTGTCATCCCAATCCAGGTAATTGACAGTGTCAAACAGTGCTGGTGAGACACGCTGTAATTCGTCGATATTTAGTGACAGCGCTTTGAAGATACGTAATTGGGTTCCAGTGCCACCAAGTTGTGCAACACATAACCACGGGCTGTGGGCTAATGCGTCGTCACTATCGATAACGGCGCCGGCTCCGCAGGCGAGAAGAAATTTGCCCTCATTCCCCGGACGACGCTGTGCAATCCAATCGGGATACGCCTGCGCCAGTAGTGCGGCGGCTGTCGGGAGAACTTCTCGTGATGCATCGACGTCGACCGAGATCGAACGCTCTAATTGAGTGGTGCGGTGTTGCAGTGATGATGGCAATGACCTGTTTAGTATGGGTTCCAGATCAACTGATTTAGCGCTACGTATATTTTCTTCTAGCAGTACGGCCAAACGGGCGGCAACACTGACTCCCCCGGCAGTCGCGGCCCAGTAAAGCATCGCGCCTAAGCGCGGGTGCACGGGTAATGCGGCGACCGCTCTGCCCTGGTGGGTAAGCTTGTTGTCTTTCCACAAACCTAGTCGTGTCAACAGTGCATCTGCTCTTGCGATGCTTGACTCTGGCGGTGAGTCAAGCCACGGTAATTCATCATGTCCGCTTGCGCCCCACAAGCCAAGTTCCAGTAGCAACGGCGCAAGGTCGGCACGAAATATTTCTGGTTGCCAGTGTGCAGATCGTCTCGTGTGTCCCGCCTCACTCCACAGGCGATAACACACACCGGACGCGGTACGCCCCGCGCGTCCTGAGCGTTGCGTTGCACTGGCTTGACTGGCCATGACCGTCTCAAGGCGTTGTGCACCGGTCGTCGTGTCTATGCGTCCGCGCCTCTCCAGACCAGAATCTACCACTACCCGTACGCCATCGATGGTAATGGAGGTTTCCGCCAGGCTTGTAGCAAGAATAACGCGCCGTTGTCCCGAACGCGCTGGTGCAGTGGCCTTCAGTTGCGCATCCAGTCCTACGCCGCTGTGCAACTGATGTAGTTCAGCGGTGCGCTGAAGTCTGGGTTGCAATACCGTTGCTGCACGGTTTATTTCCGCAACGCCAGGCAGGAAAACAAGTACGTCACCTTCATGGTTGTTTATCGCGGTGAGCGCACACTGCGCAATCTGTTGTGCCAGTGGGTCTGCGCTTTCACCCATCCATACGATCTCAACGGGGTGTTGCCGAACAGAACAATGAAAGGCTTGCACATCGCTCAATTGCGTGTGAATGGCATCAGCGTCCAGGGTTGCAGACATCAGTAACAGACGCAGGTCGTCGCGTAAGGCCTGTTGTACTTCCAGGCACAGCGCAAGGCCCAAGTCCGCATGTAAGCTTCGCTCGTGGAATTCATCGAAAACGACCAAGGCGATGCCGTTCAGGGTGGGATCTTCTTGAAGCAGGCGGGTAAGTACGCCTTCGGTGACCACGGTCAGTTTTGTATGATTGGAAACGCGTGTTTCGCCACGCATCCTGAGGCCGATTCGTTGTCCCACCGTTTCGCCGAGGTGAGAGGCCAGACGTTGAGCGACTGAGCGAGCGGCTAGTCGGCGTGGCTCTAGTAAAACAATATTGCCCTGAACCTTGCCGCTCAGCAGCAAGGCCAATGGCAAGCCGGTACTTTTGCCTGCACCGGGCTCTGCACGCAGTATGACATTGCGCTCAGTCAGCGCATCCGCTATTTCATGTGCCAGCGCCATCACTGGCAATGCGACTACGGTGTCGGGTAGAGAGTGAATGTGAAGCGTTCCAGGGTATAGCGGGGTGTTGGTTGCCGATTGTACCGAGGAAGAGCGCTTCAAGGTAAATTGTGTGTTTGATACAAACAGGAACCGCTGCTCGACAGTAAGCCGCCTTAAGCAGTTATTCTTGATTTTCACACTCCGGATCAAGTGTGCATATTTGCACGTATGTTGCGCAGATATGGAAAGACAAGTAGCGTTATAGTAACTTTGTCTTTGGTGTTCACTGATGGATGATCAGGATCACTGACAAGCCTACGATGTTATATCTACGGAGATGTTGCCATGTATAAGTATCTAGCGAAGTTTCTGATCCTCTCAGTATCTTTTGGGTTAGGTGGCCTTGCGGTTGCCCAAGATGCGCCTAAGCGCGCCGTCACACAAGTTGCCGGTGATGTATATCGTTTCCAGAACAATTTCCATCATTCACTTGTTGTTCTGACAAGCGATGGTGTTGTAGTTGTGGATCCTATCAACAGTGACGCGGCCAGCTGGTTGAAAGAAGAATTGACCAGCATGACAGACAAGCCTGTTAGCCATTTGATCTACAGTCACAGTCATCTTGACCATGCATCGGGTGGCTCTGTATACACAGATACGGCCACTGTGATCGCCCATGCCAATGCACCTGAAGCTATCGATGGTGTCATGCCTGATGTCCGGTTTGATGAAAGCGAAACGATGCAAATCGGTGGAAAAACGCTAGAACTAACCTGGTTGGGTGAAGGTCATGGCAATGATCTGATCGCTGTTGTGGTTAGACCAGAAAATGTGGCGTTCATTACTGATGCCGCAGCGCCAAAGCGGCTTCCTTGGCGTAACATGGGTGGTGCCAATTTAGATGGCTGGATAAATCAGATAAAGACTATCGAGTCGCTGGATTTCGACGTATTTGCACCGGCGCATGGCAACCTTGGTGTTAAAGCTGACGCAACTGATGCCAGAATCTATATGGAAGAACTCAAAAGTGAAGTACTGGCTGGACTGAAAGCCGGCAAGTCTACCGATGAACTGGTTTCAACCGTCATGATGGCGGACTATGCAGATTGGCAGCAGTATCTGGACTGGCGTCCTCTGAACGTGCAAGGTATGGCGAAATTCCTGCAGGACAGTGGCCAAGTGAACTGATGCGTTTCACATCGGTTAGAAAAAAACGCTCCTTCGGGAGCGTTTTTTGGTTGAGTTATAGTGACGCGATGCCTGGCCGCCAATCTTCTCGTTCAGCAATACAAGGCCTATTAACTGATTCCGAACGGGTTCAAAAAAAATGACGCTCTGCACATGAAGAAAGTGGCAATATTTGTAGATGTGCAGAATGTCTACTACACGGCAAGGCAAACGTTCGGGAAAAATTTTGATTACAACAAATTCTGGCAACTGGCGACCGATGACAGGAAGGTCGTAAAGGCTGTTGCCTATGCGATAGACAGAGGTGATCCGAAGCAGCAGGAATTTCAGAATATACTCAGAGCTATTGGCTTTGAGATCAAGCTAAAGCCGTTTATTCAACGCGCCGATGGTTCTGCAAAAGGCGACTGGGACGTTGGCATTACTATCGATGTGATGGAATACGCTGACCAAGCCGATGTCATTGTGCTGGTCTCAGGGGATGGTGACTTTGACCTGCTCGCCCGTAAGGTTCGCGACGAAAAAGACAAACGGGTTGAAGTGTACGGTGTAGCCAAGCTGACGGCGAAATCGTTGATCAATGCTGCCAGTGAATATATTCCGATTGAAAAATCGCTATTGTTACGTTAGCTGTTAGGACCGGGACAAATCCCGTCTGTGCCGGTCGGCTGTGGGCGGCATTGTTCTGTGGGCATGGTTTGGCGCCGTCACGCTCCAAAAGGATAGGCCGGAATTATTATCTTTTTGAACTGTCTGTGCTGACTGGAGTCCATCTTGGTAGATACGCAGTTCAGCTTGCGATAAATCACCAGATGATGGCATCAAACCACAGTAAAACTGTGCTAATTGCGGAGGATGATGACAACACGTCCAATCTGCTGATTCGCTACTTCGAAAAAGAAGGCTTTTGCACAAAGCGCGCAGAGAACGGTAACCAGGCTCTCGACCTTGCGCGTCGGTTCTCCCCGAATCTGGTTATTCTGGATTTGATGTTGCCTGAAATCGATGGGTGGGAGGTGTGTGAGGAGCTACGGTCCGTATCCGATATACCGATACTTATCTTGTCGGCTCGTCAGGAAGAGTCTGATCGGATACTGGGTTTTAAGCTTGGCGCAGATGATTATGTCGTAAAACCCTTCAGCCCGCGGGAGGTTGTCGCTCGAGCTAACGCGATTCTCAGGCGCTCAAGCTCATTGCGAAATTCTCCAGACGCGGTTTTGCGTATCGGCGACCTGTGCGTAGATACGGACAAGCACTGCTGTACCGTACTTGATGTGCCACTGAAGCTGACGAATTCAGAATTTATTTTATTGAAAACGCTTATGAGTCGGGCGGGGCGAGTTCTTACTCGCAACGAGCTGCTAGACGAATTGCACGCTGATGGGCAATGCGTTGTTGATCGTGTTGTCGATGTTCATATAGCGAGCATTCGCCAGAAAATTAGTGCTATTACTGACTTCTCGGAGCATATTGTCACTGTTCGCGGTGTCGGATACCGCATGGACCTTTGAGTAATGCACAAGCGATTGTTGTGGAAGGTCATGGCTCTGAATTTTCCGGTCATTGCGCTGGTGATCGGCATCATATGGTTGTCAATAGATTTCTTGGCGGCAGATTATTTTATGGAGCTGATGAATCAATATCAGATTGCTCCGAATGAAATCCATCAGATGTTTGTGGATTCCATGCATCGCTATTTGGCGTGGGCCAGCACCATCGCTTTGCTGCTAGCTGTCGCTGTCAGCTATTTGCTCAGCAATCGGGTGTTGGGTCCGCTAAAAGAAGTTTCTGAAGCGATTCACAAGATGCGTGCGGGTGATCGTGATGCTCGTGCGCGCACCTTGTCTAACGATGAGATTGGCGACTTGGCAAACGCATTCAACCTGATGGCGCATCAGATTCAAGAGGCCGAGGTGTTACGTGAATCGATGATAGTGGACTTGGCACACGAGCTTCGCACCCCGGTAACGAATATCAGTGGGTATGTAGAAGGGTTACGCGACCGGGTCATTGAGCCTGACAATGATAATTTAGCCGTATTAGCGCGCGAATCTCAGCGCTTGGGTGATCTTGTTGAGAGTTTATTGGATTTGTCACGGGCCGATGCGGCTAAGTTCAGCCTGCATTGGCAGGCAGTGGAAGTCGCAGATGCTATTGCGATTGTCATGGATGCTAACGCTGGGCTCATCCGAAAAAAACAATTGAATATTCGAGTGACCGTTGATGCTGATGCAGACTATGTGACCGTGGACAAGGAGAAGTTAATCGTTGTACTTGGTGTGTTGCTACAAAATGCTGGTCAATACGCACCAGCTGGCAGCAATGTGCTGGTGCATGCTCAGCGTCAGCTAGAGAATTGGTGTCTAAGAATTTCCAACCCATCCGAGCCGTTGTCCGAAAAAGATTTGTCGCTAATATTTGAACGGTTTTATCGAACAGAAAAATCTCGATCAAGACATAGTGGGGGGGCAGGGATTGGGCTAGCCATCGTCAAAAAATTGGTGACTGCCCACGGCGGATCTGTCGGTGCCGATTATAACGATGGACGGTTCTCGATATGGCTAGCTATTCCACTAAAAAACAACAAGCTTGAACATGTCTCCCGCTAAACTTTACACAGTCTTTAAAATCCCTTTATTATAATTTAAATAAAGTTACCTACGATATATCACTCCGATAAACCGCTTGAATATCGAATAGGTGATAATTATGATCAAACGCATGGTAGTAAATGCATTAGCTATGGTCGCAGGTCTGATGCTAATGGGGCAGGTTCATGCAACCAATCAGTTGGCAACCGCTATCGGTGGCTACGACACAGTCGCATATTTTACGGAAGACAAACCGGTGCAGGGGCGTGCGAAGTTCCATCACTTCTGGAATGGAGCTGTTTGGTATTTTTCGACGGAAGCCAATCGGGATAAATTTATCGCGGACCCAGTGTCGTATGCGCCTCAATACGACGGTTACTGCGCTTGGGCTGCATCGCAAAATTACAAGCGTCCGGGTGATCCGCAGGTGTGGCAGATTGAAGATAACAAACTCTATATCAAGGTGCACGAGGGTGCGCAGAAAAAATGGCGTGGCGATATCCCCAAGCATATTTCACAAGCCGATGAAAACTGGATGAAAATTGCTCCTTACTAGGTGATTGATACTTTGCAGGCATAAATTTGCAGAGAATGGTTGCTGAAGCACTTGAGATCTGCAAGTGTTTCGGCAGCTGTGCCTTCGCTGCATTGAACTTGCTGGTTTCGTGCGGCTGGATAAATGTCCGCTGGTAATTTATAGTGGGCAATGAGTATGATTAACGCAAATAGCAATGATGTGTGTTTATCTTCTGCTACCGTCTAAATAACTACAGGGCATTTGCAATGCTTATGATTTCTCGGGCTTCGATTGCATTGTGTGCGTGTGTGCTTAGCGCGACTCTCGTTTCACCCAGTCGGGCCGCTGACGGTCACAAAGTCACGCTCACGGGTGAAATGATCGACACCTGGTGTTACGTGTCGCAAATTATGGGTTCATCGGCTGTAGTTACCGGTTCAGCGCATCATGTTTGCGCGGTGTGGTGCGCAGCTGGTGGTATTCCGGTTGGATTGTTGAACAATGCGGATAACAAGGTTTACATGATTCTATCGTTCGAAGGCGAGGGCACCAGTGTTGCTAACGAGAAAATTCTTAATTTGCAGAGTCGGGAGCTGACTGTTCGTGGCACCGCTTTTGAACTTGATGGTTTGAATTATCTGAACATTGATGAAGTTGTCGCCGACAATGGTATCGTCAATTTAACGCATGAGAAATTTGGCGTTGTTCCAGGCAATGCTAGGCCAAACTGAATTTTACGCTTGAGTACGTCTTGCATTCGAGCATCGAAATATTGGGTTATGTGTTGAATACACTCGTTTTTAGTTGAACTACACCGGTTCTACACTGGTCCTGCACCGGACACGATGACGGGAAGCTTGTTATGAAAGAAGCAGAAGCGAATACTCGATCATGCGCTATCAGGCTGCGTGTTAAAAGGCATTCTTCTGCCAACTTTACTTGCGCACGCAGGCTGCGACGCCTGAGTGTTGTGATAGTCGCGATTGGATTGTCGGCTTGCGCTACACCACCGGGTGAAGTCGCGTCCTGGCCCATCACCAACGCCGAAGAACAGGCATTCACCGGTCAGGTAGTGGATATTTTGTGCGAGCTCAATGGAAACTGTGTTGAGAGTTGTGGCAAAGGTACGAGGCAGTTGGCTCTTCAGACTGAGCAAGCGGGTACTGTTTTGATGGCCAAGAACCTGACCAATTATTCAGGTGCCGCAGATGAGCTTTGGCAACTGTGTGGTCAGGATGTGCAGGTGAGTGGATTGTTTACTGAGCATCAGGGCATTCGTTTTTTTCAGGTCCAAAACGTACGGCCGCCTGGCGGTCAATGGGAAAAAGCGACACGCTTCGCCGAAGCGTGGGCTGAGCGAAGCGGTAAGCCGCTGGCGCAAGCAAGTAATTGGCAGGAACACGATGAACGTGTGAGGGCGGTGATCGAACGTGATGGCTATCTGGGTCTTGGTCCGGAGGCAGATCGCGAATACTTTAAGTAACGCGCAGCGTCTTCCCGATCGAACTTTGATCTCTATAGTTGAATGATGCGCGGTTGCTTGGCGTGCCTTTTCGCGTATTGGATGAATGTATTTGCAAGTGAACCTTCAAGAAGATGATAAATAGTTTGGCCCGTCAGCAACGAATTAGTCATAGCTCCAATGTGTTGAGGCTTTTTTGGGTGATGCTGTTTCTCGCGCTATTTTCACCTGTATTGGCTCTAGCTCATGGGGATGAGCAACACGATGACACTGGTGTCACTGTGAACTTGGGCAATCAATCTGATACGACTGCACCGGGATTGCCTGAAGCCATTGCCAACGTCGGAGGTGCTTTCGCATTGGTAAATCACCACGGAGATTCGGTATCGAACAAAACCTACGAGGGAAATCATATGCTGGTTTTCTTCGGTTATGGCAATTGCCAAATCATGTGTTCTATTTCTTTAAGGCGGATCGGTGATGCATTGACGTTGCTACAGAATGATGATTCATCGCGGCTGCTTGATCAGCTAAATGCTTTAGTTGTTACGGTGGATCCGCGCAATGACACGCCTGCGGTCATGAAGAAAAATTTGTATAACTACCATCCCGCGCTAACTGGACTTACAGGGTCAGATCAGCAGTTGCAGGCGATGTATGAAGCTTACGGGCAAACGCCAAAAGTCAAAGCGCTTGAATTGAACTCACACTCAGTGGTCTCTCATTCGTCCTATTTCTACCTGATGGGTCCAGATGGACGATTGAAAACACTGTTTCCTCCCATTCTCAGTGCTTACAGCATGGCGAATTTGCTCAAGCGGCATATGAATGGGAGTCAGCTTTAGCCGCATTCCAGGCTAGGTGATCGTTGGAAACAGGTTTCGGAACGCACGCGTATTAGTTTGAGAAATTGCGAATGCGTGATGTCACACCTGTTGAGGATGCGATGCATCAGGAATTTACTGTAACTCTGTCCCGCGCAACGTCATTCAGAAATGCATAGAGGGCTTCTGTATTACAAGGTTTGTGCATGATCGGTAAGCCACTCGCATGAACTTCCTGCAGTTTGTCTGCTTCGATATCACCGGTTACTATCAGGCTGGCGAATGGTTTGCTTAATGCTTGGTTGAAAGCGTCGATAACATGAAGCCCGCTTTCACCTCCACGCAAACGAAGATCAACGATAGCAACATCCGGCTGATCATCAATTTCGGACATTATTTCAAACGCCTCATCAGCTGAACCTGCCGTTATGGTCTGACAGCCCCATTCCTCAAGCATGCTACTCATCGCATCTTGAATAGCGATTTCATCGTCCACGACAAGGACGAAAAGCGCTGACAAGTCTTTGTCGGCCGGATTTTTTGTCGTTAGTGCCAGGCTGTCATCAACTTCGCTGCCCTGTGGAACTATCAGGCTGAAGGTTGAACCGTTTCCCGGTTCCGATTTCAATCGCAAATCGATATCCAAAAGGGTGGACAAGCGTTTGACAATTGACAGGCCAAGACCAATACCTTTAGTGCGATCGCGCTCAGGGTTGTTCAGCTGAACGAATTCCTCAAAAACGCGGTTTTGATCCGCCGCCGCTATGCCACATCCTGTGTCGATTATGTCGATTCTTACCTTGCTATCGCGAGAGGAGACCTGGATAGTGACGCTGCCGTCAGTGGTATATCGAATAGCGTTACTGATGAGATTTCGTAACAAGGTTTCCAATAATTGTTCATCGGAATTAACAATGTGGTCGCCCGATCGCACATCGAAAGTTAAGCCTTTGTCGCTTGCGACAACACTAAACTCAACCACCATCCTGTCGAGAATTGCGTTTAGATAGAAATTTTCATGGCGTGCTTGCAAGGTGCCGGCATCGAGCTTCGATACATCAAGCAAACTGTCAAACAATTGCTCCAGGGCAGTGACAGAGGAGTCAATATTTTTGGCAAGATCTTGTTGCTTTTTGTCATTATTCATTAACTGCAGCGTGGCAGTGTAGAGTCGCAGAGCACACAAGGGTTGTCGCAGGTCATGGCTGGCAGCCGCCAGAAATTGGGTCTTCGAGTTATTCGCCCGTTCTGCAGTGTTCATCGACTGAACGGCAAGCGCCTTCTCTTCGGTCAATCGATCAACCAGTCCCTGGTTTTCAAAGCGCAGCTTGATGGACTCAATGATGGTTGCCCGAAAACTGCTTGAAAACATGATGCTGACGACCAGATACAACAGCATTAAGGATGCGATCCAGTTGTACAAGGTTACATTCAACGTGATGAGCGCGATTGCGGTCGGCAGCACAAATGGGATGATGAAGCCTAAGTAGGCAGTTCTGAAATGAGCAAGGGAGGCGGTCGCACTGGCTACCAGCCCGGTGAGTACCATGATGGTAACCAGGCTGACTTGAGGTTCGTTTTGCAACACTGCCATGACCCCGAAAACACCCCATAGAGAACCTGAGAGTGTAAAAAACAAGGAAAAGTGCAGGGTTTGTTTTTGGACATTCTCGGTAGTTATTGGTATCGATGTCCAATGCCGTAAATGAACGGCTCGAAATGCGGCCAAAATAAATATGACAGAAATCCACGCAATCAATGCCTGTTTGTTGAGGAATCCACGTAAGGCGATTGCCACAATGGTTGAGGTCAACAGATTGCTGACAATAACAATGGGAAGCTGTTTGTGAAGCAGCGCCATCTGCTCAACCCAAACACGTTTTTCGATATTATCGAACGCCACTGCGGATCCCCGTGTAGATCGTGATGTTAGTGGGTAGAAAAATTACGTATACACCTGCAGTAAAAGGCCTGGAATTTTTAATTATACCTGTAGTCGAGGGGGTGTTTGTGCCGGCTGACGTGAGTGATGACGGTTGAAAATGTCTCGGTTTAAGGAAACCAAGATCATCTACGCTCTGGAATGAAGGCGACTGGGTCACAATACAATGGTGGTTCACCTGACCGATGATCGGTATTATGACCAAGCCTCACGGGATTCGTCTTGCTATCTTTAGGCTTGCCTGGCTCACTGTCGCACTTGTGGTAGCTGAATCCGATGAGCTTGTTGATGCGTCTCCGTACCACTGTGGACTTCTCCCGTGATCGAATATAAACCTTGCCTGTCATTATCCAGACGTGGTGTGATTCCCTTGTTTGCGGTAGTCGTTCTGCTGTTAAGTACAAGCTATTTGTCGAGCGCTTGGGCAGATGCCGAGATTGCCAAGATCACCGCTGGCGACAGCTTCCGGGGAAGCCGTTTTGCTCAGAGCGTGTCGATATCCAATGATGTCGCTGTTATCGGTGCATCAGAAGAAAATGATCGGTTTGCCAGTGCTGGGGCCGCCTACATCTATCGAAGGATTCGAGATGACTGGCAGAGAGAAGCCCGTCTGGTTCTTGCCGACAGAGGTAGCTTCGATCGCTTTGGCTGGAGTGTGGCTGCGAGTGGCAATGTTGCTGTTGTTGGCTCGAACGGATCGGGTCAGCAAGTAGCGGTCATCTATCAGTTTGATGGCGCGCGCTGGAGTGAATCAACAACGCTCAGACCGCCTCGCGCTGGAGTCAACGGTTTTGGTAGAAACGTTGCCGTATCAGGTGACGTCGCCATCGTAGGCGCCCGTTATTCGACCACCGATGGTGTTTCTGGATTGGGAGCGGCGTTCATTTACAGGTTTGACGGTACGACGTGGCAACAGGAAGCGGAGTTGGCATTGGATGCTTCGCGAGGTCGGGCGCAATTCGGTCAAGGTGTTGCCATCCATGATGATCTTGCCGTGGTTGGAGCACCGGCCTCAAACACAATGGGGTCACAAGGGTCTGTCCATGTATACCGCTTCGATGGCGCAAGCTGGGTTGCGGAAGCTGAGCTTACAACTGATGACGATGTCACCGAAGACCATTTTGGAACCAGAGTCGCTGTGGAAAACAATGTGATTGTCGTCGGATCACCTCTGGACGATCCAAGCGGTGAAGACTCTGGCTCTGCCTATGTGTTTCGCTTTGATGGTGCCAGTTGGTCGCAAGATGTTCGTTTGAATCCGTCTGATGGGGGTTCATTCGAATATTTTGGAAGCGATGTTGCCATCTCGGACGATGTTGTCATTGTTGGAGCGCCTGGTGATGATGATAACGGAAGAGATTCCGGGTCAGTCTATGAATTCCGCTATGACGGATCACGCTGGAATCAAGCGTCGAAACTGGTTGCCAGCGATGCATCTGAAATCGCGCGTCTGGGTGGAAGTGTGTCGATCTCTGCAGAGTTGGCACTGATCGGCGCCAGTGGGGATGATGAAATTGGATTTATATCCGGCGCTGCTTACACCTTTAATGTTGCACTCGATACTGATGGAGATGGTCTGTCGGATGTAGACGACAATTGTCCAGGTGACTGGAATCCGTTGCAGGAAGACTTTGATCGCGATTTACTGGGTGATGTCTGTGATCTGGACGACGACAACGATGGACTTGATGATGATCTGGATCCAGCTCCGTATGACGCGTTGATAGCAAGCGGCCCCGTACCGTTTTCGCCTGTCGGCAACAATAGTGTACCGGGCGTTGACTTTGAGTGGACGGCAGTGTCCGGGGCAAATTTTTATGCAATTGAAGTTCAGCACAATGGCCAGGTTCGCGCATACGAGAGCATGGTCACTGCGACGACCGCGTGCAGTGATGGCCGTTGTCGTTATGTCAAACCGGACGCTGCACGTGTCGGTGTCAATCGCTGGCGTCTGCGGGCAGATTTTGGTACTGGCATAACAAACTGGAGCCCGTGGGCAGAGTTTGTTGTAAATGACGGCGCGATCCCCGCTGATGAGGATGCCGAGCCCGTCATGCCACTGACTGGAATACCGGATTTACCGCAACCAGCATCACCTTCAGGGTCGGTGCTTGAGCCAGGAGTTGATTTTCGCTGGTCCCCTGTTCCTGGCGCCTCACATTATGCTATTGAAGTACAACACAACGACGTAATCCGAGGCTATGCACCGATGCTCGACGCCGAGCTTTTTTGTAGTAGCGAAGCGTGTGTGTACATCAAATCGGATGCGGCCTTGCCTGGTAACAACCGTTGGCGATTGAAGGCTGGCAATGCGTTTGGAACCACCGCCTGGACAACATGGGTGGAATTCACCGTGGGTCCGTCTTCCAGTTCTGGCCCTCCGATTCCTGCTTTGCCTGTACCTGCTGCGCCGGCCGGACGTCTCGTTAACCCCGTTGTCGAATATCAATGGACAGCGATCGCTGATGCGACACGATACGTCATCGAGGTTCAACACAATGGTGAGATTCGAAGCTACGACGAGATGATTGATGCTTCCACCGCTTGTCGCTCAGGCAATTGTCGATACATGAAGCCCGACGCAGCGCTGGTGGGAGAGAACCGATGGCGCTTGCGCGCGGGTAACACTGCTGGTTTTTCACAGTGGAGCGACTGGCGCAACTTTGTCGTTGAATGAATCCGGCTAACTGAGACTCGATATGCGCATCGAGTAGTGACGCCTAAATCAAGTAAGCCATTTAGTCTACTGGCCGTGGTTACTGGCAGGCAAGCTTGGCTTGCATGCCGCTTGATATAACATCAGACATGAAACCACCACCTAATATATCGGGATTGTTTTTTGCAAACGCCTCGGCATCGATCATCCAGTCGACCATGAGGCGGTACTTGTCAGGTTCGACAAGCATTTGCAGTTGCGAGGTCTCACAAACGCACTTTTTTTGCCGGCCTTCTACATCGAGACTAAGTGCATGTTTGGCGTTTGCGTCGATTTCCTTGCAAATGGCCACGTGGTCGTTGTAGTCCACCGCGAAAGTGGGCCCAGAGAAAGCTAGCCCGGCAATACAAAAGACTGATCCGAAAATTGGACTTCTCATCCCTTACCTCCTGAATTGAACTTGATAGTGCATCGTCAATACTAGGGTATTTTCATGTATACCTCAATTATTCGAATTGTGCATAACTATCGATTATTTTGAACGTTGAATACTATGTTGAATGAATTTTTTGCTGGGATCTTTAAAGCGCATCGCTGTCGATCAGTTCGTTGCGTATTGCTTGGTTGGATTACCGTCGCACATGATCAGATGAGTCTGGAAGAGATCGATAATCGTGAAAAAGAGGCGTTCCGATTCTCAGGTATTGGCGCATTGAGTCGTTAAACCGCATTAAGTTTCTTGCAACACCACCAGTTTCTCAGAAGAAGCTGGTGGTGTTTGCCGATTTAAATTCAGGCCAGTTTGATGACAGATGCGTTGACCTTCATTGGCCGTATTTTTCGAAAAGCTTGATCATCTCAACATAGCCACGAGATTGGGCATGTTCCAGCGGTGTAACGCTATCCCGGTCGCCGATACCTTGATCTGCACCTGCTTCAAGTAGCAATTTTACGGTCTCAGTGTGGTCTTTACCCCCATCGCCTAGCACTACTGCTTCTATCAAAGCCGTCCATTCCAGATTGTTGACATGATCAAGTGGGGCTTCGCTCCTGATTAAACGTTCGACGATTTGGTGATGGCCAAGGTGTGCTGCGGCGATCAAGGCAGTGCCATCGTAGGGGCTCGTGATATTTCCTGCACTCGCGCCAAGATCAAGCGCTGTGTCAAGCATGTCAAGGTCATTCGCGACCGACGCGATGGTGACGATGTCGTATGCCTGATACTCGAGTGAGTTTAAATCAGCACCGGCTCTTGCGAGGGCCTGAACAACCGGTTCATGCGAGGCGAATGCGGCAACATGCAAAGCGGTACGCCCAGATCCGTCACGCGCTTCAAGCTTGCCGCCATCCGCAATCATCGATAACAAATCTTCCACATCGCCATCGTGGGCGGCCCTGTGCAAGCCATGGTATGTCGCTATTTCCTTAATGGAAGGTGCTGTCTGAGCTTGTGCAAGCTGAAGTACAAATACAAGTTCGAGCGACAACAACAAGGTAACAAGTCGCAGCCTTGAAACTGGTGAAGTTACCTCTGACAGTTGGAACATGACTTCTCCGGGGTGATGTAACTACGCGTGGCATCGGGGAGATACGCACCGGCTGAATTTTCGGTGCTGCGACTGTTGGTTGATTAATCTGACATGAAAAATTGCATCATAGTTTCTTAGTGGGGTTGCATTCCCACATTGTGCTCTGACGCTGAATGACATCTGATTTCATCACAACCTGGTGCTTGGGCAAGGTTGGTTGTTTGATCCTGTTGCGAGCGAGTTCGACTGCTTTATGAAGCATGGCTGCCATAGGTTGTCGAATAGATGTCAGCTGATATGCGCAATATCCAGCAGTGGCTTCATCGTCAAAACCGACTACTTGTATATCATTGGGTATGGCAATGCCTTTCGTGTACCGCAAAGCATCCATAACACCAAAAGCCATGCTGTCAGTCGCAGCAAAGATAGCATCGAGCTGTTGATCTCGATCAAGTAGTTCAAGTGCGGCGTCATACCCGCCTTGATAGGTGAATTCGCAGTAAATTTTTCGTGGTGTTGCAAGGCCGACCTGGACACAACCATCGCAGAAGCCTTGAAATCGCAGGCGGCTGACAAATCCAGATTGCGGTCCATAGACATAAGCAGCTTTGCGTACTCCTGTAGAAGCCAGACTCCGCGCAATTTCTGCGGAAATATCTTCGTTGTCTGATAACACCTCGTCAACCACAGCTGATTCGGTTTGTCGATTGACCAGACACAAGGCCACCCCTGCATTTGCGCATTGATCAGCAGCAGTACTAGAAATAACACTGGAACAAATAATAGCGTCTACCTGGTAGTCGAGCAGTGCAGCTATGGACTCATCGGCGAGTGAATCTGCGTCCACTACTTGAAGCAGCACACCGCCTCCCGATTCACGCAGAATTTCAGTAATACCAGTCAGGGCACCGGCGTAGCTCTGCTGCGAGTGCCGATTGATAATCATGCCGATCAGGCCCGACTGACCTTTTCCAAGTGAGCGCGCGATCGCGTTGGGCCGGTATCCCAATTCGTTGGCAGCGGCAATGATTCTGTCCCGCATCTTGCGCGACACGCTGCCGTCTTCGCTAAACGCCCGCGAAACAGCAGACTGGCTGACTCCGGCGAGCTCGGCGACGTCGTAAGACGTCTTACGGCGTGTTGAAGACATAAATGTTGGTCAATCTCCGCATATTTGGCACTTTAGGGTGTTTTTGCATCCGGATGCAAATTACGTTATTGTCGTTCAGGTTGTACCCTACAGGAGAAATAGTATGCGCTCGATTGTCTGGCGTGGTCTTACGGCGACCATGACCGCAGCGGCCCTGACGCTTGTCAGCTCAGCGGCGACTGCCGAAAAATATAACCTCAAGGACGGCAAACCCTTTGACGGGACCAAACTCAACATATTGTCAGTAGTGACGCCTCAGTTTGATGGATTGATGTTGCGCGATTCCGAGTTCACCGAACTGACCGGAATCGAGACCGAATGGACATTCATCCCATTTGGTTCATTGCAGGAAAAAATCACGGCGGAAGGCGTGGCCGCCAACGGCGCTTACGACGTCGTGAATTACCTTGATAGTTGGGGGCCACCAAATTCCCACTGGCTGGTACCGATTGATGATCGTCTTGCAGAGGACGGTATCTCGATGGATCGTTATCCAGCGGCGTTTGCCAAATCGGCTCAATTTGAAGGCAAGACCTTAGGCTTTCCACTGCGTGCGCACGCGCAGCTGATGTTCTATCGTAAGGATCTGATACCTGAGCCGCCCAAAAGTTGGGATGATGTCATACGTATCGGTAAAGAGTTAAAAGCCAGCGATACCGATATAGAACCCTTAGCTCTTTACTACAACAATGATGGCAATCGCCAGAACTTGTTTATCTGGCTTAATTTCCTTTGGGCAGCAGGTGCGGATGTTTTTGATGAAGACGGTCGGCCAGCATGGAATTCTGAAGCCGGACTAAAAGCAACAGAAGACTATATAGCCTTGCACACGACGGAGAAAGTAACTAACTCCGCATCATTGTCTTTTGTTGAACAAGACGCTCGACAGTCATTCATGCAAGGTAAATCGGCAATGATTCCGGTGTGGTGGTGGGCCTATTCATCAATGATCAATCCGGATTCATCAGTGCTCACAGAGGACCAGGTTGGCTTTACTGGAATGCCGTCCTATCAGGACAAGACTGTGACTTATGCGATCTCAATGCCATTTTCAATCTCATCGTATTCCAAGAATCAGGATGCGGCTTGGGAATTTCTGAAATGGTTGTCCAACCCGGAAATGGACAAGGCCAATGCCACGGTGCGCGAAGTTGCCGGCAAATCGATCATGAACAACGTGGTCACGCATGTCAGTAGCCTGCAAGACCCAGAGGTCAACGCGGCAAATGCCAATATTCAGCAAGCAGCGTGGGAGTCGTTGGCCAACTCGGACATCATGCCGCAAATTCCGGAGTGGCCGGAAGTCGGTGATGTACTCTCCAGTGCAATTGCGGAAGCCGCAGGTGGTGGTGATACCCGCGCGCTTATGAATGCCGCAGCCGAGCAGGCAACAAAGATACTCAAGCGTGCTGGCCGTATTGACTAGCAAGCTGTGAGTAAGCTGCAAGGTGGAACTTCCGGTTTCACCTTGCAGGTCTGCCTAAGCCAACTATGCGAGACAAGTATCTCAAGTATCTTCTTGTAGCCCCGGCAGTGCTGGTGGTATTTGCGACAGCAATCTGGCCACTCGCAGAGTCGCTTCGTTATTCCTTCTTTGCGGGCCGTTTGTCACGCCCGGATTTTCCGCAAGGTTTTATCGGGGTAGAGAATTACACGTGGGCATTTTTTGAAGAGCCGGCGTTCTGGAATTCGGTGTGGGTAACGTTTTTGTTCACACTGGTTACGGTTTTTCTGACGACGTTTTTCGCGTTGGTATTTGCGTTGTTATTAGCACCCGGAGGGCGTTTCCGGGTGGGAATCCAGTCATTGTTGATTCTACCGTTCGCCATGAGTCCCGCCCTTATCGGTGTCTCGTTTCGATTCATGTTTAATCCGGAGTTCGGATTGTTCGACGCATTTTTTGGTGCGATTATTCCTGGCGTCGCTGACATTGCCTGGCTATCAGATCCGACGCTGGCGTTCTGGGTCATCGTCATGGCCGATGTCTGGGGCTGGATTCCCTTTCTTACCTTGGTGCTCATCGGTGGCTTGGCCTCCATACCGCAGGAGACTCTGGAAGCAGGGCGGATGGATGGTGCATCGGGCTTTCGTATTCTGCGAGATATTACGATCCCTCAACTGATGCCGGTGTTGGCTGTCGTTGTCATTCTTAAAGCGATTTTTTCGTTAAAGACGTTCGATCTGGTTTATATGCTAACCAATGGCGGTCCGGGGGCAGCTACCCAGACCTTGTCGCATTATGTCTATTTCAACGGACTTAAATACTCGAACATTGGCTATTCGGCGGCCGTCGCCTGGCTGATGGTCATCCCGATGATTTTTCTGACCTATGCCTACACACGTCTGGTATTTGCCAAGGAATCATCACACTGATGGCAATTACGGGCAGGCAAAGAAAGCAACTTTGGAACAGTGTTCAGATCGTTTTGATACTGGTATTTACACTGATAATGCTGGTCCCGATAGCATGGATCGCGCTTGCCGCTTTTAAACAGCATGTTGATGTCTATCAGTTGAAATTATTCTTTACTCCTACCTTTGAAAATTTTCGCATCGTTTTTGAGAAACCCTATGAACTCGGCGAAAAGTTAAAAAATTCGACGATTGTGGCGACAGCCACAGTGTTAATTGCCATTCCGATTGCCACTTGTGCGGCTTATTCATTCTCACGGTTTGATCTGCGAGGTCGCACGCTCTTGCTAGTGCTTATTCTGGCCACCCAGTTTGTACCTGCGGTCGTTATCGTGCTGCCCTTTTTTGTCATGTTCCGGGATATTGGGATTCTGGATACCTTGCTGGGCCTGGTGCTGGTTAATACCGCCATAGTAATGCCGTTTGCGATCTGGATGATCAAGGGGTTTATTGATGGCATTCCTGTTGATACCGAAGAAGCGGCATTGGTTGACGGATCTACACGCCTTCAGGTGATTCGTAACATCGTGCTGCCAATGGCTGCTCCCGGTTTGGTTACCGCTTGTATTTTCTGTTTTATTATTGCCTGGAATGAATTTCTGTTCGCATTGATACTGACCAATCGAGATGCAGTCACGTTACCGGTTGGGCTTGCATTGTTCAAAGCCGAAGAGGGCGATCTTTGGAATCTGCTTGCGGCCGCGGGAATTATTATCATGGTGCCGATGTTCATACTGGCGTTGATTATTCGCAAGCATTTCGTTCAAGGCATGACGATGGGAGCGGTGCGCTGATGGCGGGAATATCGTTGGTCAACATTACCAAGCGCTGGGGTAATTTTGTTGGAGTTGATGATCAATCTCTGTCAATTGCTGACAAGGAATTTCTGGTCTTGCTGGGACCATCGGGATGTGGGAAAACGACCACCATGCGCATGATCGCCGGGCTGGAGGAACCCACCCGTGGCGATGTTTTCATTGGTGACCGACGGGTCAACGATGATTTACCAAAAGATCGTGACATAGCAATGGTTTTCCAGAACTATGGTCTCTATCCGCACATGTCGGTGGCCGATAACATCGCTTACCCCCTTAAGGTTCGTGGCGTTGCCAAGTCCGAGATTCCCGCACGAGTCAGAATTGCAGCAGAGCAGGTGGAGTTGCTGGAATTTTTAGACAGAAAACCCAAGGCCTTGTCTGGTGGGCAGCGACAACGTGTTGCTTTGGCCAGGGCCATTGTTCGAACGCCACAGGTTTTTTTAATGGATGAGCCTCTCTCCAATCTGGATGCCAAATTACGTGTGACGATGCGTGCTGAATTAAAGAACCTTTCTCATCGATTGCAGATTACAACGGTTTATGTCACACACGATCAAATTGAGGCCATGACTTTAGCTGACCGTGTGGCGGTAATGCACCAGGGAAAAATTCTACAGCTCGGTACACCCACGGAGATTTACAACGATCCGCACAGTCTGTTTGTTGCCGGTTTCATAGGCTCACCGGCGATGAATCTGATTGAGGGAGAGATTCATGACGGTGCTTTTTTCGCCAACGGGGTTCGCGTTGTTGAAACGCCTTTGCAGGCGCGGTCCAATGTGATCCTCGGCATACGTCCTGAGGACATTCAAGTTGTACCTCAAGGTCAAGGTGACTTTGATGCACCGGTTTTTGCGTCAGAGAATACTGGTGAGAGTGTCTTGATGACCGTACACGCGGGTACACAGAGATTGACGGCGAAAGCGGATCGCTATGCTACCGCAGCAATCGATGAAGTCATTGGTCTCCAGATCGACAGGTCGCATATCTATCTGTTTGATAAGACGACTGAAGCCAGACTGGACAACTGACTTATGTATCTACCACGCCGTGAGCCTGCACAAGGATATCTCCATGACGCCTCAAGAATTTGAACACCGTATCGTCCGTTATGGCGACCTGATCCCTTGCAAAACAGCGTTTATCGATGCGCATACACCGGGTTCTGACAAAAAAGAGAATTTCACCATCATTGGTGGAGGCGTTTCCGAGAGCCCTGATCAGCACGTACATATACAAGAGACACCAGGGTTCAACATTGGCGCAGCGGGGCAGCCACCAGGTTGTCGAAATTCCTTGCACACCCATCACACCGCTGAAGTCTTTTTTGTTCTTAAGGGAACTTGGCGCTTCTTTTGGGGGCGTCACGGCAACGCTGGTGAGGTCGTCCTGGAGGAGGGTGATCTTTTCGACATACCCACCGATATGTTCCGCGGTTTTGAAAACATAGGTACAGACTACGGCATGATCATGGCGGTACTCGGTGGCGATGATGCGGGTGGCGGCGTGGTTTGGGCGCCAGAGGTTATTCGAGACGCCAGCGATCATGGTCTTGTGCTGGCGTCGACAGGGGTTCTATATGACACAAAAAAGGGCGAGCAATTACCTGACGGCGTTGTACCTATGAAGCCGTTAAATGACAAACAGTTGAACAAACTGGGTAACCCGTCGACAGATGATGTGGTGCCGCACTATGTCGCGCGTTATCGCGACTTGTGCATAGCGTCCATTGAAGCTCCTGTCTCTGTCATCGGCGAAAATGCCCTGATAAACGACAGACCGGGATTTAAAGTTGATTTTGTATCGCACCAAACCCCCGGCACTCCAGCCTATTCAACAGAGCGTCATGAGATATTGATGCCTTTCCGTGGGCACTGGCGTATCGATTGGGATGGTGGCACGGCTGTGCTCAATCCAGGAGATACCTGTGCGGTACCACCTGGGTTATCCCGCAACCTATACCCTGCTATGCCTGGAGAATCCGGACTCTATCGGGTGCGCAATACCGATGATCCCGCGGGTCCGACCCAGCTTCATTTTGGTTAATACCATGCTGGCTCTTGTATTACTGCCAGGCATGATGTGCGATGCACGGTTGTTCGACCATCAAGTGGCGGCATTTTCATCTGAGCGAGCGGTACAAGTCGGTTGCCTCACCTCGGCGGACAATATCCAGCAACTGGCCCAAAACGTACTCGCCTCAGCACCCCACGAATTTGCGCTCGCGGGTTTGTCGATGGGCGGTATTGTGGCGATGGAGGTCATTCGCCAGGCGCCAGAGCGCGTAAAGCGTTTGGCCTTGCTTGATACCAACCCGTTACCAGAACCGGACGACGTCAGAAAGGTCAGGGCGGATCAAGTCATTCGTGTCAAGGCGGGTGGGCTTGAGAATGTCATGCGTGAAGAACTCAAACCTAATTTTCTCGCTGATGGCCCGCGCCGAACCGATGTGCTTGATATATGTATGAAGATGGCGCTGAATTTGGGTGAAGTTGCCTTCGCCCGACAGGCTCAGGCAATTACCAATCGTCCTGACCAGCAAGAAACGCTTCGGCAAGTTCGGGTGCCTACTCTCGTATTGACGGGTGAAGGCGATCGACTATGTCCGATGGACCGCCACAGACTGATGCATGAACTAATCCCACATTCAACATTGGATGTCATTCCCAGCGCAGGTCATTTGCCGACGCTGGAGCAACCCGTGCTGACAACAAGAGCAATGCAACGATGGTTACAGGAAACTTAAGCGAAAGCCTGTTGGCTCGCCTTCGTGATATCGACACGCCAAGCGTGTGCAATGCGATAGAAGTCGCTCAAGGAAAACGAGGTTTTGCAGCCTTTACACGCGACACCATGCTCAGTTCGGATCCACAGGCTGGCGCGATTGTTGGCTATGCCAAAACGGCGAAAATTGCTGGCCTTGAACCACCCGCCGAGGCACCAGACGTAATAAGGCAGCGTCGCTTGGATTATTTTCGTCATATGGCTGATAGTCCTGTGCCGTCGGTTGCGGTCATAGAAGATACCGATTTTCCACGATGCATCAGCGCATGGTGGGGTGAGGTGCATACCGTTGTGCACAAGGGGCTGGGCTTGTCTGGTGCTGTCACCAATGGCGTCATGAGAGATCTTGGCGACCTCGCGCCTGGGTTTCCAGTCATTGCAGGGTCAGTGGGCCCCAGTCATGGTTTTGTACATGTTCAAGAGCTCGGTACCCCGGTTACCCTTTTTGGATTGACCGTTGAGCAGGGGGATCTTGTTCACGCGGATCGGCACGGTGCATTGGTTATACCATCGGAGGTGCTGCCCAATTTAGAGATGGCCATCGACAAGTTGTTCGCATCCGAAAAACTGATTCTCGAACCAGCTCGTAAACCGGGCTTCGACATTGCCGCGTTGGAGAAGGCGTGGAAAGCCTTCGAGCGTTCGCGCACCTGACTCGATCTTGTGCCACTAGTTCGACACCAACTTCGTTATTGGAAGCACTGGATTCGAGAGAATAATTCAAGCTTGAAACATTAAATTAGCGTTCCTGAATTTCTGCGGACTGTTGCTGCTCGCTACCTCGCTATTGACTGATCTTGTGCGCCAAGGGCAACTACGCCGAGATTGGGGCTCTGTTGAGTAAAGTTATCTGGCTGACCCCCTATCCATGCATTTCGGATCGCGATTGATGTACCAGCACCGCTGACCCCACCGATGATCGGGTCAGTGAATGATTCATTGCCAAAATACACATCGGTCACCTTTATTCTGTCCTGCAGTTGGCCAATATCTTACAAATAATTGATAACCACTTTGTACGTGTTTAGGTGCAAGGAATTAACACGCGTTTGTTCGGTATCAGTTCATTCATTGATACACAAGTCAGCGGTTTTCCAAGCGCAACAAGCTATTGAAAATAAAACTGATTTGCCACCTGTTCAACAATGATGTGTCGTTTGATTGCTTACTCGTGGAGGCGCATGTCGCTGTAAAAGAATAATTTTTTGTATAGCAAGTTTGAACAGTTACAGTCTTTTATTGACTGAACGATCTCAACAGAGCCAAGTCTTTATCGGTAATGCGTTTGCATTCAATATTTTTAATCGAGATATTCCTAACCGGCGATACGAGAGGCTCAGCACAATGAAAATTCAAACTATTTACGCAATTACAGCTGCCGTGGGTAGCTCAGTTATGATGGCAAACGCCCAAGCGATTGAATTCAAGTTCTCTGGTCAAGTGAGTAGAATGATTGTGGCACCTGATGATGCTATTGGCAGTGATATCCAACACCAGGATATCGGATGGTCAGGATCCCGATTTCGAATAACAGGTGAAGAAGTGCTGGACAGTGGCAGTACCGTCGGATTTCGTCTGGAGCAACAAATACAATCCAATCCCTCGTTTGCCAGCTCTGGCGGAAATCAAACCAGTGGAGGTAACGATGACTTCATCGATAATCGTTATCAGGACGTTTATATAAAAGGTGGTTTTGGCAAGGTATCGATGGGTAAGGGCGATGGAGCTGCCAACGGTGGCACAGAATCTGACTTGTCCGGTACGGTTCTTAGTTCAAGTTCCAATCACCAGGACAATTGGGGGAACTACGCTATTGTCGCTGGTGATACTGCTGATGAAAACATCACGTGGGACAGTATTTTCACGATGAATGATGGCATCAGT
>CALDSR010000065.1 GCA_937924505.1 uncultured Granulosicoccus sp. | reverse complement strand
CATTCAAGAAGACGATATCATTCTGTCTGTCAATCAGCAGGGTATTGGTACCGTCGAGGAGCTAATGCGCATTGCCAGCGAGTTTGAAGATGAGTTGTTGTTGTTAGTTCAGCGAGGTCGATCAACGAGTTATGTGGAACTAAAATGACGTGAACACTGCCGCTCATTTTGGTTGATCAAGATTGCATCTTGAGTGCAAACGGGAGTAACACCACAGGACAAGTGAACCAAAGATCGGCTTGGCAATGGAGGCATCAATGGCTGACGCCTGACGGAGCCTTACAGCCGTTACTTACTAGTCCTAACTCAACATAGGAGCGATGGCATTCATCTGAATCCACAGATAGCACAGCGTGGAAAGGGTGATCATTGCCAACACGCTGGTGATAACGCCAATGACGTTGCTGATCATCCAGCCCAGCCCTCCCATGGACAGGACAAACATTGACAAGGCAACTGTTGCGCTCGACGTTCCAATCACACGAATCGAAGATACATGCTGGGTGATTGCGGTAGATAAATGACCGCTACCGGCGAGTTCAATGGTCAGGCGAACGTCCACATACAAAGCAATCAGGAACAGCAGCGATGATGCCGCGGCGGTAAGGAACACGAAATTGGAGATCGGCGTGTTCCGGCCGGTGCGCATGATATTCAAGGCTGCCGTCATTGCAAAGCCTGCGAGTAAGCCGCTTAGAAAAGCGACCTGACCGGTTTGCAGTTCAAGTAACTGACGTATCATTGGAAAGCTACTCTGGCCATTCAGGTGTTTTTCTCAACCCAGCGAGTGTCGCCGTTGTCGAGTGTTTCTTTTTTCCAGAAAGGGGCGCGGCTTTTCAATGCTTCCATCAGGTAGCGACAGGCATCAAACGCCGCTGCACGATGTGCTGAGCATACGGCTGTCAATACGATTGGGTCGGCTGGGTGTATGTCGCCCACACGGTGCACAATCAGAGCGTCGAGAATATCCCACTTGGCCTTTGCGTCGTCAATGATCGCCTCAAGTTCTTTCTCGGTCATGCCGGGGTAATGCTCGAGGGTCATCGCGGTTACCGAGTCACCTTCGTTGAAATCCCGCATGGTACCGATGAAGCTGGCGGTCGCACCGAAGCTTCCCGCCGGTAAGCTGGCTGTAAACGTGGCCAGTTCCTGCTGCGGATCATAGGCGCAGCTATGTATTGAGACGGCCATCAGCCGCCCGTCACAGGTGGGAAGAAGGCGACCTCGTCTCCGTCCTTGACCGCTTCGTTCGATTCTCTGTGTTCCAGATTGACCGAACACAGGACGTGGTCGGGCATTGCCTGGCCGTCAGTGGCGGCATTCCAGACGTCCGTGATGGTCTCGATGCCGTGGGCATCGACCGAATCAATCGCTCCCGGCAGCGCTTCCCGCAAGCTGGCAAAAAATTTGACCTTGATGGTCATGGTGTTGTCTCAAAGGTCGTAAGCTATCGATGATACCCAATCTCCACAGTTCAAAGAACACAGGTGATAAACAATGTCTGATCTGACTCATTTCAATAGTGCGGGTGAGGCCCATATGGTCGATGTCGGGGACAAGGCTGTGACGCACCGGGTGGCGGTCGCAGCTGGCCGGATCTTGATGCTGCCAGCGACCTTTGAGATGGTGTGCGCTGGTTCTCATAAAAAGGGCGATGTGCTCGGTATCGCCCGAATAGCGGCGATCATGGCGACCAAAAAGACCAGCGAGTTGATCCCTTTGTGCCATCCGATCGGCCTGACGCATGTGGAGGTGGAGTTTTCCACCGATGCTGCCGATAACAGTGTTAGCTGCGAAGTGCGGACCGAGACCCAGTCACAGACCGGTGTCGAGATGGAAGCACTGATCGGCGTTCAGCTTGCGCTTGCCACGATTTATGACATGTGCAAGGCGGTGGATCGTGGTATGCAGATAACTGACATCAAGCTACTTCAAAAGAGTGGCGGCAAGTCGGGTGACTATCGCGCCTGAGTACTCGCGTAAGCGGCGATTCAGTTGCTGTTTTGCAAGATGAACATTTCTACATTTTGGTCGCCTGGATGGAATGCTGCTGGATGAGCGATGTCATGAATTTGGCGTGTGCTTGTACGGTAGTTTTACGGACAGGCGTAACGGTTGGTTACGATATAATCAATCACAAAGGTAATACATATAGTGGTCGTATCCAACGCGATCACCTGAGGCAATACGATGAAATTTATCAAGTGGCTGTTGATTTCGGCGGCGGCACTGGTGCTGGTTTTAGGTGTCGGTATAGCGGCATTGGTTTACCTGGTCGACTGGAATGACTTCAAAGACACGATTCAGAATCAAGTCAAGAAACAAACCGGCCGCGATCTTGAAATAGCAGGTGATCTGAACCCATCTGTTTTTCCGTGGGCCGGTATTTCGATTGGTGAGATCTCACTCGCCAATGCAGAAGGTTACGGTGATGCACCCTTCGCGCGCATCGGTAGTGCTGATGTCAAAGTCAAACTGTTGCCGCTGATCAAAAAGGAAGTTAACGTTCGCACGGTTGAGCTGATCGGCCTGCAGGTAGACCTGCAACGCGCAGCCGATGGCACGACCAATTGGGATGACCTGATAAACAGCACGACCACGACGACCAGCACGGACGAGGGGAGTACCGGCGAAGAAGTAACCACCGAGGTCGAAGGCAGTAGTGCCACCATCGCCGCGCTTGCTGTGGGTGGCATCCAGATTCGCGATGCGAATGTCAGCTGGACTGATGCGCAGAGCGGTACGGATGCACGTTTGTCCGGATTCAATCTCAGTACCGGCGCCATTGAGCTGACCAAGCCGTTTGATCTTGCGACCGACTTTACTGTCGAGAGCAACAGCATGGATCTGAAAGCTGACATCAAGGGTGGCGCTAACTTGATGATCGACCTGGACAACCAGCGGTACACGGTCAAAGGCTTCACGTTGGATACTGTAGCCAAAGGCGCCGCTTTCCCCGGCGGTGAGTTGCTTGCCAACCTCGGTGCCGACGTCGAGGCCTTGCTGGGTGAAAACCAGATCATCGTACAAAACGTCAACCTGGGCGCACTCGGTATTGCCCTTGACGGTAACGTGAATATCACCGATCTGGATACCACGCCGAATATTGTCGGTCGGTTTGCCAGCAATGAATTCGTTCCACGCGAGCTGTTTACCGCGCTCGGCATTGAAGCACCGGTCACAGCAGACGGCACCGTACTGAACAAGGCAAGCCTGTCGCTCGGTCTGCAAGCGACACCTGAAAGTGCGGCTTTGACCGATTTAGAAATTGTCCTCGATGACACGACATTTTCAGGCGAGGCCAGTGTGCCATCACTCGCAGGCAGCGTCCCGCCACTGCGATTTGATTTCGCGGTTGATGCCATCGATCTTGATCGATACCTGCCACCTGCAAGTGATACAGAGGCGGCTGGTACCACCACGACTGATACAGACGCTGGCGGTGATGCCGGCGGTGACACACCGATAGAACTGCCGGTAGATATGCTCAAGCAGTTGGATATCGACGGTGTTTTTCGCGTTGGTAATATTAAAGTCAGTAATCTCACGACCCGCGACATCGTCGTGCCTGTGAAAGCCAGTAACGGCAAGGTTGGTGTTGAAAACCTTACTGCTTCATTGTACGAGGGCAAGCTTGATACAAGCGCCGGGCTCGACGTGACTGGCAATACGCCAACTTACTCCGTCAACATGGTGCTCGATGGTATTCAAGCCGACCCTCTGCTCGCTGATCTGACCCAGAAGAAATCCTTTCTCTCCGGGGCCGGTCGCTTTGCAACGAATATCACCACTGCGGGTAATACCGTGAATGGATTGACTGCCGGCTTGAATGGTGGCTTTGAAACTGCGTTTACCGATGGCTCTGTTAACGGTATCAACCTGGGTTACCAGATACGCCGTGCCAAGGCTGCTCTCAGTGGACAGAAATTGAGCGAAGACGCGTCTACCGTCAAGACTGACTTTTCATCATTGTCGGTCAGTGGTCAGTTTGACAATGGCGTCATGACATCAACCGATCTTGATTTGCGATCACCTTTGTTGCGTGTTGGCGGTGCTGGAACTGTCGACCTGCCGGGTGAGCAAGTGGACTACACCTTGACCACACTCATAACCGGTACGGCACAAGGCCAGGGTGGTGAAGATTTGTCTGCGCTGAAGGGTGTGAAGCTCGATATTCCTATTCGTGGCAGTTTTGCGGAGCTTGCGGCCAACTTTGCCGGTGTGGTCTTCCAGGGAATGAAGGACAACATCACCGGCAATCTCAAGAATCAGGCAAAGGCGATCGCGGACCAAAAAGCGGCTGAACTGAAAGCCAAGGCACAAGCAGAGGCCGATAAGGCCAAAGCGAAAGCGCAGGCGGAACTGGACAAGGCAAAAGAACAAGCCGAGGCCCAATTGAAAGCCAAGCAAGATGAGGTTCAAGACCAGCTCAAGGACAAGGCGGCGGATAAGCTGAAGGGCTTGTTCAAATAAGTCGGCCAGTTAGCGGTCAGCCGCGACCACGAGCACTGCGGCGGCTGTTCCCACCCGGTGCTCGGCCTGATCGATTCGCCGTGTTTTGTGGCCCACGGCCACGACCGGGTCCGTTGCCCGGGCCTCGACGACTGCCTGAACCGCGGTTTCGTTGATCGCTGGGGCCGCTCTCATTCGCCTGCTTGGTGTGGCCTGTATGCCCTTCCACATCCACACGAGGGATGTCGCGCTTGATCAGCTTCTCGATGCCCTTGAGCAATTTAAGCTCATCGGCTTCAACCAGTGATACCGCTTGCCCGCTACTGCCTGCGCGACCGGTACGTCCAATTCGGTGTACATAGTCCTCGGGCACATTAGGCAGTTCATAGTTGACGACATTCGGTAGCTGTTCAATGTCGAGTCCTCGGGCGGCGATGTCAGTTGCAACAAGTACCGGCAGGGATCCATCCTTGAAAGCCGACAAGGCGCGTGTCCGTGCACCTTGGCTCTTGTTACCGTGAATGGCATCGGACTGGATGCCCTCTTTTTTCAGTTGTTCAGCGAGGCGATTCGCGCCATGTTTGGTACGTGTGAAAACCAGCACTTGCGGCCATTGATGTTCTTTGATCAATAAGGACAACAGCGCGCGCTTTCCGGTTTTATCAACCAGGTAGACCGATTGGTCAACCAGTTCAGAGGCCGTATTACGACGGGCAACCGATACTTCTGCCGGGTTCTTCAACAGGGTCTTGGCCAGGCTGCGAATATCATCAGAAAACGTGGCAGAAAACAGCAAGGTCTGACGTTGCTTGGGTACGATTTTCAGGATGCGTTTGACATCGTGAATAAAGCCCATGTCGAGCATGCGATCAGCTTCATCGAGTACCAGTATCTCGATCTTCGACAAATCCAGCACTTTCTGGCTGACCAGATCCAGTAAACGCCCCGGTGTGGCGATCAGGATATCGACAGGCTTTTGCATATCCCTGATATGGCGATTGACGTTGACCCCGCCGAAGATCACTGTCGAGCGTAGCGGTACGTTCTTGCCGTAGGTATCGACGGCTTCTGCAATTTGTGCTGCCAATTCGCGAGTTGGCGTCACGATCAGGCAAAGTGGTACGCCACCGCCGCGTTTTTCGCGCTTGGCCGCCTGTAATCGATCCAGCACTGGCAAGGTAAAGCCTGCCGTTTTACCGGTTCCGGTTTGTGCGGCGGCTAAAAGATCTCCGCCTTCAAGCACCAAAGGAATGGCTTGTTGTTGGATCGGGGTGGGGGTTGTGTAGCCGGTGTCTGCGATGGCTCGCAGTAAGGGTTCGGACAAGCCAAGCTCGGCAAAGCCGTTTTCGGCAGATTCTGTAGAGGACAAAGTTGTTTTCTCGGACGTCGGAGCGTCATGTGCGGCAATGCTCCACCCGTTGGGAGAGCAAAAAAGCGATATGCCTATGGTGGCCGTAGTGGCTGGCGCGAAATACCCATGGGGTGCCTCGGCGCTTCTATGACCGAGAGTATAGGGAATTTAGACCCTCGCTGGTTGCCCTAGACTTGTGAACAATGTGACTTGTGGATTGTTCGGCGTTGAGTTCGCGTTGAGTTCGGCGTGGAGATTGGCGTGGAGATTGGCGTGGAGATTGGCGTGGAGTTTGACGATACGGAGACAGTTTCGCGAGCTCATTTGCCCCGAGGCCGACAGCCGTCACTCGGGTTGCGCCTGATAGTATGGGTGTCTGATACCTGGCGAAACACTCACTGAAACACCGCCCAAGTCACCCGCCGAAGCCGAACCCGGTCATGCCATCCAAGACATCGTCACCCTCCAGGGCGCTCACGCGAGCGCAGATTCAACGATTTTCACGACAGGTACTGCGCTGGTTTGAGGAGCACGGGCGCAAGCATCTGCCGTGGCAGCGAGAGCCGACACCGTATCGTGTGTGGGTGTCCGAAATCATGTTGCAGCAAACGCAGGTGGCGACTGTCATTCCGTATTACGAGCGGTTCATGCAGCGCTTTCCGACTCTGGAGCTGCTCGCGGCTGCGCCGATTGATCAGGTGCTTGAGCATTGGTCGGGTCTGGGTTACTACGCGCGCGCCCGCAATCTGCACAAGTGTGCGGTCATGGTCATGCAGGACCATGCGGGTGCCTTGCCGTTGACGATGGATGCCTTGATTGCTCTGCCGGGTATCGGGCGATCAACCGCTGGCGCGATCTTGAGTTTGTCCGATGGCCAGCCGCACCCGATTCTCGATGGCAATGTCAAACGTGTGCTGGCACGGTGTCATGCGGTGGCCGGTTGGCCCGGCAAAAGCGACGTGCTTGCCGAGCTTTGGTCCTTGTCTGAAGCGCTGACCCCAAAAATCGATACCGGACCGTTCAATCAGGCGATGATGGATCTGGGTGCGACGCTCTGTACCCGCACAAAACCGGCCTGTGAGCGTTGTCCACTGATGAAGGATTGTCAGGGGCTGGCCAGTGGTGATCCGACCGCATTCCCCGGCAAGAAACCAAAGAAAGTTATCCCGACTCGACAGACGGTGATGTGGGTGCTCGAAAATGACGCGGGTGATCTGTTACTCGAACGTCGCCCTCCCAGCGGCATCTGGGGTGGGCTTTGGAGTCTGCCTGAGACCTCAGCCGTGCAGGCGATCGCCGAGTGGCTGGAGGGCGCTGGACTCACGTCGGTCGGTGCACCTGAGCGTCGCGCCCGCATGACCCACACCTTCAGCCATTTTCATCTCGAAATCGATGTTCAGCGCTTGATGGTGGACACTGTTGACCGCCAGTTGATGGAGAGCGGGCAGCGGGTCTGGTATAACGGTGACCAGTTACCCGGTGGTGTTCCGGCCCCGGTTTCCCGAATCCTGACAAGTTTGATTGGAGAATTATTGTGAGTCGCATGGTGCAGTGCGTTAAGTTGAATAAAGAAGGCGAAGGTTTGGAGCGTCCAACCTACCCGGGTGATCTGGGCAAGCGCATCTATCTGAACATCAGTCAGGAAGCGTGGCAGATGTGGGTTGGTCATCAGACCATGCTCATCAATGAGTATCGTTTGACGCCGGTTGATCCCAAGGCGCGCAAATTTCTCGAAGAAGAAATGGAAAAATTTCTCTTCAGTGACAATGCGACCATGCCAGAAGGTTACGTTCCCGAGGGCGATTGATTCACCTATCGGAATCCAAAACTATCGACACACCATTCAATAAAGGACGTTTGATCATGAAAAAAATTTCTGGCGGTCAATCGCTTGCTGTGTCTTTGGGGCTTGTCACCATGTTGATCCTCAACGCTTGCTCATCGAGTTCCGGTGTTTCTGTCGGCACCGTTGGTGACGATGAGGATGACGAGGACCCTGTCGAAGAACCCAGTTTCAGATTGGCCAGAATTGATGTTGATCTGGGCAATGACGGCAGTGTCGATGAAGAAATCATCCGGGTTTATGATACCCAAGGCTTGGCGACGGGTGAACTTGTTGATGTCGATGTTGATGGTGTTGCTGATATCGAACTTAGTTTTGTCTATCTGGATGGAAACCTTTTCAACCTGGCTGAGGACACGGACCTGGACGGCACGCGCGACATATTCACTTTCTTCAGCTATGACAGCAATGGGGTTCTGCTTGCAGAGACGACAATGCTTGAGCTCAATGGCCCGGAGGTCTCGCGTGTTGACTATCTGCAAGACACGTCGGGACAGTTAACTGGCGCAAATTTTGACGACAACGCAGATGGTGCCGTCGATTCAGTGAGCAGCTATACCTTTAACAGTGCCGGTACGCTCGATGAGATACAGTTTGACTTCGATCTCGATAACGTTACGGATGTCGTGATTACATTTGCCTACGGTGAAGTCGGTGAAGTATTGACGCGAACTCGTCAGCTCGCCGATTCCACCATCACCTCTGTCTGGACCTATGTGTATGAGGAAGGTCCGTGTGATCCCGTGTCTGAGCGTCAGCCAAGCATCATTACCTGTGTTAACGGGCTCTTTTTGCCAGCGCTGAACTGACCGCCGGCAACTTGATGATCATTCACAGCGGATCGTTTACGCGCTACTAAGCAAATTGTTCAACACCGGTGCGATTGCTCGAAGATCAAGGGCGACGTCGGCGCCGCCCATTTTGTATGCAGTGCCTGGCATGCCCCATACCGCGCTACTCTTTTCATCTTGTACAACGGTCAGGGAGCCCGCTTCACGCATGGCTGTCAATCCGCGTGCGCCATCATTGCCCATGCCCGTGAGTAATACACCGGTTGCCTTATCGCCCGAATTTTTCGCGACACTGTTGAACAGTACATCTACCGAAGGTCTGTGGCCGCCGACTTTCTCCGTCGATAACAGATGGCATACATAATTCCCACCTTGACGTTCAACCGCCAGATGTTGATCACCCGGTGCGACATAGCCCTTACCCGGTTCGATAAGCTCATTCTGTTTCGCAATACGAATGTCGAAACACGACCAGGAGTTCAGTCGGTCGGCAAATGTATTCATGAAGTTTTTTGGCATATGTTGGGCGAATACCAGAGCCGATGATTGTGTCGGATGCAGATCTTGCAGAAAGTGGTGCAATGCTTCCGGCCCGCCGGTCGACGCGCCAACGGCTATCAGCCGATGAATATCAGCGGAGAATTTGTTACCCGCTTTGACCTTTTGCCGATGTTGCGTCAGATCAGGTAGTTCGCGGGTGGTTCTTGCTGCAGTCGGACGATGCACGTCGACGACTGCAGCGCTCTTGACACGTTCGATAATCTCATTGGTATAGTCTTTCAATTCCGAGGTACTGCCGGGGTGTCTTTTGACCATAAAATCCACAGCGCCTTCGCGTAGTGCATCCAGTGTGACACTGGCACCTGCTGCGGTCAGCGACGATATCATGACCACGGGCATGGGGTGCAGACGCATCAAGTTGCGCAAAAAGGTCAGACCATCCATGCGTGGCATTTCAACATCAAGTGTCAGTACATCGGGCTTGTATAGTTTGATCTTGTCGCGGGCTTCATAAGCATCCAGTGCATAATCAACCACCTCAATGTCAGGGTCGGACGACAGTACCTTTTCGATGAATTTGCACATGGCGAGAGAGTCATCGACAACCAGTACGCGGCATTTTGATGTAGTAGGCATGTGTTTTTTCCTAGCCCTGCTGAATTAAATCCGCTCGTAGACTGTGTTGTTGACGCGTTTGTAGAGGCTGTCAATTCCCTGGATATTCTCGGAGTGACCGAGAAACAGAAATGCACCTTCTTGCTGGAACTCCGCAAACCGACGTACCAGCTTGAGTTGATCTACCGCGTTGAAATAGATCAACACGTTCCTGCACATGATCACATCAACACCAGGCCTGATAGGCCATTCGCCGAACAGATTCAACTGTTTGCAAATCAATAAAGAACGTAACTCGGGTATTGCCTGCCACGTGCCATCGGTTCGCTGCACAAACCATTTTTTAATCTGCTCGCTTGACAGGCCTCGCAGGTACTCTTTTTTGTAACAACCTTTCTGCACCGACAGAACAGTGTCTGAGTCTATATCGGTACACAACACGCGCACTGGTGCGATGATATCACTTTCACTAATTGCCATCGCCAGGGTGTAGGGTTCCTGACCATAGCTACAGCCCGCAGACCAGATGCGAATAGGGCTATTCGGTTTGCAGTTCTCGGCAAGAGTGGGTAGAACCGTGTTGGAGAAAAACTCAAAGTGATGCGGTTCCCGGTAAAAGTATGTCAGGTTAGTGGTGACCGAATTGATGAATTCGGTTTTCTCCGTACTGTTTTCGTTCTTCAGTAGATACAAGTAATCATGGTAAGTATCGATGCCGAGGGCAATCAAGCGCTTGGCTAATCGATTGGTCAACATCGCGCGCTTTTTATCAGAAAGGCGAATGCCGGTCATTTCAACAGTTATACGCTGAAAATCTGCGAATTCACTGTCAGTCATCGGGCCAATGGGCTGGCGTTCTGCAGCACTGTTCACGCTGCTTGCGGCTCGGTTTTTGAGCCAGTCTCGGTGCCGATGTTTTCGTCATCCAGTGCGCTAGCTGTTCCAAGCAGTTTTTCCATTCCCATGACTTTCAATGCATCTTGCAAAATCTCACTCGGTTGCAGGAGTTCAAGGTCACTGGGCTTTTTCACAAGCAGTGTGCTGCAGTGAAACAGGAGCTGCACGGCCGCACCATCTACCCGTTCGACCTTGGACCCATCAAGCTTTATGGTGTCGCTGTTTGCAATGCTGGCGTCGAGTTCTGTTTTAAGCTCGGCCACACTCGCCAGAGTAAAACTCTCGGGAAGACGAATGTTTGAGGTTTCCGTTGTGGGTTCGTTCATGACGTTAATTCAGACTCCATGGACGAGGCGATAATCGGGTCGAGATTCACCAGGATCACAAGCTTTTCTTCAATTTTTCCGTAGCCTCGAATAAATCCCTTGTCGACGCCGGAATTGGTTTCCTCAACATGTTGAATAACGTCGGCGCTGAGGTGATAGACCTCCGATACCTGATCGACCACCAAGCCGATTATTCGTGGCTGATCATCAACCTCGGTATGCACGATGATGATTGCCGTTGTCGTGGTGTAATCCTGCGCAGGCAAGCCGAAACGGCTACGTAAATCCACGATAGGCACAATCGCGCCGCGTAGATTGATGACACCAAGCACATACTCGGGAGCATTGGGTATGGGTGTGAATGGACCCCAGCTTTTGATTTCCTGAACTTTCAGAATCTCGATTGCGTATTCTTCTTTGCCAAGAATGAACGTAAGAAACTGATCGGTCGTATCGGTGATCTGATCTTCTTCGTCTAATTTTGCTTGCGATGATGTCATGATAATCAGGCTGCAGTTGCTATGTTCGTTTTGATGGTGATGCTGGTCGGGTCAAGGATCAGTGCGACTGATCCATCACTCATGATCGTGGCGCCTGCCAGTCCGGGAACATTCTTGTAGTTCTTGTCAAGAGGCTTGATGACGACTTGCTGTTGTCCGAGAACTTTATCGACAACAAGGCCAAAGCGTCCGCTATGTGTGTCGACAACGACAATCAGGTTTTCGTCAGATTCGTTTGGCAGGTTGAAGTGTTTTGCCACGCGCAACATGCTCAAGTACTCGCCGCGGAATTGACAGATCTCCCCGGTACCGGGTACAAATGAGTGGTCAGTTTGTTCGAGCTCCAGTGTCTCGATAATACTGAGAATGGGAATGACATAGACTTCACCGGCGACTTCGACGAGTTGTCCGTCAAGTATCGCTAGCGACAGAGGTAATTTGATTTCTATCGTGGTGCCGGAACCGAGTTCGGAATACACTGTGACTCGGCCGCCGAGATCGACAATGTTACGTCTGACGACATCCATGCCGACACCACGACCGGAGACATCACTGACTTCCTCTGCGGTAGAGAAGCCGGGGGCGAAAATCAGTTGATTGATTTGATCATCGCTGAGTTCCTCATCGGGTGCGACGATGCCGCGCTCCTTTGCCAGCGAAAGAATACGCTGTCCATCGATACCTTTGCCATCGTCCTTGATCTCGATAACAACACTGCCACTTTCCTGGTGTGCTGAAAGCTTGAGAATGCCTGTCTCGGACTTGCCGTTCTTCAGTCGTTCTTCGGTGGTTTCAAGACCGTGGTCGAGGCCATTTCTGACCAGATGCACCAATGGATCGATCATGCGCTCGAGAACGGTTTTATCGAGCTCGGTGGAACCACCTTCGAGTTGCAAGTCGACGCTTTTATCGAGCTTCTTCGACAAGTCTCTAACCAGGCGAGGTAGTCGACTGAACGCCGAGGAGATCGGCAGCATTCGAACTTGCATGACGCTTTCCTGGAGGTCTCTGGTGTTGTGCTCCAGATCCGCCAGACGCTCACGTAGCTCGTCATGGTCAAGCCCGTTTATGTCATTGCTGACACGACTCAGCATTGATTGCGTGATAACCAGCTCACCAACGAGATTGATCAGCTGATCTATTTTGTCTGTAGCAATGCGAATAGAACTGGTTTCGTTCGCATTGGCTGCTTTTTTGGGTTTCGTGTCTGCAGTAGCTGCACCCTTGGCGCTGTTGTTTGCAGCGTCTTGTGCAGTCGTCTTTGCAACGGCCTGCGTAGTGGCGTCTTTTGTGACAGCGCAACTCGCGGCGTTTTCTACTGGAACACCCGTGGTGCTGGCACTCGCCGAGGCGGCAGAACCTGGCGTAAAGTTACTCTCTGTGGCGAGCTCTGTTATCGCCAGATCGCAATCGGTATCGACCCAATCGAAGATTTCACGAAGGGCTGATTCTGTTGCGCCGCTGACTTTCATGTCGAAGGTGAGATAACTCTCGGCAGGGTCGTAGTCGTTCCATTGTGCGCAACGTGAGCTGGCGAAAATCTCATCGACATTGCCAGCGTGACCGATCTCGCGCAATAGAAGCAGCGGGTCATTGCCCCGCGGGTAGAAATCGGGATTGGGAATAAACTTGACAGCGTATTCGGCAAGATCGGCTTCGCCATCCTCAGCGCTTGACTCGCCGGCACCATTGCCAGCAGTGGAACCTGCTGCTGTTTGATTCCCACCGTCGCCGCCACCGGTAACCGATGTTTCCAACTTTGTTTGTACTTGCTGCCTGTCAGGATGATCCGATTCGGTACCGGCACCGGTTGTCAGGATCGATTGCAGTAGATCCAAGGCAAGGAGCAGGAGGTCGACGTCACTTTCGGTAACACTGCGACGCTCGGAACGCATTTCATCGAGCAGTGTTTCCATATGATGGGTGAGCTCTGCCATCGGCATGAAGCCGAAGGTAGAAGCACCACCTTTTATGGAGTGCGCAGCTCTGAACACTTCGTTCAAGGTATCAAGGTCGCTTTCACCTTCTCCCATGCGCATCAAACCACCCTCGAGAAGTTCGATGTTTTCCAGGCACTCGTCGAGGAAAATCGCGCGTAGCTCTTCTAATTCATCATCCATATTAATATCACTAGACGTTGTTATCTAATTCGGTTGACGAACTTATGTCGCGTTGAACACAATGGTGCCCCCACCATAGGCTCCGAGCTCGAGTGCAAAGCAGACCTCCTTGACCGTTTCGCCCGCAACGGACGAATCTGCACCTGGATTGACCTCGGCCAATTTCAGGTGAGATGATTTGTCGTCCATCATCAAACTGGAGAACATGTTCATTACCTCGTACAAATTATCCTTGGCGTTGGCTGACAGTTCGCCATCGTCGACCATGCCTTCCGCTCCAGCGGGTGGGATCATTGACAATGAACAACCGAGAGCGGCCGCCGCTTTCATGTCACAGGAGCAAGATGCAACCGGATTGTTTTCTTTGTCAATGTAAATCGCGGTGTGACTGATTTCGGCAACATCAAAATTCTCTGCACCTTTAGCGCCAGCTGAAGGGCCAACTATCATCTCCAGCATGTCACGAAGGTTATTTAGTTGCGGGGCAATGTAAGCCATGTTGTTATCCTATGACTGGACGTAGTGCGTTGGTGAATGATTCAGCAGTGAACGGCTTGGCGACCAGAAACTGAGCGCCTGCTTCTTTCGCTGCTGCTCGCATCTCTGCGGTGGATTCTGTCGTGACGAATCCAAACTTGACTGCATTGCCAGCCTCTCTGATGGCTTTCAGAAAATCGATGCCATTCATAATAGGCATGTTCCAGTCGCACAGAACAAGGTCCGGGTTGTAGTCATCAATTTTTTCAAGCGCGACGCTACCGTCATCAGCTTCGAGATAGTCCATGTCGTAGCCGGCTTGCTTCAGAGTTCTCTTTACTATGAGTCTCATCGAGGTACTGTCATCAACAATCATTACTTTCATAAGGAATCCACCGTTCTTATTTTGAGGCTTCGAGACCGTGTTAAAACTGAAATAGATATCGGCCGATGAATTGCACAGTGAACCGATTTTCGTCATATCTAACTGTTAGGTGATAAAGCATTGATGAAATAACACCTGTCTTACTCCAATACGTTCGACTAATGCTTTTGCCCGCCGATACCTTGTGAAATCTACGGGTTAAATTGGATAAAACAGGATAAAAATGATTAAGATGATTAAGATGCGCCCCCTCTTGGTACTGTGCATGATGGTCTCAGGGTTAATTCCCATGGCCGTATCCATGTTTATTGTTTCGGGTCAGTCTAGTAAGACAATGGAAAGCACGACCTATGAACGTCTCGAAGCAGATGTCGCGATACGCAGGACTTCAGTAGAGAATTATTTCACTGCGGTACGGGACCAGGTGGTCACCTTAAGTGATGAAATAGGCACTATTCAGGCGATGAGAGATTTCAGTCTTGCCTTTCCGGCTCTATCTAATGACTTTGAAAATCCCAGTGAACTCCGCAAAGCGAAGGCAGATTTAAGCCGGTACCTTGACCGGAATTTTCTGGCGACACTTGAGGACACCTCCGGTGAGCGTCTGTCAGCCGATTACATTGTGCCGAAATCGGATGCGGGGGTTGTAGCGCAGCACTACTACCTGGCCGAAAATGATAATCCTGTGGGTAGCAAACACCATCTGTTGACTCCTGATGTTGATAACCGGTACAACAATTATCACGCTAAGTACCATGAGGGGTTTCGTTATTTTCTCGAACTGTTTGAATACTACGATGTGTTTTTGGTTGAACCTGAGCGTGGCGATATCGTGTATTCCGTTTTCAAGGAAGTTGACTACGGCACCAGCTTGTTTACGGGGCCCTATAGTGATTCGGGGTTGGCTGACGTTGTTCGAGAGGCGATGACCCTTCGTTGGGATGAAGTCGCGTCGACCGACTTTGGTAATTACACACCGTCCTATGGTGCTGCCGCATCGTTTTTTGCATCCCCCATATATGATGGTGAAACTCTACTGGGGGTCCTGGCCTTCCAACTTCCGGTTGACCGACTGAATCAGATCATGGCGCTCAGTGACGGACTCGGTGAGACGGGAGAGTCCATGTTGCTCGGCGGTGATGCCTTGATGCGCTCACAATCACGCTTTACCGATAAGCCTACAATTCTTCGAACAACCGTCGACACAGAGGCGGTGACTCTGGCGATGGCAGGCAAGACTGGTTCATTGGTCGAGACGACGGATGATATCGACTACATGTACGCGTATGCGCCGCTGGATGTTAACGGTCTGACCTGGGCAATTGTTTCGCGTATGCACGCAGATGAGGCATTTGCACCGATCACTTCGCTGCGTAACACCGGGATCTGGATTGCTGCGGTTGCAGCGCTTGCTGTTGCCCTGTTCTCGTGGTTGCTCGGTCGGTATCTATATCGTCAGTTAGGCGGTGATCCACGCGATATGATCCGTATCGCCAAGGCGATTGGTGCTGGCGATTTAAGCGATGCCCCAGGGGATGAAAATTCACGCGGTGCATACGCGGAGTTGGTGGACATGCGCACCAGACTGCGCTCCATTTTGAATCAAGCCAACGACATCGCCAGTTCGGTGCGCGTCGGGGCCAGAGAGTTGTCAGAAGGTAACGTCGGGCTCAGCGATCGAACCGATCAGCAGGCTGCGAATCTTGAAGAGACGGGTTCAAGCACCGAAGAGTTGACCAGTACCGTCAAGCAAAATGCCGAGAACGCGAAAACGGCAAACGAGTTGGCGATGACGACGCGCAAGCGGGCAAAGTCAAGTGGTGAGGTTTCATCCAATGCGATTACTGCGATGGAAGAGATCAGCTCTGCCAGTGAAAAAATTGCCGATATCATCGGTGTCATTGATGAGATTGCCTTTCAGACCAACTTGTTGGCATTGAATGCAGCTGTCGAGGCGGCCAGAGCTGGTGAACAGGGACGTGGGTTTGCCGTAGTTGCCAGTGAGGTACGACAACTGGCGGGGCGTAGTGCATCGGCTGCGAAGGAAATCAAAGACCTTATCGAAGACAGTGTCCACAAGGTCAAGGATGGAACACAGTTGGTGACCGAATCGGGTGATGAGCTCAAGATCATTGTCGAATCTGTATCGCAATTGACCGACCTTGTTGGGCAGATAGCGATTGCAACAGACGAACAGGCTGTCGGCATCGAGCAAATCAACCATGCACTCGTGCATATGGATAGCGTTACGCAGCAAAATGCCGCGATGGTGCAGGAAGCTGCATCGACCAGTCGCAAGATGAGCGACCAGGCCAACGAGTTGAGCTCACACATCGGCTATTTCACATCCAGTCACGATGTTGATGTCAACACGCTGACCAAAACTCTGGACTTGCAACCCGCCCCCGGCGAACGACCACCTGCAAACTTGCCCTCTGCGGCAGTAAAGGAATCGAACTGGCAGTCATCCAAATCCAACATCGCACCACCGGTACTCGATGATGCGGCAAACAGCGCTGATGCGGAAGCACCGAAGGTTCAGAGAGCTTCTGGTTCTGGTGAGGTTTGGGATGAGTTCTAAGGGTTAGTCACTGTCAGGGGTGGATGTTAAGCGCTCCTGATATTGAAAATTAGATGTGTCGTGATACGAAGGCCTGAACACGGTGGTGTTTGGGCCTTTTTTGTGGGCGGTGGGTGGGTTGCGGGATGCTGCGCGGCTTCGGCCGGGGCTGGCGAGATTGGTGGGGTGGGCGCGATGGGCGTCCTTGGGGGTATGCGAAATCAGCGATGGCCCAGACGCGGGGCCTTTGACTGGGCGAAACTGGCGTCTGGCCGGCGTACCGGCGGATTGGCTCGGAGAGCCGATTGCCAGAGGCAAAAATTGCCCCGCAAGGTTGACTCCAGAGCCGTAGATCGGTCTAATACCCCTCCCTCCAGAAGTACCTGATGGCCAGGTAGCTCAGTCGGTAGAGCAGGGGACTGAAAATCCCCGTGTCGGCAGTTCGATTCTGTCCCTGGCCACCATCAAAAATCCTTAGAATACAGCTAGTTAGCTGCCATTTTCCTCTTCCTTAGATGTGAAAACTATTTTTGATACTTGCCATAAGTATCTGATTTTGTCTCATAACGAGACCTATTTGGTCACGATTTGGTCATGCACTA
>CALDSR010000064.1 GCA_937924505.1 uncultured Granulosicoccus sp. | reverse complement strand
TTATAAGTGCCATAGATCTCGTAGGTCACCGTATTTCGTGCAACATTGAAATACTTGCGACATCCCGCTGCATGCACCCACAACTCGCGGTGCACGCCGCGCGGGTTTTTGCGAAAGTAGAGATACTCACCCCACTCTTTGTCAGTGCAGTTATCCGGATCAAGCGGACGTGGCAAATGTGCCTCACCCGATGCGTGAAACTCTTCTTCTTCCCGATGCTCATCGCAATAGGGGCAGTGAATCAAAAACATGTTTACCTACCCTATGCCTTAGTGTGCGACGCCAGCGGCGCCGTGCTCGTCAATCAATGAGCCATCATGAAAACGCCACATATTGAATGCCTTTGCCAACTGATTGGGCTCACCATTGGCCAGAAGGTCAGCAAACACATGACCTGAACCAGGCGTCGCCTTGAAGCCACCAGTACCCCAACCACAATTGAAGAAAAGATTCTCGACAGGGGTTTTGGATATGATGGGACAGGCATCTGGCGTGGTATCAACGATGCCACCCCATTGTCGGTTCATGTGCACGCGACTGACACAGGGAAACAGTTCGAGTATCGCCTGCATGGTATGTTCGATAACCGGGTATGATCCTCGCTGTCCATAACCGAGATAACCGTCAATACCGGCACCTATAACGAGATCACCTTTATCCGACTGCGACATATAGCCGTGTACCGCATTGGACATGACCACGGTATCCAATATCGGCTTGATCGGCTCAGATACATAAGCCTGCAAAGGGTGCGACTCGACTGGCAGCTTGAACCCCGCATAGCCAGCTAACACACCAGAACCACCGGCAGCCACACAACCAATACGATTGGCTTTTATAACTCCGTGCCGATTGGTTTCAACACCAACCGCCGCACCATCTTCGACAACGATGCCAGTGACTTCTGTTTGCTGAATGATATCCACGCCATAACTATCGGCACCACGTGCATAGCCCCAGGCAACTGCATCATGGCGTGCAACACCGGCGCGCGGCTGCCAGGATGCTCCCAGTACCGGATAGCGTGTGTTGCCACTACAATCCATGATGGGCACGATCTCCTGACACTGTTGCGCATCAAGCACTTCACCGTCGATACCATTCAGACGATTGGCATTCACACGCCGTTGGATATCGCGCATGTCCTGCAGATTGTGGCCAAGATTCATGACGCCGCGCTGCGAGAACATGACATTGTAATTGAGCTCCTGCGACAAGCCTTCCCATAATTTCATCGCATGTTCGTACAGATGAGCCGCTTCATCCCATAGATAATTGGAACGAACGATCGTGGTATTGCGCCCGGTATTACCGCCGCCCAACCACCCTTTTTCAATGACAGCCACATTGATCTTGTCATGCTGACTCGCCAGGTAGTAGGCCGTGGCCAAGCCGTGCCCGCCACCACCGATAACGATGATGTCGTACGACTTCCTGGGTTTCGGGTCACGCCACATCCGCTGCCAATGTTCCTGGTGACGGGTGGCCTGCTTGAAAAGCTGGAATCCGGAAAAGCGCTTCATCAGCGTAAGTCTGTTCGCTCTGGAAGGTCGCTATTGTCCTCTTTTCATGTCCCCATAACCTGTCTATTGGCGTACAATTATTGACTGTATGCGCCAGTAATAGCTTTTTGCGACATTCAAGAGGTCGGACCATGCCCACCACCGCTCCTGAAGAGCTGAGTATCGGTTTTGTCCTGCAACCGCACTTTTCGTTGATGGCGTTTACCGCCGCCGCCGACGCGTTAACGACTGCGAGTCTGGTCACCAAACCAAAGCGATATCGCTTCACGACGATTGGTATCGGGGCAAGATCGAGCGGGCGCTCTGTAACCAGCGACTTGGGCATTCCTGTGCAGGCGGATTTGCGATTGCCTGTTCGCCAAGCCGGTCTCTTTCAGTCTCTCGATGCCGTCATCGTCTGCGGGGGTTATCGATGTTCTTTGAATGAAGACTTAATGATGAGCTCATTTCTAGCACAAGCTGCCGCGAGCAACGTGATGCTGGGGGGTATTTGGAATGGTGTTATCGCACTCGCACACGCCAATTTGATGAACGATTACGCCTGCGCACTTCACCGAGACGATCATGATGTCGCACGCAAGCGATTCCCATTACTAGAAATACGAAACGAAGCAACAGTCATTGACAGAGATCGATTGTCCGCGGCAGGACCCTCAAGCAGTCTGGACCTGATGGCAGTCTTGATTCAACGCCGTGATGGCGCTGAGGTCGTACAAGCAGTAAGAAATATCCTGCGCGCCGACATCAGCGCTCCGCAGGCTGAACAGGAAGCACTGGCAAGGGATCATGAACACACGCTGCCAGCTTCACTACAACTCACTTTGCAGCTAATGCGCAACAATCTCGACGAACCCATCGAACGCGAAGAGCTGGCTCGCCATGCCAATCTTTCAACTCGTGCATTGGAACGACTTTTTCAAACTCATCTGCAAACGAGCCCCGCGCGACACTATCTGGAGCTCAGGTTACAGAGTGCACGACAACACTTGTTAAAAGGGAAAACAACCATTGGCGAGGTCAGCACCAGCTGCGGCTTTGTCAGCAATGCACATTTTAGTCGGGCATTTGGCAAACGCTTCGGACAATCACCGCGCGAATTCCGAGATTCAGCCTTTACTCGAGCCTAATAATTTTCCGATGGGCAGCTTCGAATTGCCACTGGACATTCAATCACAACATGAAGTGCTTGCGCTACTCAAGCCCGGTAGAGAACAAAGGCCTGAATTATTTCCATCTGAACTACTCCAACGATGTCAGATAACTCAGTAGCACCAGCACCGCGGACAACACACACATGGCCGCCATGATCCAGTAAAGCTGCAACTGCAGCAAATCGAAAAAATAGCCTGACAGATACACCATTATCGCCATCAAGGCGGTCATCACCGTTGCACTCAAGGCCTGCCCACGGGCCGCATTGTCTTCGCCTACTCGGCGGGCGATAAACGACGCGGTCGCAAGAAACGTCAATCCAAATGTCACGGCATGCAACATCTGTACAACAAACATGAGCCACAATGGAGGAGCCAAAGCCAACAAGGACCAACGCACCATGCCACATACAGCTGCAATAACAAGACAGCTACGTGCCGATAGTCTTTTGGTCAATGACTTGAATCGCCACATCAATAATATTTCAGCGACAACACCAATGCCTACCAACAGACTTGCTGTGGTCTCGGAAAATCCATGCTGCGTCCACAGCAAAATACCAAAGGTGTTGAATACCGCATGTGAGGAATGAATAACACCGGAGGCGACAATCGTCAGCACAATGCCAAGTCGATAGAAATCATTAGACTGCACCTCCACGGAAGCACCAGTCGGACTACTCACCTTTGTCACACTGCGACGATCAACCGTCGGCAATTCAATGGACAACCAAAGCCGCAAAATATTGCCCAACAGCAGTATCGGCACAAAGGCCATCATGCCGACACGGTCATATACGAGACCGCTCAATGTCAACGCCACAACAAAACCGATTGATCCAAACACACGCACACGTGCGAAATCCGAGCCCCGCTGTTCGGTCAAACTCAAAGCTGCCGCATCGGTAATCGGTACCTTTGCATACATGATGATGCCGCAAAACATCCAGATAAACATGATCACCCAGGGGCTTTGCGGCCAGAAGAAAACCAATTGAGCCAGCAACACCAACACATTACCAACAATGATTGCTGTTCGTCGACTGCCTAACTCATCTGCCCAACGCCCGAGTCGTACCGTTGTAAACAACATTGCGATTGACGGCGCCGCGACAATGATGCCAATGGTCTTCGCATCAATGTTCTGACTGTCAAGCCAGACGGCGAAAAACGGACCAATGGATCCGATCGACGCAAACAACGCTGCGTAATAAAACGAAAATCGCCATTCGGGCGTCAACACGACGGATGACCAATTCGCATCGCTAGTTGTGACTGAGGGTCAGTACACCGTCTCTTTGTTCAAGATTCAAATGCTTGAGAAAGCTCATGCCGAGCAGTATCTCGTCACCAACAAGGCCGGGGGAAATCGACGCATCGATATTGCCAAGCGTGATACCACCGACAGACACAGTATCCAGGTGAGCACTATAAGAGGATGCAATACCATTGGCGGTATAGCTTTGCGTTTTACGCCCAGCTTTCAAGTCCAGATCGTTTGCGATATGTTCTGGAATGGCTAACGTGGTCGCACCCGTGTCCACCAAAAACATAACCGCCACTCCATTGATTTCACCGCGCGTGAAATAGTGCCCTTTATCATTCTGCGTGAGTCTTACCGTCACGTCCCCGTTTTCGGAAATCACCGTTGTCGGCCGTTGATGCTGACCCGAACCAAACACGAGCAACAGACCGAAGCCGGCTATTGCGCCCGCCACGATCAAATACTTTTTGAGCTTTTGCGAGCGGTCTTCGTTTGCTACCGCGCCCACTTTCATCCGCGCGATGGCAATATCGACTACCTTGTCAGCAGTCTGGTTTTCGTAGCTGAGAGAAGTCTCGGCATCAGGCTTGGCGCGGTCGGGATCGATGCGCTCCATGGCGATGAGGAGTCCGGTTCTGTGGACTTGTCAGGCTACCTTAAATGGCGAATTTACGCACGTAGTCGTTCACCTTTGGGGTCAAACGGCGCCTCATCCATCAGCATTGCGTCATGATTCAGGCCCAACACAGCGACATGAAACTCGCGATTGCTTTCCAGTTTGTCCGCCTGAATGAACGCCAGGGCAAGAGACTTGTCAACGCCAAACCCATAGGCCCCCGAACTGACGCGACCGACCGGCGTGCCGTCGCGCAAAAAGACCGGCTCACCGCCCGTGGCATCGGCATTATGTGCCACGTCGATCTCGAGAATAACGAGCTTTTCGCGTGGCGGCTTGTCCTTTAATGCAAGGTAGGCATCGCGGCCAAGAAACTCAGGTTTGTCGAGCTTGATCAAACGCTCCAGACCGACTTCCTGTGGCCAGTACTCTGGCGAGTATTCACGCCCCCAACTGCCATACCCTTTCTCCACCCGAAGCGATAACAAGGAACGGCCACCCACCGGCACCACGTTCAAATTTGCTCCCGCTGAAAGCAAGGCATCGTACAAGGCCAGTTGCTGCTCTTCCGGCACATAAAGCTCCCAGCCCAGATCGCCGGTGAACGACACGCGTAAACCAATTGTTTCAATTCCACTGACCGTGATTTGTCGTGAACGCATGAACGGCCATGATTCATTGGATAAATCTGCATTGGTCAATCGCGACAACAATTCGCGCGCATTAGGCCCGGCAACGTTAAAGCCACAATGCGATACCGTGTGCGAGACAAAGCTCACCGGCTCGGGCCTGGGCACCGATTTGAAGAAACGTTGATGATAGCGCTCAGCCATCCCTGAACCGACCATCCAGTAATCATCTTCATCAAGCTGGGTAATCGTAAAGTCACCGGCAATACCACCGCGCTTGCCCAGTAGTGGCGTCAGACAACTACGCCCTGTCTCTCGCGGGACTTTATTGGCCACAACCAAGTCCAGCCAATCACCCGCGCCCTTGCCTTTGATACGGTACTTGGCAAAGTTGGACACATCAATAATGCCGACACTCTCGCGCAAGGCTCGACACTCACGTCCCACCGGTTCAAACCAGTCCTGACGATCAAAACCGTAGCTCTCGGTCGGTGAGGTTCCATCGCCACCAAACCACAAGGGATGCTCCCATCCATAGTTAAGCCCAAAGACCGCACCTTTTTCCTGTTGTCGTTGATACACCGGACGCATACGTACTGGTCGACCCGCTTCACGCTCTTCGTACGGGAAGTGGATCTTGAAGCGGTGAGCGTAGCAATCCAGCGCGCGCTCCATGACATACTTCTTCGGCGTCCAGTCACCATAACGGGCCATGTCCCAGGGAAACATGTCGAGTTCCGATTCACCTTCAACTATCCACTGTGCCAGTTGACTGCCCAAGCCACCCGATTGACTGTAACCCGGGATGATCCCATTGCAGCAATAGTAATTTTCAAGTTCAGGCACTGGACCAAACAGCGCTGAACTATCCGGCGACCAGATCATCGGCCCATTGATGACCCGTTTGATACCCGCTTCACCCAACAATGGCAAACGCTCGCAGGCTCGTTCCATATTCTCTTCGATACGCTCAAGATCATCCGGCAACAGTTCATGGCCAAAATCCATTGGCGTGCCATCCACTGCCCAGAAGCGACCATCTCGCTCATAGGCACCAACAAGCAACCCATTGCCTTCCTGACGCAGGTAGTACTCACCATCACGATCGGCAACCGACGGCAATCGCGTTGACATCGCTTCTATTTCCGGGATGGATTCGGTCACGAAATACTGATGCTCCATCGTCATCAGCGGCAGCTCGATACCTGCCATTCGACCAACTTCACGCCCCCATAAACCCGCCGCATTGACAACGACATCGGCCTTGATCGTGCCATTGGGAGTTACCACGTCCCAACCACCATCAGCTCGCTGATTGGTTTCAACGACCGGCGTAAAGCGGTGTATTTCAGCCCCACGGGCACGCGCGCCAGCAGCATACGCATGCGTGACTCCCGACGGATCTACATTGCCCCCATCTGGCTCGAACATGATGCAGCGGACACCACTGTAGTCAACGAGCGGATGCAATTTCTTCGCTTCGTCAGTGGAAACCTCATAAAAATCGACACCAAAATAACGGGCCTTGGCTTCCTGAATACGCAGTTGATGCTCACGCTCCTCGGTCTGCGCCAAATAAAGAGAGCCGGGCTGAAAGATCCCGCAACCTTGACCAGTTTCCGCTTCAAGCTCTTTATAAAGCTTCATCGTGTAGTACTGCAGCTTGGAGATATTGTTGTGATCATGCAGACCATGGATATTGGCTGCCGCATGCCAGGTTGAACCCGACGTCAATTCATCGCGCTCGAGTAGCATGACATCGGTCCAGCCAAGCTTGGTCAGGTGGTAAAGAATGCTGCAGCCAATGAGCCCGCCGCCAATTACGACTACTTGCGCATGATCTTTCATCTATCGAGCATCACTCTGGTTACATTTTGGTTCAGATCAGGTACGAAATAGGTTCAGTATCTCAGACCTTAACTGAACATTTCCTGCCACTTGAAGCGCAAGATACGTGAGGAAAACACAGTCCGCAAGCGGGATGTGGGGCTTCCACCTTAATTTGTACCAATTCCAATCCAATATAACAAACTCGTGATCGCTCAAGCCAAACCGTACAAAGTCAAACCAGACATTTACGGGCATGGCTGACGGATCTGACACAAGGGTGGTTGAGGCTTGAGTAAAATGGCTTTCCAATTTGCCATACCAGAAGCTCGCCACCGCGTTTGATGAAGGCTACCCTTGTCAACATGGAGGCCTGTTACGTAAACCTGTTGAAACTGATGGCTGCTGTGGCAGTCAGCGCAAGCTTGGTGTCACCGATCAATGCGCAGAGTGCGCCTGATATTACATTCAGCGAGGGACGACTCAGTGTCAGTGCCAGCAACGTTCCGGTGATGCAACTGGCCGACGCCCTTAGTCAGGAAACGGGTATCGCAATCGTTGTTCAAGGTGATACGACTGCCGCAATCAGTGCCGACATCAGCGACGAGCCTGTCGAGAAGGCTATTGCGAAGCTATCGCCCAATCATCTGTTGGTACATGCCAGCAAGGCGCTTGATGCCCATATTCTGGAAGTGGTCTTGATAATGCCCGAAGGTGGATCTCAAGCGGCGGTCGGTGGTGAGTTTCTGCCCTCCGGTGCCCCGGCAGAAGAAATTGCTGTCGCTGAACCCACACCTGCTACCGCTGCGGCCTTGCCCACAGATGCTGACGCAGTTATAACGGATGGCGTAACGGACGACGGCAGTAATGGACAGCTTCGCGACAAGATGCGGAAGCTGAATGCGCGTATTGTCGGCGCGAATCAACCCATAGTCGGTTCCAACCAACCGACTGCGCCGACCGCGACTGATGCCCAGCAACAATAAGCCAACAAGCATCGGATAACCTGACAGTCCGGCGCGAACGTTCTCTGTGCTGGGGTCCAGGAAATCCTGCTGAACCCGAGCAAGTACCGGCTCACCGGCAATACCGACGCTATTGTTGTTGACATTGCGATCTGGTGTCTTTGATCGCACATGCGTCCCGACGTTGTTTTCATCAAGAAAACTATCGAACGACAGCCGGGCGATACGAGTTTCTCCGCCCGCAAGTACCGGCAAACGACATTTCGCACCGTTATCAACCGGCATACAGTGCACATCATCAATGAAGCTTTCTGCCAACGCTGCGCGGCCCGTTTCTATGTCGATCACGATGTCATGCGCGCCCTGCGGGTGATCATTGGTCAGGTACACAGTGATTTCAGACTTATCTGAGTTTTGCTCAAGTTGCATGACAATGGCGAGATCGCTGGCGTATAGCCTTGCAATACTTTCAATATCCCCGGCACTCGGCAAATTACGTTGACCGATAGTTTGATTCGTATCCTGCAAGGCCCTGACTGTAGCCAGACCATTTCGCGAAAAATGTGTCAGCCCGTAATGCATGATCGACCCGTAATCGTAGTCTCCAAGCAACACCCCGCGACGATTTGAAATAGCAAAGTTATGCCGCTTCTCCGGGTCGATATTTCCCCACAGAATTTCAAGGTACTGATCTCGATCACTGCGGGTGTGTTCATGCTCAAGGCCTAATGCATGACCAATTTCGTGCATGATGCTACCGGCACTGCAGTCACTGGAAAGCCACACTTCCTGAGCACCGCCCCTGAAGCCAACCCAGGACGCACAACCACTACCGGGTTGAAAATCCAGGTAATCGGCCGGAAGGGAATTATCGTCGACCGGAAGCAGCGTGATGCCAGCTACCCGATTCCACTCGTTGACCGCTATTTCGATATTCGCGACAACCGCAGGATCAAGCGTTTGGTCGACGTAATACGGCACCAGCCCATTCGGCCAGACACGCGTCCCCTGAGTCAGGCCAAAACCGCGTTGCTGCCATGGCTCGACAACAATATCGCCTTCAACAATGCGCATGCCGTCAAGACTCTCGCTGCTGATAGCCATTTTCAGCGGCAAGACGACGTGCAACACCACGGCACAGAGCAACAGGCGCACCCACGGTGCGGCACGTTTTGCAACTGTGATTGATATAGCGATCACGGACGACTCTGTTACGCTGTGATTGAGGGTAAAATCAACGCAACTTTCAGACCGGATGGAGAATCAGAGCATGTCTTTGAGAATCAACGATATAGCACCAGATTTCACGGCAAAAACCACGCTGGGAGACATTCACTTCCACGATTGGATCGGCGATGGTTGGGCAATCCTTTTTTCGCATCCAAAAGACTTCACTCCCGTTTGCACAACCGAACTTGGCACCGTCGCTGCGCTGATGCCAGAATTCGAAAAGCGCAATACCAAAGTCATGGGCCTGAGCATCGACCCCGTCGAGAACCACGCAGAATGGAACAACGACATCGAGGAAACACAAGGCCACCGCGTAAATTTTCCGATGGTTGGTGACACCGATCTTGCGGTTGCGAAGGCCTACGATATGTTTCCTGCCGATGAAACGGGCACCAGTGAAGGACGTACGGCCATGACCAACGCCACGGTTCGCTCCGTATACATCGTCGGCCCAGACAAGAAGATCAAATTAATTCTGACCTACCCCATGACGACCGGCCGAAATTTCGACGAAATTCTTCGTGTGCTCGATTCCATGCAGATGACAGCCGAACACCAGGTCGCGACACCCGCCAACTGGCAAGACGGTGATGATGTAATCATCGTGCCCGCAGTCTCCGATGAAGAAGCCAATAAAAAATACCCGAATGGTTTTCGCAAGCTGAAGCCTTATCTTCGCTACGTCGAGCAACCCAAAAAAGGCGCGTAGAGTTTCCCGGTTCGGCCCAGCTTCGTGATGAAAAATGACAAACCGCTAAGCGCGCCCGAGGATGCAGTTGAGCTCGGGGAAGATGCGATGGGGCGTAATGATGCGGAACGCAAAGCAAGGCGTGACGCATTGAAATCCATGCTGCAGGCTACCGAAGCGCGCGTACAACGCGCGCGCCGCGGTACCAAGCCAGTACTGGCTATCGGCTATCAGGTGCGAATTCGCGCTGGAGAGCACGCGGGACAATCAGGCCTCATTCTCGACGCCGATTTTATAAACAGTCGGGTCCTGGTCGAAACGGACAAGGATCAACCGCCCATGTGGCTGAGCTTTGACCATGTAGAAGCAGTACCCGATCAATCCTGACCATGCGCCTGCATAATCCATTCGTTATCGATCTTCGCTCTATCGCCTTGTTCCGTGTCGCGCTTGGCTTTCTCATACTCTTCGATCTGATTCTTCGCGCAAAGGATCTGACGATCTTCTATACCGACGCCGGTGTTTTGCCAAGACATCATTGGATAGACATCACGCATCGCTGGTACTTCAGTTTGCATGCCGCCAATGGTGAATGGTGGTGGCAAGCCCTGTTGTTCATGCTCGCGGCCCTGTTTGCGATTGCACTGATGCTTGGCTATCGCTCGAAACTCATGGCCTTCTTGTCGTACGTTTTATTGCTTTCACTGTTGAACCGCAACACGCTGCTACTCCAGGGTGGCGACATTCTGCTTATCGTCATGTGCTTCTGGAGTTTGTTTCTGCCGCTGGGCGCGCATTTTTCCATCGACGCGGCCCTACAACCCGAGTTGCAACGTACGCCAAACTCACAACGCTTCAAAAAGCCCGATGAGCATCGCTACTTCTCGATCGCCACCATTGCAATCGTATTTCAGATTCTGTACCTGTATTTCTTTACCGCACTACTGAAAGATGGCGACGCCTGGCGAAGCAACTTTGACGCTGCCTTCAATGCGGTGAGCCTGCGACATTTCGCAACGCCCATCGGGGAATGGATCAAACAATTCCCTGGTCTTTTAAAGGTCGGCACCGTGTACGTACTGGCGGTTGAATTCCTCGCCCCGTTGCTGGTGCTGGCCCCCTTTTTCTGGCCAAACCTGAGACTTGTCGGTCTTGCCCTGCTGGCTTCATTACATGTGGCCTTTCTCCTTATGCTGCACATCGGCTTGTTCCCCTTGATCGACTTCATGGCCTTGTCGTTGCTGATACCAGGAAGTGTCTGGGCATTTCTGCACACTCGACGCCAGTCACCCGAGAGTAACGGCATAACGATTCATTACGATGAAGACTGCGGTTTCTGTCTGAAAATGTGTTTGATCCTGCGCGAATTTCTGCTGCCAAAAACAGTGCCGATCGTGCCCGCACAAAATACCGCTGCCGTACACGCGATTATGGAAAAGGAAAATTCCTGGGTCATTACCGACGCCGCTGGCAAGCCTTATATTCACTGGCATGCCATGGCCTTCCTGTTCAGCCGACGATGGCCATTCAAGCCAATCGGCTGGCTGATGTCCTTTCCCCCATTCATGGCGATAGGCAATCGGATTTATCATTGGGTTGCCAACAACCGAGGCACGATGGGTAGCGTCACGTCAGTGCTACTGCCTTACCGAGCACTGAAATTAAAGCCCACCTTGATCGGTTCTGCGTTGGCTTTGCTGTTCTTTTACGTCGTCACGATGTTCAACATCTACGAACTCCCGGCTGTTCGTAAACGATTGCCAAGCCACGTCGAGCACATTGCCCGTATTGCGCGCATCGATCAACGCTGGGACATGTTCGCCCCCTACCCAATCACTACCTCGTCCTTTCCCGTCATTCTTGGCAAACTCAGATCCGGTGCGCCCGCCAATCTGTACCCAAAGACAACCAATTTGATCAGCTGGAAGCCGCCAGCGAATTTCTATAACTTGTACGACTCTTATCGCTGGCGCAAATACTATGGCCGCGTTAGTGGACATCGCAATAACGTTGTACGCAACGCGCTCGGTGACTACCTCTGCCGCAGTTGGAACTATCGTGAACGGGCCTACCAGGAACAGCTGGCCACATTTGAAATTCAATTCATCAGTTATCGCACTAACAAAGGCGATAAGCCAGAGCGACGAAGTTCACGTACCGTTTGGAAACACTGGTGTTTCCCCGAATTCAAACCCGCAAGTTGAATCGCAATCCGTTCTATCAGCTGACAATGTAGTTGGCATTACCAGTGGCAATCAAGGTCGACTCCTCATTGAGCAAACTCATTCGACAGGCCGCGATACGCTTGCCAAGGCGAACAACGGAGGCTTCGGCCGAAAATCGTTTGCCGATTCCCTGGCGCAGATAGTCGACACGCATGTCGACTGTGCCCAAGTGGGTAAACCGGGCCATGACTGCCTCTGCATCTTCATGCTTGTGATACTCGGCAATTGCCCACATCACGGCAAGGCCACCGACCACATCCAGCACTGATGAGATAATCCCGCCATGTAATCGGCCATACACATAATGACCAACAAATTCGGGACGCATATCGAAGCCGATCCGGACCGGCGTATTCTCTAGCGCCTCGAGTCGAAAACCAAGAAATTCATTGAAGCTGATCTTGTGCTCAAACAAACTTGTGACCTCTTGCACAAGTTTGCGTTGCTCCGCCTCGCTGCGAGCGACCTTATCTACGGCTTGTGCAGACTGTTCAACCATGACACAACGTGACCCCTTCGAGCTTTGATGCCCGAGAATAGCAGGGTCTATCGAAGTCCGTCGCAGCTCGGAAAACTGAGACTCTAGCTTATCGTCTGTACGCCGCTCAAGAGGCCATGATTCGAATAAGCTTCACAATAATACTGATATCGCTGTGGCTACTACCGCTCGCCCCTGCCGAAGCCGCTGCCTATCGTTGCGTCGACGATGATGGCCGTACCAGCTACTCCGAAAAACCGTGCTCGGAAAGCCAACGCGTCAACAAGATCATTTCGGGCATTGGCAATGGCATTGAGTATCATTGCGAGTTGCCAAAGCGTCTGGCCAGCGAAACTGTCGACGACATGCGCGCGGGTCGATCATCGAGCCATGTGTTCAAGAAACTCGGTGGCATTCATGCACTATCGCCCACTGTAATCAGCATAATCAACTATGTTTATCAGTATAAATTCAACTATCAGGCAACCACTGAACGCATTCTGGCTCTGACCGAGCAACGTTGTGAAGTGGGTTCGTTCGGCGTCACCGATTGCGAGCAATTTCCAAGGTCGTTTGTATCATCTGCTGGCGGTTGTCATGGTAGCGAACGCAACACCGGCCAGCTGCGCAGTACGCCTTACACAGAAAACAGCGTATCTGAGTAACAATACATAAGCCTTTTTTGGGTAAAGATTACCGGACGGGCATATTACGTCCCTTTATCCAGATTTTGCGTCAGTGGCGACGGTCGACCCGCCAAACCCGAACAGACGTTTGATATCTTCAAGTACAAGATAATTGACGGGTATCAGAATCAGCGTCACCATGGTAGCAAACAGAATTCCATAACCAAGAGATACCGCCATTGGAATCAGAAACTGCGCCTGCGTACTGGTCTCGAATATCAGCGGTATCAGACCAAAGAAAGTCGTCAATGACGTCAGGATGACCGCACGGAAACGGGCAACGCCAGCACTTTTTACCGCATCGAACAACTCGGCACCCTTGGCGCGTTGGCGATTGACCCAATCCACTAGCACCAGTGAGTCATTCACGACAACACCAATCAAGGCCAACATGCCCATATAGCTCATGACACTCAGCGACATACCCATCAGCATGTGTCCCAGTACGCCACCCACAACCCCGAATGGTATGACGGCCATAACAAGAAATGGCTGCAAGTAACTTTTGAACGGGATCGCCAACAAGGCATATATCACCATCAAAACGAACAGGAGTCCAACCTTCAAACTACCAAAAGATTCTCGCTGCTCGCGAGCTTCTCCCTCAAGACTGATCCGAAGATCCGGAAATTCCTGTTCAAGATCGGCAGCCAGCTCTGTCAGATCGCGCTTGATCCCTTCAACATTGGCTGTCGACTTGTCAACATCGGCCTGAACATTGACCGTACGACGACGATCCACCCGCCGTATTTGCGCAAAACCACGCCCGACATCGATTGACGCGACACTATCGAGCGGCACACTATTGCCAGCGGGTGTTCGAATACTCAACCGTTCCAATTGATTGATCGACGCCCGTTCTTCCTTCGGATAACGCACAAAGACCTTCACCTCATCACGATTACGCTGGATACTCTGTACCTCGCTACCGAGATAGGCACTACGCACTTGCGAGGCAATGTCAGACAAGCTGACACCCAGCTGAGAAGCCGCAGGTTTGATAGTCAATTGAATTTCCTGCTTGCCTCCCTCAAAAGTATCCGAAATATCGATAACCCCTGGATATTGGGCCAATGCCGACTTGATACGCGCCGAGGCCGTATTGAGCACATCAAAATTCAAACCTGACAGCTCAACATCGATCGGACTGCCACCACGCCCAAACTCCGCTCGAAAACTCAGGTTCTTGGCCCCGGCAATGTCACCAATCTCTCGACGCCATTCCGCGACAAGCTGGCGACTGCTAATGTCCAGCGTACGTTGCTCCGGCGGTGTGATTTCAAACAGAACCCGTCCAAGATTACTCCCCTTGGCGCTGCCACCACTACTACCAGCGGTCGACAGTATTGACTCAATAACGCTTTCGTTGGTCTCCGGATCCACATGCCTGGCCTGCAAACGCTTGACCGCATCTGTCATACGCCGAACGTTTGCTTCTGTCACTTCAAACGGTGTACCAGCTGGCATTTCGAGATTGGCCCGGGCAATTTCACTTTGCACACGTGGAAAGAAGATAAACCGAACATGTCCAGCGGATACCAGACTAAAAACAATAATCGCCCCACCCACAAATAAAGACAACACAAGATAACGATTGCGTAAAGCAGCGGCCAATACCGGTTGGTAAAGCCTGTCGATACACCACTCAAAGCCATCGGCAATTCGATGCTGAACGCGTGCAAAAATGTTTGGCTTCGTCTCCTTGTGAAAATTCAAGTGACTCATATGTGACGGTAAAACAAATTTCGACTCGATAATCGAGAACAACAAAACAGGGATGATGATCAGAGGGATCTGCGCAAAAATTTGTCCTCGCACGCCTTCAATAAACAACAGCGGTGTAAACGCCGCCACGGTCGTCAACACACCAAAGGTGACAGGCACCGCAACCTCATTCGTACCATCAATAGCGGCCTGCACTCGATCCTTCTTCTTACGCATATGCGTATAAATATTCTCACCAGTAACGATGGCATCATCAACCACAATACCCAACACCAGAATGAACGCGAACATACTGATAAGATTCAGTGATACCCCCAGTATCGGCATCAAGGCTATACCACCAAGAATTGACACAGGCACACCAATAAACACCCAGGCGGCAACCCAGAACCGCAAGAAGAGTGTCAGCAATATGATCACCAAAAACCCGCCTTGCAGGGCACTTTTGGTGAGTGTATTCATACGGGCCTTAACCGTACGCGAGCGATCACGCCAATACCCCAGCGCGACCCCATGCGGCATGCGAGCCTGAGCTTCAATAAGATACTGCTTGACGTCATCGGCAACCAGAATTGCGCTTTGCAAGCCGGTGCGAAAAACATCGATCTCGATACTGTTTTGCCCGTTATAACGTTGAGTCAAACCACCTTCTTCAAAACCATCCGTGATCGATGCAAGATCACCCAGCGTCACTCGTGTGCCATTGGGTCGCGACAAGACGACAATTCTGCTGAAGTCCTCCACATCGTACGCCTGCCCCCGCGTACGCAACAGCACTTCACCGCCCGCGGTCGAAATGGCGCCAGCGGCGAGATCCAGGGAGCTGCGTTCGATCGCTTGCGCGACACCGGCCAGTGTCAGGTCATAACGTGCCAGGGCTGCCTGAGAAATCTCGATGGCAAGCTCAAAACTACGCGCACCTGAGACCTCGACCGACGATACATTCGGTAGAGCTTCGAGCTCATCACGAACACGGGAGGCCAAAATTCGTAGTTCTTTCTCAGGCAAGGGACCTGCGACGACCACACTGATGACTTCTCGAACACGCTGTGGAACGGTGATAACCGGCGTTCCAACCTCGTCGGAAAACGTCGATATCCCATCCACACGCTGCTTTACTTCATCGAGGATCTTGTCGGTATCAAAGCCCTTTGCGACCTCAAGACTGACCCGCCCACTATTTTCACTCGCGGTCGACGTTATCTGTTTGATGCCAACAATATCCTGTACCACCTCCTCAACCTTGATGGTGACCCCTTCCTCAACCTCAGATGGCGTGGCACCGCGAAACGGTACGGATACATTGACCCGCGCAAGCTCAAAGCTTGGAAAAACTTCCAGTGGGATACGGGTAAAGAGTGCTGACAGGCCCCAACCGACGATGAACACCATCAAGAGGTTTGCAGCGACGGAGTTTCGCGCAAACCAGGCAATCAAACCATGCATGCTCAGCTCCGGTTACTTGCTGCGTCACGTTTTCCTTCGGTGCCCGTGTTTCCATCACCCGTACTGACTTCCGGTTTGCCAGCCCCGCCAGGCTTGCCTTCACGTTTACGCTCAACCGGTTTTGGCGCGACACCATCAATAGTCGCTTGTACCGGCGTGCCATCAGTCACCGTGCTCAGTGGTGTCAACACCAGCACATCATCATTGTTCAAGCCAGCGGTAATGGCAGCGACGCTCTCATCAGACCAGCCAACCGTCACATCGCGTCGAAACAATTGCTTGTTCTGATCAACAACAAGGACTTCACGCTCTTCACGTACCGCCGAACGCGGCACGACAAAAACGTTCTCCAGTACCCGCCCGGAAATAAGGGCTTGCACGTACTGCCCAACGCGTAAGGGCGAAGCCGGGTCGGCATAGGGATTATCAACCCGCGCAATAACATTCAGCTGTTGCGTTTCCGCATCGACACCTTCAGCGCGGATCAATTTCCCAGCCCATACCTGATCAACACCACCAACGCGCGCCCTCAGCTCTATGTTCGGCAAGCGCTCTTTCACACTGTCGGCATTCGGTAATTCAAGGTAGGTCAGCTGACGATTCGTCAACGGCAAACGGACATCAACACTGTCGATGGCATGCACCTGACCCAAGGCGCCCCCACGAGATACAAATTGCCCGACATCAATACCACGTGCCAGGACCAAGCCATCATAGGGCGCGATAATCTGCGTGCGGTCCAGATCAAGCTCAGCCCGCGTGACCTCAGCTCTGGCCGCCGCCAAACTCGCCCGTGCGGCGGCGAGCTGCGGCTTGCGCAAGTTCAGATCAGACGGTTGACCGCGACGGCCCAGGCTTTTCCAGTCATCCTCTGCCTGCTTGGCCAGGGCTTGTTGTTCCTGAACCCGCGCATTGGCTTCTGCCAAGTTGGCTGTCGCACGCGTCAGGGCAATTTCATAATCGCGTTGATCGAATTGGACCAATACCTCGCCTTGCTTGAATTGGCCGCCAACGACAAATCCGGCCGCCAGTTCAGTCACCGTGCCCGTAACTTCAGCGACCAGGGTATTTCTGACAGTGGCCGTCACCGTGCCCTGACTACGAATGACAACCGGATATTCGGTGGCTGTGAGTCGCGTCGCATCGACTGCCTGTGAGCGAGCCTGGGAGGGTCGCGAGAACGGTTCAGGTTGATTGTTGTAAATCGAGTGGCGCGCGAGCAAGGCACCCGCGAGAACCAGACACGGAATGGCTATCTTCAGAGTGGTCCTGATTACCTGCATGTGATCCGTCTGCCCTGTCCAAGGATTGTTTGGCCGTACGGGTTACCATACGCGCCTACATAGAGATTAGTTCGATGTTAGCAAGTCAGACCACCAACCATCGCTCATTGTTCGACTATCCCCCCTATTGGGCGGAATGTTACGGTCGTGCCCCATTTTTGCCCATGAATCGTGCCGAAATGGACGATCTTGGCTGGGATAGTTGCGACATAATAGTGGTGACAGGCGATGCCTACGTTGATCACCCAAGTTTCGGGATGGCAATCGTTGGCCGTCTGCTTGAGGCTCAGGGCTTCCGCGTCGGTATCATCGCCCAGCCAGATTGGCAAAGCAGCGAACCGTTCAAGGCACTCGGCGCACCAAATTTATTCTTTGGTATCACCGCCGGCAATATGGATTCGATGATCAATCGTTACACGGCGGATCGCAAGGTCCGTAGCGATGACGCTTATTCGCCCGACGACATCGGTGGCCAACGCCCCGATCGCGCCTCGATCGTCTACACGCAACGTTGTCGCGAGGCCTATGCCAACATTCCGGTGGTATTGGGCGGTATAGAAGCTTCTCTGAGACGCATTGCGCATTACGATTATTGGCAGGACAAGGTACGTCGCTCGATCCTCGCCGACGCCAAAGCGGACATGCTCGTATACGGCAACGGAGAACGCGCCATTGTCGAAATTGCACACAGACTGTCAAAGGGCGAAACCATCGAGACCATCACCGATGTTCGCGGCACTGCTTATTTTGTCGACGATCTGCCCACTGACTGGATTGTCATAGACTCCAGCAAGGTCGACAAACCCGGGCGCATTGAAGAACCCGTCAATCCCTATCAAGCACCAGAAGACAATACCGACAGCAAGTGTAGCGACGATGCCGCAGAACAAAGCAACAGCAGTCGCAAGGAACAAGTGCTCCGGTTCGTCAGTCGCGAAGAACGCCAGGCAGACCGAGCCGGCAAACGCGCCCGCACGGTGCTGCGCCTGCCCTCTTTCGATATGGTCAGCCACGACAAGATCCTGTACGCGCACGCCAACCGAGTGCTCCATCTGGAAACAAATCCGGGCAACGCAAGAGCACTGGTACAAAATCAGGGCGGTCGCAAACTCTGGTTGAATCCTCCGCCGATCCCGTTAAGCACCGAAGAAATGGACTACGTCTTCGATCATCCTTTCGCTCGCGTGCCGCATCCGAGCTACGGCAAGGCCAGAATCCCGGCCTACGATATGATTCGCTTCTCGGTAAACATCATGCGCGGTTGTTTCGGCGGTTGCACGTTTTGCTCCATCACCGAGCACGAAGGTCGTGTGATACAAAACCGTTCCGAAGACTCCATCATCAAGGAAATTGAAACCATTCGTGATGATGTTCCAGGCTTTACCGGTGTTATCTCGGATCTTGGCGGCCCCACGGCAAACATGTACCGCATCGCCTGTAAATCACGCGAAATTGAAGCCAACTGTCGTCTGCCATCGTGTGTGTATCCGGATATCTGTTCAAATCTTGATACCGATCATTCTTCTTTGATTGGCTTGTACCGACGCGCCAGAGAACTCCCCGGTATCAAGAAAGTATTGATTGCCTCAGGTTTGCGATACGACCTTGCGGTCAAGTCTCCCGAGTATGTTGAAGAGCTCGTGACACATCATGTCGGCGGTTACCTGAAGATCGCACCCGAACATACCGAACGCGGCCCACTGGACAAGATGATGAAGCCCGGTATCGGTGCCTATGATGAGTTCAAGGCGATGTTTGACAAGTACACGAAAAAAGCTGGCAAGGAGCAGTTTCTGATTCCGTACTTCATCGCAGCGCATCCAGGTACCAGCGACGAGGACATGATGAATCTCGCCGTGTGGTTAAAGCGCTATGGTTTTCGCGCTGATCAGGTGCAGAATTTCTATCCATCCCCGATGGCGACCGCAACCGCCATGTACTACAGCGGCAAGAACCCCTTGCAGCGTGTCCGTCGCAAAGGCGGTGATGTGAGCATTGCCAAGACAACGACAAAACGTCGTTTGCACAAAGCCTTTCTCCGCTACCATGACCCGAAGAACTGGCCAATGCTGCGTGATGCCTTGAAAAGCATGGGACGGAGCGATCTGATCGGCAATGGCCGCCAACACCTGATACCCAGCTATCAACCCAAGGACAGCAACGACTACAAAAGCACACGACGCAAGAACAGCTCACCAGAAACCCGTGGAAAAGGCCGTGGTCGTGGCCAGCCAAAGGCTGGACGCTTACTGACACAACACACCGGGTTGCCGCCACGAAAGTCGTGACGGTGGCAACACCGCCAACGCGCTAGAACGCCTTGTTTACTGCACCACCATCAATCAACAGGCTCTGGCCAGTGATGTATGCCGCCTGTTCGCTACACAAGTACGCGCACGCCGCACCGAATTCTTCAGGCTGGCCGAAGCGTCCTGCAGGAATCGCCGCCGCGCGGGTTTTGGCCAACTCAGCCGCCGGCGTTCCCGTGCGTTTTTCGGCAAACGCAAACCCGCCGCGTAAACGGTCCGTGTCAAAGGCACCCGGCATGATCTGATTGATCGTCACGCCCGTTGCTGCAACAGAACGCGAAACGCCTGCAAGAAAGGATGTCAGACCGGCGCGCGCCCCACTGGACAAATCGAGTCCGGATATCGGCGATACGACTGATGACGAAGTGATGTTGACTATGCGTCCCCAACCACGCTCCGACATGCCATCGACACACCGCTGTATCAGTTCAAGTGGTGTGACCATATTCATCGTCACACCCGTGATCATCGCATCACGGTCTATTTCCCGGAAGTCGCGGAACGGTGGGCCACCGTTGTTGTTGACGAGGATATCCGGGGCCGGGCAAGCGGCAAACAACGCGTCCTGCCCTTCGGCTGTTGACACATCAGCGGCAACGACCTTGACGTCGACACCAAACGCTGACGCATCTGCTTCTGTTTTGGCCAAGTGCTCAGGGTCACGACCATTGATAATGACATTGACACCAGCTTCAGCAAGGGCCAGTGCGCAGGCGCGACCCAAACCGCGTGAAGAGGCGCAGACGATGGCATGGCGCCCTTTGATTCCCAGATCCATTATTTCTCTCGGTTGTTTGCTAACGACAAGGTTTTACACCAGATACCAAAGGTTTTGTACAAATCTGTGACGCAAACAAAAACGGCGGCACAGGGGCCGCCGCAAAACCTGAAGAAGGTTGGGTAACAATTAGTCAGTTGTGGATAATCGGAGTTTCAACGATTTTTTCAAGCTCCGCTGCGTCGTCCTTTTTCTTCAGAAGCGCCAGCAATTCAGGATCAGTTTCATCGACGATAAGCTCCTGCTCAGTATCGGCGACCTGGGCACCATGGCCATAGGCGCAACCACTCGCACCGCCACCAGCATGCGCTGAGCCAGCGATCAGGGCGACAGCCCCGGCGGCTACCACGATCATTCGTTTCATAAGCGTATTCTCCAAAGAAGTTGGACAAGCACATGTTTTATCGCACACCAGCTCGGTTTCGGCAAGTGGCAAGGCAGACAACGCGGAAAATTGTAAAGTCACAGAGTACAATCGAGACTTTCTGTCTCGCTGAGCCCCGCATTTGTGATTGAAGTTCACCAGCTGGTCAAGCATTTTGGCGGCGTGAAAGCCGTCAATGATGTGACACTGACCATTGAAACCGGCAGCATTACCGGCCTGATCGGCCCGAACGGCGCCGGCAAGACGACCCTGTTCAACTGCATCGCGGGCCATTTTTCACCCACCAGTGGACGGGTTGTGCTCGATGGCGAAGATATTACCGGAATGGCGCCGCATGCTCTGTTCGAGCGTGGGCTATTGCGTACGTTTCAGATTGCCCATGAATTCAGCACACTGACCGTTCGCGACAATCTGATGCTGGTCCCTGACAAGCAACCGGGTGAAAATCTGTTTACCGCCTGTTTTCAGCCCAAGCGTATCGACGAACGAGAAAAGGCTGTTCGTGAACGCGCTGATGACATTATTGATTTTCTCGACCTATCCCATGTTGCCGATGAGCTTGCCGGGAATTTATCCGGTGGGCAGAAAAAACTGCTTGAGCTCGGAAGAACGATGATGGTCGATGCAAAGATCGTGTTTCTTGATGAAGTCGGCGCGGGCGTCAATCGCACACTGCTGAACTCCATTGGCGATGCCATTGTGCGACTCAATAAAGAGCGCGGTTATACCTTTTGCATGATCGAACACGACATGGCATTTATCAGTCGACTGTGTGATCCGGTCGTGGTGATGGCGGAAGGCGCGGTACTGGCGATGGGCAGTGCGGAAGAAGTCCAAAAGGATGAGCAAGTCATCGACGCCTACCTGGGCGGCGGCCGACGTCAGGAGCGTGCGTGAAATATCTCGATGGCGCGTCCATGACGGCGGGTTACGGCAATACGATGATTCTCAATAATTGTTCGATCGCCGTCGATAAAAAAGAAATTGCGGTGATTGTCGGGCCCAATGGTGCCGGTAAATCTACGGCAATGAAAGCGATATTCGGGATGCTGTCGCTCAGTGGTGGATCGGTCACACTCGGGGGTGAAGACATCAGCAACTTGAGCCCACAACAGCGTGTTGCCAAAGGCATGGCCTTCGTGCCGCAAACGAATAATGTGTTTCCGAGTATGACAGTCGATGAGAACCTCGATATGGGCGCTTTTCTGCGTACCGACAATATTGAGGAGACTCGCGAACAAATTTACACCCTGTTTCCCATTCTGAAAGAAAAACGCAAACAGGCAGCGGGAGAACTCTCGGGCGGTCAGCGTCAGCAAGTTGCTGTTGCCCGCGCACTGATGACCGAACCGAGTGTGTTGATGCTCGATGAGCCGACCGCTGGCGTCTCGCCGATCGTGATGGATGAATTATTTGATCGCATTATCGAGGTACGCAACTACGGACTTGCCGTATTGATGGTCGAACAGAATGCCCGGCAAGCGCTTGAAATCGCAGATACTGGCTATGTGCTTGTGACCGGCGAAAATCGCTATACCGATACCGGCGACGCGCTGCTGGCCGATACTGAAGTTCGCAAGACGTTTCTTGGCGGCTGATACTCATGTCCAACGATATATTGAATGCACTGGTCTTGTTGGCAAACTTTGTCATCGTCCCTGGCTTGGCGTATGGCTCACAGCTCGCCTTGGGCGCTCTGGGGATAACGCTGGTTTATGCCGTTTTACGTTTTTCCAACTTTGCCCATGGCGACACCATGGCTTTTGGCGCGACGTTTACGATATTTGTCACCTGGTGGTTGCAATCAAAGGGCGTATCGCTTGGGCCATTACCCACGGCGTTGCTGGGCATACCGATCGGTATCTTGATGGCGGCATTGCTGTGTTTGTTTTTTGATCGATTCGTTTATCAACACTATCGCAAAGTGAAAAGCGCCCCGGTTATCTATGTCATTGCCTCGGTGGGTGTGATGTTTGTGACCAACGGCCTGGTTCGTTTATTGATCGGACCGAACGATCAGCGCTTTGTCGATGGCACACGCTTTTTAATCCGGGCGAAAGAATTCAAGGCAATGACTGGGCTCAATGAAGGCCTTTCAATCAAGCTGACTCAAGGGCTGACCGTGATCGTCGCACTAATCGCCATGACACTGCTCTTCTGGTTTTTACAAAGAACGCGTACCGGTAAAGCCATGCGCGCCTATTCGGATAATGAGGATCTTGCGCTCTTGTCCGGTATCGACCCGAGAAAGGTCACGATGGTGACATGGATTATTGTTGCTGCCTTGACGACCATTGCAGGCGTTCTGTACGGACTCGACAAAAGCTTCAAACCGTTTACGTATTTTCAACTCTTGTTACCAATGTTTGCAGCGGCCATTGTCGGCGGCATCGGCAAACCGCTAGGCGCTATTCTGGGTGGGTTTATTGTTGCGTTTTCAGAGATAACCATCACCTATGCGTATAAAAAGGTCTTCAAATATTTATTACCTGAAGATCAGCAGCCCGATACCTTGTTGCAATTGTTATCGACTGATTACAAATTTGCCGTGTCATTCATGATTCTCGTCATCGTCTTGCTCATAAGACCGACCGGGCTGCTACGCGGGAGTTCGATCTGATGTCGATTGCGCTACGTAGTATTTTGGCGGCTTGCGTGATGGCTGGCCTGCTTGTGTTTGTCGGTCTCTACCAGTCCTGGTCCTTGTCTTTCGCCATTATCAATATGTGTCTGGTCTCAGCCGTCATGGCATTAGGGGTCAATATTCAATGGGGATATGCCGGGCTATTCAATGTCGGCATCATGGGGTTTGCCGCGCTCGGTGGAGTCGCGGCGATGCTGGTATCAACTCAGCCCGTAACGGGTGCCTGGGCTGCGGGTGGATTTGATTTATTGCTAAGCTTGCTTGCGCTTGCCGTAACAGTCGCAGCGGTCGTCGTTTTACGCCGCAAAATCGCGCCCGGCAGACTTCGCGGGTTTGTGACTTTCATTGTCATTGTTCTCGGCATCCTGCTGATCAGGCGGTTTTACTTGCCTGCTGTTGATGCGATTGAAGATTTTGAACCCGCGCACTCCGGCTTTCTGGGTGGGCTGGGTTTGCCGATATTGTTTTCCTGGCTGGTAGGCGGACTGTTTGCTGCTGGCGCCGCCTGGTGTATCGGCAAGGTAGCGCTCGGTTTGCGTTCGGATTATCTGGCCATTGCGACCTTGGGCATTTCAGAGATAATCATCGCTGTCATCAAGAATGAGGACTGGTTGACGCGCGGCGTAAAGAATGTAACCGGCCTGCCCAGACCCGTGCCTTACGAAATCAATTTGCAAAGCAGCGACTGGTTTCGCAATACGGTCGAGCGATTCTATGAATCTTCACTGCCAATTGAAGAAGCCGCAAGAGCGGCTGCATTGCAGGCGCATGTTGTCAGTGCTTCGAGCCTGTTCGTCAAGCTCTGTTACGCCGCTCTGTTTCTCTCCGTCCTGCTTGTCGTCATGTGGTTGAGCCGACGCGCTCAGCGTTCTCCCTGGGGTCGCATGATGCGAGGGATCCGTGACAATGAAGCAGCTGCCGAAGCGATGGGCAAAGACGTTACAGCCAGACACTTACAGGTGTTCATTGTCGGCTCCGCAGTGGTCGGTATTGCCGGGGCCATGTTAACAACGCTTGAAGGGCAACTGACACCGGGTACATACAACCCGTTACGTTTCACCTTTCTTATCTGGGTCATGGTGATTGTCGGTGGTTCTGGTAACAATCTGGGCGCAGTGATAGGTGCTTTTGTCATCTGGTTTTTCTGGATTGAAGCGGAGCCTTTGGGGACCGGCTTTCTGAACATTGCGACTGCCTGGCTGGCAGAAGACAATGCGGTGAGAGTACATCTGCTTGAACATGCCTCCCATATGCGGCTGCTGATGATGGGTACGATATTGTTACTGGTTCTGCGTTTCAGTCCGAAAGGTCTGCTGCCAGAACAGACGCGCCGCTAAAAATAGTAGTCAAATGTGATGCGTATCTCCTTTTTCATCGATACTATCCGGATGGAAGTGTTCCAGCGAGACAATTAGCGACAAATTGCTGAGAAATTTGCACATCTCGTGAATACTTAGAGGGTTACAGCCTGATCTGATTTCCCCACCATGACAGTGAGACGTACCAAGCTCCCTCTTTTCCATCGGGCGTTTATCGCTGTGGTGGTTCTCACCCTTTCCGTCCTTGGCGCTCCAGCCTACGCTGGGGACGTGCTCGAGGATGCCGAAGATGGTCTGACCAGTCGTTGGCATATCTATGACCCAACTCCTGCAGGGGCCTTGATCAGCAATAACACTGATGGTGGTTCAAGAGTTATCTCCTTTACCAGCGCTGGCACGGCCAACGGCTTTC
>CALDSR010000063.1 GCA_937924505.1 uncultured Granulosicoccus sp. | reverse complement strand
TCGCAATAGATATCTTCATCAGTGCTTTCGGCATCTTGCACAGCACCGATACCATCACCCCACAAATCTCGGGCAATACCGCGTTCAGCCAGATGGGAAACTGGGTCAGCTTTTGCAAAAACAGTTGGCACACCGGCTGCGTCTGCACTGGCACGCAAACGAACAATTTTCGATACTAGCCGGGATGGATCCTCGTACCGATTCACGTACCAGGTTTGCATGTCATAAATGAGTAGAACAGCTTGCGAGCTTTCGACAGACCAGTTACACCGGTTTAAGCCTAGATAGGATTTAAAATCCAATTCATAGGCAGGGATGTTGGGGAAATGTGGCTTGGTTGTAGTCACTGCGCTACCTTAAAGAGGTTGAATTATGGTCAGAATCAACAACATTATTCACGACAAGGTGATATTGACTGTCGCGATGGGCTCTTCGCGTTCATCTGGAAAGACCATGGATACCGCGTCAGCCTGCGTTTGAGTCAGGCGTTTGAATATTGAATCATTGCCATTGTCAGGATCGTTCTTTAGATAGAATTGTGTTGTTAGCAGTTCCTTGTCTTCAGTGCATACCTTTACATGAATATGCGGTGTTCTACCAGGGTACTTGGCAGGTTTTATGGTTCGGAACCGATACCGACCGTTGTCGTCAGTAATGTCGTGTCCAAAACCCTGGAACGCGTTATCGTGTTCGCCTGAACGGCTGTCACCAGTATGTAAATAAACACCATTCATATCGCATTGCCAGATTTCAACACGCAGGCCGGGCAATGCTTTGACACTTTTATCGACAACCTGTCCTTTTAGCCGGATGATTTCGCCACCGGCCTCATTCAGCTGGTCTGCAATTTGAACCAAATCGTTGTCTGCATCATCCTTTCGCATAGAGCGCTTGGGGTAAAATGGGCCTTCGGTGGCGCTTGGAGTGGTGGTTGCTGCATTCGCCTTTTGAAATATGTACAGACCTCCAACCGTTGCAAGGATATTGGCTAGCACGGTTCGGCGTTTTTTCACATTGTCGGTTTTCATTGGCTGCTCCGCCTCTAAAGCGAATATTACGTTAGGTGCAGTAGAAATCATCGGTCATTAATCGTATGCCTCGCTACTGCTGACAATTGTCGTTGCATATTGTCTTTCGCAGTTTACGTTAGTACTAAAATTCTAGTAGCCGAACTACACATCAGCACTCGACCGTGTTCCACCCAGGACTGTATTTGACACATCAGATCGGTGGAGCCACGCGCTCAGTGATCAGCCGTCCGGCGGTAATTCTCTCTCGGTGGATCATATACAACCCAGCACCGATAATAATGGCAATACCGATCAGGCTCAGGGTGTTAGGGAAATCGTGAAAAACCAGGTATCCGAACAAGGTCGCCACCGGTAACTCAAAATACTGCAGCGGGGCCAGCGTGGCCGAGGGCGCTAGTGACAGTGCGTATGTCATCATCATATGACTCAGTGTCGCGAAGAATCCAGCGCCGAAGAGCCACAGCCAGGCTATTCGCTGTGGCCAAACCGGATCAAGTAATTCAGAGCCGGAGCCTTGGGCCAGAAGCAGTACGGGTATGCAAAACAAACTGGCGATCAGGCCGGTATGAAATTGCAGCACCACAGGATGCATCCGGCGTGAAAGCCCCCGCGTCACAAGAATGTACAAAGCGAAAGCGATTGCTGTACCAAGCGGGATTAACGCCACTGCACCGAACGCTGCGAAACTGGGTTGGATCACGAACAAAACGCCGAAAAATCCTACAAGGCAGGCCCCAATACGGCGAGGACCAACGTCTTCGCCGAGGTAAAATTTACCGAATAACAACACAATAAACGGTGCCACGAACACAATCGCCAGTGCATCGGCAAGTGGCATCACGCGGATCGCAGTGATGAAACAAAAGGTTGCAAAAAGCAAAAGTAACGCGCGAAAAATCACCGGCAACCATTGCTCACGTGCGACGTGCATGGATAGCCGCATGGCCCCAATAAATGGAGCCATCAACGCACACTGAATGATAAAGCGCGCCGCGGTAATCTGCCCAACCGGTACACTGGAAGACGCCAGCTTGGCCGCCACGTCCAGCAACGGGGCAGTCAGGCAAAATCCAAGCATCAGCGCGACACCGGTAAGAATCTTGTCTGTGGGTGGGGCCGAAGATTCAATGTTAGTCATGGCTTGTGCTCACGTTTTTTTCGGAACAAGTTCCATGAAGATTTGGTCCAGCAAGATTCAGCAACCACCCTGCCGAAGGCGCAAACACGATATTACCAGAACTCTCTTTACCGCTCGCTGTCAAGCGGCATTGTCTCGTTGGCGACCACTCGTGGGCATGGTTTAGGTATGGATCATCACGCAGGTATGCATGCTTATCGTTTCAGCAATCGTATTGCAAATTTTTGAAATCCCGACCCAAGATAGCTTAGCGGCCGGGTACCATTGATCGTCCACGCAACTTATTCAAATAATCAGACGAATCCGATCATAACCACCGAGGGATTTCGGGCTTAGCTCACTGAGTCAGATGCTGCTCCAGGAACTGCTCCAGGTACTGCTCCAGGAACTGCCCCGTGAACAGCCACCTGCAACTGTGGAAACGGAATCGTGACACCTGCTTCGTCAAAACGTTCCTTGATGCGCTCATGCAAATCGAAATGCAATGACCAGTAATCATCATTGGATACCCAAGGTCGTACCGCGAAGTTGATCGCCGAATCAGCCAGTGCCAGTACGCCGATCTGCACGGGTTTCTTTTCATCCAGCACACGCGGGTCGTTTTCGACAGTATCGCGCAATAGCGTTTTTACCTCGTCCAGATTACTGTCATAGGCAACACTGATGACCAGATCCAGACGTCGCGACGGGGACGTCGTGTAGTTGATGATCGGTCCACCCAGTAAGGATGAATTAGGTACCGTGATCGTGCGTTGATCCGGTGTAATCAAGGTGGTACTGAATACCGTGATTTGATCAACGGTTCCGGCAACGCCAGCGCCTTCGATATAGTCACCCACCTTGCAGGGTCGGAACGATACCAGCAAAACACCTGATGCAAAATTTGACAAGGAACCTTGCAAGGCAAGTCCGATCGCAAGGCCCGCGGCACCAACGATGGCAATAAATGATGCGGTCGGCACCCCCAGCTGCGACAAGGTCGCAATAATGATCAGTGCCAGCAAACCGATGTAGGCAATGTTTCGGACAAATCCACCCACAGTCGGATCAAGGCCGCGGGAGGCCGTCACCTGCGCGACAAAATCGACCAGTCGTCTGGCGGCCCACTTGCCGATAAAAAATATCGCCAGTGCCAGCACGATATTCGATCCATAAATCAGTAGCACCTCGGGTGCTTTATCCAGCAATGCCGATACAGTCATGGGAAGGCTCGCAGCTTGTCGTGATTTTCTGTTATTGACGCGTTGCTATGAGCATAGTCCTTATTGCTGGAAACAGACCTGACCTATACTGGCAAGATGTCCACAAACTGGCGAACGGCGATCCGATGAGCGCGGCAAAATCACATCGCCTGCTGTGTGTCGGTGCGATACACATAGATGACACGGCTACCCCGCTTGGCTCATTGGTCGCGAAGGCTTCAAATCCGGTTCGCTGGTCCCAAAGTATTGGGGGCGTCAGTGCCAATGCCTTGCGCGCGGCCCGGCGCGAACGGCCGATGCTCGCCATCGACTTCATTGCAGCCGTCGGTGATGACACGTTTGCCGATACTCTGACCGATGCCTTGCGGCAGCAGACAATCAACACCCGCTTCGTGACACTGGACAACACGCGGACCGGTCGCTATTCCGCCGTTCTGGACCGACACGGCGAGCTCTTCATTGGTCTGGCCGATGTTGACAATGCCGAACGATTAACGCTTGAACATATTGTGCAAAAGATAGACGCCATAACACCGAATGCCGTCTTGATCGACACGAATTTGCACGCGGAAACCATCACTGCCATCGCCCAACATGTTAATCAACATTGGCAGTGCCCCTTGTTGGGTCTGGCGGTGTCTCCGGCAAAAGTTCTCAAGCTTCTTGCGATCCGCGAACAGCTTGCCGTACTGATCTGCAATCGTCGTGAAGCGATCGCTTTATTGCAAACGAAATTGCAAACGAATTTACAAACGAAACCGCAAACGAGACCGCAAACCAGTCTGCAAACCGGCAAATCGGAAACTGGTAAACAGACTGACATCGCGACGACAACACTCTCGCCTTCAAATTCAGACTTTGAACATAACAGCACCAAAACTTTGGCACTTGCATTGATCGACTCAGGGTTCTCACGTTTCGTCCTGAGCGACGGGGCTGATCCTGTATTCGTCTTTGAGGATGATCAATTGAAACAAGTAGCGGTGCCACGCTTGGCCATTGCGTCCACCGTCAATGGCGCAGGTGATGCAATGGCGGGAGCCATTGTTGCCCACTGGGTAAACGGTACAAAGCTCTTTGACGCCGTCAAAACCGCAGGCTTGCCCGCTGCAAGTCGTATACTGAGTGGTGAGATTCCACCACAACAGCTCGCATAAAACCCATCATGTCGACATTGAACATACACGCTCCGGTCAAGGCGGCGTTGGCAGGACAACAAGCGGTCGTCGCGCTGGAAAGTACCATCATTACCCATGGCATGCCGTATCCGCACAATCGGGATACCGCTCTTATGGTTGAAGCGACAGTGCGAGATAATGGCGCGGTACCTGCCACCATCGCAGTCATTGATGGCGTATTACACATAGGCCTCGATCACGAGGCCATCGATCGTCTCGCCCAGGCGAGCGATGTCATGAAGCTCTCCCGTGCTGATCTGGCGGTGGCCATGTCCCGCGGTGTCACCGGATCCACGACTGTCGCCGCCACCATGATGGCTGCCGCCCGTGCCGGCATCAAAGTATTCGCAACCGGTGGCATCGGCGGCGTTCATCGTGGCGCCGAACAAAGCTTTGATATCTCCGCCGATCTCACCGAACTCAGTCAGACGCCAGTGACCGTCATCTGCGCAGGCGCCAAGGCCATCCTCGATTTGCCAAAAACATTTGAAGTACTTGAAACACTCGGTGTACCCGTGATGTCGTATCAACATGTGCAGATTCCCGCATTCTGGTCACGCGATAGCGGTATCGACGCGCCACTGGTGGCCAAGGATATTCAGGACATCGTGCAATTCATGAACACCCGTGCGGCGCTCGACATCAAAGGCGGCATCCTCATTACCAACCCACTGCCAGCCGAGGCCGAGATCCCTCACGAGGAAATGGAAGGCTACATAAAAACAGCGATTGCGGATGCTGAATCAGCCGGCATTCGCGGCAAGGACGTCACACCGTGGTTACTGGGGCGAATCGTCGAGATCACTGATGGCCGAAGTCTCCGTAGTAACCAGGCGCTGATCAACAACAACGCGGCACTGGCAGCAAGGATAGCGGTCGACGTTTGCTGACAGTCGATGTTCTGTGCTACACACGCTATTACTCATCGATAGCATCAGGAGATCAGGCATGGAACTCGGCGCATTTTCGGTAAGCCTTGCCGTCAAGGATCTTGGCAAGTCCCAGACGTTCTACGAAACACTTGGCTTCAGTGTATTTGCCGGAGATTCAGAACAAGGGTATGTCATCATGAAAAACGCCTCTCATCTTATCGGCCTGTTTCAGGGCATGTTTGACAGCAATATCCTGACATTTAATCCGGGGTGGGATCAGTCGGCGCAAAATCTTGCCACATTTACCGATGTGCGGGAGCTACAGGCCAGTTTGAAAAATCAAGGGATTGAATTGGCAACGGAAGTCGACGATTCAAGCAAAGGCCCAGGGAGCTTCACCTTGCGTGATCCCGATGGCAACATGATACTTATTGATCAACACCGTTAACATGCATTCCTAGCACCTGCAAGGTAAAGGCATTGCACAGCGCATAGTCCTTTAAGGATGCATAGCGTCCCGTTTCCCCATAGTGCCCGGAACTCATGTTGGTTTTAAGTAGCAACAGATTGTCATCGCTGCGGAGCTCGCGGTGACGTGCAACCCACTTGGCAGGCTCCCAGTAAGTCACCCTCGGATCAGAGACACCTGCGGTTACCAGCATGGGCGGATAGGGTCGCGCCTGCACATTGTCATAAGGCGCATAGCGCTTGATCTCATGAAATATCGATGCATCTTCAATCGGATTTCCCCATTGACTCCATTCACCTGGTGTCAATGGCAGGCTGGCATCGATCATCGTATTGAGTATGTCGACAAAAGGCACCTCGGCAATCACCCCGCCCCACAAATCCGACTCCTGATTGATGACCGCACCCACCGTCAAACCGCCGGCCGACGCACCACTAATGACAATCCGCCCCTTTTGCGTGAATCCCTGTTCAACCAGTGCATTGCCTGCGGCAATAAAATCATCGAAACTGTTCTGCTTCTTCATACCTTTCGCCGCTTCATACCAGGCACGTCCCTTTTCCTGACCGCCTCGGATGTGAGCGACAACTGAAATCACGCCGCGGTCGACCAATGACAAAACGGTGGTCGAGAAACTCGCGGGTATCGAATCACCGTAAGCACCGTAACCATCCAGCACACAGGGGGCTGATCCGTCTAGCGGTGTATCGCGATGATATAAAATGGTCAGCGGTATTTGCTCGCCATCTTTCGCACGGGCTTGCAATCGCCGCGCAACATAGTCGCTCGGATCGTGCCCCGAAGGGATAACTTGCTGCTTGAGCAGTGTTCGAGCATGAACAACAAGATCAAACTCGTAAGTATGCTCAGGTGTGGTCGGTGATTCGTAGCCAAAACGAAACGCCCGTGCATCAAATTCGACCAACGGCTCGAGACTCAAGGCATAAGCCTCTTCATCAAATTCAACGACTTGCCGAATACCATCCTCAAAGCTGAAGCAGATTCGCGGCAATCCATTTTCTCGCTCCATCCACAAAATTGCGTGTTTTGTCGCGAATAGCTCAAGCACCATGCGACCGGCTTGATGGGCAACCACATCTTGCCAATATTCACGTGCAGGCTTGTCAACAGGTGTCTCGACAATTCGAAAATCTTCCGCGCGCCAATTGGTTAGAATCAGAAAGCGATCACCCTGATGCTCGATCTCATATTCGACTCCCTCCTGCCGCGCTTGCACGAGTCTCGGCTCCGCCATGACATCATCCACGCGAATAAACCAGATTTCAGACTGATCATTCATATCCGATGACAAGAAGACATAGTCGCCTGAGCGACTGGTCCAGACCGAGCAATCAAAACGATCGTCAGACTCTTCATAGACCAGCACATCGTCTTCGACCGCACTACCGACAATGTGCCGATAAACACGATTGGCACGAAGCTGATCATCGAGTCGTGTATAAAAAATGACATCCGGTGTTGCCCAGCTGAATTCATAGACCTTGTCGATAGTGTCCGTATCATGTCCGGTCGCCAGATCACGGATCACTGCGGTGTAACTCTCTGATCCTGTTGTGTCGGCAGACCATGCAAGACGTGTATGGTCGGGGTTATAGTCAATGTCACCCGGTGCGAAGTATTCATGACCGGAAGCTTCTCGATTAAAATCGATTGTGATTGACTCTTCTCCGCCTTCTCGCGGTCGACGCAAGTAAACCGGGTGCTCATCATCGCTGCTATAACGTTCGAGATAACACCAGGGGCCATCAAGATCAGGCAATGATTCATCATCCGCTTCGATACGTCCACGCATCTCCTGAACCAGCGTGTGCTGCAACGACTTGGTGCTGCGCATTGCTTGTGCGCAATATGCATTTTCAGCATCGAGATGGGCGCGAATATCTTCAGGCAAGACTGTGGGATCGAGTACACAATCCTGCCAATTGTCTGCTCGCAGCCATGCATAGTTGTCGATCCACTCGTGACCGTGGAGCTTCTTGGTAATCGGGCGTTTTTCAGCCTGCGGCGGTTTTGTCATCGACTAAGTCTGAACGAAATTGCTTGGCATAAGGCAAGTGGGCAACATGAATAATCGTGAAAACCCGCCGAAACTGTTGTCAGCGGTCAACGCAAGACAGGCCAATGCGAACAAGCCAGTCATCAACAATTCTGACACCTCTCAACTCCGTCTATCTAGTCAGGCTTGTCCAACACAAGTGCATCCCCCACTAAATGATGCAGGCTGGTTACTTTAATGTCAGCTAAATCATGATGCGGCAACACCGTTGATAATTGCGTTTTACAAATCGCACAAATCGCTGCAAGGTGGGTCACCTTATCGCTCGTGACAACCGACTGCAAGGCCTGAGCTCTAGGTAACGAGCCTTTAACTCGCAGTTCCATCACATCGTCACCGAGCAATCCACCACCGCCACCACAACAAAACGTTTTTTGATGAGTCGTATCCGAACTCATGTCGACCACATGAGGTACAGATGCATTAAGTAACGCACGCGGTATCGTAAATTGACCACCTGGCCGATTACCCATACTGGCGCCACGCGCCACATTGCAGGAATCGTGGTAAGTCACCACTTTGCCGGCATTACGACTCGCGTCCAGGGTGATAAGTCCTCGTTCCAACAGCTCACTAGTCACTTCACATACATGCTCGACCCGCGGGTGTTCCGGATCAAGATAGTCCAATGAGCCAACAAGAGAGTCCATAAAACTGTAGGCGACTCGCCAGGCATGACCACACTCTCCTATCATGATGCGTTTGACGCCCAGTGCCCGACCTGCACGACCTATGCGCTCAGCGATCGATCGCATATGACCCTCATTACCTGAAAAAAGCGCAAAATTTGCCGCTTCCGATGCATCACTACTAAAGGTCCAACGAATACCCGCGGCATGTAAAACCTTGGCATAACCAATCAATCCATCGACGTGAGGCTCCGCAAAGAAATCGGCTGACGGCGTAACAACCAGCATGTCAGCCGACTTGTCATCCAATGGCAACTTGATCGGCAGGCCGGTGTCTTCTTCGATGTCTTCTTCGAGATTATCAAGTACATCCTGCAAAGCCACCTTCTTCAAACCGAGATTGTTGCCAATATCATTGACCTTGCCAACGACTTCCTGACTGTACTGTTGCCCAACCCCCACCGTGGCGAGTATCTCCCGGCCGGCCATGGTGACTTCACTGGTGTCAATGCCCTTTGGGCAGAATACGGTACATCGCCTGCATTCCGAACATTGATGAAAATAGCGATACCAGTCATCGAGTAGATCGCGATCAAGATCCCGCGCACCGACAAGCCACGGAAACCAGCGACCCGCGAAGGTAAAGTAACGTCGATATACCGAACGCAGAAGTTCTTGTCGCGCTACCGGCATGTTCTTTGGGTCATGAGTACCGAGAAAGTAATGGCATTTGTCGGTACACGCACCACACTTGGTGCACGTATCAAGAAATACCCGAAGCCCACGTCGAGCCGACACCAACTCACCCAGGCGTTTGATGGCACGCGCTTGCCAGTCATCAATCAATTCGCCGGGATAACCCAACGCGTTTGCAATGTCAGCAGACGAACGAGTTGGATTGATGCCAGCGGCTGCCTTTTCCTCAATAAGTGGAATGACACGATAAGTACCGACAACCGGCGCAGGCTTGTTTGTGCTCAAGGGACGAGCCCTACCGATCGCATGGATGATCTTTCATTAAACCTTGTACGTGACTTCATTTGCGCAGGCTTCGGTGTTCGGCGTTAGCCTCGCCTTGAGGAGTGCCACTTTTCTCACCGTCGCGATTGGAATGCTTACCGACATGCTGAACGCCGTGCGGATCACGCTGATGTAAGGTCGGGCTGAACACAATACCCGGACCATGTACGAGTTTACTGATGGGAAAGATAAGGATTAGCAACAGCACCAGGGAGACATGCAGGTACACGCCGACTGCCGCAGGCAACGGTTGCCAATCAAGGCTCAGTGTTCCACGCAAGAACTGGCCAACCGCAAAAAGATCCACCGGCCAGACACGTTTGAGCAATACACCTGACCCGACAATCAACAAGAGCAAAACCAGATGCAGGTAATCACTCGGCGCCGAGATATAACGCAATCGCTCATTGGCAAATCGACGCAGCAACAATCCGCCAAGCCCAATGCTGCTCGCCAGTGCTGCCCAACCACTGACGAAGAGTAAGGGGATCATGAAGGCAGGTAACACCGGAATCAAAAATCGCAGATGCATTAACACCACCAGTAACAAACCATAATGGAACAAGAGGCTTAAAGCCCAGGTTAGTTTGTCACCTCGGGCCAAGGCACGAAACAACAGCAGTTCCAACAACAGACGCAACACGACGCCTGCGCGCGTACGTGGAGCTGGAGATAGCGGGATGGGCAATGGTGATGGCGTTGCAGCCCATTGCCAGAGCCGAAACACCATCGCGCCAAGCCACCAAAGCCAGGCCAGCGAAAACCCCCAGGCGAATAGTGATTCGACGATGCTCAACGGCGTTCAGACACAGCCGGTCGGCTTTGGCAGCCCTGCATAGCGACAAGCTTGCTTGGCAGGACCTTTCGGGAACAACTCATAGAGGTATTTGCTATTGCCTTTTTCCTTGCCAAAACGTTTGCCCATCTGTTTGGTCAATATTCGAATGGCCGGTGCAATATCGTACTTCTCGTAATATTCCTGAAGAAAGTGCATGACCTCCCAATGCGCTTCGCTAAGCTCAATACCATCGGCACTGGCAAGTTCCACCGCTAAGGCTTCTGTCCAGTCCGATTGTCGTTTCAGATAACCCTCGTGATCCGTGTCGAGAGATTCGATCAATGCTGTCATGTGTCCGTGTACCAGACCTGCGCTTTAGAGATTCACAAGTTTGAGCCTTCGCTCACCCTTGCCCCCACGATTGTCTGTCCACAATACCTTGATTTCCTTCCCCTGTGCATCGTTATCAAGCTCCAGTGCCAGTACCGGATTCCTGGTCACCAGCGATCCCAGTACAAAATCAGCAAACGGCGTGTCGTCGAGCAACACTTTCACGGTTGTCAGATACCACGGTGGAATGACGACACCTTGTGCGTCAACGCGTCGGCCGGACTCCATCGGATGTTCAAACAGCATGCTGAGCGATATACCGGCGTCCTGTTGTTGCGCTCTGAGCCTTACGCTCGTCATATCAGATCTCGCAGCCAATCTGCACGTTTTCGATCGCAGCATCCTGTCTCAGCCATCCATCCGGCGTATTCACCAGCGCTGTAACCTGGCAGGCCCGAGCGATACGTATGGACAACGACAGAAAGGCAGCGGCGCTTGGTCGCATGCTGACGACATGACTGATCGGATGCTTATCGATCAGGATATGCATGATGTCGATATCGGACAAGGCACTGCGAAGCGTCACCGTGACAAACGCGCCATTGCTGACGAGGTTTGGTACCTCCAGATGTATATCGTCGCCTGCATCCGTTGTAAAACCGCCAGTCAAGTCAGTCAGTGTCTGTTCGAAACTCAGAGAATTCAGTCCGGTCGTTGACTTCGCATCCGCTGCACTCAGAACACCAACGCTACCCACGGCTATTCCGGCGCTGGTCTTGATCAGATCTCGCCGACTAGTCATGTGGGCTTGTTCTCTTGTCATTCATATGGATCTCGGGTCCTCGTATACGCTGCTTAATACCCGGCAGCGCATCCGTCCTTGCGCGGATCAGAACCGCCTGTCAGAACATCCGTCTCCCAATCTATGGCAATCGCTTGAGAACCACCAATCGGATTGTCAGCCGGCACGATGTTATGTCCCATCGCCCTCAAGGCTTCGCAAGTCGCCAGATCAACAGTAGATTCAACTTCTACTTCATCAGTAAACGGGTTCGCCATATAACGCGGCATGTCCATGGCTTCCTGAATGTCGCAACCGTAATCGAGATAACGTGTCAGAAACTGCTGATGCCCCATGGCCTGATATTCACCACCCATGACACCAAAGCACAACTCAACGCGATCATCACGCATCGCCATGGCAGGAATAATTGTATGCAAGGGTCGCTTGTTGGGCGCAATGCAATTCGGGTTTGCCGGGTCAAGCACAAAACCCATTCCACGATTGGTCAGTGTTATACCGTCGCGGCTGGTTATACCACTGCCGTATATCCAGAACAAGGTATTGATAAAACTACAAACATTGCGATCCTTGTCGACAACGGCGATGTAAACCGTGTCCTGATGTGGCGGCAGGTCCACATCACTTGGGGGTACCGTAGCCTTCGCAGGATTAATCGCTGCAAGCAAAGCAGTTGCATAAGCATCGCTGAGCATCGCGTCTACAGGAACATCGCTGTGCCCAGGGTCAGCGAGCCAACGATCTCGTGTGCGATACGCCTGTCGGCAAGCTTCAATCTCCAGATGCATACGCTCTACCGAAAGCAAACCCACGTTCTGATGCGACACCTTGCTCATCATGTTCAGCATCAACAAAGCAATGACACCCTGCCCATTAGGTGGACATTGATAGACATCGTGATCGCGAAATCGACCCTTGATGGGCGTTACATATTCGCCGCGTGCATTGGCAAAGTCGCTAGCTGTATGCAAACCACCACGTTCATTTAGTTCATCAAGCATGCCCCGCGCGAGGTGTCCACGATAAAACACATCACGCCCTTCCGTGCCAATCGCTTCCAGAGCATCGGCCAGTAAAGGCAATTTTCTGACTTGTCCTTCCGCCGGCAACTTGCCGTCATCAAGGAAGATATCTCGTGTGCGCGGAAACTGCGACAGGTAATCAACCTGTCGCGACAAGTCATAACGCACCCGAGACGACAAAGCGTAACCGTGCCTTGCCGTGTTTATCGCAGGTTGCAACAGTTCATTGAACGGCATATGACCCTGATCAGCATGCAACTGCGCCCACGCATCAACTGCGCCCGGGATGATGACCGAGTGCGGCGATCCGCGTTCCAGCTTGTTGACACCCAGCGCTGCCAGCGCGTCGACAGTCGCCGCCGCCGGCGCTCTGCCCGAACCGTTATACGTTATCGGTTGACCACTTCCACCTTTGGCATACATGGCGAAACAATCCCCACCAATTCCGGTTGAGCCAGGTTCCACGACACATTGCATGGCGCAAGCGGCAATAGCGGCGTCAAGGGCATTACCACCCGCTTTCAAGACATCAAGTGCAGTTTGTGATGCTTCAGTATGGGAGGTACAAGCCATGCCATGACGGCTGTGGACCGGGGAACGTCCGGGATGTTCTAGATTTCGCATGCTGCAAGAGTAATGTGTTGTCAGTCGTTACGCCAGTCACAGTACAGCAAGCCAGGCAGGCATAGCCGTTCGAAACGCATCAGCTTCCCGCTGCCAGTGAGCAAAATGACCACCCGCCTTAAGACGCTTTGTGGCATCGCGACCGATCATTTGTCTGGCGATCGTCTCATCTGCCATGTGCAGCAAAACACGATGTACCCATTCAAGCAACTTGGCATCCGCCGCAATACTGTATTCGACACAGAATTCCTTAAGTCGATACAGTCGATTGTCTTCACCCTCGTTGGCACTTAAATAGGCAGCTGACATCTGCTCGGATAAAGGTGTGAACCAGTAAACCGCATAAGCGATATCACGTAAACGTGGACCCGGACCGACAAGATCGAAATCAATCAATCCGATGGTGCGATTATTCTTGAAAATGAGGTTGTAAGGCGCAAAGTCGTTATGGCACATCACCTCATGCTCGCGACTGTCAGGAAATGAATAGGCCCAGTCATGTGCTTCAAACACAAAGTCGCGACTGAGATCATGATAACGGCGAAGCAGCTGCGCTGCACTCGATAACATGTCACTGTTCTGCCACAGCACATCGGACACACCACAGTAACCATCAATAAATGACAGCGTCTCACGCCCCTGCTCATCGATACCTAAAAACTCAGGTGCTTCGACAAAACCCGCTGCATTGAGATGCTGCATCCACGCATGCACCGCATCTGAATACGGAGAGAGCGCACGCCGGACCGTATCACCTATCCGAACAACGCTCTCATTGACGTTGCCACCGCTCAAGCAAATTTCGGCTGTCATTATTCAGAAAACAAGCAGGCTTATGATCCCGATCAATACAATGCCACTGGTAATCCAAGACATCAGCACCGCTCCCTGTTGGATGCCATTGCCAGACTGTGGTGTTTAAAGTGACTGACGAGCCTTGTCACGCAAATCGCTCACGGCATTGGCGTGTCCATCAAATCCCTCATAACGGGCAAACCGTTCAGTGTGCGGTGCCATTTCACGATAGCCAGTCAACGTCATATGCCCGATTGATGCAGTCTTGATAAAGTCATGCACCCCGAGCGGCGAATGCGTATGTGCCGCACCTGAAGTCGGTAGCACGCAATTGGGCCCCATCATATAATTGGCGATCGAACCTGCCGCATGCTCACCAAGCAGGATTTCACTGGCGTTACGAATATGCGCCAAGTGTTCGAACGGCTCTTTGGACAACACCTGGCAATGCTCAGGTGCATAGTCATTGATAAACGCATAGGCCTCTTGCGCAGAGGCGGCGAGCACAACGCCCCCACGTTTGCCACTTAACACCGTTGACGAATACTCCGCCAATGTTTCTGATTGCCGATCCCAATACGTTGGGATTGAGGCGATGACTTTTTCGGCGATATCGCGGCTCCAGGTAACGAGAAACGCACTACTATCGGCACCGTGTTCAGACTCGATACACATATCAAGCGCAGCAATCTCGGGGTTGGCTGTCGGATCAGCCAGGATGATGGTCTCGCTCGGTCCCGCAGGCAAGCCGGGATCAATGACCCCGGTCAGTAAACGTTTGGCTGCCATCAGATAGGGACTGCCGGGGCCGACAATCTTGCGGCAGCGCGGAACGGTCTCCGTGCCATAAGCTGCAGCTGCCACCGCCTGCGCACCACCAACCTTGTAGACTTGTTCAACACCGGCAATACGCGCTGCAACCAAGGTTGCTGCATCGACTTTTCCATCCTTGCCGGCTGGCGTCAGGATGATCGCCTGAGGCACACCGGCTACCCGAGCAGGTATCGCTGTCATCAAAGTCACTACCGGGAAGGATCCCTTGCCACGCGGCGAGTAACAGGCGACCGAATCGATCGGCGTTGCACGTTCGCCAACGACAACGCCAGGGCGAATTTCCTTCATCCACATTTCGGTGGGTACCTGGGCTTCATGGTAACGACGAATGTTATCGGCCGAATATTCAAGCGTCTCTATCATCAAAGGGTCCAGCGCATCGAATGCGGCATCGAAATCAGTCGATGTCGCAGCTATGGCATCAGCGTCCAGCGATGTTGCGCCATCGAATTCGCAACCAAAACGGGCCAATGCGACATCACCCTCTTCGCGGACGGCCGCGATGATCGGCTCTACTGCGTTGATAAAGGGTTCGAGGTCATCTTCGGCACGCAGTAACAGCTCGCTTCGAGCGGCAACGCTCATCGATGACAGTTCATGCAGCGCAACAGTCGGGTAGTTTCGTTCAGACATGATCAATCAACGGAAAAAGCATCGCACCAGTATACCGCCCTGCCGGGACACCGGTGCTAACATCCGCGCATGACACCTGCAAACATTGACCACACGACCAGTTACTACGCCGCAAGCGCCAATCCACGCACGGAGGCACCGCCATTGGGTGAGGATATCGATGCGGATATTTGTGTGGTTGGCGGGGGGTTCAGCGGCCTGTCAACCGCGCTGCACCTGGCACAAAATGGGCACACGGTCACACTCATCGAAGGGGCGCGAATCGGCTGGGGAGCGTCCGGGCGAAATGGAGGGCAAATCGTCAATGGGCTGAATGCAAGCCTGGAAACCATCGGCAAGCGTTATGGCGAACCTGCTGCCGAGTTTGTCGGTTCATTGGTGCAGGAAGGCGCCAGCATCATTCGAGAATTCGTCTCACGCTACCACATTGACTGCGATCTCAAGCAACGCAACATCTACGTTGGTTTCAATGCCCGGCATATGCGTGGCCTCGAAGAAAAGCAAGCGCTCTGGCGACGTTACGGCATGGATGATCACGAATTGCTGGACCGCGATGCCCTGCGCGAACATGTCGGCTCGAAACGATATTGCGGCGGAATGATTGATCACTCCGGTGGACACTTGCATCCTTTGAACCTGGCGTTGGGTGAAGCACACGCAGTTGAACAACTAGACGGCAAGATTTACGAACAGACTCGAGTCAATAAAGTCGACAATCTCGATGGCCATCCGCTCGTACATACCGATAACGGACGTGTGCAATGTCGAACACTGGTGCTGTGCGGCAACGCCTATTTGGGCAAGTCGGTGCCATTGCTCGAACCTCGGGTCATGCCCGTATCAACGCAGGTCATGGCAACCACGCCACTGGACGATGATCTTGCTGCACGTCTACTGCCCACTGACGCCTGTGTTGAAGATGTGCGATACATACTGGACTACTACCGTCTCTCTGCCGACAAGCGACTGCTGTTTGGTGGCGGTACCGTATACGGGGGTACCGACCCACGCGATGTCGAAGCCAAGCTTCGGCCAAATATGGAAAAGGTGTTTCCCGAGCTCAAAGGCATCCCGGTTGAACACGCCTGGAGCGGCAATTTCGCCTTGTCGTTCACACGTGTTCCACAACTTGGACAACTGGGCCCCAACACCTTTCATGCGATGGGCTACAGTGGCCATGGCGTGACGGGCTCTCATCTTTTCGGCCGCCTGGTCGCTGAAGCTATCGAGGGCAATACGTCTCGCTTTGAACGATTCGCCAAACTACCTTGGTACCCATTCCCGGGCGGTCAGCGTTTTCGGGCACCCTACTCCACACTGGGTTCATGGTGGTATGCGATGCGCGACAAGTTAGGCGTATAAGGTTAGGAACATGACAAAACAACTTACACGTCTCGGCATCCTGCAAGCCGGACACGCACCAGAAGAGCTGATCGGAAAATTTCCAAACTATGAAGGCATGTTTCCGCGTCTGCTGGGTGAGTCATCCTTTGATTATCGGAACTGGCCAGTCGTCGATAATGTATTTCCAGACTCCATCGATGACGCCGATGCCTGGTTGATCACCGGTTCACGCCATGGCGTTTATGAAGATCATGCATGGATACCACCGCTTGAGAATCTGATACGCGAAATTTTTCATGCCAATCAACCCATTGTCGGCGTCTGCTTCGGCCATCAGATCATTGCCCAGGCACTTGGTGGCAAGGTTGAGAAATTCGACGGCGGTTGGGCGGTAGGTCATGTTGACTATAAAGTGGATGCGCATGTGTTTGCCGGCGAACATGTCACCGCACTTGGCGAAAATACGGATTCGCTCGGGCTGATGGCCTACCACCAGGATCAGGTGATCGAACCCCCGGCAATGGCCGAGACCGTGGGTTCCAATGCGTTTTGTCGTCATGCGGTTCTGGTATACGGTAACAACGCATTCACAATGCAACCACACCCTGAATTCAACGGCGACTTCGTTGACGGACTACTTGAAACGCGCGGAAAGCTTCTACCGCCGGAGATTCGCGAGCACGCCGCTCAGACGCTCGATCAACCCATCGCTCAGGAAGGTGTTGCTGAAACACTCCGTCAGTTCCTTAACGGACAGTGGACACGAAAAGGATAAGCAAGATGACACGGCACATCATCAACGACAAGTGGATGAGCAATCTTCCAGAGACCTTTCATGAATGGCTCAACGGAAGACGAGTCGACGATGTCGAGTGCATCGTTGCCGATATCGCCGGCACCTCACGTGGCAAGGCCATGCCCGCAAAAAAATTCTCTCGCAGCGAACAGATGTTCTTGCCAACATCCATTTTCTATCAAACCATCAACGGCGAGTATGTTGATCTCGAAGACATGCCGGATCAGTGGACCGAGTCAGATCTCGTTCTCGTGCCTGACTACAATGCGGCGACTGCCGTGCCATGGTCGGACGATGTCACGCTGCAAGTGGTGCATGATGTGCAAAACCAGGACGGCTCACCGGTATCGATTGCGCCACGTAACGTGCTTAAAAGGATCATGGCAGCCTACGAGTCACAGGGTTGGCGACCGGTAGTAGCCCCTGAGCTTGAGTTCTATCTGACCAAGCCGAACATAGACCCGAACAACCCGGTGGAACCACCTATCGGCAGGACCGGTCGTCAAGGCATAGCTCGGCAGGCTTACAGTATGTCGGCTGTTGAAGAGTACGGCACCGTGATCGACGATATTTATGATTTTGCCGAAGCGCAGGGTTTCGAGATCGACACGATCATTCAGGAAAGTGGCGCCGGACAAATCGAGATCAATCTCAAACATGGTGATCCGATTGCACTGGCCGATCAAGTGTTTTTCTACAAGCGCTTGATACGTGAAGCCGCATTAAAAAATGGCTGCTTCGCCACGTTCATGGCCAAACCGATGCAGCACCAACCCGGTAGCGCGATGCATATCCATCAAAGCGTTGTGTCTACTCGCGATGGCAAAAACATTTTTAATACAGACGACGATAAACCCAGTGAGCTTTTCTACGGTTTTCTCGGCGGACAACAAAACTGCCTGCCACACGTGCTCTGCATGTTAGCGCCGTACGTCAATTCATATCGACGCTTCATCAAGGACGATGCCGCACCCATCAACCTGGAATGGGGCAATGATAACCGTACGACCGGCTTACGCGTACCAGTCTCGGCACCGGGCAGCAGACGTATAGAAAATCGCGTGGTGGGTATGGACTGCAATCCGTATCTGGCCATCGCCGCAAGCCTTGCCTGCGGTCTGATCGGCATGTTGAACAAGGCAAAGCCGCGAAAACCTGAAACCGGTGACGCCTACGATCTCCCTCACGAACTACCACGTGACCTGTTACACGCGCTGGATCTGTTTAACTCCAGTGAGGAAATCACGTCAACATTGGGGCAAGACTTCTGCACACTTTACAGCGCGATCAAACGTCAGGAATCAGAAGCCTTTCTGCAAATCATCAGCCCGTGGGAACGCGAGCATCTGTTGCTGAACGTCTAGACAAGCCCTACTGCCCGGCGCCCTTCTTCAGTCTTCAATGAAAAATCAGTGCCGTCATACACACGGGCAGCATCCGTTGTAAGCCAGACGATTGCTTCGGCGACCCACTCCGCACTGATATGGTTCGACCAATCCAGTCGACTGACCGGATTGACGCCCGAGTCCTTGATCGCATGTTGCATGTCGGTCGCGACAGTACCCGGTGACAGACCAACAACATGCACACCCTTGTCGCCCCATTCCTTGTGTCCGCATCGGGTTAACGACAACACGGCGGCCTTTGACGCGCAATAGTGGCTCCAGCCTTCAAGTGCGCCCGTCGCCGCACCCGATGAAATATTGATGATGACACCACCACCGTCGACAAGGTATTCATAGCCGTGGCGCATGACGTTGTATACACCCTTGGTATTGATATCGATGACCTTGCCCCAATCCTCGGGAGAGGAGTCTTCGATACGCGCGATGGGTTCTATGGTGCCGGCATTATTAACGCAGAAATCCAGCGAACCGAATGCGGACACCCCCTTGGCGATCGCGTCGCCTACCGCCGCATGTTCGGACACATCGCAGGCGATCGCCATTGCCGAATCGCCGATATCCTCTGCGATGCGTTCAATATCGGCCGCGCTTCGAGCCGTCAGAATCACCTTGGCGCCATAGCTTGCCATTTTGCGGGCCGTGGCCTCACCGATGCCGCGACTGGCACCAGTTATGAAAGCCGTCCTGCCTGAGAGATCAATCATTGCCAACACAAACTCTGGGAGAAAGTGTGCATGATAACCCGGTGAGTTTTCGTTTTATACGCGCCGTTTTTCACACACAAGCGTAGCCCGAGTCTGGATAATGTCGTCGATGAGATTACTCTACGCCAACGACCAAACCGGTAAACACGCACCGTCGTGGTACCACGACACCTGCGATATTCCGGCTCGTTCACGACTGGAACGCCACCTCGATGTCGATGTCGTGATTGTCGGTGCCGGCTTTACCGGATTGTCAGCTGCTCGCGAAATCGCACGGCGCGGTATGAGTGTCGTGGTACTCGATGCACACCGGGTTGGATGGGGTGCGTCAGGACGCAATGGAGGGCAACTCGGTACCGGTTACAACATCTCACAACCAGAACTCGAATCCTTGCTCGGGCAGGACCACGCTCATCGTTTATGGGACTTGAGCGAAGCGGCCAAGTCCGAAGTGCATGAGATCGCAGCAGAAGCTCAAGTGGATATCGAATACCAAAGTGGCATCATTCATGGGCTCCATCGCAAACGTTATCTCAGCCAGGCTCACGCCTACGCAAAAACACTCAAGCGCGACTATGGCTATAACGCGATCGAACCCTTGAACCGATCACAATGCCAGGCACTGGTCAGATCAGATGACTATGTGGGCGGCACAATCGATCACGGCGCCGGTCATATACACCCCTTGAAGCTTTGCCAGGCTCTTGCGCAATTAGGCGAAAAGCATGGGGCCGTCATTCATGAACTAAGCGAAGTCATCCGCATCGACAAGCTGGCTGACATGTCACGGTCCCCTTCACGCGCTCAGATGTCGTGCGCCCCTGCATCAAGCCTCCCGAGTTCAAGACTACGGGCCGTAACCGCCAATGGCAGCGTCACGGCATCCCGGGTACTACTCGCAGGCAACGGATATCTGGATACCCCTTATCCGGAAGACAAGGTAAGCAGCGTCGCCAAACACGTCATGCCGATAAACAGCTTTATCGTTGTCACCGAACCACTCGGGGAGGAAAGGGCATCGTCACTATTGCCAGGAAATCACGCGGTTGCCGATTCACGCTTCGTGGTGCGTTACTTCCGCCGCTTGAAGGACTCAAGGCTTTTGTTTGGTGGCGGAGAAAATTACGGTTATCGTTTCCCAGGCGATATTTCCCGCTCCTCACAGCGCGCAATGCTGGATGTCTTCCCGGATTTACACGACGTCAGCCTCGACTACGCCTGGGGTGGAACACTGGCGATCACACGAAACCGTTTACCGTACGTTCGCAAAATATCCCCAGCGCTGTACACCGCTGGTGGATATTCAGGGCATGGCGTGGCATTGGCAACCCTCACGGGCCGAATCACAGCCGAGGCCATGGCCGGCGACAGTTCTCGGTTCAAGGATCTCGCCGCACTGCCCACGCCAAAGTTCCCTGGTGGCGTGAGAGCGCGAGACCTGCTGCTTCGGGCGGCTATGGGGGCTTATTCTCTGGGCGACAAACTGTAACCCCGTCAAGTATCTCCCCGGGAACGGTAGTTTTTCGCAAATACGGCTAAATCAATGGCTTGAGTGCACATTTTCAGTAAACTTGTGTGAATCCGACTATCCGTGACTGACCCGAATAGTTATCATCGCCTCATCGATAAACGTTTTACGGCACCTCACTTGTGATCGCTAAATCCGACTTTGTCATTTTGCTGGTTTCCCTGTCCGCACTCGGCGGCGGACTTTACCGCTGGCAGAACAACAATGGCGCTGTGCCAGCGGTTACGGTACCCGCAAGCCTGCAATCAAACGTCCGCACCCCGGTGGCCGGCGAAAACATCAACGCCTCAAGCGCAGTTAACGCAAGCACCGTAAATGCCGAAAAACAATCGGCTAAGACAAGCAGCCCTCGAATCATCAGTGAACCCGTGGCGCCAACCAACATTGTTGCCAATACCGAATCTGACAATACCGCTTCGGCAAACGATAGCGTGACAAGCAGTGGCCCACTATACGGTGAGCACGAAGTTGTCTATGGTGACTACCTGGGCAAGATCGCCATCGACTATGGCACGTCTGTCAGCGAGCTGCGCAGAATCAATAATTTGTCCGGATCCAGCATCTTTGTTGGTCAGAAACTGCAGTATCCCTTACCTGCCAATTGAGTTTCTACCTGTCGTAACATTTCACCCATCCCACTCGATATCAAATGTCGTCACGAGTTTTCGAATATCCAGCTGACTGAGCATGCGTGGCTCAAAACCACGCATCATAATGGCAAGACGAGCGGTGTCTTCGAGTTCTTCAATGGCATTACAGGCGGCTTCTACATCCTTTGCCGCAACCACAGGACCATGATTGGCCAGCATGACCGCTGAGCGTTTACCAGCCAGACCTCTGACAGCTTCGCCAGCCGCTGCATCGCCAGGCACAAAAAACGGCAACAACTTGACCTTGCCCAGTTTCATGATGGCGTACGGCGTCAACGGTGGTAGAAAATTGTCTTCATCGACGTCTGGCATCATCGACCACGCTACTGAATGACAAGCATGCAAATGAACGACCGCACCGGCTGTCGAGCGCGTGTCATAAAAGGCTGTATGCAGTGGCATTTCCTTGGTCGGTTTGTCGCCGTCAATTTGCACCCCGCTTTTATCAAATCGACTCAGCCTTGCCGGATCGAGCCTGCCAAAGCTCGTGCCCGTCGGCGACACCAACAGGCCTCCGTCGCTGGTTCGCGCGGAAATATTGCCAGTACTGCCGCCGGTTAAACCACGATCAAACAAAGACTTTGCCAGCAGACAAATGTGCTCCCTGAGCTTGTTCTCAGCCATGATCAATCTCGCAAACAACTCTGATATCAGAAAGATTGATAATACACTCGACGCCTACAGAAAAGTATCTTCACCAAGCTGTCTCTTCGCTGAGATAAAAGAATGCTTTAACGTCTGTCACGACAACTTACCGCAGATACAACGTACAGTAATCACCGGTAGCTGTTCAGGCTGCTCGGCGCAACATCATGGCAAAACGACCGAGCTTGTCGAGTGTCAGCTCGCGCATTGAATATAGAAGCAAATCGGTTTCTGCTGAATAGCGTCATTCGCTCAATTTCGCTATAAATGAGCGCTACATGTATTATCACTCCTCTTTTGGCGCTAAGCTTCATCCATGAGAAATAACTCACCATTTACCGGCCTGTTTCAGGATCGAGTCATTGTCATCACCGGCGCAGGTGCTGGTATTGGACGCGCAACACTGGATGCTTTTCTCGATACAGGTGCCACGGTCATTGCTCATCTTGGCCGGCAAGATCATGGCATCAACAACACCGATCAACTGTACACGGCATGCGGTGACTTTACGAAAGTCGAGGATCAGCTTGCTTTCATCGACTTTGTCAACACACACACCAAGTGTGTCGATGTATTGATCAATAATGCCGGGACCATGTTTGGACGCTTTCCAGCCGACACACTAAGCGAATCAGACTACGCCAATATTATCAGTCTCAATCAGGATTCGGTTGTCCGCATCACACGTGCACTAATCCCGTTACTCAAGCAATCAAAAAACGCATCGATCATCAATACAGTGTCGATTTCAGCAAGTACCGGAGGCAGTCCTGGCTCATCGATTTATTCAGCAAGCAAAGCCTTTGTCAGCACCTATACACGAGGTCTTGCGCGAGAGTTGGCATCAGATGGTATCCGCGCCAATGCCATTTCACCGGGTGTCATTGATACCGATTTCCATGCACGCTATTCAAGTGCCGAAAAACTAGAAGCGACCCGCAAGCAAATACCCTTGCAACGATTGGGCACCAGCGAGGACTGCGCACCCAGCTATCTTTTTTTTGCAGCACCCGAACTATCCGGTTATATCACCGGTCAAGTGCTCGAAATCAATGGCGGTCAGCGTTAGGTGATGAGCGCGCAATCTTGCCACCGGTTCATGCGGGGCTCGATTCGCCTCGCTGAGCGATATCCGCTGCAATAGCCAGCGTTCGTTCCGCCATCTCGAGATGCAGGCGTTCAATCATTCGACCATTAATCTGTACTACACCCGCCTGCTGATGTTGTGACTGTGCAAACGTCGCGACGATTTCTCGCGCCTCGCTTATGCTTTCCACCGACGGTGTCCATGCAGCATTTGCCGGCGCTATTTGCATCGGATGAATCAGAGTCTTGCCATCCATGCCCATCATCACACCGGCATGACATTCCGAGGCGAAGCCTTCACTATCGGCAAAGTCATTATAAATACCATCGAGAATCTGCAAGCCATACGCCTTGGCTGCGGCGACACATTGCATCAACCACGGCAGCAAATAGTGTCGATCACGACTGATGGGCATACCGACAGTTCGCGCCAGATCATTGGTGCCTGCAACAAGGCGTGACAGACGCGGGTGTTGACTGACACTCGCGGCAATCTGTTCAACATGCAGCACAGCGACAGGTGTTTCAATCATTGCCCAGATTTCACAGTCAAACGCCTGTGCATCGAGCACAGCGCTGGTCTTGGCAATATCACTAACTGATTCCACCTTGGGCATGACCAACACATCAGGCTTGCAGGCAATCACCGCTTGCATGTCGTCCGCATGCCATTCGGTATCGACAGCGTTGACCCGCAGGGCACGCAAGCGAAAACCATAGTCCTGTTCTTCAAGGGCCGTGACTGCAGAATGGCGTGCAGCATCTTTTGCATCCGGTGCAACAGAGTCCTCAAGATCAACAATCACCGCATCACAATCAAGCGTTGGGCCTTTGGCCAACACACGCTCATTACTTGCCGGCATGAACAAGGCACTACGACAAAACGTCATGGGATGTTCTCTCATGCTTGACTCACTCGTTTTCGGTTCAACAGATACAACATGACACCACCCACCAGAAGCCCCCAGAATGCACCACCAACACTCAACAGGGTCAGCCCGGATGCGGCAAACAAGAACGTAACGGCAGCAGCTTCACGTTCTTGTTCAACGGCAAAGGCCGACACCAATGCACCCGTAAATGAGCCTAGCAAGGCAAGCCCGGCAATCGCTTGAACAATGATTTGTGGTAACAGTGTCACCAACAAGCTGATCGCACCGGCAAGCAAACCCATCAGGATGTACGCAATGCCTGCTGTCAACGCTGCCCAATAGCGACGTGAGGCATCCGGGTGTGAGTCCTCACCGGACATCATCGCCGCGGTAATGGCGGCGAGGTTGATGCCATGCGAACCCAGGGGTGCTGCGAGCAGGCTGAAAATGCCCGTATTGGTGATCAAGGGTCCCGCCCTGGGCGTATACCCATTGGCCCGCAATACCGCAATACCAGGAACATTCTGCGAGGCCATCGTGACCACAAACAGTGGTATGCCGATGCTCACCAATGCATCTAGTTCAAACTGGGGCGTCAGGAATATCGGTGCAGGTATCAAGGCTTGACGAAACTCGGCGGCAAACTCGTCCGGCACGCCAATATGCAGCAACACAATCGGTACCAGTACTATCAGGGCGGCCGGCACAGCCAGCATACGCCGATATCGACCAACCACATACCAGGTCAGTACAACCGGCAACGCCAACAAGGTCTCGCTTGCCAGGGCCTGAACCGGTGCTACACAGATCATCAACAACACACCGGCCAGCATGGCATTCGCAAGGCTTGACGGTATGGCTTCGATCAAGCGTCCCAGTGGTCGGAAGACGCCGGCGATGATCAATAACACGGCGCTGAACAAATAAGCCCCGATGGCCACATTGACACTCGACAGTGCGGCACCAGACGAGATCAGCAAGGCAGAGCCCGGTGTCGACCAGGCAACGCCAATCGGCATCCGATAACGCCAGGCCAGCGTGATGCCGGAGACACCCATGCCCACGGTCAAGGCCATCAAGGCTGATGCGGCTTCAGCCTCCGAGGCACCCGCGGTTCGAAAGCCTTGCAACACCACGGTAAACGATCCAGCGAAACCGACAATCGCCGCGAGCAACCCCATGGCAATGGCTGAGATCGAAATATCATTAACGCGAGAGTGTGGTGCGCGATTTATCACTGCGACACAGTACACTAAGCGCTTTTATCAAGGCAGCACAAAAGATGCACATTCTCGTCGTAGGTAGCGGTGGTCGCGAACATGCGCTCGTCTGGAAACTCGCCGCCTCCCCCGAAGTCACCCACATCACGGCCGCACCCGGCAATCCCGGTACCGCGTCAGAACCGAAATCAACCAACGTTGATATCGCCGTTGACGATATTGACGGCTTGATCAACTACGCCAGGGACAACGATGTGGCCTTGACCGTTGTCGGCCCTGAAGCACCGCTGGTGCTCGGTATCGCCGATCAGTTTCACGCCGCAGGCCTGCGCATCTTTGCCCCTGTGGCAGCAGCCGCCCAACTCGAAGGCAGCAAGGCATTCGCCAAAGCCTTTATGCAGAGGAACAAGATACCGACCGCCGCCCATGCCACATTCACGGAGGCTGACAAGGCGATCGAATGGATCAAGCAACAAGGCGCGCCCATTGTCATCAAGGCTGATGGACTGGCCGCAGGCAAGGGTGTGGTTGTCGCACAAACGGTTGAAGAGGCGAGCAACGCAGTCCATGCCATGTTAGGCGAGCGTCGCTTTGGTCAGGCCAGCGCCACAATTGTCGTCGAAGAATTCCTCGCAGGCGAGGAAGCAAGTTTCATTGCGATCGTTTCGGGAACCGATTGTCTGCCACTGGCAACCAGCCAGGATCACAAGGCACGTGATGAAGGCGACCTTGGCCCGAATACCGGTGGCATGGGTGCTTACTCACCCGCCCCCGTCGTGACCGACTCAGTACACGCGCATGTCGTCAAGGACATCCTGCAACCCACTATCGATGCCCTGAACAACGATGGCATGCCCTTCATTGGCTTTTTATATGTCGGTTTGATGATCGATGATGAAGGCAAGGCACGGGTTGTTGAATACAACGTGCGATTGGGTGACCCCGAAACACAACCGTTGATGATGCGTCTTGAATCGGATTTATTGCCCTTGCTCAATGCCGCGGTGGATGGCAACCTGCCGAGCCAGCACGCTCACTGGCTCGATGGTAGTGCGATTGGTATCGTGTTGGCCGCCGGTAACTATCCAGAAGGCAGTAGCAAGGGAGAAGCTATCAGCGGTGTTGCGGCGGCCGATGACAGTGGCTGCAAGGTGTTTCATGCCGGCACACGACTGGATGGCAATGAGCTGCAAACGGCGGGCGGGCGCGTCATGTGTGTGACCGCACAAGCGACAAGCCTCCGTGATGCCAAGACCTTGGCTGACAAAGGTGCAGAAATCGTGCATTGGAAAGATCGGCGTTACCGACGTGATATCGGTTATCGCGCGATAGCCAGAGAGAACAGCTAACTAAGAAAGCAACTCCCTAACGTTTCATCGAATCGAAGAACTCATTGTTCGTCTTGGTTTGTTGCAATCGACCAAGCAGGAATTCAACCGCCTCTATTTCATCCATTGAATGGATGAACTTGCGCAAGATCCAGGTCTTCTGCAACTCTTCCTGATCCATCATGAGCTCCTCACGACGCGTACCGGAACGATTGATATTGATGGCCGGGAATACGCGCTTCTCCGCAATACGTCGATCAAGGTGCAATTCCATATTACCGGTGCCCTTGAACTCTTCGTAAATGACTTCGTCCATCTTCGAACCCGTATCGACCAATGCAGTTGCGATGATCGTCAAGCTGCCACCCTCTTCGATATTACGCGCCGCACCGAAGAATCGCTTGGGTCGATGCAGTGCATTGGCATCCACACCACCGGTCAACACTTTGCCGGATGAAGGCACAACTGTGTTGTAGGCGCGCGCCAGACGCGTAATTGAATCGAGCAGAATAACGACATCTTTCTTGTGCTCAACAAGCCGCTTGGCTTTCTCGATAACCATCTCGGCAACCTGTACGTGGCGTGCCGCAGGTTCGTCAAAGGTACTCGAGATAACTTCACCTTGAACCATGCGTTGCATCTCGGTGACTTCTTCCGGCCGTTCATCGATCAGCAAAACAATCAGATAGGAATCTGGAGAATTGGCGGCGATGCTTTGTGCAATGTTTTGCAACATCAAGGTCTTGCCCGCTTTCGGTGGAGACACGATCAAACCACGCTGGCCTTTACCAATCGGCGCCGCGAAATCAATGATACGAGCGGTTATGTCTTCGGTAGAGCCATTACCACGCTCCATCGTCAGACGATCATTGGCGTGCAGTGGCGTCAGGTTTTCAAACAAGACCTTGTTCTTGGCCTGCTCAGGGGGGCCGAAATTGATTTCATCCACCTTGAGCAGCGCAAAGTAACGCTCACCTTCCTTCGGTGGGCGGATCTTGCCGAAAATCGTGTCCCCGGTACGCAAGGCAAATCGACGAATTTGACTGGGCGATACATAAATATCGTCAGGGCCCGCCAGATAGGAGCTGTCCGCCGACCTCAGAAAGCCGAAGCCATCCTGCAGAATTTCAAGAACACCACCGCCAAAGATGTCTTCGCCCTTTCGCGAGTGCGCTTTCAGGATCGAGAAGATCATGTCCTGTTTGCGTTGCCGCGCGATGTTATCGACGCCAATCGACTCGGCGAGCTCCATGAGCTCGGTTGGGTTTTTCTTTTTTAAATCGGTCAGGTTCATACAGATTAGACAGGGGTGTGACTTGAGGGGTGGGCGAGAATCGCCGGGATGGGAAAGCCATGACAATTCATGGCGAGACAATCTTTGATTACGAAATGAAGCAGCAGTTAGTCTGGGGTTGCGCGAGCGCCAAGGAGTGGGCTGGCTGCACGGATCTCGAATAGGGACAATCTAGCACGACACAGCACGAAGGTCCAGCAAAGCTCGCCATCCGCTGATCAGTTCAGCACTAAATTTCAGAAAACAGGGCCGTTATCAGGCCAATTTCGTGAATGAATGGAGGCTGATGTGCAATTCCCCTGCCATCTACCCAGTAAATGGCAGGGTCAATCTGATAAAAATCAGGCGTGTTCGTCGAGAAATTCAGTCAGTTGAGACTTGTTCAGACTGCCCACCTTGGTGCTTTCTACTGCGCCGTTTTTGAACAGCATCAGTGTTGGAATGCTCCGAATGCCGTACTTGGGCGGCGTATTCGGGTTTTCGTCAATGTTCATCTTGACGATTTTCACCTTGCCGGAATAGCCCGGTGCAACGTCTTCGAGTACCGGACCAATGGCCTTGCAGGGCCCACACCACTCCGCCCAATAGTCCACAAGGACTGGCGTACTGGAATTTAGTACCTCTTCTTCGAAAGTCGAATCACTAATATGTGTAATATGGTCGCTCAAGGGCTCCTCCTGTCTCGGTTCGTAATCGATGCCAAAGGCTGGCGTGTCTAATTCATGGGTCCGGGGCATTGGTCATCGGGCATTAAAAAAAGTTGCCGAATCACAACATTCTATGCCGCCACTCTACCAGACCGCATGACCGACGATGCTACTAGTCCCAAGGTAGTGACAAGCTTCGCTGAACTCAAGCTGCCTGCACCATTGATTGCAGCCACCGATGAGCTCGGTTTTACCCTGTGCACCGAAATACAGGGACTGACCCTGCCAGCCATCGCTGCTGGTAACGACATTGCTGCACAAGCACAAACCGGTACGGGCAAGACCGCCGCCTTTCTGCTTGGCAGTTTTGCCCGACTGCTCGAACACGAACCTGAAAATCGACAAGCCGGGCAACCACGCATGCTGGTTATTGCTCCGACCCGCGAGTTGGCTATCCAGATTGCCAAGGACGCTGAATCATTGGCAAAACATACCCATCTGAAAACAGCCGTCGTGTATGGCGGCATCGACTACGAGAAGCAACGAAAACAACTGGCCGACGGTGTCGATGTTCTTATCGGTACGCCCGGGCGCCTGATCGATTACTTCAAGCAAAAAGTTTTCAATCTGAAAACGCTTGAAATTGCGGTACTTGACGAAGCTGATCGCATGTTCGATCTCGGCTTTATCGCCGACATTCGCTTTCTGCTTCGACGCATGCCAGCGCCTGGCGAGCGTTTGAGCATGCTTTTCTCGGCTACCTTGTCGCACCGCGTCATGGAGCTCGCCTACGAGCACATGGATAACCCGCAACAGCTGCAGACTGAAACCACGGGGGTCACTGCCGATGGCGTTGAGCAATCACTTTATCAGCCAGCAACCGACGAAAAGATACCCCTGCTACTCGGCTTGTTGAACACTTTGCAACCACCACGCTCAATTATCTTTGTCAACACCAAGCGGGCGGCCGAACGCATCGAGTCCTATCTTGTCGGCAACGGCATTAGCTGCGGTACCTTGTCCGGTGATGTGCGCCAAAACAAGCGCCAACGAATTTTGAAGGATTTCACCGCTGGCGAACTGCCGGTACTGATCGCAACTGATGTGGCTGCTCGCGGATTGCACATTGACGATGTAAGCCATGTGTTCAATTACGACCTGCCCCAACAGGCCGAAGACTATGTCCATCGAATCGGACGAACAGCGCGCGCCGGTTCCGAAGGTGTCGCGGTCAGTTTTGCCTGCGAAAACTACTCGTTTTCACTACCGGAAATTCAGGAATATATCGGTCAGACCATTCCGCTGGCCGCGATCACTGATGAGCTGCTGGTTGAGCCGAAGAAACCTGCCCGTATCGAACGTGATCGTGTCAGTCAGGACGCGCGTGGCCGGGACGCTCGTGGTCGTGGCAAGGGACGCACGCAGGGTGGCCGCGGTCGCAGTCAGAATCGCAGCGGTGCTCAGAGCAAAAATCGAAGCAATCCAACCCCAGATAGCACCGCAAACTCCGCAGCCGCCAGCACAAACTCCGCGGCTTCGAGCACAGGCGTCGATAAACCCAAGCGTCGGCGACGCCGCCGTAAACCCAAGCCCGCCGCAGAAGGTGGCAGCTAGCCACCGATAGACGGTTCACCGTCAGGCCAATGACGGCAAATAGACAGACCAAAAATCATCAAAACTGTAGACCGCGTCACGAAAACCAGTAGACTGGGGCCGGTGGCAAAGCTAATTCTAAAGGGTGCTCCCGCCACCAAACGTTCATTTGGTTGAGGTGAGAAAGATGGCAACAGGTACGGTGAAGTGGTTTAACGAATCCAAAGGGTTTGGATTTCTGGCGCAGGACGATGGCGGCGACGACGTTTTCGTGCATTTTTCAGCGATTCAGTCAGATGGATTCAAGACTTTGAATGAAGGTCAGAAAGTTCGATTTGATATCGAACAGGGCGCCAAGGGTCCGCAAGCCAGCGGAGTTGTTCCCGAGTAAGTTACAAGCGGCGCTGTAAGCGCTTCCCTGACACTGTTGCAATCGTATTACGGTGCCACGGTGTCAGGGAAAAAATTGTATTGCATACAGCAAGTCTAATGCGGATACCCGGTCGTAACCGTTGTTGAGTGTGGGCAGGCTATAATTCCATCCACATTGACGCGCAAGACAACTTTCCCATGGATTTACAGCAGCAAGCCCGCAGCAACATGATCGAACAGCAAGTACGTCCCTGGGACGTACTGGACCAACGTGTTCTGGATGTGTTGTCGGATATTCCTCGCGAGGCATTCCTCGACGCCGCCTATGCAGGTGTTGCCTACAGCGACTTCGCGCTGCCGATTGGCCATGGCCAGAATATGCTCAAGCCAACCATCGATGGGCGCTTGCTGCAATCACTGCTACTGGAAGTCACCGATACGGTTCTGGAGATCGGCACGGGCAGCGGCTATCTGACCAGTTGCCTGGCAAAACTGTCCGCCCACTGCGACAGCATCGAAATCATTCCCGAGCTGCATCATGTTGCAGCCGCCAGACTCAAAGATTCAGGTGTCAGCAATGTGACTCTGAAACAGCAAGACGCTGCAAAAGAATGGGACGCGCGTGACGCCTACCAGGCCATTGCCTTCTCTGGTGCAATTCCGGCCATTCCTGACTTTTACAAGCAGAAACTGGCGGTAGGTGGCCGGTTGTTTGCAGTGATAGGAGACCTTAGCCAGCCGACCATGGATGCGCAGCTGATGACGCGTATTAGCGACGTCGAATGGCTGACCGAAAGTCTCTTTGAAACCCGTATCGATCCCCTGGTTCATTTTGATCCTGACCGACCAAGTTTTATCTTTTAACCATTTTTTAACTCTATGACGATGACGCGAAAACTGATGGATCGTCGAACCCACGGTAGTTATTCCGTGCGCGCCCTGATCGTCTGCCTGTTTCTAACGTTGGCCCAACAAGCCAACGCAACAGATCTCAAAGCGGCCTACAACGCCGCAAAAGCTTACGACGCCGAAATCCAGGCCGCCGGCTTCGACCTTGAGGCGGCGCGCCAACGTGTGCCGCTGGCCCGGTCCGCCTTTCGGCCACAACTTCAACTGGGCGCCGATGTTGGTGTAACCAACGCAAATACAGGTTTTGATTCAACGTTTCGCGAAGACTCCATATCACTGACACTGAACCAGACGATCTTCAATCGCAGCAACTCAAAATTGCTTGATCAGGCACAACTCGGTGTCATGCAGGCAGAAGCGCAATTCGCATCGCAGAACCAGGCCTTGATTCTGCAAGTCGCCAATGCCTACTTCGATGTGCTGCGCGCACAAGCGAATGTTGAATTCAGCCAATCCGAATTACAAGCTATCGATCGCCAGCGCGAACAAGCCAATCGCCGTTTCGATGTTGGACTCGTGCCCATCACTGACGTGCGTTCGGCGCAGGCCCAGTATGATCTCGCCGTGGCGCAGGAAATTGCCGCATCAAATCAGTTGGCAACCGCACGCGAAGCACTGTTCCTGGTCAGCGGTATTGACACCGAACAAGTTGCAACCCTTGCCCGCGACTTCCCACTGACGCCACCTAACCCGACCAATATCGATGCCTGGGTCAAACTGGCCAATGATCAGAACATCGAGCTTGCCATTGCCAGACTGAGTTCTGAATCGGCGCAAACACAAATTGCTGTCGAGCGTGCATCCCGCTATCCGACCGTTGACCTTATCGGTATCGCCGTTTCAAACCGAACCGAACGCGAGGGCATTACCGACCTCGACGCCACCGAACTCAGGGTCCAGCTGAGTCTCCCATTACTGACAGGCGGGCGTATCAAGGCACAGATAGCCCAAGCCAATGCCGAAGCCATGAGCGCATCGCAGACACTGATCGCGCGGGAACGCAGTACGACACAACAAACGCGTGATAGCTACCGCGGTGTACTCGCGTCGATCAGCCAGGTTCGCGCCTTGCGTCAAGCCTTGGTATCGACGCAGCAGTCTGCAGAGGCTACCGATGCCGGCTTTCGTGCAGGCACACGGACATCCGTTGAAGTGCTGCAGGCACTACGCGATACCTTTCGTGCACGCTCAGACTACTCCGGTGCTTTGTATGATTACATCATCAACCTGCTCAGCCTCAAGAGTGCAGCTGGTACCCTGAGCGAAAACGATCTCACCTCGATCAATAATTTTTTAGTACCCGTTGAATAAGCCGTTCAACTGGCAGCCCTTTTCTTTACTGCGCTACTGGCCAACCCGAATGGGTGTTGATTGTGCCTGGCCGTATACACGTCTGCCCTTCTCCGCCGACAGGTTTATCGACAACCCTGTCCCATGAGCACGGCGCCACCTCTTTCCTATCGGCTGATCGTGTTGGCACTCACCCCGTTGCTCCTGGCTTACACGGTGTGGCGAAGTGTCAAGGACGGCGGCTGGATATACCTTAAACAACGCTTGGGCTTCAACTACCCGAACGAGGTACGAACCGCCGATCTGTGGGTACATGCGGCCTCGGTAGGCGAGGTCACCACCGTGTTACCGCTGCTGGAAATGGCCTTGGCCTCAGCCGATAACACCATCGAGTCCATCTTGCTGACAACGAATACACCGACAGCAAAAGAGGTGCTGAAAAAAAACAACATTGCCGCAGTATCACATGCCTACTTGCCAATCGATTTCGCCTTTGCCAGTTCGCGATTTTGCGCGCGACTGAATACACGCCAGGGCTGGATCGTCGAAACTGAAATATGGCCGCAGCTGTATGCGACGTGTCGCCAACATCAGATCAAGCTCACTATTATCAATGGTCGTTTGTCTGACAGGACGCTGAAGTCTGCCGCCGGCATTCTTCGTACCAGCTATGAACACGCCTTGGCTGATGTAGATGTGCTGGCAAGATCGGCAGAAGACAACAGGCGTTATGTCTCTATCGGCGCCGATCCCATGAAGGTCAAGACTGTCGGAAATCTTAAATACATGGATAACCGCAAGCCGATCGATGTAAAACAATTGCTGCAACGCGACTATATCGTTGCTGCGTCAACCCATGACAATGAAGAACTGCAACTGGCGAGAGAATGGATCAAGGATGACAGCCTACCGCTACTGGTTATCGTACCGCGGCATCCCGAGCGTGCCTCAGCCATTTTGCAATCGCTGCAGAAAGAAACCGGACTTGTTGTTAAACAACGTAGCGCTGGAGAAGATCCACAGCCAGAAGATCAACTATATCTGGCTGATACATTGGGTGAACTACAAGCTTGGTACAGCGGTGCGCAAGCCGCATTTGTAGGTGGCTCATTGATTGAGCGAGGCGGTCACAACATGCTTGAGCCAGCGAGAATGGGTGTACCGGTTATTGTTGGGCCACATACCCACAACTTCACCGATGTCATGCAGCTAATGCTGGAAAATAACGCCATTAACGTCGCGAATGATGCACAAGCGCTAGCCATGCTGCTGGATTCGGCTGCCAAAGGCCATGCCGCGTTTTCCGAGCGTGCACAAAATGCGGTTAGGCTGGCGGAGTCTTGTAGCCGCGTCGGTATTCTCTACATGGAGGCACTTATCGATCAGGCGTCAAGCCAGGCTTGACGCAAAATGTCGAACCCCGGTTGATGACGCTCATCGCTTGCCGTGGTTTTACAGATGGAACGCCAGAGGCGCTCCATGTTCGTGTAGCTCCATTTGCCTGGGTAGGATTGCCCGTTTGTCTTCAGACAACGCGCACGATCAAAATCAATGAGCGAAACATTACCTGACGCATCAAGTATTATGTTGTGAGCATTAAGATCAGCGTGACAAACACCGGCCTTGTGAAAACGAGCAATGCACTTGCCGATGTTTTCCCAGTCCGTGTTGTTAATCTTGCCATCGATCAACAACGTCGCCAGCGTCGCGCCAGCAAGTCGATACGTCACTAAACTTGCCGAATACACCAGGCCGCGTCGCTCAATACGACAGGCAAAGGGCTTGGCCGCTGGAAGGTTTGAATCTTCAAGCTCGCACAAAAACATGAACTCACGCCAGGCGCGAGTTTTTTGCATTCCGCTATACAGATACGACGCTTCACTGAAATATCGAACCATGCCGCCACGTCGGTAATGGCGAAGTACCAGCGCCGTTCCGCCCTGTTCGATGAAAAAAGTATTGCCTCGACCGCCATCCGCAACACCTTTGACCAGGCCGCTGGCCGAAAGCCGCTCCTCGTCAAACACGCAAGGATCAAAGTCAGGTTCTGAATCCTGCCGGTAGCAATACGTGATCCGACCCTCGCGATCACACTGTCGCTTCACTAAAACGCTCGGGCGCGTCAGCTTTTCGCGTCAACCAGACGATACACAGTGCCACAATAGGAACAGGTGGCCTCCGGCGCATCTTCGAGGGGGATATAGACACGTGGGTGGCTGTTCCAAAGTGGCCCTGATGGGGCTGGGCAATGCATCGGCAGCTCATCCCGGGTCACCTCGACGAGTGTTTCACTGTTTGATACGGTTTCGGCGTGGGCCGCTGATGATGCATTTTGTTCTGACATGGCGCTCAATGACTATTTCCCAGTATTTCTTCACGGATGGCCACCACAGCGGTGACTAGTTTTTTCAATTCCTGATCATACGGCACCACAGCGTCGGCTTCCTGCAGAGCCTGTCGATGCAAGCGGGCTCGCAACTCAAGGTAGCAGTTCGTCAGCTGTTTGGCGACGTCTTCTGACACCAGCCCAAGCGCATTGACTCTGTCGAGCACACGGACGTTGTCAGTGTAGGCCAGCAACGTGGGATGCTCAGCGGCATTGGCCAGCACCAGATATTGAACCACAAACTCGATATCGGCGACACCTCCATCGTCCTGCTTTAGATGCATTCGGTCCGACGTCGTGCTACCAAGCGCATCGCGCATACGCTTACGCATGGTGGCGACCGCCTCACGAAGTTCGTCTGGCGATCGTGACTGACCAAGCACCGCACGGCGCAACTGATCAAATCGCTTGCCGAGACTCGAGTCAGATACAACGACCCGAGCCCGCATCAATGCCTGATGCTCCCAGGTCCAGGCATCGCCTCGCTGATACCCCTCAAACGTTTCGATTCCCGTAACCAGCATCCCCGAGCTGCCATTGGGACGAAGGCGAAGATCAATCTCGTACAAAATGCCCGCAGGGGTCGTCGTGGTCATGAAATGGACAAACTTCTGCGCAAGTCTGACGTAGTAAACACTGTTGTCTACACATTTCTCGCCTGATGTCTGCTGCCTTTCACCGCGACTCGAATGGACAAAGACCAGATCGAGATCCGAGCCAAAACCCAGTTCGATGCCGCCAAGCTTGCCATAGGCGATGACTCCGACATCGGTCGGGACAGATTCGCCATCAACCAGGCATCGCGGCTCGCCATGTTTTTCGCGAAGCGGTTTCTCGACCAGCAGCAGTACCGCCTCGATCAAGGATTCAGCAAGCCAGGTCAGCTGATCGCTGACCTTCATCAACGGCAATTCGCCCGTCAATTCCGCCACGGCAATACGAAATTCACGCGCTTGCCGAAACTGACGCAACACATCCATCTGAACATCAAGCTCCTCATCGTTCAATCGCACTGCCATGGCCATGGTTTCGTTGCGTATGCTGATCGCATCGGGCCATGCTTCCAAGGACCCGTGTATCAGCAACTCATCAAGAACGACCGGCTGTCGTGTCACGAAATTGGCCAGCCACAAACTTTCACCAAAGAGCTTGACCAGCAAGGCAAGTGCCGACGGTCTGTCGATCAAGGCTTGGAGATAACCACTTCGCCCGGCAACCGATCGAACAAACTTCAAACAACGAGTAAGCACTTCATTCGCAGCCGATTGACCATGTACCACCTCCATCAGGCGCGGGACAATCTCGTCAACACGCTCCTGTCCCCGCGCCGTCAAGCGCTGGTAATAGGCCCCCCGACAAACACTGGCAACAGCGGCCAGCAACTCGTCGGTTGGCTCGATGCCATAGGCATCCAGGGCATCGGCATAATCCTGTTCCTCAAGCTCGATACTGCTTAAAACCGCCCAACTATCACGGGCAGCGTTATCGACCGGGTCAGTTGCCTCGGGGTCGAAGTCATCGCGAAACAAGGCATTGAACATTTTGTCAACGCGATTCTGATGACCGGCAAGATCATCTCTGAAGGTCGGCCAGTCCGTGTATCCCATCAGACACAGGAGTCGTTGTTTGTCCTCTTCATCAACCGGCAGGCTGTGCAGCTGTTCGTCACGCATCATCTGCACAGCGTTCTCGGCACGGCGCAGAAAGCCATAGGCTTCATGCAGGATGTCAACCTCGTCCTGAGGCATCAGGGCCTGCTTAGCAAGCTCATCCAGAACAGCTCGAAGCGAGCGCAGTCTTAACCGGGTATCGCGTCCACCGCGAACCAACTGAAACGCCTGGGCGATAAATTCGATTTCACGGATACCACCCGCGCCCAGTTTCAGGTTGTCAACCATCTGCTTTTGCCGCAGAGACAAGGCGATTTTTCGTTTGAGTTCACGCAAGGATTCGATAGCGTTATAGTCAAGGTAGCGCCGATAGACGAATGGCGTGATCAGCGCATCGAGTTCGCTAAGGCTCGCGGTATCACCCGTGATCGCTCTTGCCTTGATCATCGCGTAACGTTCCCAGTCACGCCCTTGCGTCAGGTAGTAATTCTCAAGCCCATCAAAGTTGATGACGAGCGGCCCACTTTCACCAAAGGGTCGCAAACGCATATCGACGCGATACACAAAACCATCCGTTGTCGGCGAATTCAACAAGCGCGTCATTTGCTGCGCGACACGGCGAAAGAAATCACCGTTGTCGATCGGTTTCCGGCCATCGCTTGAGCCTGCCGAGGGAAACAGGCAGATCAAATCGATATCGGAAGATACATTGAGCTCATACCCACCGAGTTTTCCCATGCCGAGTACGATCAACCGCTGCCGGATACCTTCCTCTGCGTACGGTTCACCAAAACGTGAGACACAATGGGCATCAGCCCAGTCCGCGGCACATCGAATACACGCATCGGCGCACAGAGACAGCTGCAACAAGGTTTCATCCAGTGAGGCTATACCGGTGATATCTCGAATCAGGATGCGCAGCATTTGCTTGTGACGGAACCGCCTGAGCGTCTGCATTTGCAGTGTCTCCAAGGCAGCTTGTGTCGCATCAACCAGTGAAGCTCCATCGCATAACGTGTCGAACATCAACTGCAAATCGGTTTCAAGCACAGCCAGCGTTGGCGGTACGGCGGAGTCTTTAAACACGCCAAGATCCAACAGCTCAGCCAATGCATCAGGATACTGTCGACAGGTGCGCGCAATGTAAGGACTCAGGGCGCACAAGGTATCCAGCTGCTGCACGACAAGTGGATGAGAGGCGTGAGCATCCAGGGCCACAGTGATCTCCTGCACAGCCGTCAGCACCGATGCCGATGTCTTTAAGTCTGCCGGACAATTAGGCGTTATCAACCGATCGATCTCTGCTTAAGCACCTGCTCATTGTGTGGACTTTAGCATGGGCAATGCCTGCGGTTCGGGTAGAATTGCGGCATGCTAAATCAGCTCGAACTTAATGAGGTGTCCGTCGAAATCAATGGTCACCCGATCATCAGCGATGTCTCATTTGCGCTCAAGCCTGGCGACATTGGCTGCCTGCTTGGTCCCAGCGGCTGTGGCAAGACTACCCTGCTTCGCGCCATTGGTGGGTTTCAGAATCCATCGGCCGGTGAAATAACCATTGCTGACCAGACAGTCGCAACGGCCGACGCGCAGGCCAGTCCCGAAGAGCGCCGTATTGGCATGGTGTTTCAAGACCTCGCGCTGTTCCCGCATATGACGGTCAGAAAAAACGTGGCCTTCGGTATGCGCGGCTTTGCTCGTCGAGAGGTGGAAGCACGAGTCGATGAACTCCTCGAGTTGGTTGCCATGCAGCGCTTCGGTGACAGTTACCCGCATCAGCTCTCAGGTGGCCAGCAACAACGGGTGGCCCTGATTCGCGCGATGGCACCACGCCCGCCGGTGCTACTGCTTGATGAGCCTTTCAGTAGCCAGGACACCGAACGTCGTGTTCAACTCGCCCATGAGGTTCGCGAGATACTGAAGCGCGACAGCATCACGGCGATACTCGTGACTCATGATCAATTCGAGGCCTTTGCCATCGCTGACCATATCGGCGTCATGTCAGAGGGACAGCTGCGTCAGTGGGACAATGCCTACAATCTGTATCACACCCCGGCTGATCGGTTTGTTGCTGACTTTATCGGTGAGGGTGTTTTCTTGTGTGGCAATACACTTGAAAACAATATCATTCAGACCGAGCTTGGGATCATCCATGGAGAGTTGTCCGAGTCAGTACCACCGGGTACGCTGATCGAACTGCTGGTCCGTCCTGATGACATCATCCACGATGATGCCAGCCCTAACAAGGCGACCGTCATTGCACGAGACTTCCGCGGCGCCGATCATTTGTATACCTTGCGAATGCCTGGTAATACACGACTACTGTGTCTTGCGCCTTCACATCACAATCATCATGTTGGTGAGGAATTTGGCCTGCGTTTACAGTTAGATCACCTGGTTATTTTTGACCGGGAATTTGATGAAGTTGAAAGTCGGTAGAGGCCCCAGATGCGCTTTTCCCACTGTAGCGTCAAGCCCGGTTTAAGCGTAACATTTACCCCGTCAAAGCATCAACGCCAAAGTGTCAACTCTATCGAAGCAAGATACCCTTCTTCGCGGCAAACAAATTTATGACCACTATAGATCACCGACTATTAGACCAATTATCCGAGCTCATCGGTGGAGACAAGGAAACCTTGCATGAACTGATCAGTACCTTCCTTGAAGAAGGTACTGAAATCGTCGCGGCAATGAAAGCATCGCTTGCAGACAAAGACCTCGACGTTCTCAGGCGAGGTGCGCATTCAATGAAATCCAGTGCTCAGGATTTCGGCGCAAAAGAGCTCTCGGAAATGAATGCAAGCCTGGAATCACAATGCAAAAACACCTGGCCAGATAATGCAGCGGCACAGGTTGAAGGTATATCCAATCAATTTTCCGCTGCGCATACCGAATTGCAACACTATATCGATAGCAATCAATAAACTGCTTACACTTCAATATCAACGGTTCTCGTCAAGATAGGGTCTCTTTCTTCAGCTTCTTCCTTGGGTCCTACAAGCATCAAACCAATCACCAGTAGTATCAACGCTGCCCAGGCAAGCAGCGGTAATGATTCACCCAACAATAAAATGCTCCAGACAATACCGGCAAATGTCACGACAAAGCTTGATTGACTGGCGAACACGGCACCGGCTGAGCGAATAAGCGACACTCGCAGTGATACACCGACCGCGGAGACGATGCCAAACAGAATAATCGCCAGCACCAGCGAGATATTACCCGTGTCCTTATTCAAGGATAGCGGCACAAAATCATTTAATCCAATAACCAACGGTATCAATAAAGTGACCGCAGCGACAGCGCAGCAACCCGTCGCCGCGATCATATCTATATCACTTGGTAATTTCACAGTAATCAAGAGTGTGCGTAGCGCATAACCAAATGGTGCGAACAGGGCAAGCAACGTCCATATCCATACATTTTTGATCGATGATGAATCACTAGTGGCATAAATGACCAAAGCAATTCCCGTCAAGCCAACAAAAAAACCGACCAAGCGCCTGAGATTGGCCTGTTCGATACCGATACTCGATGCAAATGCGAAAACCATCAAACCTTCTGTCGACAATATCAAGGCTATGATTGAAGCCGGTAACTGTTGAGCGACAAGAAAAACCACAGATTCAGCGATAACAGTCGACAGGAACGCCCAAAGTACAAACACCATGATCAATGAGCGGTTCAGTTTAGGCAGCTTCCCACGATAAGCAGCATGAGGAATACATAAAACCGCGACGATAATATTCGCCCACAGCGCAATGCCAAACGGATGAGCAGCTGCTTCAGCGGCAATTCTCGACAATACAACTCCGAGTCCAGAAATCACACCGACAGCGAGTAGCACTCCGGAGCTTTTCAAGGTTCGTACTTGCTGCCGTAATCGCTTCTCACGTTCAAATATCTGGCCGGCCATATTGACAAAAACACGAGCCAGCTGACCGAGCGCATCCGTTCTACTGGCAACGTCATCGATGTGCAACCTCTTCGGATCAACCACACCATTTTCGAGCACAGCAGCCGCTTTGGTCAAACGTTCAACCTGCTGCAGGTGTTCCAATTCACGATCGCGATTACGCTTTTTTTCCAAGGAGCTGCTGAGACGAGCTTCCAGTAGAACCGGATCAAAATCCTTGGAAAGAAAATCCTGCGCACCGAATTCAATCGCTCGAACCACTGCATCCATTTCACCATCAAGCGCCGAGATAACGATTATGGGAATATCCCGTAAACTCGCCTCCTCCTTCATGAATTGCATGACTTCGAATCCATCCATACCGGGCATCATGATGTCCAGTAACAGAACATCGAAATTTTCTTTGCGAAGCCTGTTCAGCCCCAGCTGACCACTCTCAGCTGAGCTGGCTTCATAGCCCAGATGGGTTACGGCCAATTCAAGTTTTTTCCGGAATACCTTCTGATCATCAATAATCAGAATTCGCTCTTTTGTAGAATTTGGCATTTACCGCTGACAACTCATATCTAACTCATTTTCAAACATTGCGTACCTCGTAAGCGACTTCAAGTGCGTTCACAAGTTCGCTAATGCGAATGGGCTTGCTCACATAGCCATCCATTCCTGCGGCGAGATAACGTTCTCGGTCACCTTGCATTGCGTTAGCCGTCGTCGCAACTATATACACCGGTTTGGCGTTACCGCTTTCCGCAGCGCGAATCGCCTTTGTCGCATCAACCCCATCCATTTCAGGCATTTCGATATCCATCAGGATCACATCATAGTTGGAGTCGAGCTGTTTACTGACCGCCTCAGAGCCATTTGAGGCGATATCGGGTTTATAGCCCAAGCGACCCAGCACCAATGATGCGAGTTTCTGATTGGTCTTGTTGTCATCGACCAGTAAGATATGCAGCGGCATTTTTATCGCCAACTCTTTATCAAACTCTTGATTCTTGTTTTTATCACGCCGCTTGAACGTACTTGCTTGATCCGAAAACGTATCCATCATGATATCGAGCAAGGCCGAAGGCTTTATTGGCTTCGCCAACTTGGCAGAAAATTCAGCCTCTTCAAGCTCACTCTTGGGCACATCGGACAACGTCGCCAGGGAACTCAGCAATATAAGCGGCAACTCCTGTGATGATCGGTATTGGCGAATTTTTCGAGCCAACTCGATTCCGTTCATTTCAGGCATACTCATATCAAGAATGGCAATATCATAGTGTTGCCCCTCGCGAATCCAGCCCAACGCCTCAAGGGGAAACTCTGTTTGCTCGCTAGACATGGCCCATTCCTCGGCCTGAATTGACAATATTTTCCGATTCGTCAAATTGTCATCGACGATCAAGAGCTTCTTGTTGGCCAAATCCGGTTTTATTTCATGCAATGCAACCCGTCTGTCAATCGAGGCTGTGGGGAAAACCGTGGTGAAATGAAAGGTTGTGCCTTTTCCAAGTTCGCTTTCGACCCATATGCGTCCACCCATCATCTCAACAAGATTTTTGGATATCGCCAAGCCGAGACCAGTACCCCCATAGATGCGGGTCGTTGATGCATCCACTTGCGAAAAGGAATTGAACAACATACCGATTTTGTCTTTAGCAATACCAATTCCCGTATCAGACACCGAGAAGTGTATAACTGTGTGTGATTCGGAAACGTCTTTGGCATTGTGCGTCAGAACGGTTTCATCATCTGGAGATGCAAGTGCCACACGTAAGACTATCTCACCCTTACTGGTAAATTTAATCGCATTGTTCAGGAGATTGAGCAATACCTGCCGTAACCGGCCAGCATCGGCGATAACACCTTCTGGCGTATCCCGCTCAAGTAAATAAGCAAGGTTGAGATTTTTTTTGTCTACGCTGGTTGTCACAAGATCCAATGCGCCTTCGATGCACTCACGCAAGTCGGTGACTTGCGGATCCAGATCAAATTTCCCCGCCTCTATCTTGGAAAAATCAAGCACATCATTGATTACTGTCAACAGCGATTCAGCACTATCAACAATGGTACGAGTGAAATCCTCCTGTTCTTTATCAAGATCAGTGTTCAACATAAGATTACTCATACCAATGATGCCATTCATCGGCGTTCTGATCTCATGGCTCATGGTCGCGAGAAACGTACTTTTCGCTGAGGTTGCCTGTTCGGCGATATCACGTGCCGAACGCATGGTTGCCTCGGCCTCCTTAAGTTCAGTGATATCAAAGTACGTCAACATATACCCACCGGTTGGCAGAGAAATACATTGATGCTGCAATGTTCTGCCGTCCGCGAGTGACAATTCCTGACGCTCACCGGTATTTGAACGAATGGCTGCGATCCTTGCTGTGACAAAATCATCCCACTCATCATCGGGTACTGAATAGACTCCGTGCTCGCGGGTATAAGCCATATCGTCAAATAGTGTGGGCTTGTCTTTGTAGAATGACTCTGGAATATTCCAAAGCTTTCTGTAAGCGTTATTGGTTATATGTATATCAAACTCACTGTCCATGAACAAGACGCCGTAATCGATATTTTCGAGCACGACATTCAACTCGTTCAACACAGCATCCTTCGCCTCGGCTGCCTCTGCCAGGAGGTGCTGGCGGTGTTTCAGCTCCGAGATATCCGAATAGATTGATACCGTTCCACCACTGGCGGTTCGTCGTTCATCTATGCGCAGCCATTGGCCATCCAGTCTTTCTTGCTCGTACGCAGAACCCGGATTTTTATGGCGCTTGACTCTCTCCAACACCCACGCTTCAGGGTCGTCATTTGCCTCCGGTATCAAACCACGACGTACGGATTCCCGAACAATCGCTTCAAACGTGACACCCTCAGTAAATAGTTCATCCATCCCTGGATGCAACCCGCTTCGAAAACGGTCATTGGATAACAACAGACGATCATTGTTGTCATACAGGCAGAAGCCGTCCGACATACTATCCAGCGCAGCGTTCAACTGAGATTGCGTTTCCTGAAGCGCACTGGCTGTATTGTCCCGTTCTTGCTGCAAGCGGTTACGTTCACGCGTACTATCGCGAAACAAACTCAATGTGCGAGACATCGCCCCAATCTCGTCATGCCCTGGTTCTGGTATCTCTGTATCCAGATTTCCACTGGTGATATCACCCATCGCCGATACGAGACTTCTCAACGGTGAGCGGATAGATTGAACAACCCATGCGGTAAGCAACAGACCCAGAAGGCTTGCGGTCGCCGTCAGCCAGAAAGAATTTCGCTCTGTCCTGCCAGTCGCTTCAAGCGCACTTGTGCTGTGCGCTTGTACTTGGGAATCAAGATCACGTACCAATTCGGCAAAATGTTCATCAACTTTCATGATGTAGCCACGTGAAGCTGCCATCAAGGTGTTTCCCATCACACGCTGTGAATCTGTATAAGCGTCTACTGCATTGAGCGATTGCTCAACCATTTTGTCAACATCGGCTTTGATGGCATTGACCAATTCCGGTTTGTCGGGCGCCAGAAGTTCCAATTCTGCTTCCAGTCGCTCGCGTGCAGATTCCGCTTCCAGCTCAGAACGCACGAGCAGACTTGCAGCCAGATCAGTCAACCAGTACTTCAGATCACCAAAGGCATTAGCCGCAGCATTGGCGTTAGTCATCACACCAACGAGCCTGGTCTCTTCAAGAAGTGTATCTGTACTATGTGACAAGGCTCTGTTCAGATAGACACTAGAACCTATCAGTACGGCAAGTAGACATGTGCACAGCAACATCAAGCGCGAAACAATCGAGAGATTCTTCATACAAGCAATCTACTGAGCCCAATACTTGTTTTCGCGATCACTTATCGTAAATTGTTATACTGATAGCGCCACCGAGATCCCCCACGCGGCCACCTTCCTTGGGATAACCGGTAACGTCCACTTCGCCTTTGGGGCTTCCGTGACAAGCAAGACAAACCTCACCATAGTACTCCGGCACCATGACCCGAAAAGCGGAGCCACGTTTGCCTTCGGCATCTTCAGAATACAGTTCTCCACGAACCCACTCGTCTGACTTGAAACGATTTTCGAGAACACCAAGCTCCCATCTATCCGGTCGCGATTTACGATTACGCACAAATTCCAACGGTGCCGTGACTTTTATCTCAGCAATATCACCCACCTTCTCACCAAAGCGCTCGTTGGATAACTGTGCAAAAACAGCCGGTACAAAACCTTTGAATCCTATGCCTTTGTTGTTTATCAGCGATTGATTCTCGTCAAGGATTTCGCGCATCGAATCAAGCTGTGCTTTGATTAGCTTTGCCTCTCGCTCATCTGCAGGCTGAGTGAGAACGCCTGGCTCCCGCAACTCCTCGAGACGAGCGATAATATTTTTTTGCACGACATCGCCGCTTAGCCCCTTGTCACCAAGCGATTGATCATTTATCGTCGGCTGCTGACTAGCGATTTCTCTTCTCGCAGCTCTTAGAATATCTGCAAGCATCAAAGCGGTACTCAGACTACTTTCGTCAGCACGAGCTACTTTTGTAAAAGCTGGAAAAATTGTGGTGAGCAGAGACCACGTCAAAATAGTCGCGAGTGTTCTCATTCGCCAATTGGTTTTTTCACCACTGATTATAATCGGTGCAAATCGATTGGCCCTATACAAAGGAATAGGCGCAAAATAGCTCCCGTTATACATAATACGACTCCCTCAAACCTCTGATCAGTATAGAGAATTCTTATATAAAAGAGGACGTATTGATATACGAATCCTTCTAAAATTTGCTCAGAAATACTCGCACACATGCTGTCGTGTATAACGTAGGACGCAATCGCGATATTCTCCTCCGACGTAAACAGTTTAAAGTACCAACAAGCGTGCATAGACCGTAAAAATGAGCAGAATTCTGATCGTCGACGACCAGGCAACGCAACTTAAAAAAATTGAACTTGCTGTATCCGGGCTCGGATACGACGTCGAAACTGCTACCAATGCGGCAGATGCCATGTCGCATTTACAACATAACCCGGTCGATATACTTTTACTCGATATCGAAATGCCCGATACAGACGGCTTCTCGGTTCTGGATTGGTTACGCCGACAAGCTGCTCTCAAACACATTCCAGTTATTGTCATATCTGCGCACGAAAACGATAGAAGCCAGGTCATCAAAGCCATAAAGATGGGTGCTGAGGATTTTCTTCCCAAGAACTTTCCTCGCCCCGTACTGAAAGCGAGGATCAAGGCCGGCTTGCTGATCAAGAAAAATCGTGACAGAGAAATTGAAATGGTGCATCAGATCGAACGACTGACGCGTGCCAGTAAATTGCTCGAACAATCCATTTATAATCCTAAACAGTTGCGATTGAATGCCATTGCCAGCGGCACGAGCACGATGGCAAGCTTCGCCTCGGTGTTTTCTGACATGGCACAGAGAATCTATGATCGAGAACGCCGGCTCAAACACCAAGCTCAAACCATACGCGGCTTTGGACTTCTACTACTGGCAGGCTTGTTTTTTGGCCTCGATGCACCTGCTGCCAAATGGTTGAGTCAGTTCAATCTCAGCTCCATCGGCATGGCGATCTGGCTGAACGTGGTGATAGTGATATTAACCATACCGAGATCGGTATATAAAAAAGACTTACCCAAACCGAGCTTCTACGTCATCGTATACTTCCTCCTGTGGGGATTCTTCACCGTCATACTTGGCGATCTTTTACTACTCAAAGCCTCAGAACATATTGAAGCCTCTGTGATCATCATCATCATGGTCACGGAAGTTCTTATGGTGTACGCATACTCAGCGATAATGCGACTTGAGAACGTCACAGTAAAGAAAGCATCTGGCGTTCTATTGGGTATCGTCGGGGTAGTTCTCGCGGTTTACGCACAACGCTCCTCCGGAGAAGGATCAACAAATGTGCTCTGGGCCATCCTTGCTCTCGGAGTCCCGCTTGGTTACGCCGCTATAGATATTCTGGTTGACTCATCGCGCAACGTGAACACCTCGCCGCTAACGACCCTGGGCCTGGCCTCTGTCGCTGGCATAATAATCATGTTACCGATTGCCTGGATCCAAGATGAATTCATACCCCTGAACACCATCCCACCCGATGCCGCCGCAGGTGTGATCATCTGGGGAATAATCGCGTTAGTTTCAATGTTGGTTTTTGTTAAGCTGACACTCAGCGCAGGCCCTGTCTTCGCGAGCCAGACCGCCTATATTCAAACCATTGGCGGCATCACCATCAGCGTTTTTCTTCTGCGGGAAACTCTTACACCTACTGCCCTGGTCGCGCTGGTAATCATCATCATCGGCATGCTGCTAGTTGAACCAAAGCGTGAACCTGAAGAAGAGCTGTCGACAGAGGATCTGGATATTCTGATGAACAGGCGTGCTTGATATGAAGTTCGCTTTCTCATTGGGAACAGTCTTTACCCAAATACTGCAGTGGTCGTCCTATTGAACATCTTGCACATCTTGAACGTCCTGGACATCTTGAGTATTTATGGCAAGTGCCGTGCTGTTCGTCTCTAATCCATAGATAGTAAAGTTGGTGAATTGAGCCTTCGCCACCAGCTTGTACGATTGATTGAGCTGTCCTAACAATGCGTCAGAGTATCGTTCCCAGGTCGATTCTCGATTGATAACAATATAGACATCATCGCTGACCAATGCCGCCTCTTCTATCTCACTCATTATCAGATTAGGATTCTCAAGACGCCATATACCTTTGGTGCTTGTATGACCATAATATGACAAAAGGTACGGCTCGCCCCATAGCATCAGTGAGGAGTCCTCTTCGCTCACATTGTCAGACAAGTAATTTGCTGCAGACCGATAGTCGTCAAGCAAATGCTCTGGCTGAAAGAAATATTGGTAACTAGAATACAAATTAATTGTAAGTAGCATCGGATAAAAGAGCATCGGTAAGCGAGCCCTTATCAATGATTGGTTCTTGGCCCTGGCCTGAATACTCTGTACAGCCGCAATTGATATCAACACGCTGAGGGGCACTACCAAATAGAAGGAGTGGCGTGGCATCCAGTTGATAGATGTCACAAACGCGAAGGCTGTAGCCATGCCAAAGGAGAGTACAAACAGCGTGACGAAAAATCTCACACTAGCAACTTTACTGTTTAGCACAGTTGAGTTACGCAATGCCTGAATGACATACCAAACCAAGGCCAAGCCAAGCAAGGCCAAGAGGCCTAAGCTGAAGCTATGTTTCATTAACAGGGCGACGACATTATCCGTTTCTCTCAAGGCATTGACGGCAGGCCCATAGGTTTGTCCAGCCAAGTGAGAATAGAGCGCATAAATCATGTTCTCCCACAGCGGACTGCCCGTACCGTTTACAGCATCTATAGTTAAGTTCGTTCTTGCAGGCGTCCCCGAATAGTAGAACAACGCCGGAATTGATAATAGTACCGAAGGCAGCCACCAACGAAACCAGCTTTTCACATTCTGATAGGCAAGTAAATGCGCCAAGGCAAGTGCAGAAATAAAAACCACTAGAAATACGCTACTAAGGGTAGCGAGCAAGGTCACTGAGGCAAAAAGCCATCGGTGAATGTTTGTGACCTCAGAGTCCCTTAATATGGGTGTCATTGCGAGCAGTTGAAGAGACGCAATGCATATCAAAAACGCATAGGGTCTGACTTCTTGACTGAATGATATGCAAAATGCGCTGGAGGCAACAAAAACAGCGGCATATACGGCGTGACGAGTGCTGAATAAAACGTTAACGCAGAGGTAGATAAATAATGGCGTGAGTATGCCAGGAATAACAGAAAGAGACTGCAAATAGAATTGACTATCCCCCACCCAGGAACGCCATTGGCTCAATATCAAGAAGTAGACTGCCTGATACTTGTCACCACCAGTAATTGACCAAAGCGCCTCCAGAGTGCCTTTGAAACTTCCAGAGTCAGTCATTGCCAGTGACGCACCCTCATCCAGCCATAGACTTTGACTAGAGAGCATGAACAGTCTTAACAGTGCTGCCAGCACTAGAATACCGACTATGACCAACCAGGCTGTAACGGGTTTAGTCCGAGCACTACCCTGGTATGACGCCTGCCAGAGACTCGCCTGTTTGACAGACCTATCCGTCTTCCGCGTAGAACCGGAAGAACCATAGGAGATCAGTTTAAGAATACTTGTCAGCATCATTTAGTCTGCTAGTCTCCGGCAATACTTACCGAAAGACTTGAAGTACCTCCTTGATAGATTAAGGTTAGTACACATTTCAAATATCGACGTTACGTCACGCGTAACATATTGTTTCCAAGGCATTAAATTTGCTACTTTGCTGCCTGTCCCTACAGCGTCACATGCTAGCGAAAGTCGAGATCGTAGTTTGTGATAACACTCGCGTTAACTAAAAGAAAAAATGATGATTGAAATTTGTATTATTTGTTCTACTCACGATATCAGCCACTAGAAAAAGTCAGTAAGTCGCTGTATGAATTACCTGGCGATTAACATCGCACTCCTGCCCTTTGAATGCCTTTAGAACAATTTGGTTCGTCAACATAACGACTCGACCAGCAAAGGCACTGCACATATCCACTACTTTCTAGGATACGCAGCGATGTTTCTCTCTACTGGGTATTTTTACCGAGGATTATTTTTACTAATAACGTGTGCAAGTTCTCGAACTCTTAAGTTCGACCCGATTTTGTGCACTGATCTACAGCACGCGATACGGACCTCAGTCGATACCGGCTACCACAGATAGATTTCGATATTTTGAAGGAATCTGCGAAGCCCGATGGCCAATGGCTTGCATCACCATTGGCCATCATTTCCACAGACACGGCGATTGCCGTTTCAGGGTAGCCCGCTCTGCCCCCCATTTAAAACGACAAAGTAAACCGAGCAAATTTGCCATGAAATTCAACAACAGATAATCGGTGTACACCTTTTTATGAAACTTCCCCTGTCTTTGTGCACCGGATTATCACATTTACCACTCAACGCACCACTATTGGTGCGTTTCCACTCTTTCAGCTGACTCTAATTAGAAATCCCAGTTAACAATTTCAGATAACTGAGCTGCGCTTAATCCCTCAACAAGCGCGCTACCAACCGCTGGCGTTGTATCAAACTGCAACGCCTCAAAATCAGCATTGGCACTCGACGTTGACAAGTGATGGAAGAACATCAGCGAACGTTGCGATCCAGCGGGGATCATGACATCCAGTCGCGCATTGAGCCCATCTGATGACCAACAGTCAAAGACCGCCTGCTGAGTGAATACAACCTGGCTACGTGGTGCACCGGGACCATACAACACAGTAGTGTTTGCGGGATCTCCAATGTCACTGGAAAAATCGTCAGTTATAACCCAACGATCATTCTCTGTAAGCGAGGAATCGCCGTCACTGGTTGTATAAATATTCGTGCCCCCATCTGATCCAAAATTACTCGTAAAATTGACTATGGCGAAGATATCGCTGCCAGTATCATTTCTGAGTGTTGTGTAATTGCGCAAAGTCGATGAAGTGCTAACTGCATGATACTGAACAGTAACCTCAAGACCTGACAACGGTACGGTCGCATAATTGGACGTACTCTCTGTTACTGCACGCAGGAAACCACCCACCTGCTCTCCATTGACCCAGAGTAACGACGCATTGTCGAACGCATCTCCCTGTCGCGATCCACCCTCACTTATTAATGTTCCATCGCTAACACCGACACCACTACCTGCACCACCACGGGTCGTGCATGAGCCGCCCGTTGGCGTTCCAGTTGTTGTCGTCAGACCGTCACTGATGCTCCAAATAGCCTGGTTGTCTACGCCACCGGAAATGGATGCATACTGCGCAGCAACTCCTGTCACCGGTTGATCAGCAGGCGTCACGACCGTTGTGGATGTTGGAATACTTCTGAAATCGTCATTGTCCACAGCGTAAATGGTATAAACATATTCACGCTCCGGTTCAACGGTTGGGTCGTAGTAACTTAACGCATCCAGCATTGACTCAATCAATTCACCATTTCGATAAATATCGTACCCTATAACCACAACGTCATCGGTCGCATTGGGCCAGAACAGTTCAAGATCGAAACCGGAATAGGTTGTGATATTCAGAGCCGGAACCTGAGTAGGACCTGTCGGATCAGTGGTATCAACAATAAAAGGATCGCGACCAACCCTTAGCTCTTCAAGGTTACTGGTACCGTCGCCGTCATTATCCCAGCGCTCCGAATCGAATTGATCCGCCACGACCTGAAACTCCTGTACTGCGTCTGAGGTGGTTCGAAAACGGGTCTCGTAGCTGGCAAGTGTTACCGCTCCGTTG
>CALDSR010000062.1 GCA_937924505.1 uncultured Granulosicoccus sp. | reverse complement strand
TGGCGATACCGGAACAATTGTGGAGCTCTATGCGCCTGACGGTGTGGAAGTCGAATTCGTAAACGGGGCGGGCAACACAAAAGCAGTGCTGACGCTTAAAGAAAATGATATTCGGCATTTAAGCGAAAACGATATTCTGGCTGTCCGTCCAGTGGATGCAGCTTAGCGAGAAACGCAAAGTTAACAGCACAATGGAGCTGTAACGTGAATGCGTTGTTATATTTATCTTGTCACTTATCCGCCGTGTGAGTACACCGGTTATCTCATCAAGGCTCTCGCGAAACTTTGAACGTTACCCCTGTCCTTGATTTGCTGGAAGTTATTTCCGTACTCGTTGACACGAGCTTGCCTGCATGGTATGAATAATTCATACCGTAATTTTGGATGGTTAAATGGGCAGCGCAGTCAAAAGAACAATTTCTTTACCAGCAGATCTCGCTGAGGAGATCGATGAAATTGCTAAGAATGAGGGGCGATCAGTCAGCTCGATTGTGCAGGACGCTTTGCGGCTTGCCCGAGCGAAAAGGCTGAAGAATGAGTTCAGTGATATTCAAGGATATTGGAGCAAGAAGGCTCGAGAAGCTGGGATATTGACTCAGAAGGACCTGGACAGGCTCATCGGTAAATGAAGGTTGTCTTTGATACAAATATTTATATATCGGCTTTTGTGTTTATTAGTGGATCCGCAGAAAAAGCAATACAAAAAATACTGAACAACGAAGACACGTTGATTATTTCAAAACCGATCGTTGAAGAAACACTTAGAATTCTGGCTGAGAAATTCGACCGTAATATTGAGGAGCTTTCACGTACCGCGATATTCTTGTCGGAGATAGCGACAACTGTAGCTCCAAGAGAACGAATTTCGGTTTTATCGGATGAGCCTGATAATCGAATACTAGAATGCGCGGTAGAAGGTCATGCCGACAAAATTGTTACCGGTGATAAAGCGATGTTGAGCTTGGGTGTGTATGAATCAATAGAAATTGTTACTTTGCGAAGTTACCTGTCAAATGCTTGAAGAAGTAAACTTAACCAGAGTTCTTTCAGTGGCGTCGAGTCGTTCAGAAGGTCAGTTGCACGAATGATAAATATAACAACACGCTGAACCTGTAGCTGGACCCGGATACGGAACCTGGCTTCGCCAGAACCCGTATCCGCCTCAAGCTCATGTTAGCGCTATTGTTATCTTCCTTCTCCCATCTTTAGCGAAATTTTCGTCAGTGATTGCTATTGACTGGCTATTGGGAAATGTACGTAATAATATACATGTGTGAAAAATGTACTCTGTTATCGATTAGCTAGAAATTTCCTGATTTGTGTTATGAAAACGAAAAGCCACCGATCTGTATTCGATGACCTAACAGACGATCCTGCCGAAGCAATGCAGTTGCGCATTAAATCGAAGTTAATGAACGCAATTATTGATCATATCGACAAGAGTGAGCTTACCCAGGCTGCGGCGGCAGAAATCATGCTGATTCAGAGAACTCGAGTTAACGATGTATGTAATGGTCGAATCGACAAAATGACTATTGATGCTTTGGTAGCTATGGCAGCACGGCTTGGGCTTGATCCCCTCAGATCTGCGGCATGATGACTGCGGATTTGTAGAATATTCTTGAGTTAGCCATGATTGATAGCATCTACGAATATAAAAGAAGAAGGAGGCGGTAGAGTCATGCCCATCGTTTTCAGGCAGGATGGATATAGGTTCTTCTTCTATTCAAATGAAGGCCATCCTCGCGAGCCAGTTCACATACATGTACTGAAAACTGGTGCGGAGGCAAAGATTTTGGGTAGGCGATGAAATTGCGCTAGATAGAAGCGATGGTTTCGATGCGAAGACGTTGAGAAAGATTGTAAAAATCGTTGAAGAAAATAGAAATATTATCGAGGATAGATGGAATGAGTATTTCAGCTGAAGACGTCAGATTTGATAATGACTCGATGTGGGTAGAATTAACCGATGGGCGCACGGTTGGGGTGCCACTCGCTTGGTTTCCTCGTCTCCTAAATGCATCAGCAAAAGAATTAGAAAATTACTCATTGAGCCCTCATGGGATTCATTGGGAATCATTAGACGAGGACATTTCGATAGCCGGTTTGCTTGCGGGTCGAGGCGACCAGACCAAGCAAGGAAAAGAAGCAGCATAGGCGCTTGCAGTAAGTTCACGATAGGAGCAGTTGTTTTGCAGCAATAAGTAAGATAACAAAGCAATAGAGCTGTAACTTGACCCAGCCACTCCTGCGCTGCCGCTCCGTCGCGTCAGCCTCAAGTTCACCTGAATGCAATGTTATAACCACGCTAATACTTCGCAGGTATTTGTTGTTCTGAACTTGTCACACTAATTGCCTTATATATTGACTGTTTAGGCGTTTGCTGAAAATCTTGACATGGCATATGCTTTGGCCTATGCTTGAAACTTATCAAGAGTTGGAGTTGGCAGAATGCGTGAAGAAAGGCACGTAAAACTTTTTCGGAACGGCAGGAATCAAGCGGTGCGAATTCCCAGAGAGTTCGAGTTCGAAGGCGATGAGGCGATTCTACGTAAAGATGGCGATCGCCTGGTTCTCGAACCCATCCGAAAGGGGAAACTGCTTGAAGTGCTGCGCGCGCTCGGTCCGCTGGAAATAGAGTTTCCGGACATAGATGATCAAGCGCCCCTCCTCGATGAGCCTGACTTAAACTGATGAGCTATCGGTTCATGCTCGACACCAATGTGATCTCGGATGTAATGAGAGAGCCAAACGGCAAGGTAGCGGCACGGCTGGAGGCAGAAGGCGAAAATTCGGTGTGTTGTAGTATTGTTGTTGCTTGTGAGCTTCGCTATGGCGCAGCCAAAGCTAAGTCATCGAAACTTGAGGAAAGAGTCGAAGCCGCTCTGAGCGCAATAGATGTTCTGCCACTGGACGCACCCGCGGACGAGCATTACGCATCCATTCGTGATGAATTGACAAGAGCGGGGTCGTTAATTGGCGCAAACGATCTTTTGATCGCAGCTCATGCGCTATCACAGGAGCTGATCCTTGTGACCGATAACCTCAAAGAGTTTCGTCGTGTCAGCGAGTTGGCTGTGGTCAACTGGCG
>CALDSR010000061.1 GCA_937924505.1 uncultured Granulosicoccus sp. | reverse complement strand
GCTTGAGAATGGGAACAGACATGTTTACTAGTGCGTTGGCACTTATGCGAGCTGGTATTTCTGCAACACATGGGGAGTTGACGGAATTCGAGATGCGCGAGCTACTTCTCGAGCGCCTCTATGGCGACGAGCTATCAGTAGTTGCACGTCGTGATATTGCCGCGTGGCAGCAACGTTCTGTTGAATAGTCTTTCAATGGCGGGGCGAGTACTTGCCCAAGGACACTATGTTGCCGCTATCAGCCACCTGATCAACAGCCTGATCGATTACTTGTGGAGTCATCGATGGCGCGACTGGCCATTCGCTACCTTGCGAATGATCAAACTCGACAGGATCAATGCAGAGCGTTTTTGGCGTACCACTGCGCAGCTTGATGATGTCGAGCGACAAACGTCTACCCTGCAAGGACAAGGCAATGCGTGTTGACACGGGCGAATGTTCACGACTTGCGTACATGGGACGATAAACCGTCGCCCAGGTCTTGCCGGTTTCAGCGGCCAGTTGCAGACGGCGTTGCTTTTGTGCGGTGCTTTTATTGACCCAGACAACAACGCTTGCAAAGATACCGGCACGCAGCACCTGTTCAGCGGCCCATAGGGTATTGGCGTCGTCCTTACTATCGATGATCAGAAGCCGATCCGGACGAATCCCTGCATTGCTCAATGCTGGTGCATACGGAATATGCGGCGGATTGATGAAGGCAGCCCACTGCCCATCAGCAGTCACATGCTGTAACGCTGGTAATAACAGGCTGAGCTCACCAATGCCCTCCTGATCAACCAGCAATTCGGTAATGCCGCCTATATGCCAACCCCGCGAAGGCAGGGCAGCATCAAGGGCATCAAAGCCTGTTGGGATGGACGCCTGATCGTTGTAGCGATCACGTCCACGCCAAAGCGACGGCTCAGCTTTCAGCAGCGCATCAAGTGGTGAAGTTGGGGGGCTTGCCTCCATGAGTCATCTGTTCAGTGAAGTACGCATTTTCAGGCAAGTGCGCGTTAGCAAAATACACGTCAGGAATCCCGGCGCAACACGCCGACATAAACGCCTTCGATGGAGAACTCCTCTTCTCGCAAGTCCACGCGGATAGGTTCAAACTCATCGTTTTCTGGTAACAGCGTGACGATATTGCCGCGTTGCCGAAAGCGCTTGACCGTGACTTCATCATTGACCCTGGCGACGACGATCTGATTGTTCTCGACATGCTCTGTGGCATGCACAGCGAGTAGATCGCCATCGAGAATGCCGACATCCCGCATACTGGTGCCGTTGACCCGAAGCAGGTAATCCGCGTGCGGATAGAAGAGGTCAGGGTCGACCGGCAAGTACTCTTCAACGTTCGATTCTGACGTGATTGGCTCACCCGCAGCCACCTTGCCAACCAGCGGAATGCCATCATCCTCGTATTCGCTGACGACACGAATGCCGCGTGAGGTGCCCGGTATCAGCTCGATAGCCCCCTTGCGCTCCAGTGCACGTAGATGATCATCAGCCGCTGTGGGCGAGCGAAAACCGAAGTGATCACAGATATCCGTACGGGTAGGGGGAAAGCCGGTGCGTTCGATATGCGACTGAATCATGCGCAGAATTTCCTGCTGCCGCCTGGTCAGATCATGCATGTGTTAGCCCTGCTGGGGTTATGGACAGTATCTGATTATATTTACAGTTCGTATGGTTTTGCAAGCGCTGGCTTCCTTTTATGCATTAGCGGATGCACAGGGAAGCATGGAATTGATCTGAAGTGGGGGTGTAAATCGTTGATATGTGTATGGATTTACAGTGTTGACGTATTTAATGAGTCTGACGATCCCCCGCAGAATCTGGTGGCAACTCATTGCCGGTCAATCGATACAAGGTTTCCATTTGGTGTTTAAGCATTATGTTCTCAAGCTCAAGTTTACGCACCGTGTCTCTTAGTGACGCCACGTCCAGCTCAAGAACCGACAATGCGCTGCTATCTTCTTCAGATAATGGTGTGGATGGGGTTACGGCGGGTGTACTGGGTTTAATGGCGTCAAAATTTGGTTTGCCGCTAAACAAATGCGCGATCCGTTCACCTCGTTGTCCGGGTGTACCGAGGTGCATCACATACGGAACGTCGCGTTCGCATAGTCTGTCCACGCAATGGTTGAGCTCTTCCTTGTCGCTGAATTGATTCATCCGTTGGGTGCGGGTGAACAGCTCGCTGAGCGTTTGCGGGCCACGTAACATCATTATGCACAGCAGGGCTTGCTGCTTTTTGCCAAGCTCCAGCTGACTGATAAAGTGCTGGCTGTATTTGTCGGCGCGAGATCCGTACTCCTTTCGGACGAAGTGTCTGTCTTCCAGCTCGTTCAGCGCGCGCAGGACTTCGCCTTGGTGGTAATTGCTCACCGGGTCGCGGCTGGATTTCTGATTGCAGCCGGTGACAATGCTGTTAAGTGTCAGTGGGTACTGATCCGGTGTGGTCAGCTGTTTTTCCATTAAAACGCCCAGCACACGCAGCTCGATTGCGAGCAACTGTGGTGGTTTGCCGGTATCGGTATGCTGGCCGTTGTCTGTATTGTCGAATTCTGACATTGTTGTCTCCAAGCTGCGCGGTAAATATAGCTGATGCACCCGATATGATCAGAACGCCGAAGCACGCTACGCTCAGGGCTGGGCTACTATTGCTCCCATGGGGGCGATAATCTGGAAGCTTGTAAAGTACGTGGCCGCGGTACTGATTCTGTTGGTGGTGTTTGCGGTGCTATTCGTTAATATGGCACCGACCTTTGGTGCGCAGCCGACTGCTGACAGTCTGGCCCGTATCCAACAATCCCCCAACTTTGATGGTGAACGATTTGTCAACCCCGTGCCGACAGTTGTCAGTACGCCAGATCCGTCAAACAGTTTTAGTGTCCTGGAGTTCCTGCGTCCGCCGGCGGGCAAGAATCCGACCGAGCCGCTTCCGTCACTCGGTTTTGATGCGTCATCATTCAATGACGGGGAGTTCGTCTGGTTCGGCCACTCCACCATATTGTTCAAGACTGATGGTTTGCTTATTCTGACTGACCCGGTTTTCAATAAGGCATCACCTGTCCCATTTACCGTCAAGCCCTTCGCTATGCAGGTGGAAAATCCGATCGAGGTGCTGCCGAAAATCGATATTGTTCTCATCTCGCACGACCACTACGATCATCTGGATCATAACGCTATCGGTGATCTCGCCAACACGGTGGGGCGTTTTCTGGTACCGCTTGGGGTTAAGTCGCATTTGATGCGCTGGGGTGTCGCGGAGTACAAGATTGAAGAATTTGACTGGTATGACTCGACACGACATGAATCGCTCGAACTGACCTTTGCACCCTCGCGGCACTTCAGCGGTCGTGGGATTTTTAACGGATCGTCAACACTGTGGGGATCCTGGATTGCCAGATCGAGTGCGCAGAATGTGTACTTCAGTGGCGACAGTGGTTATTTTGATGAATTCAAACGAATCGGCGAGAAATATGGCCCATTTGATATCGCCTTCGTTGAAAATGGGGCCTACGATGTCAACTGGTCGCAGGTTCACCTGATGCCTGAAGAATCAGTTCGGGCCAGTATTGATCTGAAGGCCCGAGTCTTTGTGCCAATCCATTGGGGCAAGTTCGATCTTGCCGCGCATCCGTGGACCGAACCGGTGGTTCGCGCAAAAGTGGCTGCAGACGCGCATCAGGTAACGCTTGCCAGCCCGCGCATCGGTGAGGTCTTCACAGTCTCGGACTACCCAACGAATGAATGGTGGCTTGACGTGCAGTGATCCCGCACATAGTCACTTCCATGAATTAACTGCATGAGATAAAAAATTGTTTACACGTGTAAAAGATCAACTCCAATCGATACTGGAATGGCGTTACTTTGAGGCAACTATCCTCGGTCTCATCATTCTTAATTCAATCATTCTGGCGCTTGAGACCAGTCCAGACATTGTCCAGGCGTCGGGTAACTGGCTGTTGGCTGTCGATAATATTTTTTTGACCATCTTTGTTATTGAACTACTGTTGCGGTTGGTCGTCGACTTCAAAGGCTTTTGGCGTGACCCTTGGCGACTATTCGATTTTTTCGTGATAGTGATCGCGTTACTACCGACCGCGGGGCCATTGTCCATACTGAGAGCGCTGCGGATACTGAGAGTGCTTCGGTTGATCTCAGCGGTACCGGCGATGCGGCGAGTGGTGGCAGGCCTGTTGGGCGCAATGCCCGGTATGGGGTCAATCCTGTTTTTGATCGGCTTGATTTTCTTTGTCTTTTCCGTGATTTCTACCAAGCTTTTTGGACCCGCTTTTCCAGAATGGTTTGGAACACTTGGTGCTTCGGCCTACACATTATTTCAAATCATGACGTTGGAGAGTTGGTCCATGGGTATCGTGCGCCCGGTTATGGATGTCTTTCCATTCGCCTGGATTCTATTTGTACCGTTTATTATCTTGACGGCTTTTACCGTGTTGAATCTGTTCATCGGGGTTATCGTTGATGCCATGCAATCAGAGCATGAATCAACCGCCAGTGAGGAACGGGGTCAAATGATTACCGATAATGAGAAAATTCTGACTGAATTACGTAATTTACGGAATGATATTGATTCTCTCAGGCTCAATATGCGTTCGTGATCAGTGGTTGATTCCGGTTTGTTTTATGGGTAGATCAACAGAACGTCGCGTTGTTGCACACCGATGTCGCTATCCTCGATCAACAACTGTGTCGTAAAGTCGGGGTGCCCCCTTGGGGCACCTTTTTATCTCGCTGGGAGCATCATGACCATTGAATTCTTCTTTGACCCCATCAGCCCGTATGCCTGGCTGGCGGGGACGCGACTTGACGAAATTGAAGCTAAAACCGGGGAAGATATTGTTGTTCGTCCGATCTTGTTCGCTGGATTGCTGAAAGCCCATGGGCACCAGGGGCCGGCCTAGATTCCGGCCAAACGTCGTTACACGTTCCGTGATGTGATGCGCCGCGCCTCCGACTATGGTCTTGCGCTAGAGGGTCCGCCGACGCATCCGTTCAATCCCTTGAAGGCATTAAGAATTGCGACCGCAATCGAACCAGACGATCAGCGACGGGCATTTGCCGTACATGTCATGAACGCAGCATGGTCGGGTGGTCAGGACTTGACCGATGATTCTGTTCTGGACGACATCGCCACTGGGGTGGGGCTTGATTCCAACTGGTGGCGTGAAGCCATTCAAAACGCTGACGTCAAAAGCCAACTGATCAATGTCACTCAGCAAGCCATCGACAGCGACATATTCGGAGTCCCGACATTCAGGTCAGGCAATGAACTCTTCTGGGGTGACGATAGTATTCATGACCTGCTTCGCCATATTGATGGACAGACTGTCGATGAGGCGAAGCTGGCGGTGATACTGTCGCGAG
>CALDSR010000060.1 GCA_937924505.1 uncultured Granulosicoccus sp. | reverse complement strand
CATCTTCGCGCATCCACAAATTAAATGAATGAAATCCTGCTGCTGGCACGTCGATAGTCGCGTTTTTGCCATCGCGTGTTCGTTGTGACCATGTCCAGGTGGACAGAAATCCATCAATCTTATCTGCACTAGCTGCGATCTGACCGTTAAGGCCTGCATGGATGCTGTCATTAACCCCGGCGGTGTTGCTATCGCCAAGTCCGCGGATCCAGACTTGATAGGTACCTGCTTCGTTGAAGTACAGCAGGTACGACATCATGATATTGCCACTGGTATCGTTTATCAGAGCGCCTGTGTTTGGTCCCGCTTGCATTGCATCATTGTTGCTGGCGCCGGGCAAAGGCGTGCTTTGCCATGCGTGTGTACTGCTTGATTGAATTGAATCAAAGTATTCGGCTTCCATAGAAAGCGTTGTGGCAGGCATGTCGCTGTTATTTTCGCTCTCGATACTGTCATTGTTGCTGTTCTCCGAGTTCGTGTTCTCGTCATTGGTGCTGTCTGTCTGTTCAGGGAGATCTATTGTGGCTGTGATCACATCATCGGTCGGGCTCAATGTACCGGGAGCTCCACCAGCGGCGACTATCAGTTTTCCATCCAATACACGAGCGACGGGTGCGAGGAGATTTCGAGGCAGAATGCCTACATTGACCCACTCATCCGTAATCGGATTATATCGATTGATGTCTTTACCTTTGGTCTGACCACCCACCATATAAACGAAACCCTTGTGCACAAAGGTTGATGGCTCCATGTGTGATTCGGGACTCAATAAGTCCGCCTTGCGTGTCCAAGTATTGGTCGATGGATCAAAAGCATGGACCAGATTCGTATCCTCTTGCGACTTTCCTGGGCAACCACCGTGACCAAATTGACCTCCTAGCGCGTAGATAAGATTGTTTACAACAACCGTTGCAAAATGATTGCGAGGCGTTGGCATGCTGGCAATACTGGATATGTTTTGCCACTGTGAATTGTTTGCACCCAGATCAAGTGTGAAGTGATGTCCTACATCGCATCGGGCAAATGGGTCGAGACCGCCAAACCAGTGGATTTTGTTGTTAACCAGTGCGGCGCCCCCTCCAGCCACTGGAACTGGCATGTCGGGTCCAGCACGCCATTCGTGGGTATCCAGATTGAAAATCCAGACCTTTCTCGAAACAATTCCTGGATGATTTCCTATGCGACCTCCAATTATCCAGACGTCCTTGCCATGTCGTACGATTCCGTTGTGTGTCACAGCAGTGCCATCACCTACCGCAGTAGCCTTGATGACACTCCATTGTTTGGTGCCAGCATCAAATTTTTCGACACTATCTTCGATCTTTACATTAGGCGCAAAGCCGTTGAACATATAGATATCGTCGCGATACTGTATCGCTGACATTTCCGAGCGTGGATGCTTCACATCAGGCAGATTGGACCAGCTTTGTGCGTTCGCAGTGCTGGTAAACGACATCAAAATCGTTAAGGATATTGATATGTACACAGCTTTGAAGTTGTTTGACACGGCGGTATCCCCTTTTTTTTATTATTGGTAGTTCCGCGAGATTGATCTTCGTCTTACGGTAAAAATGGGTCAAGCCGTACGAGCTCGCCGTGTGAACTGACGTTGGTTTGTACCTGCAGAAGGGTTAATTCTGAGCGCTGCTTATCAGCTTCGTCGGGCCATCCACACGCCGATCGCCGCGATCGCCATGCCCAGCCATGCAAGTGATGTCATTCTTTCGTCTAGGATCCACCAGGCGATAACCGCTGAGAGAGGTGGTACCAGAAAAAACAAAGCAGAGACGCGGGTTGCTTCACCACGTCGAATCATAAGTAACAATAAGGAGATGGCGAGAATCGAGTTTCCTATTACAAGATATGCAAGGGCAAACAGGAATGGCACCGTCACGGTAATCTGCATATTCTCGAACATGAAGGCAAGCGGCAGCGTGCAGGTAAAGCCGACGACATACTGCACGGTATTACTGGTCAGCGGATGATGTGCGACGCCGAAGCGTTTTTCCCAAACGGTGGCAATCGTGATAGCCAGTAGCCCGGCAGCTGAAAACAGTACAATAGCCAAAGAGACTTGCTGAATTCCGCTATTACCTGTGATGACCAGTATTGTCCCTGTTAGTCCGAGTATCAGGCCGGCCCAGCGTAGAACAGATACGGTTTCTTTGGACAACATCGGAATGATTAACGCGACAAGTATGGGTTGCAGTGACGTGATCAACGCCACCGTCCCTGCCGAGCCACCGAGACGGAACGCAGTCCAGCAGGTGCCAAAGTAGACGACCTGTATAAGAAAACCAACGACGACCAGATTAAGCCACTCCTGTCGATTGGAAGGTAGTGGCGGGCGTATGTAAAGAACGAATGGCAAAAGCAGCACAACGACACAGAAGTACCGCAGGCTTAAAAGTGTAAGGGGATCGGCATCATGAATGCCAATCTTGGCGACAGTGAAACCGCCTGACCATAGCAGCAGAAATATGGCCGGGGCAACACGGACAAGTATTGTTGTTCTAACCTTTGGTTGCTCCGAGCGTAAGACCCGCAATAAAATGTTTTTGCATGGCGAAGAACATCAGTACAGGTGGAACTGCTGCCAGCAGTGAAGCCGCCGACACAAGGTGCCATTGACTGACGAATTGCCCATTCAAGGCCCGAACGCCAGCTGTAATTGGTAGGGCGTGGTCACCTTGAATCAATACAGTTGCCCAAAAGAAATCATTCCAGATAAAGGTGAAGATCAAAACCGACAGTGCTGCAATTGCGGGCTTGACCAGTGGCAATACCAGATACCAGAAGATCTTGAACTCGCCGACACCATCAATGCGTGCTGATTCAATCAATTCGAACGGCAAGGCTTTGATGAAGTTGCGCATGAACAAGGTGCAGAACCCGGTCTGGAACGCCGCATGAAACAACACCAGCCCGGTGATGGTGTCATAAAGGCCGGTTTGTACGGACAAGTCACGCACTGGCACCATCAGAATCTGGAAGGGGACGAAATTCCCGGCAACAAAAATAAAAAATAAAGGGATTGCCCACTTAAATCGATAGATAGACAGGGCGTAGCCGGTCAGACAAGACAAGGCGACCGAAATGACCATTGTTGGAATAGTGATGCGCAAGGAATTCCACAAATACAAACCGGCTTTCGATTGGGTAAAGACGGCGGTGTAGTTTTCCAGCAATAGAAAGTCTGATGGCCAGCCGAACACATTACCTGAGTTGATGTCAGCCGCGGGTCGAATCGAGGTGAGGAAAATCGCAAGTAGTGGCAGCAACCAGACAATCAACGCTACCGGGAGGATCAACTGATAGCTTGTGCGAACAGCGGCGGAGGATTTTTCAATCGGTTTAGGGAACATGTGCTTAGCCCCTCTCATCCTGATACATACGCCAGAGGAAAAAGCTGATGTAGACGAGCATGATCAGAAACAATACGGTAGCTATAGCCGAGCCATAGCCCATACGGAAACCATATTCGGACAGTGCTGTTTCAAACATATAGTAGGCGAGTACGTTTGATGTCCCATACGGTCCGCCTTGCGTCATGATCGCGATCAGGTCAAATGAGCGTAGAGCGCCGATAACGGTGACGACAATCGCGATAAAGGTGGCAGGTTTCAGTTGCGGCAGAATAACGTACCACAGCATCCTCCAGCCTTTGGCGTTGTCCAGCCGACCGGCTTCAACCTGATCGGGTGAAACATTGTTCAAGCCTGTGAGGTAGAGAATCATGCAATACGCAACTTGCGGCCAAAGACCCGCGAATATGATGCCGAAAGTCACGTAGCGTTCGTCGGCGAGTATGGCTGGTGGGGATGCGCCGAAAAACTCCCATACCTTGCCAACGATGCCGAAATCGGGGTTGTAGAACCAGGTGAATATCAGGCCGACGACTACCTGACTGATGACAAACGGAAAAAAGAACAAAGATTTGTACAGTCGTATGCCTCTGACTGTCTGATTCAGGAAGAGCGCTATGGCAAGTCCGAGCGGCACGGCAAGCATGTACAACACCAGCCACCACACATTATTTTTAAGAGAGGTGTAGAAGCGGTCATCGTCAAGCAGTTCGACATAGTTACCGAGACCAACCCATTCTTTTTCACCAAGCCCATCCCATTCAAAAAAGGATATCCATATAGATTGGAAAATCGGTGCAATAACGTAAATGACGAAGAAGATCATGCCAGGCAAGAGGAACAGCCAAGGGGCGAGTTTCAGTCTGTTTTTATAAAACCAGCTTCGCTCTTGCCGGATGGATGCTGAATTATTGCTTGTGCTTGACACGATCGACGCTCCGGAAAATGAGGTCAGCCAAAAAAATCAAACTAGACGGATCAAACCTTGAGGCAGGGTTTTCAAAATATGGAAAAGGCGGGTCATTATCAGACCCGCCTTGCACTGCGGTAAGACTTACTTGTAAACGCGTTCCTGAACCTTGTCGAGACGTTTCAGGATGGCATCGAGGCGTTCAGGTTTGATCATGAATTCCTGAAATCCTTCCATGCCTGCTTTCGCCATTTCAGCGGGAGCGTCACGGTCGTAGAACTGCGCGAGGCCATTGGCCGTACTGACAGTCTCGAAACCCTTCTGAATGAACTTGTCATCACCGACAGTTGCATCCTTGTTGATTGGAAGCTGACCAATAGTCTGGTTCCATTCTGTCTGGATGTCAGGTTGAGCGATGAAGGCAAGGAATTTACGAGCATCTTCCTTGTTCTTGGCTTTTGAAGGGATAAAGAACGCATCAGTCGGTGCTTCTTCTGCGCGCGGAATGCCCGGGGTGATTTCCGGGAACGGGAAGTAGTCGATCTGATCGTCTGTCAAGCCAGCTGTGCGCATTGCATCGACTGAGAAGTTACCCATTACATACATGGCAGCTTCGCCTTTAACGAAAGGTGCCAGCGCATCCTGCCAGCTCATTGTGGCGTGGTTTTCGATGAAGTAACCGGGCTCTACCAGTTCTTTCCACTTTTCAAACACAGCAACGATGCGTGGATCCGTGTATTTGATCTTGCCCGCTGTCAGGTCGTTGTGAACATCGTATCCGTTGGTACGCAAATTCAGGTAGTCAAAAACACCTGCTGCAGTCCACAAGAACTTCGTGCCGATGGTGAAAGGTGCAATACCAGCCTCTTTCAACTTGGCTGAGGCTGCAAGCAGCTCTTCCCAGTTGCCGGGGACTTCGATGCCATTGTCTGCGAACACATCTTTTCGATAGTAGATGCCCCACTGATAATACGTGTAAGGCACACCCCATTGCTTGCCGTCGATAGTCATGGCTGACTCGGTTGACGCCAATGAATCATGGAAGCCTTCACTATCCCACAAGTCAGATACATCTTCGAACTGACCGGCGTTGACGAAAGGTGCCATGCGGTTTCCTGGATACCAGGATGTGACATCAGGCGCATTGGCACTCAAGAAGTTACGAATTGCTGTCTTGTGCGCTTCACGGTCGGTGATGTTAACGATGACGTTGATATCCGGGTTAGCTGCCTTGAACTTGTCAACAGCGTCTTCAAAGCCTTTTTTCGGGCCCGGGTTCGGGTCATCAAAATTGATGACGAGATCACCAGCGAAAGCTGGCGTGCTGATGACAGAGGCAAATGCCAATGCAACAGCTGATTGCTTCAGTGTATTGAACATACTTTCTCTCTCTTCTCTCCTGGAAAGGAATTGATTTGCGAATGACACCAGCAAAGGGCTGATGTCGATACAGGCGTTGAGGGGCCTGTCAGCCCTTGCTCCGGTAGAAGGTTCTTGCCGGAATCAACACGTGTGTCAGAGCGCTTCGGCTTTTTCACACGTGGGCACAACTCTTTTTCCACCATACCACTGTGGCACCTCATGTCGCCACCCAGACAGCGAGTTCTGCAGGTTCCAGTACCCGTTTTCCGAGCATCAGGGGTGTGTGGCTTGTGAAGCCATGCATTGTCATGGCTTGATCAAGATCGATGGAATGTGGGCCGAAGTTGAACGCCAGCGCGTAGTGTCCGTTAGACCGTATCCTGAGGCCTTCGGGCAGCTTGCTGATGGCCAGACCCGCTGACATAAAAATCGACCCGAGTAAGCTGACCAGATCTTCCTGCAGTGGTACGGCGTTGATGTAATGTGTCTTCTTGTTCACATAGTGGAATCCCCAGCCGTCTTTGAACCTGGCACGTGGAGCGATACTGGTCGATACTTTCTCGCGCCAGAACTGGCAAGCAACATCACCTGACTCACCCTGCGCGATTTCATGGGCATCCGGCGGGAGTGATTCACTGACGACGATGTCGAGATCAATCAGTGAATGGTAGCTTGCCGGAGGGCTCGTTTCGGGCAGGCTGAACTCAGGAGTCTTGCAGGCAGTGCCAGGCATCAGTACGACTGTCGCATCAGATTCCGCAAGGCGTCCGGCTAAGGATTCATCATCGATGGCATGACAACACACGATGATGACGCGATAAGCTGCAAGGTCTGCTGTCTTGCTAACGATGTCGATATCAAGGCCCCAGGTTCGACAGGCACTATAGACCGCTTGTGCAAATTGCAAAGCGTCAAAGGCCTTACCACCTGGTCCTTGAATGTCCAAGGCAGCGATACTTGCATAATCAAAGATCATGGCAGCAGGTGCTGTTACTTTGCGCGTCGCATCGTAGTCTTCCGTTAACAGCCCATTTAATTCACGATGCAGTTGTGCCACTTCTTGTGCCGCGACATCCTCATCGCCGTTAGCTCGCAACAGCCCTGTGTGCAGTTGCTCTTGTGCGAAAGGCGCTTGTCGCCAGCGGAAATAGCTCATGACCTCTGCACCATGAGCAAATGCTTCCCAGCCCCATAACCTCACCATTCCGGGCAGAGGAGCGGGATTGTAAGGTGCCCAGTTGACAGGCCCTGGTTGTTGTTCCATGACCCACCATCGACCGTTGCACATGCCGCGATACAAATCATGGTGAAAGGCAGAGCTGTCAGGATGCCCCGTACGCAGGTAGCGTGCTCGATCATCGAGGTCACCATGATCGCGAGTCAGAAAGCCCAGCGGGTAGTTGTCCCAGGTGGCGATATCGAGATCTTGCGCAACATCGTGATGGTCGAACTCGACAAAATTACCCATGAAGTTATGCAATACATCTCGCCCGGGTGACAAACGTTTCAGGATGTCGACTTGCAGATGATTAAAACTCCTTACTTGATCCGATGAAAAGCGCCACCAGGCCAACTGATGTGCAGGGTTACTTTCGGTGACTGTTGCGGCCGGTGTGCCGATGTCCTCGAAGCTGTCATATTCCATACTCCAGAACACATTGCCCCAGGCTTTGTTTAATGTCGCAACCGTTGTATAGCGGTCTTTACACCATCGTTGAAATGCCCGGATGGCCTGGTCGGAGTAGCTGATGATTGTGCTATGGCAACCGTATTCATTGTCTGTCTGCCATGCGATGACGCCTGGGTGTTCACCAAATTCCTGCGCGAGGGCGGTAACTATTTTCTTGCACTCGGCGCGATACTCTGCCGATGAAAAGCAGTAGTGGCGTCGCGAGCCGAACGCTCGCTTTTGTCCTCGTTCGTCGACGGCCAATATGTCAGGGTGGCGTTTGAGTAACCAGCGTGGTGGTGTTGCTGTTGGCGTGCACATGACTATTTGCAGGCCTGCTTCATGCAGCGTGTTGATGGCGCGATGTAACCATTCGAATGAGTACTCACCCTCAGCGCTTTCCAGACGACTCCAGGCAAACTCGGCAATTCTGACAACAGAGATGCCGAGCTTGCGCATATGCTCAGCATCACTGGCCCAACGTTTTTCAGGCCAATGTTCGGGGTAATAGCAGACACCTATTTTCATGCCTTGGTCGCCTGCGGTTTGATATCACGGAGTACTCTGGCGGCATGTTCGGGTTGCACCGGGTTGACGATATTGTTCGAGCCGGATTCGAACCCACCGAGGTATTTCAATGTGTTGGCATCGCGCAAGGGCGGTTGAAATGCCAGATGGAAACACCAGTGCTCGTTTTGTATGTCTTCATCACAGGGAGCATTGTGTAACAAGGTGATATTGGGAGCTGAGCGTTCGAACAATAAATCATAGCGTCGCACCTGGGTCTGGTAGAGCGCAGCGAGTTCCTTTGTCTCCGCTTCTGTCATGTCGGCGACAGATGCAAACGTGCGATGAGGAATAATCCACGTCTCGTAGGCAAAGCGTGCAGCAAATGGAACGATAATCGAGAAGTACTGGCCTTTGTCTACGAGTAGCTCTGTTGTCGTGTGAGCATTCGCAAGTATCGCCTGTAACAGGGATTCACCGGCATGGCTCTGTGCATAGCCTGTTTGCGCCGCGCGCATTCGGGCTGCCTTATCACTGATGAATGACATGGCATAGATCTGTCCATGAGGATGCAGATTGGACACGCCGATTTCCTTACCCTTGTTTTCGAAGATCAGTACATCCTTGATACTTGGGTCTGCGGCCAGGTTTTTGTATTCGGTTTGCCAAAGCCTGACCACCTGTTGCATGGATTCGGTCGAGATGCTTGCAAGCGTTTCATCATGTCTGGGTGACCAGCACAACACGCGGCATTTGCCATGCGCCGGTGCCGTCATTGTTAATGGCGATGAACCGTCGATGCCGGGTACGTTTTCCTTGTCCGCATTAAAAGACAGAGACGGAAAGTCATTGTCGAAAGCAAATGGTTCTGTGTAATCAGGGTTTATTTGGCCATTCGCGCGAGTCACTCGTGGACAGAGATAGCAATCTGGGTCATGCGCAAGTCCAGTTTCTCGATTAGCGGTGGTCGTGGCGCCAGACCATGGACGTTTTGCGGATGTAGCTGCGATCAATACCCATTGACTCAGCAGTGGGTGCCAGCGTCGTTGCCAGTTGCCGCTCATCTGGACACCTCGCAAACCCCACCGCCGGGGTATATCGTATAGAAGTCGGCAGTCAGTCCGGTGGCTTGTTTGTAGCCGCTGGCAACTGTTTTCTCAAATTCCGTGATGGCATCGCTTGGCAATAGATTGATCGTACAGCCGCCGAAGCCGGCGCCGGTTAGCCGGGAACCGATAACATCAGGTTGCGCGCGCGCGAGATCAACCAGATGATCGAGCGGTTCGCTTGAGACGGCAAAGAGGTCACGCAAAGAGTCGTGTGAATCGTTCATGAGATTGCCAAACGCTTCAAGGTTATTTGCTTCAAGGAGCGGTACGGCGTTTCTCACTCGTTCATTTTCGTCGCTAATATGTTGTGCTCGCTGATAGGCGATGCGATCTTCGACAAAAAGCGCCTCATGTTGCTGAAGCACATCTGTTTTCAATTCGCCAAGGGTATTGATCGGTATCACTGCCTTCAGCAGCTCAAGCGCTCGTGCGCATTCTGCGACGCGATCGTTGTAAGCTGATTCATTCAACTCGCGACGTTGGTTGGTATTGGCGAGTACCAATGCGTACTCGCCGAGATGCAAGGGGACTTGTCGGTACTCAAGGCTTGCGCAGTCGAGTTTGATGGCGTGGTTCTCTTTGGCCATCGCGACTGCAAACTGATCCATAATCCCGCATTGCATGCCGACAAAATCGTTTTCTGCTGCCTGTGACATCTTGATGAGATCGAGCAATGAAAACGATGCACCGAAAAGCTGATTGATTGCGAAGGCCGTGACAACTTCGATCGATGCCGAGGAGCTCAGGCCCGCGCCATTAGGAACATTTCCGGAGTACAGGCAATCGATACCGTCGAGCTCAATGTTTCGTTTAACAAACTGATCGAGTACACCAAGCGGATAATTGATCCAGTTGTCACCATAGGTCTGATTGATCTCTGTATGTGGTAACTCGGCCATCAGGTCGAAGTTGGTCGATGCGAAACGATAGGTATTGTTATGAGTGCGTCGAATTAACAGCAAGCTGCCTCGATCAATTCCACAGGGAAAGACCAGCCCGCCGGTATAGTCGGTGTGTTCACCGATCAGATTGACACGTCCTGGCGCAAAAAAAAGTTGCACATCGTCAGCGCTGCCACCAAATTTCTGGATAAATCGTTCAATCAGCTTGGTTGTGTTTTGCGTGAGTTCAAGCATCAGCTTCTCCGCTTGCTTGACAACAGATCAGTACGGCTGATTGTGGTGGCATGACAGGCAGCGGAACGCCGAATTTCATCAATAGATCACCGGTGGTGAATACCGCGTGTTTGCACCATGTCGGCATCGCTTTATTGAACGGTGCGAGATCAGCGGTGTTGCTGCTTGCGAGGCTTAGCGTGTAGCGTTTATCGGGATCAAGACCGCGCAGCGGTAAATGCCCGGCTCTGGTGGCTCTGACGTTGCCAATGGCGATGACGCTGAACAAGGCCGTGTCCTTGTCCATGCTGACGTTGCCTGAGCTTAACAGCGCGTCAGAGTAGGTTGGTAGTTGCCAATAACAAGCCTCGGCCAGCCAAGTGCGGTGGGTTTTATACAGCTCGGTATAGTGCGTAAGCGTTGTAACATCGCTCGGGTCGAGTTTGCGTGCATCGATTTCGAAACCGAACTGCCCTTGCAAGGCAACAATGGCACGTGTGTGCAGGCTTGTGTCCCGGCCAGTTAGATGAGCTGTTTTGTGACCCACATGCGCGCCCATGATTTCCGGTGGCATGAAACGCAGAAAACCTTGTTGAATGCGAGTACGTTCGATCGGGTCAATGTTGTCTGATGTCCAGACGCGGCCTGTGTACTTGAGTACAGCGAGGTCGGCGCGAGCACCGCCGCTGGCACAGGTTTCAATTTCAAGTGCGGGGCAGGCCTCATGTATGCGCATGAGCAATCGATACAAGGCGCCAGGTTGTGCCGAGGCTTTGGCAAAGCTACCGTCACCTGGCAGGACCAGGTCACGATTCTGATCCCATTTGATGTAATCGATGGCGTAGGTTTTCACAAGTTCGGTGATACGTTCGAACAGATAATCTGCAACGTCATCTCGAGAGATATCCAGCGCCAACTGGTTGCGGGCAAGCGGGGTGTCTATGCCGTCAACATGCAGTGTCCAGTCGGGATGCGCGCGATACAAATCACTGTCAGGATTCACCATCTCTGGTTCAAACCACAGACCAAACTGCATGCCGTGACGTCGCACACGATCAACAATTGGCTGTAATCCTTCCGGGTAAATGGATTCATCAACGTACCAGTCGCCGAGTCCGGCGTTGTCACTGCGCCGATGTCGAAACCACCCATCATCAAGGACGAAACGCTCAGCACCGACGTGGGCGGCTGCATCGATCAAAGATGCCAGGGCCGCGTGATCGTGATCAAAATACAAGGCTTCCCAACTATTGGCATGAATCGGACGCGGCGAACGTGTCCATGACGGTAATATACGATGGCGAACATAGCGATGAAATCGCTGAGTACACGTATTCATGCCCTGGGTTCGAGTAAACATCACCGATGGTGTTATGACTGATTCATTCGGTGCCAGTATCCGCTCACCAGGCAATTGCAAGACACCGGCTTGCAATGAAATGTTGCCATCGCTGAGCCGTTCAACTCGTAGGCTGAAGTTGCCGCTCCATGCTAAGTGGGCAAACAATACGTCACCCTGATCCTCGGCAAATCCGTGCGACCCACAAACAAGACTCGGGGCATGCTCATGACTGGTACGACCGTGCAAATTGGAGATGTCAATACGTCCGGGGGCAATGTGTCGGCGGTGAGTCTGATTCTCCAGGCCCCAACGACCATGTTGTGACAGGCATTCGCGATAGCTTGATGGCAACGGAATGGTTGCTGCGGCTAACCAGTCGACGGTGTAGGGCGTTTTTCCCGTGTTGGTGAGTACCGTCGATAGCTCTGCAACATCGCTCTTGCCATCGATGGTCAGTATTATGGTCACAGCCAGACATGATTGCTCGTCAACCAGTTCTACGCGCAGTACATCGGAATTAAGGCTGACTTTTTTTGTGACAAAACGGTGGGCGAAGCGTGCGCCATTGCGATGTCCATTCAGTGCCGGTGAACCGGTATAGCCAGTGGATGCTTGCGGAAACAAGGACAAGGGGACGATGGTATCGAGGCCGGCATAAGCCAGCGTCGTGTCATCATGAGACAGGAGCTCGTCGATAGAGACATTGGCATCGAGTCGATCGCCGCACCAGTACAAGCGGGGTACATCATGATCCTCGACGACCAGCAAAGTCGTGGACAGACCATCTAGGCGCCAGAGCGCGGCTTGGCTGGACATCGTCAGGATGAGCTCAGGAAATCGAAAATTGCAAAGTTGGAATAATAATGGAACAATGTTCCAAAAGTCCATGTGCAAGCGTCGCAAACGGCCAGAAAAGTATGACTAGCACCAACAAAGGCATGTCTGATAGCTCCAAACCTGCGCCGCGCCGCCAGAGCGGCGGCATAGCCAGGGCTATTCACTTGCTGGACTTGATCGTTGCCGAAGGCCCGTGTCGCTTCGCTGAGCTTGAAGAAAAAAGTGGCTTGCCGAAGGCGTCTCTGCACCGTTTGCTGAATGAATTACATGAGCAACGGCTGGTGCAATTTGATGAACGACTGATGACCTGGTCGGCAGGTTACCGCATTCTGGAACTTGCGAACCGAATCTGGACTCGATCAGACATACGCATATTGGCGCGGGACCAGCTCATCGCACTGAATGCCTTGAGTGGGGAAACCGTGCAGCTTGCCGTTCTGGCAGACACCCATGTTGTTGTCATTGATCACGTCGAGAGCACGCGAAGTGTTCGTCATTCAATCAGTGTTGGCAGCCGCGCGCCGGTGTATTGCACAGGCATCGGTAAGGTGCTTTTGGCCTGGTGCGATGATGCGCGACAACGCGATATCATTGGTCGCATTTCATTTGCTCGACTGACCCCTAACACCATCACCGCTCAGCCATCGTTAGAGCTCGAGCTTAACGCAACAAGCAAGCGCGGTTACGCGATTGATGCAGAGGAGTATTTTCTCGGTACGCGTTGTATTGCGGCGCCGGTTGTTGACGCTTCCGGTCAGGCGATCGCAGGTATCAGTATTACTGCGCCAACTTTCCGCACGGACCAGGAAGATCTTGACGCCTGGCGTGATTCCCTGATGTCCTCTGCCGCTGAAGTGTCGCGTCGATTGGCACCGCGCACTGGACCTAGCATGGACGCTGCCCATTAGTATTAATAATGGCTAAACGTTCTTAAAACTACATACGATTCCGGGGAGTTGGCAAATGGCCGAAGTTGAACTGCGCAAAGCCTACAAACGATACGGTGATGTCGAAGTCATCCATGGGGTTGATATGACTCTACCGAGTGGTGAATTCATCGTATTTGTCGGCCCATCGGGTTGTGGTAAATCAACATTGCTCCGCATGGTGGCCGGCCTTGAAGATATCTCCGAGGGCAGCGTGCACATCGGCGGTCGTGATGTTACACAGGTTGAGGCAGTAGATCGTGGTATCGCCATGGTGTTTCAATCCTATGCCTTGTACCCGCATATGACTGTTGAAGAAAATATGGGTTTCGGTTTGCGCATGGGTGGTGTACCGAAAGACGAAGTCAAAGCCAAGGTCGCTGAGGCTGCAAAGACTCTGCAACTGGATCAGTTGTTGGCGCGTAAACCGAAAAACCTGTCAGGTGGCCAGCGTCAGCGCGTCGCGATCGGTCGTGCCATTGTGCGTAATCCTGATGTTTTTCTTTTTGATGAGCCCTTGTCGAACCTGGACGCTGAACTTCGTGTCGAGATGCGTTTGCAGATTGCCCGTTTGCACAACCAGCTGAATGCGACGATGATTTACGTCACCCACGATCAGGTCGAAGCGATGACAATGGCCGACAAGATTGTCGTTCTGCGTGATGGCCATATTGAACAGATGGGATCACCCCTGGAGCTTTATCATCACCCCGATAATTTGTTTGTCGCAGGATTTATTGGTTCGCCGCGTATGAATTTCATCAACGTTACCTTGGTCTCAGGGTCTACTGATTCTGCGGTCGTCAGCTTGCCTGATGGTGGTGAGGCTACGATCAATGTAGATGCCTCCCGAGCCATGGCCGGAAGCAAGGCGACACTTGGCGTGCGACCTGAAGACCTGGCAGCTGATGAGGGTGATTTCAGTCTACCGCTTGAAGTTGACGTAACCGAACGACTCGGTGGTTCAACTTACCTTTATGGTCGTTGTAGCGGACTTGAAAATTTTGTCGTACAACGTTCAGGTATGGATTTGGCCAAACCTGGCGACAAGGTCGATCTCGAGGTTGCTTCGACCAAGTGCTACCTGTTCGGTGGTGACGGCCTTGCCTATCATCGAAATACGATGACAGGCAAGGAGTACGCAGCTTGAATTTGGTTTGCTATGTAGTCTGATTTTTCAACACATCGTTCAGTGCTTCGCTGACTGCATCAAACATGGTGTCTATCTGTTCGTCATTAATAATAAGTGGTGGGCAGAATGCAACGGTATCTCCAGGCACTGCGCGGAGTATCAACCCATGTTCACGTGCGGCCGTCATTACTTGAACGGCGATCTTTTTTTCGGCAGGGAAGGGTTCCTTGCTGTGTTTGTCTTTGACCAGTTCGATAGCCCCGATCAGGCCGACGCTTCGGGCATTGCCGACCAGTGGGTGATTCTGTAAGGCTTGTACGCGCTCGGCAAATTGAGGGGACAATGCCTTGACCCGGCCGTAGATGCCGTCGTTTTCGTAGATTTTCAGCGTTTCCAGCGCGACCGCAGCGGCGACAGGATGCCCCCCATAGGTGTTGCCTGTACCGAACATGCCGAGTTTGTCGCTATAGGATTCAAAGGCGTCATAAAGTTTGTCCGTGACCAGAACGGCGCCAATGGGTAGATAAGCTGATGACAACTGCTTGGCCACGGTCATGATGTCCGGTTCGATATCAAACGTATCGCAACCAAACACCTCTCCGGTTCTGCCAAACCCGCAAATGACTTCGTCAGCGATAAACAGAATGTCGTGTTTCTTCAGAATAACTTGTACCTTCTGGAAGTAGCCTTCAGGTGGAATCATTACCCCGCCGGCTCCCATAACGGGTTCGGCGATGAAAGCTGCGATGGTGTCAGCGCCTTGTTCGAGTATCGTTTGTTCAAGATTCGCGGCCAATCTTGTTGAAAACGCTTCCTCTGATTCGCCAGGTTCGCTGTATCGATAAGCATGTGGCGTATCGACATGAACGACCGGAATAGCAGGTAGATCGAATCCGTCTTGCACATAAGGCAAGCCGGTCAAGCTGCCAGCGGCCACGGTGACGCCGTGATAGGCGCGCTTTCTCGATATGATGGTTTTCTTTTTCGGTTTGCCGCGAGCGTTGTTGTAATACCAGGCCATCTTGATAGCAGTATCAACAGCTTCCGATCCAGAGTTGACCAGAAAGGCTTTGGCAATATTTCCTGGTGCCAGTTCGATGAGTTTTTTCGACAGTTCGATGGCAGGTTTTGTCGAGCGGTGTGTGAACAGATGCGAGAAGGGTAATTCGGCAAACTGACGATTTGCTGCTTCAATTAACCTTGTTTCACTGAAACCAAGTGATGTGCACCAGAGTCCAGCCATGCCTTCGATGAGTTTGTTTCCCTTGTCATCCCAGACGTAGATACCTTCACCGCGCTCTATGATGAACGGATCATTCTTTTGATGGTTCGACAGATGTGTAAACGGATGTAGCGAGTAGGCTTTGTCGATATCTGCAAGTGTGTTCATTGTATGTGTCCGGGTTAGTGAGCTCGGAGTGATCTCGTATCAGATCAGCGTGATCAGTGAAGAATCACCTTGTTCCTGAAGATGAGGTACCGTATTGAAATCAATCAGGCGCGCATTGTCACCATTCAAATGTAGTGTGGTGACAGATGCATTTCGAATTCGCCAGATGGCGTCAACCGTATGATGAAAATCCAGATCCAGCACCTTTGACACGACTGTTGCAATCACACCACCTGAGGTAAAGAACGCCAGATGTTCTGAATCATCGTGTTTGGCGCACAGGTTTTTGATGGCCTGCCAGCCTCGATTACTGAACGATTCCCAAGATTCGACAGAGTCGGGAGTTGCTTGTGCGGCTCTCCAGCGAGTCATGATGTCGACGTAATCGTCGAAGGTCAACGATTCGGGATTGTCGCTCTGGGTGCCCTCACCATAATAACTATCGACCCGACGGTGATCGTATTCATCAAGATCCGGGTGCTCGTCTCGACGAATATTATCGCCTAGCCCGTCAGTTGCTAGTTGAGCAGTATCTCGCTGGCGTATCAGTGAGCCGTTACAGGCTAATTCTGGAGTAAATCCCTGTTTTTGCCACCATTGGCCAAGCATGCTTGACTGTTGGCGCCCGAGTGGAGACAGGCGATCGTAGTTGTCAGTGCCGGCAGAGGCCTGACCGTGTCGAACCAGGTAGAGGGTGCTCATTGGGTATGTTCACAGGACTAATACCCGGAGGATAACTCAAAGTGTGTCAGATATGACCGGCGGCCTTAACTCATCAGGCAGTGTCTGAGAATCAAGCGCTGAATTCTGGTTTGCACGTCTGGTAGCCAGTAAGGCACAGCTACCGGTATTGATATGCTCCAGAGCAGTGGCAAACAACGATTCACTACTGCTGCCAAGCGCCGCCGATAAAGAGTCGCTAACCGGGCAGTCAGCATTGAAGCCTTCATAGTAGCCGCCAAAGCCATTAGCGTTCTGAAACTCCACTTCAATGGCGTTCATCGATTTGCCACATCGGTTTACAGCACGAGTCCCATACGGTTTCCCACAGGTCGATTCACCAACGATCACTACTTCGACAAATGGAGACAGGCCGTTGATGACCATTTCAGAGGCTGAACAGGTATTGGCCCCAGCCAATACGTAGACGCGGGACAAGTTCAGTGCATTGTTTACCGGTTCGAATACAGTGCTGGAATTGTTGCCGCTGTTCTCAGCGTTGAAAATGATTGACGAGAACACCTGATCTTTTCCAATGTCACCGACTATATAGCTGGCCAGCTCGTTGGCGACGCTAATGCGGCCGCCGCCATTGAACCTGAGATCCAAAACCAGCTCGGTAATGTTTTCGCTGGCAAGGGTTGCGAAGGCATTGGCGAGTTCTGTCTTTGAAGTTTCGACGAACTGATAAAAGCTCAGGTAACCAACACGTGTGCCTGCGTGATCAATCGCCTTGACGTCAGTAACGGTCTGCATTGCAAACGTGGCTTTGGTGATCATCTGTTCGTCTATGAAACCATCGGGTTTTCTGAAACCTAGAATGGGACGGGTGATCGTGCTGCCAGAGCCAAGAATGCTCAGCCGTGTCTCGGTAGGCAAGGTCAGGTATTCCTCGGTTGAGTAACCGTCAAGCGAGACCAGTTCATCGCCCCTTTGAACGCCGGCCAGATCAAGTGGTGATCCGGGTTCGATGAAGCCGACATAGATGTTGTCTTGCGCGTCGCGAGATAGACGCCAGCCGAATCCGAAGTTTTCACCGTCGTTGAAAAATGCGGCCTGTGTTGATTGGTCCTGAATATTGCTGAAACGATCAAAGGGTTGCACGCGTAGTGCGGTCACCAGTTCCTCTGCACTGTCGTAGTCAGACAATTGGACATTGGTGCTGACCTGGTCAGCAAACAAATAGTAACTTTTCATGTTGTCGTATGCCCAGCTGCGCATTGATTCAACGCTGCATTGGGCAGAGGCAAGCTGTGCCGCTGACAACCCCGTGTTTTCGCTATCGCCGCTGTTTGAACCACCTACGCCGCAGGCGCTGATATGGAGTGCGTAAAATAATGTGGTGCTCGTGCGAAGGGTTCGCAGTGTTGTCTTGATCGCCTTCATTTGCTCGGTATCGGCAGTCTGGCTTGTTGCTGATGCGTAGTGTGAAGAGGCTCTCGTTTTTATCGGCCTATTCGGAACCTGTCTGACAAATTGAGCCGTGAAGCGTGTGCCAGGTACGTTCTTTGGCAGTACGCATCAAGTAAACGACAAAGACTACCGTTAAATGAAAAGACACTACAGGACGGTAGAGATCAACTTCCCTTGGCAGCGATGGTCATAAACGCACAGACAAGTATTCCGCAAGGCTCACCCAATGATTGGTCTGGCCAGGCTGTGTCCAATGTGCCGCAAATGAAACGAATCTTGCTCGTTGATGATGAGGCTCATGTATTGAGAATCATGAGATTGAGCCTGGAACGAAATGGTTATGACGTCGACACCGCATTGTCTGGTGATGTTGCCTTGTCGATGCTGCGTGAACAGGACTATCACGTTCTGATCACTGATTCAGATATGCCACAAATGAGTGGTCAACAATTATGCGAAACCGTGCGATCCCGATACGGTGACTCGATATTGATCTTTGTTGTCGCCAGCGAGACCGCTGACGGCAAAGCGCCTGATTCACTGGATTGGATCGAATCAGAAGTCAACACGGAAGCTTTGGAAAAGCCGGTAAGTCTTCGTTGGATCGTTGCTCGCCTGAATGAATTCTTTGGCGACTACGAGCTCGCCGGCGTTCTTTGAGATACACCTGGCTGTCCTGCACCAGCCCCTCAATCCTGATAGTGGGATTGGCGCTTGTATGGGCGGACGGTGCGTCTCGGATTGCTTGGCTTAACGTCGGACTCTGATTGCGAGATGGGCGCCTGCGGCGAACACTGCTGCACCCGCTATTGACGCTATGCCAGTGTCTATCAGACTGTCAAATAGCGTGAAGCCAAAGATATCACGCAGAAACATGCCAGCAAACGCACCGATGCCACCGACGATCATGCTGAGATACGGCGGAACATCTGTGGCATCTTCTCGCCCATTGAGAATGGTGTTGACGAGCAAGCCGATGCCTGCGCCGAGCAAAACAATGATAAAAGGAATGATCAGCCGCATGCAGCACCTCTGATAGAATTCGACAGGTGCCCTTATTAATACCATACATCTTCGAATGAGCTCGGAATCGGCAGGCAACACATTACTGAAGGGTGTGGGATTGGCGTTGGTTGGATTCGCGACATTTTCCATGCACGATGCGTTGATAAAGAGCGTGGAAAATGTGCCAGTCTTTCAGGTTGCTTTTTTTGTGGTGCTTTTCAGTTTCGTGCCGTTTACCTTTCTCGTCGGCATTGAAAAAACCGAGCGATCGCTGCGTCCGCGCTTGCCGTTTCTGGTTGCCTTGCGTTGCCTTTTTACCGTGGTCGGTTTGTTGTGTGGTTTTTATTCTTTCACGCATTTGCCATTGGCAGAGGCCTATTCTCTATTGTTTTCTGCGCCGATTCTCATCACCTTGCTGGCCATTCCGGTTCTCGGTGAGCGTATCAAGTTGATTCGTGGCGCTGCCGTTCTGCTTGGCATGGCTGGTGTTTATATTGTGTTGTCACCTGATGGCTCAGAGCTGTCAATCGATCATGCTATCGCGCTCACCGGAGCCTTGTGTGTAGCGTGTACGTCGGTTGTCACTCGCAAGATCGGTGCGCGAGAGCATGGTCTGACGTTGATTCTCTTCCCGATGCTGACCAACATTGTGGTCTGCGGTGTGTTGACCATGTTTGTCTATGTCCCCATTCCGGGCATCGAATTGCTGAAGCTTGCCGGCATTGGTATTCTCAGCGTTATTGGGCAATGGATGATGATTCAAGCCTATCGGACTACCGAAGCACAATTTGTCGCGCCCATGCAATACAGTCAAATGATTTGGGCCCTGTTTTTCGGTTCCTTGATATTCAATGAAACAGTCGATCAGCAAACCTTGGTTGGGGCGGCTGTGATTGTCTTGTCGGGCCTGCTGTTTATCTGGCGAGAATTGGTGGCATCAGTACGTCAGCCGGTCCTGCGCACACGCAATTTGCGTATGTCCGGCGGACCGCAAACAAATTCGACAGAGGTCGATACATGAGCCTTGATACGCAGGCTTTGTCTGATGAAGTGCTTGCTGCAGCTCGCATGCAGATGCCGTTTGGACGCTTCAAAGGCACGCGATTGATTGATTTACCTGAACCGTATGTTGTCTGGTTCAAGAGTGAGGGTTTCCCGGCTGGAAAACTCGGGCAGCAGCTTGCCCTGATCTACGAAATCAAGGCTAACGGCCTTGAAAAATTGATTCGCCCTTTACTCGCCGAGGAGACGTAATCACCTTACTCCCCTGCGGACCCCGAAGCTTGACCACACGGCGACACCGGATTATTCTGCAGCCATGACCTCGTTAGCACTAGCCCTAGAGCTTATGCACCCGGCCTCCTAGGGAGGGCCGGGTAATCGTCTATTGCCCCGGGTCACCGGGATTTCGGATTAGGGCCCCGTATAAGCCCCACAAACCACGAGCCGTCATGATCAACCTTATTGCTTTAAACCGTCGACTTCGAAGCCGCTGTCCGGGCCTCAGCGCACCCGGAACAGCGGCTGAGCTTGCTTGCGCATCTATCCCTTAACGCAACAGGACACTTCACCATGTTGACCGACATTACCTCCAAGTACCAAGCCTACCCCCGAGTTCCTTTGAGCGATCGCCAATGGCCCGGCAAGGTGATCGAAAAAGCGCCGCGCTGGTGCAGCGTGGATTTACGTGATGGAAATCAGGCGCTGATCGAGCCGATGGGCAGTGAGCGCAAGATGCGCATGTTCAAATTGCTTATTGATATTGGCTTCAAGGAGATCGAAATTGGTTTTCCGGCTGCCTCGCAAACCGACTTCGATTTTGTCAGACTATTGATTGAAGGGGGGCATGTTCCCGAAGATGTGACACTGCAGGTACTGACCCAATCACGACGCGAATTGATTGAACGCTCGTTCAAGGCGCTTGAGGGCGCGCCGCGAGCAATCATGCATTTGTACAATTCAACATCGACTTTGCAGCGCCGAGTGGTTTTTAATCTGGACCGTGATGGCGTCAAGAAGATAGCAACAGATGGTGCTGAGATTGTTGCGGAATATGCTGCGAAACAGACAGACACCGATTGGATGTTCGAATACTCACCAGAGAGTTTTACCGGCACTGAGCTGGACTATGCCGCTGAGGTGTGTGATGCCGTCACAGACATCTGGCAACCGACACCGGACCGCCCCGTCATTTATAATTTGCCCGCGACGGTAGAAATGTCGACACCAAATGTGCATGCCGATCAAATCGAGTGGATGAGCCGTCACTTGAGTAAACGTGATTCGATTGTCTTGAGTCTGCACCCACACAACGATCGCGGCTGCGCCGTTGCGGCGACAGAGCTGGGTTTGATCGCCGGCGCAGATCGTGTGGAAGGTACCTTGTTTGGTAATGGTGAGCGCACGGGTAATGTCGATATCGTGACGCTGGCTCTGAACCTGTTCAGTCAGGGTGTCGATCCAAAACTTGACTTCTCGGACATCTACGAAGTGATGCGAACGGTTGAACACTGTAATCAACTGCCTGTTCATCCGCGTCATCCTTATGCAGGCGAACTGGTCTTCACCGCTTTTTCAGGGTCGCATCAGGACGCAATCAAGAAAGGCTTTGCGGCGATGCGAAAGAGCAATTCGCCATTGTGGGAAGTGCCTTATCTGCCGATTGATCCTGCTGACCTGGGGCGTACTTATGAAGCGGTCATCCGAGTCAACAGTCAGTCGGGCAAAGGTGGGGTAGCGTTCATCCTTGAACGTGATCATGGGCTTGAATTGCCGAGGCGCATGCAAATGGAGTTCAGTCAGGTTGTTCAGCAGATCAGTGAAGAGAGTGGTAAGGAAGTAGATTCAAAGGCTATTCGTCGTGCCTTTGACAAAACCTTTCTGGAAACTCAGACGCCCGTATCTTTTATTCGTCATACCAGTGTCGGCGATGACGATGATGAGTCGGTTCGTAGTTTGACAGCGGTAGTGTCCATCAACGGTGTCGAACGAGAGATTGCCGGGAAAGGTAATGGGCCGATTGATGCTTTTGTCTTTGCGTTGAAGCAAACCTTTGACGTCGACTTTCGTGTCGTTGACTATCACCAGCATGCAACTGGTGTCGGTGCTGACGCGCAATCCGCCTGTTACTTTGAGATACAGGCCGGACGTGGTGAGACTCGTTATGGGGCGGCGCTCAACAGCAATATCGTGTCTGCGTCTTTGATGGCGGTATGCAGTGCGTTCAATCGCGCTGTTGCCGATGGCTTGATGAGTTCCGAGAAACTGACAACATGAGCGATAACATGAGCGACAACTCGAAGCCTGAATCTGCCCGCGAAGAGCCAACGCAAGAAACGTTGGCAAAGGCGGCGCTTGAATACCATCGCTACCCGATACCAGGAAAGCTCGAAATCAGTGCCACCAAACGCATGGTCAATCAACGGGATCTTGCGTTGGCCTATTCACCAGGGGTTGCGGTTGCGTGTACCGAGATCGAAAAGGATCCAATGCAGGCCGCAAACTACACGGCACGCAGCAATCTTGTGGGTGTCATTACCAACGGTACGGCGGTTCTTGGTCTCGGCAATATCGGTGCGCTAGCATCGAAGCCCGTAATGGAAGGCAAGGCGGTTCTGTTCAAGAAGTTTGCGAACGTTGATTGCTTCGATCTGGAGCTCGATACAACCGATACCGATGCCTTTTGCAACGCGGTCAAGCTGCTTGAGCCGACGTTTGGCGGCATCAACCTCGAGGATATAAAGGCGCCAGAATGTTTCGAGATCGAAAAACGACTGCGTGAGAGCATGAATATCCCGGTCTTTCACGACGATCAGCACGGCACGGCCATCGTTGTAGCGGCAGCAATCAGAAACGGCTTGTTGGTTGCGAAGAAGGATCTCGGTGATGTCAAACTGCTGTGTTCGGGCGCCGGGGCTGCCGCTCTTGCTTGCTTGAACCTGCTCGTTTTTATGGGACTCAAGAAAGAAAACATTACGGTCTGTGATAAACACGGCGTGCTCTATGAAGGTCGTAATGACAACATGGACCCATACAATTCTGTCTATGCGCGCGATACATCCGCGCGCACGCTTGACGATGCTATTGATGGCGTCGATGTCTTCCTGGGCCTGTCAGCGCCGAACGTAATCAACGGCGATCAAGTGAAACGCATGGCCGCGTCACCGTTTGTCCTGGCATTGGCTAACCCTGACCCGGAAATCAGCCCGGACGTGGTGCATAGTGTGCGTGACGATGCCATCGTAGCGACTGGTCGATCTGATTACCCGAACCAGGTCAACAACGTGCTCTGCTTTCCATTTTTGTTTCGCGGTGCGCTTGATGTGGGTGCAACAGAAATTAATGGCGAAATGCAGGCAGCTGCGGTCGAAGCGATAGCGGATATTGCCACCAAGGAAGCATCCGATGTAGTGTCGGCAGCCTATGGTGGTAAACCCTTTCGCTTTGGTCGGGAGTACCTGATTCCGAAACCGTTTGATCCCCGCTTGATGTTGGAAATACCCCCGCGTGTGGCAAAAGCTGCCATGGACAGTGGTGTGGCTACCCGGCCCATCGAAGATTTCGATGCTTATCAGCGGAAGCTGCGTGATTTCGTTTTCCGTTCAGGGCTTGTCATGAAACCCGTGTTCGAGAGGGCGCAGCAGGACTTGCAACGTGTCGTGCTCGCGGAAGGTGAATCCATACGCGTTCTCAATGCTGTTCAGATCCTGGTTGATGATGGCATCTGTCATCCGGTGTTGTTGGGTCGGCTTGACACGATCAGTAGCAAAATCGAGGAGATGGGTCTGCGCCTGAAAATAGGCAATGGCCTTACTGTATTGGACCCCGCTAGCAATCCGAATTTCGACCGGCATGTCGACACCTATCATCGCTTGATGGAGAGGCAAGGGGTCTCTCCTGAATACGCCGCCAACGTGATTCGCACCCGCACCACCGCACTCGGGGCCTTGATGGTCAGTCTGGGTGAAGCGGATTCCATGGTATGCGGTACACAAGGCGCTTACGCGCGCCACATCAAATATTTATCAAGCATTATTGGTATACGCGATGATGTCTCTGATATCTCTGCCGTGATGCTGATGATTCTCGATACCGGCACGGTCTTTTTGACTGATACTCACATTACGCTCGATCCAACCGCCGAAGAAATCGCCGAGACGGCTGGCATGGCTGCAAAAATTGTTGAACGTTTTGGTATGGAGCCTAAAGTTGGATTGCTTTCGCATTCAAATTTTGGCAGTCGCAATAACCATTCGGCGAAAAAAATGCGTCGCGCGCGCGAACTTATCTCGACATCCTTTCCTGATCTTGCGGTTGAAGGCGAGATGAATGCTGATGCGGCGCTGTCAGAGGAGACGCGGAATACCATTTTTCCGAATGCTGCTTATAAAGACGGTGCAAATCTTCTTGTCATGCCAAACCTGGATGCCGCGAATATCACTTATAACATGGTCAAGGTTATGGGCGAAGGTCTGCCTGTAGGACCCATGTTGATGGGGCTCAAAAAGCCTGCGCATGTCGTTACTGAATCGACAACCGTGCGTGGTATTGTCAACCTGTGTGCGATTGCTGCAGTTGATGCGATTGATCACAAGGCTGAGTCTGCATAGCGCTGCGAAGTGCCAATAGAATCAGCAAGCTAACAAGGGCTGCAATCAGATGCCAGAAAGGATGCGTGCCGGTCGATAGTTTTTCGCACAAGGGCAGGTCAAGACTGCGCATCAGTATCGCCAGGAAAAACAGGATCGCAGCGATCACGATCAGGTGGTTTCTGGTCTTTATTGCCACCAGTAACAAGGCTATCGAGGTCGGCACATAAATCAGTGATCCGAACAAGTGGCTGGGCCACGGCGCGGCGATCGCGGTAGCCAGCAACCATACATTCAAATAAATTCTCGCCTGTGATCGGCTGTACCCAACAATGTGTCGCAAACTGAGAAACAGCGACCCGCCTGCGAATAATCCGATAGGCCCCAGATCCAGAACTAAAGTGAAGTTTGAAGGCGAGTGGTGATAAGCGGCGCTCCCCAGGCCAATCATTAGTGGCAACAAACTTAATATCCATAGCGTCCATGATACGGTTGGCCGCTTCAGTGATTGATCCTTGTGACGCCAGAGCAAACAGAGCACCGTCAGGCTGACCGCCATAAATCCCAGATTGGAAATTACGTTGACAGGCTCAGCGGCGTTATTAATTCTTTCGCAATAGAGTAACAGTGAGCTTTTCATGATGAACTGCTACCATAAGCGGTAAAGATGGCATGTATATCCATGGAACTTGAGCTTTTTCTGAATCGTCTTGAATCGCATCCTGAAACCATCGAGTTTCCGGATGTTATCGCATTGATCAACCAACTCTACACCTTCATTCCCACGGGCTTCCGTAATGATGAACTGTACAACGAGGCGGGTCAGAACACGGGTTCATGCAAGGTTTTTTCTTTCGCTCGCCTGCACGATCTTGAGCAGGAGCAAACACTCGCTTTGTTTGGCGCATTTTATCGCTCTGATGTACTGAAAACTCCGGACGGCGATAGTCACCCGAATATTCGTCAATTCATGAAAACTGGCTGGGATGGCATCGAGTTTGACGGCGTACCCCTGCGTGCTCGTCGCAAAACCTGAACGGTTAGCGAGCTGCCGTGGGTCATACCGTTTAATCAAACAATGCCTGTAATCGCGGTAACAAACCCGATTAACCCGCCGAAAATACCGCCCCACACCACGAGCCAACCTAAGTGCCTGCGAATCATCCGTTGCATGATGTCGCGCACCATCTCGGGTGTCATCTCGTCAAGTCTTGCACGGAGCAATTGATCCAGTCTCGCGATGAATCGGTCACTGCTTGCTGCGCCGGACAGTTGCGCCTGAATGGCTGCTTGAAAACGCGGTGATTTTGCCGCATCGCTGAGAAATGATTCCATACGACGCTTGAACGGTTCACGCAGAGGTTGCAAGGCGGCTTCGCCGCCAACCATTGCCAGCATTGAGCCAAATGAAGAGTCGAGTATTGTCGCAACCAATTGATCATAGGCAGAATCGAGATCGACAGACTTTAACAAGGGCTCGAGATCCATATCCTGAAGTAAGGAACCTTCACGGTTTGCGCTTGATTGGCCTTTGCCTTGTAACAGTGAATTGACCTTGTCCGGATTGAACAATTCCTCATGGACAAGGCGCAGGATGCCATCCTTGAACTCTTCAAAGTGCAGGGTGATGACACCGGATCCGTAAAGACCTGGTACACGCTCGAAGAGCATGTGCACGGCAAGCCAGTTGGTCAGCGCTCCTGACAGGGCAAATAATCCCGTGTTGAGCAGCACCGCTTGATACGGGGCCGGGGTCAGAAAGCTTGCACCGATCAGGGCAAGGGCAACGAGATTGGGGACGAGATTCTTGGTCAACATTGTTTCAGAGTCAGGCTTTAGTCAGCAGTGCGCGAGCGCTTGCGTCGAGACGCTCGGCTACCGCGACCCGTGGCTGAGCCGCCGGCAAGACTCAAGTCGCCGGCAAGCTGAGCTTTTGCTCCGAGTGAAATGTCACCAAGACTTTCGATGATGGCGTGCGCAGAGGGACTGTCAGACGGGGTCCAATCGTCGATTGCTTTTCGCATGGACTTGATATGAGCGGGTTGTGTACCGCAGCAACCCCCGATAATTTTTGCGCCCGCATTGGCTGCCAACTCAACGTATCGCGCCATCAGTTCTGGGGTACCGCTGTAGATGATCTCACCGTCAATGTATTCTGGAATGCCACAGTTTGCCTTGGCTACAATCGTCGGTACAACGCCGAGCGACTGGCCTGCGGTTTTAAAATTACACACAGCTGCAACGACTTCCGATGCGCCAACCCCGCAGTTCGTGCCGACAGCTGACACAGGTGTGTCGATTTCGGTGCTGATCTTCAGAATATCCTCGGCTGTCAGGCCCATCATGGTCCGGCCATTGGTATCAATACTGGCGGTACACACGACAGGTAGCCCGACATCAGCCGCACCAAGAATGGCCGCCGTTATTTCCTCAGCTGACGAAATGGTTTCAATCCATAAAACATCAACTCCGCCCTCGGCCAGGGCTGTTGCCTGCTCGCGAAACGCTGCGCGAGCTTGCTCGATACTCACTGGTCCGCTGGGTTCGAGAATTTCACCAGTCGGGCCCATCGAACCGGCGACCACCACGTCGCGGTCGCCGGCATCCGCTTCGAGTCGCGCAAGCACTGCTGCCTCGCGGTTCAGCTCGTGTACACGGTCGGCCGCCTTGTGTAGCGCCAGTCGATAATGAGTACCGCCAAAGGAGTTGGTCAGGATAATGTCAGAACCCGCGTCGACGAATGACTTGTGCAACTGCCGAATCCTGTCCGGGTGGTCTATATTCCACAATTCAGGTGCGTCACCTGTTTGCAAGCCGACCGCGAAAAGATTGGTACCTGTTGCGCCATCGGCGAGAAGAAGTGGATGCTTCTCGAGTAGGTGTTGTAGCTTGTTTTCCATCACAGAATCGTAGCATGTGAGCCCTGAATGGAACCGCGCACGATGCCGCTAAAACATTAACTCTATCTGACGGTTCAATTCGGCTAGACTTGCCGATCAGATTTTCCGAGCTGACGCTGACAGGAAGCAAAGAACGATGATTTTGGGAATTGGTAAGCCGCCAAAACCGAATCCGATCGACACGGTCTTGGTGCCGGGCACGGTTGGCTGCATGGGGCTGGTTGGGTGCCCGGGTACGCGAATAGAGCTCTACCCGACGGCCTCGAAACGCCAGTTTCAGTCCGATATCGACGCGATTCGTGAGTGGGGTGCCAACGGGGTGCTGTGTCTGGTTGAGCCACATGAATTGAAGATACTGAAGGTGGAGCATCTGCCAAAGGCGGTGCAGGACGCTGGCATGTGGTGGTTGCAATTGCCCATCATGGATATGGACATACCCACTCAGGAATTTGAGGACCAGTGGGCAGTTGAAGGCGAGCGTATTCGTCATGCCTTGCGCGTCGGCGAACGAATCATCATCCATTGCTATGCCGGACTCGGCCGAACCGGCATGATAGCGGCGAGAATCCTGGTGGAGTTTGGGGTTGATCCGGAGACTGCTATCAAAATGGTTCGCGCTGACAACAATCGACGCATCCAGACCAAGGAGCAGTCCCTTTTTGTGCGTCATTGCCGATCACTCGTCTGACGACCCCCCCTACCGTGCGTCACTCTGACGCTTTGGCCTGAAACGTGGGTGGGTAGTCGATTCGGCGGCTGTTTGGTCGCCGGGTGTTATGCGGGAGTCGTTCAGCAGAAAATCACCTGACCGACCTGAAGCCATGATGGGGCAAGATTCCTGAGGCAGCCACATGACTAACTCTACCCCACAGCGTCGCGGTCGTCGCGGCAGTGGTCGTGAAGCCAAACGCGCACGCGCTAGTGCCGGTATTGCCCGCGAAGCCTATATCAAACGCAAGCTCCCTTACTTCGATATTCTTGATGAAGAAGGCCTCGTAACGATAGAAAACAACGCTGAGACAATTCTCTCAGAAATCGGCATTGATTTTCGTGATGACCCCGATGCACTTGAGATGTGGAAAGCGGCGGGTGCTGACGTACAAGGCGAACGCGTACGCTTTTCACGTGGTCTTTGTCGGAAACTGATTCAGGACAGTGCGCCCTCGCAGTTCACACAGCACGCGCGCAACCCGGCCAATTCGGTTGAGATTGGTGGGCGAAACACAGTGCTTGTCCCCGCCTATGGGCCGCCGTTTGTGCGTGACCTCGATCAGGGGCGACGTTACGCGACCATCAAGGACTTTGAAAACTTCGTCAAGCTGGCCTACCTGAGCCCTTCCATGCATCACTCCGGTGGCACGGTTTGCGAGCCGGTGGACTTGCCGGTCAACAAGCGGCATTTTGACATGATCTACGCACACATGCGTTATTCGGACAAAGCCTTCATGGGCTCGGTCACCGCTCCTGAGCGTGCTGAAGATACCGTTGCCATGGCGCGTATCCTTTTCGGGGACGACTTTGTTGACCCGGCTACAGGCAAGGAAAAGACCGTCATCATCAACCTCATCAATGCGAATTCACCGATGACGTTTGATGCGACGATGCTGGGTGCCGCGAGAGTCTATGCTCAGGCCAATCAAGCCTGTGTCGTCTCGCCTTTTATTCTTGCAGGGGCGATGTCGCCAGTGACGGTCGCGGGTACCTGCGCCCAAATTCTGGCTGAAGCACTCGCTGGTATGGCCTTTGTGCAACTTGTGAGGCCAGGTGCACCGGTTGTATTCGGGACGTTTGCCAGTTCCATTTCGATGCAGTCAGGTGCTCCGACCTTCGGTTCACCAGAGCCGACGCAGGTCATGTACATCACGGCGGCGCTGGCGAGACGACTTGGGGTTCCCTACCGTAGCGGTGGCGGTCTGTGTGGCTCAAAGATACCGGACGCCCAGGCTGCCTACGAATCGGCGACGACCTTGCAGGCAGCAGCGCTCGCGGGAGTCAATTTCATGTTACATACGGCTGGTTGGCTTGAGGGTGGCCTGGTGATGGGCTATGAGAAGTTCATACTCGACGCGGACCAGGCAAGCATGTTGCCGGTTTTTCTAAAAGGGGTCGACATGAGTGAAAACGGTCAGGCCCTGGACGCCTTGCGCGAGGTGGGTCCCGGTAACCATTTTCTGGGTTGCTCGCATACTCAGGAGAATTTCCAGAGTGCGTTCTGGCGCTCGGAGATTGCTGACAACAACAGTTTTGAGCAGTGGGAAGCTGACGGTTCTATGGATGCAGTAAAGCGTGCCAATGTCAAATGGAAGGCGGCTTTGACCGACTACCAGGCCCCGGCAATTGATCCGGCTATTGACGAAGCACTGCTGAATTATATAAAAGAGCGTAAGGCTTCGTTTCCCGACGCCAACTACTGATGGTCTAACTCCACCATGCGCAAATCAAAGCGGCAAATCTCCTCGTGATTGGATCGGGTGAAGCGACCACACGCATCGGTTTCTATCTGGTCCCGCATTTCTCGATGATGGCGTTTTCAAGTGCTATCGAGCCGTTGCGTATGGCCAATCAGGTGGCTGGCAAGGAGCTTTATGACTGGACATTGATTTCCTCCGATGGTGAGCCTGTCATCGCCAGTAACGGTCTGCCCTTTGTCGTGCAGCATGGCACGGATTCACGCGAGCGCTACGATGCCGTCTTTGTCTGCGCCGGGATAAATGTTCACCAGGTTCACGATGAGCCCGGCATGCAATGGTTGCGACAACTTGACAAGCAGGGCAGTGTCCTTGGGGGCGTCTGTACAGGCACGTACCTGCTGGCGCGTGCTGAGTTGCTGAATGATTCACGAAGTACGATACATTGGGAAAATCTCGCGGCAGCGCGAGAGGAGTTTCCGCAGTTGGTGATATCACCTGAATTGTTCGAGATTGACAATAGGCGTTACACCTGTGCCGGCGGTACCGCACCACTTGACATGATGCTGTGCGAAATCCGTAATCGGCATGGCAGCGACATTGCCACCCGCATATCAGAGCAGTTCATGTGCGAACGCATACGCGATCAGAATGATCGTCAACGCGTACCGTTGACACAGCGCATCGGTTCCAGCCAGCCCAAGCTCGCTGAAGCCGTATCGCTGATGGAAGCAAATATCGAAGAACCGATGACACTCGATGAATTGTCTCACCATGTTGGCTTGTCACGCCGTCAGCTGGAGAGGCTCTTTCAGCGTTACCTGCACTGTGTACCGACACGCTATTACCTGGAGCTCAGACTCGAGCGTGCGCGTCAGCTCCTGCTGCAAACCAGTATGCCGATCGTCGACATCGCCCTTGCCTGCGGCTTCATCTCCGCACCGCACTTCTCCAAGTGCTATCGCGATACCTTCTCCTTACCCCCCCGCGACGAACGCCGCCGCGCCGCCGGCCTTCTGGGGTCGGACCACGGCAAGGCTTTGAAATCCAAAACAAAAGCACCCTGAAACAGGGTGTTTTAGCGCTTAGAAGGGCGATTCGAGGGGCTGAACTTGTGGGTTAGCGGGTCTTAGCGAGAAATTAGCCGAGTGACAGCAAGGCCAGTTCATAGACGATAAGGCCGACATACAGCCCGACCAACGCCGCGAGAATTGACCGTGCACGCCAACGCTTGTAGAGCAACACATTACCGGTGGCGACCAGCAAAACGGCAGGAATGCCTGTGAGTATCATCTTGACGATAGTGAACGACCACACACTGTGGCTGAGGAACCAGTTCATGAACGGGTTGAGTTCGCTGCCGCCGCGCGATATCAGTGTGAGGGTGAATATAGAGTCGGTGATCGACAAGCCCATCAACAAGACGGCGAGCAGCAGCATGCCGGAATCGAAGTGATCGACAATGGGATAACGGCGATCCGAGGAGCGCCGACCCTTTGTCCGTCGTGGTGCTGAGATGCACTGACGCAGCGTTTGCATTGAGTAGGTGCGACGCTCTGCACCGTCTCTGCGTTCAACACCGGTCCAGTCTGCCTCGATATAGGTATCCATATGCCTGATTGTATTGCAACATTCCAACGCATGGGAAGTGAAACTTTAGCGATGTCGTTTACTGAGACATGACGCCATAAATTTTCGGGACTGATCGAGATTTCAACGCAGTGTAAACTGCCATCTAGTTCAGCTTTTCCTTGAGACGGTACCAAAGCATCCCAAGTGCCAACAGACCACTCCCCAAGGTTTTGCCTACAGGCAAACGTATATGGTTGAACGATTCAAACGTGTCAAAGCGATCCAGTTTTCCATGCAGTGCGTCAGCCATGATTTCCGCAACAATATGCGATGTGGCAATGCCATGACCTGAATACCCTTGGGCATAGTAGACATTGGTGGCCGCCGTACCGATCATCGGTATACGATTGATGACGATGCCGGCGGTGCCGGTCCATGCATAATCGACAGCGACGTTTTTTAGTTCCGGAAAGGTTCTGAGCAGTGCCGGTTTAAGCGCACCCGCAACATCCTTGATCGAACGATTGGAATAGTTGCTGCCACCGCCGAACATGAGCCGCTTGTCGGCCGTCAGTCGGTAATAGTCAAGAATCATGCGACTATCGTAGACTGCCAGATCATCACGGTTGATTCGCGCTGCAAGCGCATCACCGAGTGGGGCAGTGGTCATGTTGCCAAGAATTGCCGGAAACAATTTGCCGCCGAGATTTTTCGCCATTAGTCGATGATAGGCGTTACCTGCGAGAACAACTGCATCAGCACTAACGGTACCGGATGATGTTTTTACGCGAACTCGCTTTCCAGGTTGAATGTCCGTGACCGTAGTGTGTTCATGAATACGTACGCCCAGACTGGCAGCCGCTCGAGCTTCACCTACACAGAGATTTAATGAGTGCAGATGCATATTGCGATTGTTCAGAATGCCACCATGGTACAAAGGCGTCGCTAGTCGTTCATGAACTTCGTCTCGTTCGAGCCACCGTACCTCGCTCTCCAGTCCGGATTCGCTGGCATCATCGAGAATACGTTTCAAGTTCGGTACATCTTGTGTTGACCACGCGGTATACAGATGCCCGAACTTGAGATCACAGTCAATGGCGTACTTGGCAACTCGCCGCTTGATGATGTCATGCCCATGCCAGCGCAAGTGCCGAATAAAATTCAACGCATCAGAACCCTCTCGCCGCTGAAGTTGTCGAAGCATGGCCTCATCACCTGAGAGGCTGCCAGTCACCTGTCCGCCGTTACGTCCTGAGGCACCCCAGCCAAGTCGATTTGATTCAAGCAGGACAACCGACTTTCCGCGCTCCGCCAACTCGAGAGCGGTTGCGATACCGGTCAGGCCACCGCCGACGATTGCAATGTCGGCATGTTCATCGCCGTCAAGTGGCGCGTATTGCCGCGCGTCGTTAAGAGTCGCAGTGTAATAATTGTCGATGCGTTCGTTCGGCATCTTCAGACTCGGGTCAGATAGGTGTTCCAGTCAACGGTATTGACTTGGCCGTTGAACCAGATTGCTTCCTGTTCCTTGATAGCGGTGAATTTCTCAACAAAGCGTGAACCCAGGACTTCTACGAGGAGACTGGAGTGACGGGCAGCATTTATCGCTGTCAACCAGTCATGACTCAGGCGAGTTGCTGCGGGCGTATCGCCTGGCATCAAAGGCTTGGATGTTGGGTCTTCAGCAGTGTGTAGGCCATGGCGAACACAGCCGAGAATACTTGCTAGCACGAGATACGGATTTGCGTCGGCACCAGCGACTCGATGTTCGAGTCTGGCATTCTTGCCTTGAGTTTCCGGCAACCTTACAGCGACGCCTCGATGGTCGTATCCCCAATCGAGTCGATTTGGCGCAAAGCTCTCGGGCAGCAGTCGTCGATAGGAATTACCGTGTGGGGCAAACATCAACAAACATTCTTCCATGTGAGCAAGGCAACCGGATACAGCCTGTAACAGTCGAGTAGGCTTGTCTTCCTGATCAAAAATATTGTAGCCATTTTCGTCGATAACACTGACGTGTACATGTTGCCCGGAGCCGCCATGTTCTGCATAGGGCTTGGCCATAAAGCTTGCATAGAATCCACTGTCACGGGCGGCTCGATCAACAAGCTGCTTGAATATGATGGCATCGTCAGCTGCCTGCAGGGGATTACTGCGATGCTCGAGATTGATTTCAAACTGGCCTGGACCGAATTCGGCAAGCGCTGCCTGTGCGGGTATGTTCAGCGATTGGCTATAGGCCGTTACCTTGTCGAGAAAACCAGACACTTGATCCATAACTCTCAAGTCATAAAGTTGCAGATCCTGAGGTTTTCCCGCCAATGACAATTGCTTCGGAATGCTGGGGGTGCCACTATCGCGTGTACTTGCATCCAACAGGTAGAACTCAAGTTCTACGGCGACGGTGGGCATCCACTGCAGCGACGACCAACGTTCGAGCTCACGCATCAGCACGCCACGGACATCAAAGTCACTGATCTGTCCATCGAGCTCATGCAAGCTGGTCAGAACCTGCGCGTGGGACGGATTCCAAGGTTGGCGCTTGATGGTATTGTCACCTGGTACACATAGACCGTCTGGATCGCCGATGGTCAGACTCAACTCGATGATTTCATCACGATCATCATTCCAGATATCCTGTGCTTGTGTTGACAAGGGCAGGCGGGATTTACCGTTTAAAACTTTGTTGCTAAACGAGCCGGGCAAACGCTTGCCGCGCAGTTTCCCTTGCCAGTCGACAACCAGAACATCAATGAAATCCGGAGATGTTGAATCCAGATCCGTGTTCATGGGTTTGTCTGGTTTTTTGGAAGTAACATCATGTGCTGGTGTTCCCAGTGCGCGACTATGTCATCAGTTGCGGCGTTTTGTTGAATCTGGCCAGCGTGCTCATTGTCAACCACCGCTGACAAAGAGCTACCATTGGCAAGCAGAATCTCAATGATCGAAAACTGACCTTGATAGGCAATATCGCCGCATTTGCCAGACACAGTGACGTGATCAGCAGGTATGTTGCCGACGCCGACCTTGATGTTTTCCGGGCGAATGCCCACCACATGATCCTCAGCCTTGCTGGATAAGTTCAGGTGTTCCGGGTGCCTGCAATGGATGCGGCCAAGACCTGTCGCCTCAACCGTGATGGTCGGCGCGGAAGCTGATGTTGGCGTAGAAGTTTGCACAGAGCCTGACGATGAAGGCGGATTTTCATGGGTCATACTGGTTACGTCAAACGCGTGAAATTTCCCGATGAAGTCAGCAACGAATGCGTCCACTGGTTGTTGGTAAAGCGCTTCAGGTGTCGCGATCTGTTTCAATCGCCCACCGTCCAATACGGCAACTCTATCGGCCATTGCCAGTGCTTCGGACTGATCGTGCGTAACGATAATAAAGGTAATGCCAATCGTCTCCTGAAGCTTTACGAGTTCCAGTCGCATCGCATCGCGCAATTTCGCATCCAGTGCTGACAACGGCTCATCAAGTAATAGTACGCGTGGTTGTTTTACCAGCGCTCTGGCAAGCGCGACGCGTTGACGCTGACCGCCAGATAGTTGATCTGGCATGCGCGCCTTGAACGCGTCAAGATGAACTTGTGTCAAGGCAGTATCGACTCGCTCGTCGATCTCATCTCGCGGCACTTTGTCCATCTTCAGCCCGTAGGCGACGTTTTCGGCTACCGACATATGCGGGAACACTGCATAGGATTGAAACACCATATTAACCGGGCGTTTGTTTGGCGGTATTCGTGACATATCGTTACCATCGATGATCAAGCGGCCTTCAGTTGGTACTTCAAAACCGGAGATAACACGCAGCAGTGTCGACTTGCCGCAACCCGATGGGCCTAGCAGGGCGAAAATCTCGCCGGGTTTTATGTCGATGGATATGTCGTCAAGCGCGCGAATCGCGCCAAAGTGTTTCGACACACCCTGAATAGAAATAATAGCTTCAGACATGGTGTGTCACCTCAGGAGTCACTGGACAGGCGTTGATAACGTAACGCAACGTAGGTCAGCACCAGTGTCATCAGAATCAGTATCGTAGACGCTGCATTGATTTCGGGTGTGACAGAGAAGCGCACCATCGAATAGATCTTGACCGGAAACGTCACCGTATTTGGCCCTGAAGTAAAAAACGTGATGACAAAATCATCAAGTGATAATGTGAAAGCCAGGAGTGCGGCGGCAATCAGACCAGGCTTCATATGAGGTATCAGTATATCTTTGAACACTTGGAATTCGGAAGCGCCTAGATCACGCGCTGCTTCTTCCATTTCCCGATTGAAATTATGCAGACGCGTGCGTATCACCATCGCAGCAAAAGGGAAAGAGAAAGTGGTATGTGCAATGATGATATTGGTCAGATTGAACGGCCAGTGTGAATCTCCTGTGTTCATCCAGCCCATCGCAGAGAAAAACATCGCAAGTGAGACGCCCATACAGATTTCCGGGATCACTATCGGCAATGCCACGAGGCCTTCATAAATAGGTTTGAGCGGAAAGCGAAATCGCCACAGAATGATCGCGGCCAGCGTGCCAAGGATGACACTGATGATGGTTGAGACCACGGCAATGGTCAGCGAATTGCCAAAGGCGATCAGTAGCTCTTCATTGCCAAATGCCTTACTGTAATATTTTGTCGTAAAGCCTTTCCAGATGACGTTACCGCCACGTCTGGAATTGTTGAACGAGAATATGATCAACACGATAATCGGTGCGTAGAGAAACACCGTGCCCAAAATGAACACCAGGCGTAGAGGCCATTTTCGGCTGTAGTCAAACGGCCCAGCAGGTGATTTTTTCATGCGTTCAGCCATGTTGACGACCGCGGGAGTTTGATCTGGCAGCATCGGCGAATGAGCGTATCGCCAGCAGTATGAAAGTCAGGTACAGCAGGGTCAGTGATATTGCAGAACCAAACGGCCAGTCATTGGCCTTTTTGAATTGGCGCTCGATCACGTTAGCAATCATGTCTACCTGACCGCGCCCAAGAAGGTCAGGTGTCAGGAATTGGCCAAGTGCCGGTATGAAAGTGATGACTGCACCCGTGATAATGCCCGGCATCGCAATAGGTATAAGGACTCGGCGAAGTGTTTGCCATTGCCCGCCACCGAGATCAACGCTGGCTTCGAGCAAGGTTTTGTCCATACGTTCCAAGGACGAATAGATTGGCAAGATCGCGAAAGGTAGTGACACATAGACGATGCCATAGATGACGCCGAAGGGTGTGCCAAGAAACTTGAACGGCGTAAACCCGGCGCCGAGCAAACCAAGATTGCCCAGTCCAATGAAAGACAGTAGCGCATCGAATTTGTCATAAAGCCAATGCAAGAGATCATTTAAACGACCGCGTGTGCCGAGGATATTCAGCAGGGCATAGGTGCGGATCAGGAGGTTGGTCCAGAATGGCAACATGATGAGCAGCAGCAGCCAGGGCTTGGCCCAGTTTGATGCGGTTGCTATGACCAATGCCATTGGGAACCCGATGATCAAACAGATCAAGGTTGAAACAAACGCAAGCCAGAGTGATCGCCAGCCGAGGACCAGTATCTCAGGTGACAACATGCGCTTGTAGTTATCGAGCGTCCAGGTCGTTTTGATTTCTGTCAGGGAAATGTTTTCGCCAAAGCTGTACAACCAGACGATTCCCAAAGGCACCACGAAGAACAGCAGTAGCCAGATAAACGAGGGCAAACCAAACGCCAGAAATACTGGCAATTTATGACGGGCGCTCTCAGTGCTCAATGCAATAGGTTCTCAAAAGCACCGCTTGTCGAAGAGATAAACAAGCGATGCAAAGAGTTGAAACAATCAATACGATAGTTAGCTGGCCTTGATGCGAGTCCAGGCTTCGTCAATTTTTTGAGTTACTTCCTGGCCAGGATAGATGGATACTTCGCTGATGGCAGTGGTTGAGTCCGGCGGGAATATCGCAGGGTTTTCGGTGTACTCTGCACTCATCAGTTCCTTGGCAGCCTTGTTTGGTGTTGCGTAGTAAACGTAATCGGCGATATCAGCGCCGACTTGTCCGTCCAGGATGTAGTTGATCAACACATGGGCATTTTCGAAGTTCTGCCCGCCTTTAGGAATGCACAGCGCATCTTCCCAAAGCAAACCACCTTCTTTGGGTACGATATAACCGATGTCATCATCTTCGTCCATGGCTTGCAGAATGTCGCCATTCCATTCCATGGCGAGATCAACTTCGCCAGCGAGCAACAAGTCCTGACCATTGTCCGGTGCGAACGCAACGATGCGATCTTTTTGATCCTTGATCATCTGCTCAGCGGCAGCGATGTTTTCATCGCTCCAGTCATTGAGTGATTTGCCCATCGCTTTCAAGGCCATTTGCATAACTGTCTGCGGTTCGCTCATCAGTGCAATACGGCCGGCGTACTTGTCGGATGTCAACACATCGGCCCAGGAATCCGGCACGCCATCAACAGCGGATTTGCGATAACCAATGCCAATGGTTCCCCACATGTAAGGCAAACTGTACTTGCGACCTGGGTCGAATGCTGGATCCAGGAAGTTAGGATCAATATTGGCCATGTTTGGAATCTTTGAATGATCCAGTGGCAATAACATATCTGCAACCAACATGCGTTCAATGTAGTCGTTGGTTGGCACGATCAGATCATAGCCAGGGTTACCACCGCGCATCTTGGCAAACAATTCATCGTTGTCTGCAAACAGGTCGTACTGGACTTCGATGCCTGACTCCTTCTCGAAATCCTCGATAGTGGTTTCACCAATATAGGTGTCCCAGTTGTAGAAGTTGACCTTGCCGCCAGCGGCGAAGGCACCCTTGGGTAACTTCAGTGATATGCCTACGGCAGCGCCTACCGCAGCGGTGCTTGCCAGAAAACGACGGCGACTGATAGGCGCGCGGTGCTTGTGTGTCATGAATGATTCCTCTGTGCTGTTTAGACCAACAAGGGCATTTATATCATTCCTATGTCAAATTAGTCGATCCCCGGCACATTTGTTTTACTGAATCGACCGCTGAATACCGTGGTGCGTTACGCTCGTGCTTTTTTGTGACCCGTATCAGTCTGGACGCTTGCGCCGTCTTCGTCGTGCGGCCTTGGGAGCCATCGGCGTAGGCAGGTTGACGACCTTGGCGAGCTCTGGAAAGGCCGCGATCTTGTGCGGGAACGCCATAGCCTCGACAAAGTGAGCTTGAAATTGCGGTTCGACTGCCGTCTCTACTTTTTCGATGTTACGCACGGTTGCTTCTATCTGTTGTCGAGATGACTTGTCGAGCAGCGCGATACGTGCACCGGTGCCAGCGGCGTTTCCAGCTGAACTGACTGCATCGAGATTGCAGTCAGGGATAAGGCCAAGCACCATCGCATATTTGACATCAATATGACTGCCGAATGCACCGGCAAGTCGAATGCGCTGCACCTTGTCGATTTCGAGTCGGTCCATTAAGAGACGAACGCCAGCATACAAGGCCGCTTTTGCCAATTGAATTTGTCGAACGTCGTTTTGCGTAATGCGAATGTTGACATCACCTTGATGCAAGACATACGAGAAGGTGCGATCATCGGCCACAAGGCGCGGTGACCTTGCTGCGAGTTCACCTTGTACGACACCGTCAGCATCGATAATTCCTGCGAGGAACATTTCGGCAACAACTTCAATGATGCCGGAACCGCAGATACCGGTGACGCCGGTAGCGGCGGTATCCGCCGCAAAAGCCTCTTCATTGGACCAGGTGTCGGAACCAATCACACTAAAGCGCGGTTCCAATGTGTCCGGATCGATGCGAACGCGTTCAATAGCGCCAGGTGCCGCGCGTTGACCACCGCTGATCTGAGCGCCTTCAAAGGCAGGCCCCGTCGGGCTTGAACAGGCCAGCAGACGTTGACTGTTACCCAACACAATTTCGGCATTGGTTCCGACATCCACCAGCAAGGTGATGTCATCAAGCTTGCCAGGTTGTTCGGCTAACACAACGCCGGCTGTATCCGCACCGACATGACCGGCTACGCAGGGCAAGAGATAAGCTTTGGCCAGAGGGTGAGCGTGCATGCCGATATCCCGTGCATTGATTGCAAGAGATTCATCTGTGGCCAGAGCAAATGGCGCTCCACCGAGTTCAACCGGGTTGATGCCGAGCAAAAGATGATGCATCACAGGGTTGGCAACAAAGGTCAATTCGAGGATGTCAGTTGCTTCGATGTCCATTTCCCCGGCAACATCGCCAATCAAGGTGTTGATAGCTGCTTGTACCGCCTCGGTCATTGCCTCTTCGCCACCGGGGTTCATCATGACGTAGGAGACCCGACTCATCAGATCTTCACCAAACCGAATCTGTGGGTTCATGATGCCGCTACTGGCGATAACCTTGCCGGTCGACAGATCGCAAAGGTGCCCGGCGATGGTCGTTGAGCCAACATCAACCGCGAGTCCGTAGATAGTCTCTTTGAAACCGGGCCATACACCCAGAATTTCGCGTTCATCATAGACCGCCACGGTGACTTGCCACTCACCCTCGCGCAAGGATGGTTGCAAGGCTTTCATGATCGGCAAACTCGCCGTCAGCTTATCAAGCTGCCATTCGCGAAGCAGGGCGTCCTTCAAGCGTCTGAGGTCACCGGACGGGTCGTGCATGTCCGGCTCTGCGACCTTGACGACATGCAATCTGACGGCAGGGTCCAACGTTATTTGCACATGGTCGACGGCTTTACGAATGATTTGACGATGTACTTGTGAGTCTGGCGGTACATCGACGACCAGATCACCCAGAATCTTTGCCTGGCATCCGAGGCGGCGTCCGTCGATAAACTCACCATTGATACGTTGATAACGAGCTTCGGCTTTGGTGCCGTCGCTTAAATGGCTGTCAAGTGAATTTATCTTGTGTTTGGGAAATTCACCAAAGGGTGTCAGTACCTGACAACGGCCACACAGTCCGCGGCCGCCGCAAACCGAATCGAGATCAACGCCGAGTTCTCTTGCGGCATCAAGCAAATTGGTGCCAACGATAAATTCCCCATGCTTGCCACTGGGAGTGAATACAACTTTGGCAAGTACTGTCTCTGCTGCGTTGTCAGTCATGGTTGTCTTGCGGTTCTATTCAGCTGCTGCGTCGGCGTCGACTGCTGCGTCGGGCGCGACCCTCGCCCTCTGCGGGTGGGGCGCGATATTTTCTAATCCAGGCAAGGCAATCCGGGTCGTTGCCCATCAGTACATCAGCGGCCATGACAGATCGCATGACCTCTTCATGGCAAGGATTAGTGATTGCTGATGTCATGCCAGAACTGATCGCCATCGACAAGAATGCACCATTGATACCGTTTCGTTCAGGTAAGCCGAAGCTGATATTCGAGGCACCGCAGGTCGTGTTGCAACCGAGCTCGCGTCGAATGCGACCGAGAATATCGAATACCTGTCGACCCGCATAACGCATTGCACCAATTGGCATGACCAAGGGGTCGATGACCACATCCGATGCCGGGATGCCAAAATCGCTGGCACGTTCGACGATCTTTTTTGCAACTTTGAAGCGCTCATCAGGGTCCTCAGAAATGCCGGTTTCATCATTGGATATGGCAACGACAGCGGCGCCGTACTTTGCGACCAGTGGCAAGACGCGCTCGAGAACTTCGTCTTCACCGGTGACCGAATTGACCAGTGCCTTGCCTTCGTAAACAGCAAGCCCGGCTTCCAGTGCTTCGATGATCGACGAATCAATGGACAAGGGAACATCGGTGATCGATTGCACCAGTTTTATTGACTGTGCGAGTAGTGCAGGTTCGTCGGCAAGCGGTATGCCTGCATTGACATCCAGCATTTGCGCACCAGCGGCGACCTGTGCCAATGCGTCTGCCTCAACGCGTGAAAAATCACCTGCTTTCATTTCCTCAGCGAGTATCTTGCGACCAGTCGGGTTTATGCGTTCGCCGATGATGGTGAATGCATGATCATCGCCGATGGTGTGTTCACGGGTTGCCGAACTGATGACCGTATCAGTCATTATATTTATCCATCTGTTGCTGAACGTTGGCATCACCCGGATATTGTTTGGGGTGCCACGGAACGCGATCGCCCAGAATACCTGAACGTCGCACGATTTCAGGAACGTTGTGTTCCTGCTTGTAAGCCATTATGTGAACGCCGTTTACGCCTTCGATTTCCTGTATTTGTTGAATCAGTTCAACACAAAGGCTGACCCCTTCAGCTTTTTGATCATCAGCGCCTTCAAGACGTTTGATAATCGCATCTGGAATATGGACACCAGGGACGTTATTACGCATCCAGTTTGCGGTACGGGCGGATGCCAGCGGCCCGACACCAATCAACATGAATAGTTTTTCGTGCAAGCCAAGATCCCCGGCGACCTGCATATAAGTCTTTAATCGCGCCACGTCATAGCAGTATTGGGTTTGGATAAACTGAGCACCTGCAGCGGCTTTTTTCGCCAGACGGTGTGGGCGATAATCAAACGGTGCGACAAACGGGTTGGCTGCCGCACCCAGAAAGACATGCGGTGGTGAGTCAAGTTTACGACCGCTTTGAAACTTGGATTGATCACGCATCATGGTCGCGATTTCCAATAATGACATGCAGTCAAGATCGAATACGGGTTTCGCTTCAGGGTGGTCACCGGTTTGTACGCCATCGCCTGAAAGACACAGCATGTTGGCAACGCCCATGGCAGCACCCCCAAGGATGTCGCCCTGAATGGCGATGCGATTCTTGTCGCGGCAGGAAATTTGTTGAATCAGCGAATACCCGAGGCGAGTCAGCAAGGCACAGACTGCAAGGCTTCCCATATGGCAGTGCGCGCCACTGCCATCAGTGGCATTAATGGCGTCGACGTAGCCGTCAAAGAGTTCGGCTCGCTGGTAGACCGCGTTCGGGTCGGCGCTATCTGGCGGTGCCAATTCGCTGGTTACTGCAAAATGCCCATCGCGCAGGATCCTTTCAAGGCGCCCCGGTGAACTGTGCCCATCCCTGATCGGCAGGGGATAGCCCGGAACGGGTTCATCCGAATACATTCAATTTGCCTCCGAACTATCATCAGCACCGGATGTGGTTTTTTCTTGCACAACCGCGAGCCAGGATGAACGTCCCTTGAGTCGATGATCAACTGCAAATTGGACGGTATGAATGGCGTGTCCGTCTTTCATCGTCGCAGCCCCGCGCCAGGCTTCAACCCAGACACAGCGCATTTGCGGCTTGACTTCACACATACCGTCATCGCGTACGCCGCCGCAGGGGCCATTGCGAATTGACTTGGGGCAATTCATCGGACATGACATACCGGTGCTGCTGAGCGCACATTGCCCGCACATCTGACAGTCGAACAGTGCGCCCTTGACGACTTTCTCGACAGCGGCAACTGGCGCTTCCAGCCGTGCGTAGCCGATACGTCGAAACACAGGTGCCATAAAAACAAGCGCCTTTTCAACAAGCGCATAAGTCGTTTCCATCAACTTTGCGTGGCTGACACACCATTTTCGCACGGTGTACATGGCTTAAGCGCTCATCTGCTTAGCGATCAAGCTTGGCATTTTCGGCAACACCTTTTGCCTTGACTACTGCTTCAAGGTATACCTCATCGAACTGTTCTATCAGTTCAGCTGCCGCATCATCAGCTTCTTTTTGCAAGTCATTGCTACAAGCGGTTCGTACTCGACGCCAGTCTTCCATATAGGCATCGCTCGAACCTTTACCGGCGCGCATGGCCGCTCGATCGATCCCTTCCTGAAAACGGGCAGGCAACATGACCTTGGCGGTCTTGCGTCCCATTTTAGCGGTGACCTGAGACGGAATGTCCCGCCAGTAAATCTTGATCAGTTCTGCCATGATTTGAATTTACCTGTCATGAAAATCCAGTAAGTTTCACTCTGACTGGACATGTACTTTGATCGATCGCAAGGAATCAGCGAAAGGCTTGAGTCCCGTTTCCTGCAATTCAAAACGAAGACCAAGCGTATCGGCAGCGGCTCCAGCTTTATCGATCAATTGTGGCGTTGGTGATTGAGCGAGATAGACGAGGCGAGTGTAGTGGGCAAAATACATGTCCCGCAGTTCCGGATGCGACCTTATGCCAAGTCCATCGAGGATAAGTCGGTCAAAATGTGCGGCCAGATAGTCCGTCAGATAAAAAGTCCCGAGTTCTTGTTCGGCGAGTGCGGCGAAACTCTCAAGGCCGGTAAAGAAGTCGTAACAGTGGTTGCCCGGGAGTCGTTGAATATCATGACGTTTAATAACTTCATCGAGAACACCGCCGGTACCGCAATCGCCGTAGGCTATAAGGATGCGGTCAAAGACATCCTTGTTTTCCCTGATTTTCTTTTCTACGCCGGGCGCGATGTGTTCTGGCGTGTTATGCCATTCAGCGGGCAGACATTGAATGGTGACATGATCCCAGGCACTGGCCTTGAGTACCGCGACAAGCTCGTGAGCAATGGCACCGCAGGCAATGACCAGCGTGGTCTTGCTCACCATTCACTCTCAACTCGCCTTGCGGCGTTCTGCCACCAAGGACTTGGCCGTCTCAACGGCTACCGCTGCATCGCGGCAATAGGCATCGGCTCCAACCGCTTCGCCGAACTCTTCGTTTAGCGGTGCACCGCCAACGAGCACGATGAAATCGTCGCGCATGCCTTGTTCTTTCAAGGTATCAATGACGACTTTCATGTACGGCATGGTTGTGGTCAGAAGCGCAGACATGCCAAGGATGTCCGGTTTGTGTTCTTCCAGCGCGGCCAGGTAGTCCTCGACCGGATTGTTGATACCGAGATCGATCACTTCAAATCCGGCACCTTCGAGCATCATGCCGACCAGATTTTTGCCGATGTCATGAATGTCACCTTTGACAGTACCTATGACCACCTTGCCGACTGATTCGGCGCCAGTCTCAGCCAGTAATGGGCGCAAGATTGCCATCCCGGCTTTCATCGCATTAGCCGCCATCAAGACTTCGGGCACGAACAGGATGCCATCGCGGAAATCTATACCGACGATACGCATTCCCTCTACAAGCGCATCGTTTAGAACCCGATCTGGCCCCCAGCCACGCTCCAGGAGAATATTGGTGCCCTCGGCGATTTCTTCGTTCAGGCCGTTATAGAGGTCATCATGCATCTGCTCCGTGAGCTCATCATCATTGAGATCACTAAGGATGATTTCTTCTTCCTCGTCAAAATCGTCTTGGTCGGCCATGGTTTTCTCCGCACTGCTTATGGCTGAATAGTAGGGTGGAATTGGCCCCTTGGGCCGTGCACAATGGCACCGGACCGACGTTTAAGATAGTCGACGCGACTTCACTACGCCGAATTGGTCACAAGTTGTGTGAATCAGGTTTGGTCTTGCACTCGGAAACCTACTTTCCTGTGAACTCAGGTGGACGCTTGGCCAGAAAGGCATCGACCCCCTCACTGAAATCTTCAGTGTGGCTGGCGGCTTTTTGGTAGTCACGCTCAAGATCGAGTTGCTCGTCCATGGTGCGTGTCATGGATAGCCTGAGCAACTGCTTGGTAAAGGCGAGCCCGACGGTCGGGGAGATAGCCAGGCGATGAGCCAAATCGGCTGTGACTGTGTGTAGTTGTTCATCATCAACCGCCTTGTAGATCATGCCCCATGCTTCGGCAGTTTCGGCCACAACGGGTTCGCCCGTGAGGGTTATCGCGGTGGCTTTCGCAAGTCCGATCAAACGCGGAAGGGTCCAGGTTCCTCCACCGTCTGGTACGAGACCCAATTGATTAAAAGACTGGATGAATTTTGCCGAACGCGCTGCCAGCACGATATCGCAGGCCAGTGCCATATTAGCGCCAGCGCCAGCAGCGACACCGTTGACGCTGGCAATCACTGGCATGTTCAAATTGGTCAGTGTACGAATCAGTGGGTTGTAATGTTCTTCGACGACGTTACCCAGAGCACTCATATCAAGATCGGCGAGATCCTGGCCGGCGCAAAAACCGCGACCGTTGCCACTGATTACCAGACAACGAACGTCATCTGCTGTCTGAACTCGCGAAAGAATTTCTTGTAGCTCTGCATGCATCGCGGCGGTAAACGCATTGAGTTTGTCGGGCCGATTCAGCGTGATCCAGACAACGCCGCCATCCTGCCTGAGTTCGATAAAGTCGAAGTTGCCGTCAATGTCCATGCGTAACCTCCAGTAGTGAGTGGCTGATGTTCAATCCAGTCTGCGCGGTTTTGATGAGCGAAACAGGCCAGCGAGTAGTACCAGTAGAAACGAGCCAACGAGGGCGCGCAATAGATAATCGAGGGATTGAGCCTCAACCTTTGCCGACGGATCAAGCAGGATAGGGAGCAGCGCACCGAGTGACGCTCCAATGACGCCGAGCAACATATTGACGATGAACAGGCCGCCACGTCCGCGTTGAACGACCGCGGCGATGACGCCAAATATGACACCGATCAACATGACGAGAATCAGGTTTTGCGCAGGCAAGGTTTCTTCTCCGAATCAACAAGTATCTTGCAAGTGTACTGGAACAATCCCGTGTGATCGCGGTAATTCAACGCACACACGCAATTGCGCACTTTGACGGTCAGCTTGCCAAAGGTCGGTCAGAACGCAGCAGCTTGTGTACTTCGTTGACGGCAAGTGACAGCATGGCAAAATCCAGTGAAGTATTGGCTTTCAGCTCGGTAACCAGCGTGCTGAATTTTCCCATCGCTTGCGGATAGCGTGCAGCCCATAATGCGACCCTTTCTACACCAGGCAAGCTCTGTTCCGTTGAGCTTGCGATTTCAGCACACAGGTGCCGTTGTTGATAATGCAGATCGGACCTGAGTTCAGCAGTTGCCAACGTATGCCAATGTGAGCTGACCTTGAGTCCGCCAATTTCGTCGCGAAGCCAGGTCAGTTCCAGATGCTGGCCGATAGCGAAATAGACCGATGCGATTTCATTGACCGGTTGCTCCAGGGACATTGCTATCTCTACAATGTCCAGAGATGACGATAGTGGTACGACGCTGGCGACCGATAAGGCAATATCATCGGGTGCTCCAGCGTGTCTGAAATGATTGATTCGCTGTTCAAGCGTTGTGCGTTGTACGTCGGCGAGACATTCCGGCATCGAGGCGATCAGTTCATCAATGCCGCTCTGGAAACGAGAAACCAATTCCTTGATGCCTTTCGATGGTTGTCGTGAACGCAACAACCAGTGGGTCGCACGCTCTATCAGACCACGTACCAAAATCTGCATGCGGTACTGTTCTTCACTGGAAACAATATTATCCAGTGACTCGATTGCAGCCCATAAATCTGGCATGCGAAAAGTGCTTCTGACTATCAGAAAAGCAGTTGCAATATCCCTGACCGAAACGTTGAGCTCTTGCTGCATGCGAAAAACGAAGGTCGGCCCCAGACGATTGACGAACTCATTGGTCACAACGGTATTAATGATTTCAGGCTTGAGGCGGTGACTACAGATTTCGCTCGAATACTCTTTACGCAATGCTTCTGGAAAGTACTCGAGAAGAATCGATTCCGACGCGGGTTCGTCGCTCAGGTCTGCTTGCATGAGCTCCTGATACATGACCATCTTGCTATACGAAACAAGTACCGCGACTTCCGGGCGAAACAAGCCCAGCTCTGCCGCCATGCGCTCAGCACATTCATCGGCATCTGGCAGGAATTCGATCGTTCGGTCCAGGAGGTTACGGCTTTCAAGGTGATGCATGAACCTGACTTGTTCGTCAAACACTTCATAGCCGTCACTGTTGACGAGATCAATACATTGTGTCTGGATGTAATTGTCCGCGAGTACCAGTGAAGCGACTTCTTCGGTCATCGACTCGAGTAATCTGTCACGTTGTTTCAGGGTCAGATCATCGGACGCAACAATGGAGTTCAGGAGTATTTTTATATTGACCTCGTGGTCGGAACAATCAACACCGGCGGAATTGTCTATCGCATCGGTATAAATTAGCCCACCGTTTCGTGCAAACTCGACCCGTGCGCGTTGTGTAAAGCCAAGATTGCCGCCTTCGCCGACTACTCGACATCGCAGTTCATTGCCGTTGATTCGCAGGGGGTCGTTGGCACGGTCAGCGGCGTCGCTGTGTGCTTCGCTGCTGGATTTTACATAGGTGCCGATTCCGCCATTCCAGAAAAGATCAACAGGGGCTTTGAGAATCACTGAAATCAGTTCCGTCGGCGTCATCGTTGCGGTCGATGTGCCTAGCGCTTTTTGAGCTTCAATCGATAAGCTTATCTCCTTGTCGAGTCGATCGTAAATACCACCGCCACGGGAAATCAAATCAACGTTGTACTCGCCCCAGTTTGAACGAGGCAGTTCAAACAAGCGTTTACGTTCCGCAAAGCTCGAGTGTGCATCCGGATCGGGATCGATAAATATATGCTGGTGATTGAACGCCGCGACAAGCTTGGTATGTTCAGATAACAACATGCCATTGCCGAACACATCGCCCGCCATATCGCCGATACCTATGGCTGTAAAACTCTCAGCCTGAGTATTGATACCCAGGCTGCGAAAGTGTCGTTTGACTGATTCCCAGGCGCCACGGGCTGTGATACCCATTTTCTTGTGATCGTATCCAGCGGAACCCCCTGAGGCAAAAGCGTCACCTAGCCAGAACCCATAGGCTTGCGAAACCTCATTGGCATAATCTGAAAAGGTCGCGGTACCCTTGTCAGCCGCAACGACAAGGTAAGGATCATCGCTATCGTGGCGCACAACATTATCTGGTGGAACGATGGAATCGCCCACGATATTGTCAGTGACATCGAGCAAACCTGACAGGTAGGTGCGGTAACAGCTAACAACGACTTCCATCATCGCGTCGCGTTCGCTGGGTAATTCGGCTTTTACATAAAAGCCACCTTTGGATCCGAGGGGCACGATGACCGCATTTTTGACCATCTGCGCTTTCATCAAGGCCAGCACTTCGGTGCGAAAATCTTCTCGACGGTCCGACCAGCGCAGACCACCTCGAGCGACTTTGCCGCCGCGGAGGTGAATCCCTTCAACATCGGCAGAATACACAAATATTTCTGCCATCGGTCTGGGTAGTGGAAGTTCATCCAGAGCTGTTGAATTGAATTTGAACGAGAGGAACTTGCGAGCACATCCGTGTTCGTCAGTTCGGTAGGCGTTGGTTCGCAACATATTGGTGATCAGGTTGCGGTAACTGTTGAGTATGCGATCTTCGTCGAGGCTTGCGACTTGATCGATTGCGCTGCGAAATTCTGCAAGCAGCTGCGCTGACTCATCGTTCTTTGTAGAGTGATCATCAAGGCGTGGGGTAAACCGTGTTTCAAAGAGTTTGACTAAAATGCGAGTTATAGAAACATTGTTGACCAGACTGTCAATCATGTAGCTCTGTGAGAAGGGCACATTTATCTGTAAAAGATATTTACAAAGCGCACGCAGTATGACTACCTGTTTCCAGTCAAGCCCGGCATCCAGTATCAATCGATTGAATCCATCGTTTTCGACATCACCTTGCCATATCTGATCGAATGCTTCCTGAATGCGTGTCGCGGGTGTTTCAGCGGAACCATCGCTATTGTCGTGATTGGCGTGTTGCACGGTGAATTCATGTATCCACACCGTCGAGTCCATGTCTCGTTTGATTTCGAATGGATGATCCGCATCTACTCTGAGTCCCATGTTTTCGATAATGGGAATAACATCGGACAGCGATACCGAGTTGCCTTGCGCGAACAATTTGAAATTGACAATGCCAGTATCGGAAATGATATGACGATAGAAATGCATGACCGGGGCATCGGGAGTCAATCGATTTTCTATAAATTCGATATCGGCAGCGGCGGCCCTCGGGGAGTAGTCTTCGGTGTAAGCCACTGGAAAGGCATTACAGTATTTGCGAGCGAGGCGAATGGCGGTTATTTCATCGTGCCGTTCACGTAGAGTTGTATCCAGTAAGTCGGTCCAACTGATTGCGGCTCGACGAATGCGCTGTTCAATCGCCGACCATTCGATTCTGCGCTCCAGCGGTTGATGCCGTTGAATGACGAAGTGCAAGCGTGCCAGGGACGAATCAGATGAGAATCGCATGTCGAAAGAAGCGCTGATGCCATCGGTGTGTGCCATCAGGATTTGTTCGATATCGAGTCGCAAGTCACGGCTGTAGTCATCGCGGGGAATGAACACCAGGCAATTGCAGAACTGGCCCAGTGCATCACATGAATGAATCAGCTTGACGGTTTGTTGTTCCTGCAAGGACACGATGCTGAGCGACATGTCGAGCAAAGCTTTGCTGGAATTTTGCATCAGTATGTCTCTTGGAAGGCTGCGCAAAGTCGAAGCTATAGCCTTGCCGTCATGCGAGGCATCACTGGCACCGCTGGCATCTATGACGCGTTGAAATCTTTCCCTAAGCCAGGGGATATTGCTGACCGCTTCGTTCTGCAAGCCGAAAATAAAAAGGCCTACCGTACATAAAACGCTATCCAGTACCCCGTCTGAATCGAGTATCGGCAGTACGATGACATCAACATGTTCATTCCGAATGACCGGTGAGCGCCGACTCCCCTTATAGAAAAGTAGAGGCTTGCTTGAAAAGTCATGCTCCGGCAGGCGCTCAGTACTGACATCCTCCGGCTGCCAACAGGTTTTTTCGTCATCAAGGTCGAACAATCCAAGTCTTTGTTTGACTGCTAAATTGCCTTTGTCGTTTACTTGCAGCAGCAATTGCCCAAGGCAGGCAAATTGGCGGTCAGTAAGCCAGTTGATGAATTCGCATTGTTCTCGACGGTCTATCGATTGAGCCATGATTTTCAATGCCGTCAACATCTCTTCGCTGACTTCTTGCGTTTTGTTGAGCATTGCAAAGGTCTGATGGATGTCGTGCTTGACCGCATCATGTTCTGCGATCGGCAAGGCGTCGATCTCAACATGAATCAGTGACTTTGCCGAACCGTTCGAATCGTTGATGACAGGATGCAGAACTCGATGCAGTCGGTGACCCCCGCGAATCAAGGCGGTACGAACCGAGGCGACTAGCCAGGGCTCATCCTCAGAGACTATTTCAATGACGGTATGGGCGGACTGCCAGCCGTCGACTTCAAAGTTCGGATTGGACACTTGCACGAGTGGTGTGTCCGAATGGCTTTGTAACAATTGGTAATGAGAAGCGGCAGCTCCGGCCAATTCTTCCGGCTTCTCCAGGGCGAGATCGTCCAGCGACAGATGTTCGAAATAGCGCTGGATAAAGGCGCCAAACACAGCGCTGTCGATATTGCCGGGAGTCTTTGGAATTGCAGCGGCGATACCTTGATACAGCGCCAGGCGGTGTTGATCCGTTTTGCTTCGTGCCGAATCACGCTCAGCCATGATTCCCGACTTCCCTATTGGGTGATAGGTGGTGCGGATGTATGGTGCAGTTAACCTGCCACGTGATCCCGAGCGATCTGATTTTCCGTACGATCAATTGCATAATTGCGGACCAGTTGTGATTCTGGTGGCTGTTTGCCTAGAATGGGGGTCTGTACAAGGAGAGCGCTAATGTTCCAAAGATTCTATGGTCAGTCGTTCAGTCAGTCAATTTCTGCTGTTCTACGCGGTACGTTCGCCAGTCCAATGACGCCACAATCCCGATCTCGCTTGGCTCTGAGCGCTCTGTTGCTAAGCGCGTTCTCACTGGCACTAGTCGCCTGTTCAACCGTACAAACCACCAAGCCCGGCTTCATCGGTATCGATCGTGCGCAGAGGATGTCTAGTCTGGTGACGGCTGAACAGATGACAGCAGGAGCCAACGCTGCCTACGCGGATGTGCTGACGCAAGCCAAACGCGATGGCCAGCTAAATGCGAAACCGCAAATGACACAGCGAGTCCGGCGAATTGCCGATAACATCATCCCGCATGTGGGTGTGTTCCGTGAAGATGCGCTGAACTGGGATTGGCAGATCAATGTGATTGATTCAGATCAGTTGAATGCCTGGGCGATGCCGGGTGGCAAGATCGCATTCTATTCGGGCATCATTGAACAGCTGCAACTGACTGATGCTGAAATCGCTGCGATCATGGGGCATGAGATTGCGCATGCGCTGCGTGAGCATTCGCGGGAGCGTGCTTCACAGCAAGCGGTACAAGGATTGTTGATTGGCGTGGTCGGGAGCGCGGCAGGTGTCGGTCAGGGCGGGCAGGCGCTGGCAGATATGGTTGCGCAAATGACCTTTGGCCTGCCTAACAGTCGCGCCCATGAAACAGAGTCTGATCGCATGGGCGTAGAATTGATGGCGCGTGCCGGTTACGACCCACGGGCATCGATCAAGGTATGGCAAAAAATGGCCATCGCCACTGGTGGCGGTGGTGGCGGGTCTCCGGAATGGCTGTCAACCCATCCATCCAACGATACGCGAATTGCCGACTTGACCGACTACTCCGCGCGAGTACTGCCGCTCTACAAACCGTGAGCGGCAGCCCTGCGTGCCTGGCTTCAGGCGAACAATTTTCCAACCGCTTGCATTTCACTCTGCGTGAGGCGTGCGCCAAACTTCTGAATCAGAGTGCCCGCGGCGGCACCAGCCAATTCGCCGCAACGTTCAAACGACATACCGTGACTAAGGCCGTATAAAAAAGCGCCAGCATAGATATCGCCGGCGCCATTGCTGTCAATCGGTGTGATGGCCTTGGCCGGTACGTCAATGACTCTGTCTCCATCAAACAAGACGGCACCTTTCGCGCCGCGAGTTATCGCGAATTGGCCGGCCAGCTGGCGCAGGCCAGTGGCGCAAGACTCGATATTGTCGGCCTCACACATCAACATGGCTTCGTCTTCGTTGCAGAAAACAAAATCCAGCCCGTCGCCAATTATCTCTTCAAGGCCATCCTTGAAAAACCTGACCATATTCACATCGGACAGCGTCAGCGATGTTTTGACACCGGCCTCCCTGGCGATTTCGCGTGCTTTGACTGCCGCCGCCCGGGCATTGGGTTCGGGGACCAGATAACCTTCAATGTAGACATAGTCAGACTGACGAATTGCCTCTTCATTGAGCTCCGCGACGCCTATTTTCTGCGTGATTCCCAGATAGGTATTCATGCTGCGTTCGGCATCCGGGGTGATCATGACGATGCATTTTCCGGTGTGCCCCGCGTCGAGAGACGATATGTCGAGGTTGGTGGTGACTCCATTACTGGCCAGATCCTTCAGATAAAAGTGTCCGGTGGTATCGTTGGCGACCTTGCAGGAATAAAACGAGTTGGCGCCAAGCTGTGCACTGGCCACGATTGTGTTGGCCGCCGACCCGCCACCACAGGGGCGGGATTGAATGCCGTCGAGTGCGGACAGAAGCTCGTGATGCCTGTCTTCCTCGATCAGCGTCATCAGGCCTTTGTCTATTTTTAGCTCGCCAAGTGTGGATTCAGGAATTTCGAATTCCAGGTCGACGAGTGCGTTACCCACGCCATATACGTGATACTGGGCCATCTTTGAGGTCTCGGACATTGAAAGTGTCCGGATTATCGCTGGTTGTCGCCGGTATAACTATCTACAATTGACGCTTTTGCGATTTCAACGAGGTTTTCATGCGCACACACCTTTGCGGGGTGGTTACTACCGAACAGCTGGATACAGAAGTGAGCTTCTGTGGCTGGGTGCACCGACGCCGCGACCACGGAGGGGTGATTTTTATCGATCTTCGTGACCATTCTGGTCTGGTTCAGATTGTCTTTGACCCGGATCGGGCGGAGACCTTTGCCCTGGCCGAGGAAGTGCGCAATGAGTTTGTCCTCAAGATAAATGGCCGAGTGCGGCACCGACCTGAAGGCACGATCAATCCGGATATGACAACTGGCGAGATCGAGGTGTTGGGCCATGAACTCGAAATACTCAATCGCGCGGCGACACCACCGTTCCAGCTTGATGATGACAATGTCTCCGAAGAGCATCGCCTGAAATACCGCTACATCGATATCCGACGTCCGCAAATGCAGCAGCGTCTGCGTATGCGCGCAACGGTCATGCAGGCACTGCGTCATGCACTCGATGCCGACGGTTTTGTCGAAGTGGATACACCCATGCTGACTCGAGCAACGCCTGAAGGCGCGCGTGACTATCTGGTGCCGAGTCGAACTCATCCGGGTGAGTTCTTTGCCTTGCCGCAATCGCCCCAGCTATTCAAACAGCTTCTGATGATGGGGGGAATGGATCGTTACTATCAGGTAGCGCGCTGCTTTCGCGATGAGGATCTGCGGGCGGATCGACAGCCTGAATTTACCCAGCTCGATATCGAGATGTCCTTTATTGACGAGGACACCATCATGGGCTCGATGGAGAACATGGTCCGGCAACTGTTCAAGGATGTACTTGATGTTTCCCTGAGCGCCTCATTTCCTCGCATGAGCTATGCCGACGCGATGCTCAACTATGGATCAGATAAACCTGATCTTCGAATTCCGCTGACCTTGACCGAGGTGTCCGACCTGGTGACGGATATCGAATTCAAGGTTTTTGCGGCGCCCGCGGTGGACCCGAAAGGCCGGGTTGCAGCTTTGAGGATCCCGGGTGGTAACAAGCTGACGCGCAAGGAGATCGACGGTTACACCAATTATGTTGGGCGTTATGGCGCTAAAGGCCTCGCATACATTAAATGCAACGATATAGCGGCGGGTGTGGACGGATTGCAATCACCTATCGTCAAGTTTTTCCCCGCCGAGGCCTTGCAACAAATTATTGAAAGAACTGGTGCAGTCGATGGTGATCTGATTTTCTTTGGCGCTGACAAGACCAGTGTGGTGGAAGCAGCGCTTGGGGCCTTGCGTGTTCAGATCGGTATCGATATGGGCTTGGTGGAAGATGCGTGGCGACCATTGTGGGTTGTTGATTTTCCGATGTTCGAGTACGACGAACGGGAGAAACGTTGGCAAGCCTTGCATCACCCATTCACGGCACCAACGGCCGCCAGTATTGAAGACTGGCAGAAGGAGCTTGATGATGATCCCGGCAAGTGCTTGTCCCGCGCCTACGATATGGTCCTGAATGGATCGGAAGTCGGCGGTGGTTCCATCCGTATTCATAACACCGACATGCAACAGAAGGCGCTGGATGTGCTGGGTATTGGCGAAGTGGAAGCTATCGAGAAATTCGGCTTTTTGCTCGATGCCTTGAAGTACGGTGCACCGCCGCATGGGGGTATTGCCTTTGGTCTGGACCGGCTTGTTATGTTGATGGCCAATGCCAGCAGTATTCGTGACGTCATGGCTTTTCCGAAAACTCAAAGTGCGAGTTGTTTGTTGACCAGCGCGCCGAGCAATGTGTCGGAAGCGCAGCTCAAGGATTTACATTTGCGCACACGTGCTCGTGCCAAGGATGCAGCATCGTCATCCGAGGCTGCACCCACGACAGATGCCTGAATACAAGCGTCCTGAATCGGTCATCGTGCTGGTTCATTCGCGTTGCAATCAGGTTCTGATGCTGAGTCGTCTGTTACCGGCCGATTTCTGGCAGTCAGTCACGGGTAGTCTGGAGCCAGGAGAATCTCCGCAGGCGGCGGCCGTGCGTGAACTTCGTGAAGAGACAGGTATCAAGGTTCCCGATCAGGGAGCCTTGATCGATCACCAGAAAAGTGTTGTATACCCTATCGTGCCTCCATGGCTGTCACGCTATGCACCCGGTGTGATCAACAATCGCGAGCACCGATTCAGTATTGAGGTGCAAATCAATGAACCGGTTAAAATCAATCCGGCCGAGCACGTTGCGTGGCGTTGGCTATCATTTGACAAGGCTGCAACATTAACGGGCTCAGCCAGTAACCGCGATTTTATAAACAGTTTCCACGACGATATTCTTGAAAAAGCGCAGCAACAAAATTCGTCAGGCTTCGAGTCGTGATGAGATCACGATTCTGGTGCATGGTATCTGGATGCATGGCACGTTCATGCGGGTAATGGGGAAAATGCTGCAGTCAGCCGGCCTGAACACGCATCTCGTCAGTTACGATTTCCTGCGTTCAAGCCCGGCAGAGAATGCCGCCAAATTGCATGAGGAAATCGCTGCGCTGAATGTGAAGACTATCCATTTCGTCGGTCACAGCCTGGGTGGCATTGTCATACTGCATATACTGAAAGCGTTTCCGGATTTGCCGCTGGGTAAGGTTGTTCTGATTGGCTCACCGGTACGTGGCAGCCATGTTGCGAAAAGTATCCATAAAAATGTTTTTCTCAGACCCCTGCTGGGCCGGAGCGTGGAAGAAGGATTGCTCGGCGGTGCGCCCGATTATGCGATTGATCGTCCACTTGGCGTTATCACGGGCTCCGGTGTACTGGGTTTGTCGGCGTTGCTGTATCCTTCCGGCGAAAACAGTGATGGCGTGGTCAAGCACAGCGAAACTCAACTGAAGAATGTCAGTGACCGGGTCAATATCCCGTATTCGCATTCTGTCATGATCTTTTCAAAACAATGTGCAGCTCATGTCGTGCGTTTCATCCGGACGGGTAGCTTTCACTAGTGCGCTGTTTGTCCGCTTGCTCGTTGCGCCATACTGGAAGCGCGTTACAATCGACTAAAACCATTTGAGGTAAGCATGGCCGGACATAGTAAATGGGCCAATATCCAGCATCGAAAGAATGCTCAGGATGCCAAACGCGGAAAATTGTTCACCAAGTTGATTCGGGAAATCAATGTCGCGGCCCGAATGGGTGGCTCAGATTTGAACTCTAACCCGCGCCTGCGTTTGTCGGTCGACAAAGCGCTCGGTGCCAATATGACCAAGGACACCATCGATCGCGCGATAAAAAAAGGCGCCGGCGAACTGGATGATGTCGCTTATGAAGAAAACCGATATGAGGGGTATGGCGTCAACGGCGTTGCGATCATGGTCGACACGATGACTGACAACCGTAATCGAACCGTTTCTGACGTCAAGCACGCTTTCACCAAATATGGCGGGAATATGGGTGCTGTGGGATCTGTGTCTTATCTGTTCGAGAAGTTAGGCATTTTGAATTACCCTGAAGGCAGTGACGAAGATGCCATCATGGAAGCGGCTCTGGAGGCGGGTGCTGATGATGTTATCGCCAGCGAAGATGGTTCTATCGAGGTGTTGACTACCGAAGAAAATTTTGTGGACCTCAAAGAAGCAATGGCAAAGGCTGATCTTGAACCCGTACACAGTGAAGTCACGATGCGTGCGTCGACCGAAGTAGAGCTCGACACCGAACAAGGCCAGAAACTTCTCAAACTACTGGATGCGCTCGAAGATATCGATGACGTCCAGAACGTATTTACCAACGCAGAAATTCCCCCGGACAGTTACGCCTCCTAGACCGTCAGTTATTACGGTCTGAACCGAGATTACGTGCTTGATGCCAGCGCCTGAAAAGCTCTTTCGTGTCATGGGAATTGATCCCGGATCGGTTATAACCGGTTACGGCATCATTGAAACTGATGGTGCGCGCAGCTTTCACTTGAGTCATGGGCATATTCGCGTCAAGGGCGAAAATTTCGCGCAAAAACTGGGTCACATTCACCGTGTTATCAATGAAATCATCGATGAATGGTCGCCTCGCGAAGTAGCCATCGAACAGGTATTTTTGAGCAACAATGCGATGTCCGCATTGAAGCTGGGGCAGGCACGAGGTGCTGCTATCACCGCTGCGGTAACCCATGATCTACCCGTTAGCGAATATGCGCCTCGGTCCGTCAAGCAAGTGGTGACTGGAACTGGTTCAGCGGACAAGGTGCAGGTACAAACCATGGTTCGCGCCTTGTTACAAATAGACCGTCCTATTCAGGTTGATGCCGCTGACGGATTGGCAATCGCCTTGTGTCATGCGCATTCGCGACAATCGCTCAATGCCGTTACACCAGCACGGCGTCGTACACGTGGACGAGGATTGCGACGATGATTGGCCGACTCAGCGGAAAACTGATTGAGAAAAACCCGCCGTCCTTGATGCTCGATGTGCAGGGCGTTGGCTACGAAATCGACGCACCCATGTCGACCTTTTACAAATTACCCGCCCTCGGCGCTGATGTTGCCTTGTTTACCCATCTGCTGGTGCGCGAAGATGCACAACTGCTGTACGGCTTTGCAACCGCGTCGGAGCGTTCCGTGTTTCGCCTGTTGCTTAAAGTCAACGGTGTTGGCGCCAAAGTGGCCCTGGCGATTCAGTCAGGTCTGTCGGCAGAAGAGCTCGTCAACTGCATTGCCAACAACGATGTCGCAGCACTGGTCCGAGTGCCGGGTATTGGTAAAAAGACAGCAGAACGCGTCATCCTTGATCTTAAGGATAAACTGTCAGCCTTTGCCGGTAGTGAAGCAAACCCGGTATCGACATCCGGCGGCGAATCTGTTCGTACGCAGGCGGAAGAGGCGTTGGCGTCGCTTGGTTACAAGCCGGCTGAGGCCAAGCGCCTGCTCGACAAGTCTGCCGGTGACGCCCAGACTGTGGAAGAGCTGATACGTGCTGCATTGCGCGGTGCCAGTGAATTGAAGTAGCGGTGTTGTGATGATGATCTACACCCGGGGAATCGAATGACGACCGAAACGGAAGACAGGCTGATTTCACCGGCGGCCCGGAACGAAGACGCCCAAGAGCGCGCAATGCGTCCCAAGACGCTTGCCGAGTACCACGGACAGCAAGCTGTGTCCGAGCAAATGGAGCTGTTTATCGCGGCTGCCAACATGCGCAAGGAAGCGCTGGATCATGTCCTTATTTTTGGCCCTCCCGGACTGGGCAAAACCACCTTGGCCAACATCATCGCCAATGAGCTTGATGTGCGTATTCTGCATACCTCGGGTCCGGTACTTGAACGTCCTGGCGATCTGGCCGCCATTTTGACCAATCTGGAGTCGAACGATGTGCTGTTCATCGATGAAATTCATCGTATGAGTGCGTTGGTAGAGGAGGTGTTGTACCCGGCTATGGAGGACTATCAGATTGACATCATGACGGGCGAAGGGGTCAGTGCGCGCTCGTTCAAGATCGATTTGCCCCCGTTTACGCTGGTCGGTGCAACCACACGTGCGGGTCTGTTGACGTCGCCTCTCAGAGATCGTTTCGGCATTGTGCAGCGACTTGAGTTTTACGAGGTGAAGGATCTTGCCGGTATTGTTGCGCGTTCAGCCAAGCTGCTCGGCGCACGAGTTGACGAGGAAGGTTGTACCGAGATTGCTCGACGTGCCCGTGGCACACCGCGGATAGCCAATCGTCTGTTACGTCGAGTACGGGATTTTGCCGACATTCGCGCTGACGGTCTGATTAATCGCGAGGTCGCTGATCAGGCCCTGAATCTGCTGAAAGTGGATCGCCTGGGACTCGACAGCATGGATCGGCGTTTGCTGATGGCCATTATCGAGAAATTTGGTGGTGGGCCTGTTGGTGTCGACAATCTCGGGGCGGCTCTATCTGAAGAGACCGGTACGCTTGAAGAAGTGGTGGAACCTTATCTGATTCAGCAAGGTCTCCTGATGAGAACGCCGCGCGGACGCGTTGTCACGGATAACACTTATCGGCACTTTGGCCTCAGCAACAATGGCGACAACGTCGTTCAATAGCCGGAGCCTGGCTTGAATTGACGGTAATTTTCTCCAATGTAAGCGCCTTAGTGACTGTATTTTCAAGGCTTTCTCTGTAATACTTGCGCATGCCCAATTTCTCCATGCCGCAGCGGGTCTATATCGAAGATACGGACGCCGGTGGCATTGTGTTTTATGCTAACTATCTTCGCTATATGGAACGTGCACGCACGGAGTGGTTGCGCACCATGGGGGTCGAGCTCGATGAGTGGCAGACTCAGCATCGACGCTTGTTCGTTGTCAAATCCGTGCAAATCGATTTTGTAATGCCAGCAAAATTCAATGACCTACTGACTGTGCATGCCAACTTACTGACGCACAAGTTCGCCAGCTTGAGTCTTGAGCAGCCCGTCATGCGAGTTAATGAAACACTTGTCAACGCTCGCGTTCGTTTAGCGAGCGTTGATGCGGATACACTCAAGCCCTGCAAGATTCCGCTGCCAATATTAGAGGCACTCTCGTGAACGCTGATCTGTCCATTTTGAACCTTGTTCTGAACGCCAGCCCCGTGGTGCAGGCGGTCATGATAATTCTGGCCATCGCATCCATGTTGTCGTGGGCACTGATACTGGGCAAGTCGCGACAGCTTCGTCGTGCGCGTCGTCTGGCTGAAGACTTTGAGCAAGACTTCTGGGGGTCGTCCGACATCTCGGGTACCTACTCCAAGCTGACCATGCGGCGTGGCACGCTCGATGGTCTTGAGCGAATTTTTGAAGCCGGCTTTTCCGAGTTTGGACGCCTGAGACGTAAAACCGGCAACGATGAAATCATCATGGATGGTTCTGGTCGGGCGATGCGAATTGCTGTCGCGCGGGAAGCCGACATCGTTGAACAACATTTGCCGTTTCTGGCGACCGTCGGTTCGATCAGTCCCTACATCGGTTTGTTTGGTACTGTGTGGGGAATCATGAATTCCTTTACCGCGCTCGGTAATGTGCAACAGGCAACTTTAGCGATGGTCGCACCCGGAATCGCCGAAGCGCTGGTGGCGACCGCCATCGGTTTGTTCGCTGCCATCCCTGCGGTAATCTTCTACAACCGTTTTGCCACGGAAGTGGATCGCCTGCTGAACCGTTACGAAAATTTCTCTGAAGAATTTTCAACTGTCTTGCAACGACAGGCTATTCGTCGCACGCAGCAAGATGCGAGCGCATAAGTCGCATGGCTAGAGTTCAAAGAGCGATAGGAACGCGGCGGCCTCGGCGTCAAGTCGCTGAAATCAATGTTGTCCCCTACATTGACGTCATGCTCGTATTGCTGGTTATCTTCATGATTACAGCGCCACTATTGCAAACTGGTGTCGAAATTGATTTACCGGATGCCGACGCAACACCGATTACTGATGCAGGGGAAGGTCAGGAGCCGTTGATTTTAACCGTTGATGCGGCGGGTGACTGGTACCTCAATGTTGGCGAAGATCCTGAGTCAACCTTGAGCCGTGAAGAAGTACAACGTCTTGCCAGTGCCGTCATGCGCCTGAACCCTAATCGACGGGTACTGGTTGCGGGTGATACCAGTGTCGATTACGGGCAAATCATGCAGGCGATGGTCACTTTGCAGATTGCCGGTGCGCCAGAAATCGGCTTGATGTCGGAACCGGGTCGTTAGACGCCTATGTTTGCGCTTCTGCGAAAATATCCGCTCGCAGTCTTCTTGTCGGTGCTGTTACACGGCGGGTTGGCGTTTGCGCTGATTCTCAAGATGAACAACCCGGCGCCAGCGCCAGGTATTGACCTTGATGATGCAGCGCCTATCCAGGCGGTGGCTGTCAGTGAATCGGATATACAGGCAGAGGTTGAGCGCCTGCAGTCGCTTGAAGATGAAAAAGCGAGAGTTGCCTCAGAGCAACAGGCCGCGATGGAAGCAACCGTCGAGGCCTTGGAGCGCGCGCGCGCGTCTGCCGAAGATCGCTTGAAAGAAGCGGAAGAACTCACAGAGCAACAACGTCAGGCTTCGGAGGAAGAGCGTAATCGCATTGAACGCTTGCAGAGTGAAGCGCTCGAGCTTGAAAGACAAAGAGAGCTTCAACAAGTCAGGGCAGAAGCGGAGCAGGCGCAACTCGAGGCATTGCGTGAACAGGAAGCATCACTTTCCGAACAGCAAGTGCTGGAGCGTGAAGCTGAGCTGGAAAGGCTCAGGCAGGATCGGCTTCGCGAGGAAGAACGAATCCGCGAAGCTCAACAGCGTGTTGCTGAAGAAACCGCGCGTATCGATGTTGCGCGAGAGGAAGCAGATCGTGAACGCCAACGGCTTGCCGAGGATCAACGTGAAGCTGAAGAACGCACGGCAAAATTGCGCGAAGAGGCACGTATAGCGGCCGAAGAAAAGGCCAAGGCTGCTGAAGAAAAAGCGCGTATTGAAGAGCAGGCCCGTGCTGCGGAAGCCGAGCGACAACGGGCACTGGAGGAAAAGGCGAAGGCAGAAGAGGAACGCGAACGCATCGAAGCCGAAAAGCGCGAAGCCGAGGAAGCTCGACTGGAACAGCAGCGCGAGCGCGAAGCGGCTGCAGCGGCCGTCGAACGTGAACGCCTGCAAGCCGAACTGCAAGCGGCTGAAGCCGCCAAGGAAGCTGCGAAAGCCGCAGCGGCCGTTGCCGCCGAACAGGCAAGGGTGGCAGAGGTCGAGCGTCAAGCCGCACTCGAGCGAGAAAGAGTTGAATCTGAAAAACGCCTGGAAGAACAGCGTGTTCGTGAAGCCGAAGAAGCGCGCATCGCGACTGAGAAGCGTGAGGCAGAGGAAGCGGCTCGCGAAGCGGCTCGTCTTGCCGAGCAAGAACGCCAGGAAGAAGAGCGACAAGCCGCCGAAGCAGCACGCATTGCTGAAGAAAAACGCCTCGCTGAAGAAAAGCGTGCAGCAGATGAGAAGCGCAGACGCGAAAAAGCCGCCGCCGCTGCTCGTGACGCGGAGCGTAAACGTGCCGCTGAAGAACAACGGCTGGCTGCGTTGGCCGCCGAAGAGAATGCCAAACAAGCGAGAGCACGTCAGACGGAACTGTCGCGCTTGAGAAAACTCTATTTCACATCGATACGTCAGAAGGTTGGCAGAAACTGGCGCAAACCGCCTGGCACCGCAGATAACGTAAACTGTACCGTCAGCGTACTGCAGTCGGTCAGTGGCGAGGTACTGAAAGTCGCGGTGGAAGAATGTACGGGTGGTAATGCCGCTCTGCGTAAATCTGTTGAAAATGCGGTCAGGGCATCGTCACCCTTGCCAGCGGCGCCCGATCCGCAATTGTTTGATCGACGTGTACGGTTTTTTTTCCGGCCGAGTTGAACGTATCTCAGTTAATTTCGATTATCAGCAGGCTCTACATTGAAGCAAATAAAAACATTCGCGCGCTGGTCGCTGGCAAGTTTGGTGCTGCTGTTGCCGTTGGGTGTTACACAAGCAGTAATTGAAATAGAGATTACCCAGGGTGGTGACAATGCGATCTCGATAGCGGTCGTGCCGTTCGGCTGGTTTGGAAGTGGATCAGCGCCGGATGAGATCGCGTCAATCATAAAAGATGATTTGGCGCGTAGTGGCAATTTCGCGCCCATAGCCAGAGAAGATCTAGTCGCATTGCCAACCAGTGGCGATGTTCCCCGGTTTGCCAACTGGCGACTGTCCGGTGCCGATTTTCTGGTGATCGGAAGTATCAAACCGAATACCGGTGGCTATGTCATCGAGTTTCAACTTTACGATGTATTGCAACAGAACCTGATGACCGGATTCAGCTTTCAGGTAACTGATCAGACCTTGAGAAGTGCCGCGCATCAAATAGCTGATGAAGTGTACGAAGAAATTCTCGGCATCTCTGGTGCGTTCAATACACAGATTGCATTTGTGTCGGTCGACGGCAAGGTTGGCGATCGCACCTATCAGTTGCAGCTCGCCGATGCCGATGGCGAGAACCCGCAAGCGATGCTGACGTCACCACGACCCATACTGTCGCCATCCTGGGCACCCGATGGTGTTCGTATTGCCTACGTTTCATTTGAAAACAAGACGCAGTCTGCCGTCTACGTGCAGGATCGGCAAAAAGGCAGCAGAATCAAATTGATCTCGCGTGAAGGTATCAATGGTGCGCCTAGCTGGTCACCGGATGGTGAGCGACTCGCAGTGACATTGTCTTATCAGGGAAATCCTGACATCTATATCCTGCAGGTCGATGGCGGCAAATTAACCCGTATTACCACGAGCGAAGCGATCGACACCGAAGCGGTTTGGATCGACAACGACACGCTGGCGTTTACGTCAGATCGAAGTGGTGGTCCGCAGATCTATGAAATATCATCAAGAGGTGGTCAGGCCACACGCGTCACGTTCGAGGGTCGCTATAATGCCAGTGCCACTGTGTCGCCAGATGGCAGTACGATCGCCTTTGTCCATGGTGTTGATGGTGGATTTCAGATCGCCGCGATTGACCGCTCATCCGGTTTGTTTCAAACACTTACGCGAGGCACATTGGATGAATCGCCTACTTTTGCGCCGAATGGCCAAATGATCATGTTTGCCACCGAAAAAGACGGGCGCGGTACGTTGGGTGCAGTTTCATTGGATGGCAGCGTGGTTCAGAGCCTGACCTTGTCTGGCGGCGGGTCTGTTCGCGAGCCGGTCTGGTCACCTTATTCACAGTAGTCGGTGCCGGTATGGACTACCTTGTTTTCAGTTTGGCAACGATCGACGAGTTGCCTTCGGTCGATAATTGAATGAAGACACTTACAACAGCGGACAAAGAGATGTGCATGACCAAATCAACACTTGTTTTTAGAACACTGCTTGTCGCCATTGTGGCCGCTGTCCTCAGCGCCTGCGGTGCGAACCCCAGCCGCGATGCCAGTAGCGAACTGGATATCAATCAGCCGACCATTACGCCGGTTACCATCGATGGCGTTAGTGACGGATCGGAAGTGGATCCGAAATCGGTCGCTGGCCGTGCGCCGCTCGATCGGGTTATTCTGTTTGACTACGATACGGCCGAACTGCGCAGTGAGTATCTTGATGTGGTCACTCAGCACGGGCGATTCCTGGCGCAGAATCCCGACGGCCGCGTACGCCTGGAAGGTCACACGGATGAGCGCGGTACACGTGAGTACAATATTGGTCTGGGCGAATCTCGTGCCAAGACAATTGCTCGCATGTTGCAGCTGCAAGGTGTCAGCTCTGCGCAAGTGCGTACCATTAGCTACGGTGAGGAAATACCGGTAGATGAACGACATAACAATGAGGCCTGGGCGAAGAATCGCCGTGTCAATATCATTTACGAGGTGGTTGCTCCACCATCCTGATTCAGGATCTACACGCAGTCCATTGATCATGTCACTCGCACGTAAACAGCCAGGTCTTGTCGCAGCGGCACTGCTGCTGTCACTTTCTTCGAGTGCCTTCTCTCAAGAGAGGCAATCGATCGGCACACTGGATTCACGCTTGTCTCGTGTAGAGCGTGTGCTTGATCAATCCTTGCTCAATCAGTTGCAACGGGTCGATGCCTTGCAGCGAGAAATTCGTGCATTGCGTGGTGAGATTGAATCGCTGAACAATGAGCTCAACACGGTCAAAAAACGCAATACCGATCTTTACAACGATACGGATCGACGTATCACCGAACTTGAGTCAGTGAACGACGCCTTGCTGGAAGATGGTCTTTCTGGCTTCGGCGGTGGCAGTGGCCTTGATGAAACTGCAATCAGTCCGTCAATTGCCGATGAAACCGTCGGCGGTTCTCAGGGCGTGTTTGTTTCTGAAAGTAGTGCCCGCCGTGGCAATGACCTGGTTGATTTTGGCGATGGACCAGCACCGCCACGTGGTCCATTGCGCGATACCGCAACGCAGGCCGAGAAGGCGAGTTACACGCGCGCCTACGATTTACTCGCTCGAGGCCAGAACGATAGTGCAGTTGCCGCCTTTGATGGTTTCCTCAAACAGTATCCTGACGGCCCGTTTTCGGATAATGCCTGGTATTGGCAGGGTGAAGCCATGTATGCAGAGCGCGCCTTTGACGACGCCATGAAGAATTTTGGTGTGGTGGTTGGCTCTTTTCCGAACAGCACCAAGGTTCCGGATGCTCGCCTGAAAATCGGATTTGCGCTGTATGAGCAAAAGAATTACCGCGAAGCGCGTGTCATTCTGACCGGCGTGCAGGATGATTACCCTGGGCGTTCTGCGGCAGTTCTGGCGCGCAAACGATTGCAGCAGATGGATCGCGAGGGGCGTTAGCGGCGTGAGACAGGCTCAACAGCATGTTGACTTGCCCAAGGACTGGTCCGAAGGCTGCCAGCCTCCGTCTGAATACCATCCATACGTCTCAGATCCGCGACCTGCCAGAAAAAAAACCGATTAGATCGGCCGAGGTGTTACGCGAATCGATGCATTCGGGTATCATTCCGCAGCTCGGGATTACCGTATGGGGCGTTAGCTCAGTTGGTAGAGCATCTGACTTTTAATCAGGTGGTCGTAGGTTCGAATCCTACACGCCCCACCATT
>CALDSR010000059.1 GCA_937924505.1 uncultured Granulosicoccus sp. | reverse complement strand
GCTGATGATGTTGAAGGATTTGAACAAAACGCACTGACGACCGGGCAATTTGCCGATCGAGTCGGGGGGGATACTGTTCAAGCCTTTGTCATCAGAGTTGATTTTGCTGCGTCTGATGAGTCCCAGCAGGTGCAGTTCTTCCGAGTGTGGCCGGGTGATCAGCAATTGCAACTAACGGCGAAAACCTTCCCGGACCTCGACACTCTGAGAATTTCGCATAAATTGACCGAATCAGGTATCCAGTATCGTGGTTCTGACGGTGTGCGTCATCGTGCCCCTACCTTTGGGCGCACTTCTGCGTTTCACCCGGCGGGGCAGAGTGGCAACAGGTTGCTAGTGAGCTTGTATCTCCCAGCAGCCTTGTTGGGGTTTGTGCTGCTGCTCGACTGTATTGTTGATTTCATCACGGGTTCCGGCTTTGTTTCCGCTGCTCAGAGTGGCCTTGCCGTGGGGATCGCCCTTTTATTGACGGTTCCAGGGGCAATACGTTATTACGGAGCGGTCTCAAATCCGCCAAATTGACAGGAAGCGAGGCTTGCGGATCTGAGAATCTTCTGTCACCATTGAATTCAACATATAAAGATATGTTTATATTTGATGGAAACTCTTCTTGCAGGTCTACGTGCGGCTGGCGAACCGACACGGTTACGGTTGCTCGCTCTATGCGCCCATGGTGAACTTAGCGTAAGCGAGCTCACCCAGATTCTCGGCCAAAGTCAGCCGCGAGTTTCTCGGCATCTGAAATTGCTGGTCGAAGCCGGGTTGCTGGATCGATTTCGTGAAGGGGCCATGGTTTTCTACAGCATCGCTGAGCTGTCCAGTTCAGCACATCTTGCGAGAACTTTGGTCGATCTGCTGCCGGAAGACGATGCAGAGTTGAATCGCGATCTATCTCGCCTGGACCAAATACGGCAGAAACGGGCGGAACTCGCGGCCAGCTACTTCAAGGAAAATGCAAGCCGCTGGCGGGAAATCCGTGCATTACATGTACCTCAGGCCGAGGTTGAAGCGCACATGCTTGAGTTGATCGGCGCTGAACGTATTGATACCTTTTTGGATATAGGCACTGGCACGGGGCGGATTCTCGAGCTTGTCGCCGATCAGATAGATCGTGGCATTGGTATCGACACCAGTCCCGAGATGTTGGCGATTGCCCGCGCCCAGCTCGAAAAAAACAAATTCCGCCATGTGCAGTTCCGTAAAGGGGATATGTACAACATGCCTTTTGACGACCAGAGTGTCGATCTGGCGTCTCTGCATCTAGTGTTGCACTACTGCCTTGATCCTTCTCAGGTTATTGCCGAAGCGGCCCGTACTCTGAGGAGCAAAGGCCGCTTGATGATTGTCGACTTTGCGCAACATCAGGAAGAACAATTGCGTATCGAACATAAGCATCAACGTCTTGGGTTTAGCGATACCGAAATCCGAAAGTCGTTTGTCGATGCCGGTTTGAAACCCGGCAAGACCGTCACACTGGCCGGTGACCCGTTGACCGTCAAGATTTGGCACGCTCAGCAACCATTACTCCACTAATTCTCAAGAACGAAATCATGACTACACCACGCCTGTCATTCGAATTCTTCCCGCCGCGAAACGCACAGCAAGCACGTCGCTTCTGGTACACGCTCGGTAGTCTGCAAACACTTGATCCAGAGTTCGTATCGATTACCTGGGGGGCTTTGGGCAGCGACAGCAATGCCAGTATCGAGATTTTAAGGTCTCTGTCGCAAGATTCGAACGTGCCCGTTGCGGCGCATATGACCTGTGCAGGACAAAGCAAAGATGATTGCAATGCGATGCTGGATCGACTGACAACGATCGGAATCCAGCGACTTGTGGCCTTGCGCGGTGACATTGGCCAAGGCGCAGCGAGTGCTGAATCCAATCCGGCTGCATTCAAGCATGCCTCAGAACTGGTAGAGCTGGCGGCGCAGCGCAATCAGTTTTCAATCAGTGTTGCGGCATACCCTGAATCTCACCCGGAGTCGCCTTCACGCGAAGACGATCTTTGCTGGCTTAAGCACAAGTTTGATCTCGGCGCAGACCATGCCATCACGCAATTTTTCTTCGAAGCTGACACGTTCCTGCGATATCGAGATGCGGCGGCCAAGCTCGGTTTGGGTGACAAGATCGTACCCGGCATCCTGCCGATTCACGATATAGACAAAGTCGTCGCATTCAGTGCGCGTTGTCAAGCGAGCGTGCCTTCGGCATTGATTGAACGATTTCATACGGCGCGAACAGACGATACGCGTCTACAGTTGGCGATCGATCAGTGCGTCACATTGTGTCGCGACCTTGAGTCGGAGGGAGTGGACGAATTCCACCTTTATACCTTGAATCAGCCAACACTGAGTTTGGCCATAGGATCGGAATTGCTTGGCAGACCGTTACCGGCGATGGTAGCCGCCTGATTTCACTGGAACGGCGCACATGGGCGCCGCGACCGTTGTAACGCCGTATAATGACGGGCATGTGTCTTTAGACGCCCATTTCACACTGGTTACTTAATGTCCTCATCCCCAAAAGTCGGCTTTGTCAGCCTTGGCTGTCCGAAAGCACTCGTCGACTCTGAGCGGATACTGACTCAGCTCCGAACCGATGGCTATGAAGTCGTACCAAGTTACGATTCCGCTGATCTCGTTGTCGTCAACACCTGCGGTTTCATCGATAGTGCCGTTGCTGAATCCATGGATGCTATTGGCGAGGCCATAAACGAGAATGGCAAGGTTATTGTCACGGGTTGTCTTGGTGTCAAACCCGAAGACATACAACAGCAGTATCCGAATGTGCTGGCCGTTACCGGACCACAGGCCTATGAAGAAGTGGTTGCCGCTGTGCATGATCATTTGCCGAATACGGTTGCCCATGATCCTTTTATCGAGCTGGTGCCGCCGCAAGGCATCAAACTGACGCCACGCCATTACGCCTACCTGAAAATATCGGAAGGGTGTAATCACAAGTGCAGCTTTTGTATCATCCCGTCGATGCGCGGCCGTCTGGTCAGTCGAGACATCGGCGATGTCATGCAAGAGGCGGAAAGACTAAAAGCCGCGGGTGTGCGAGAGCTCCTGGTGATTTCGCAAGACACAAGTGCCTACGGCGTTGACCTCAAATACAAAACGGCTTTCTGGAATGGCCGCCCGATAAAGACGCGTTTCAAGGAACTATGTGAGGCGTTAAGTGAACTCGGAATCTGGGTGCGTTTGCACTATGTGTATCCGTATCCGCATGTTGATGACATCATCCCGCTGATGGCCGATGGCAAGCTTTTGCCTTATCTTGATATTCCGTTTCAACATGGAAGTCAGAAAATACTCAAAGCCATGAAGCGGCCGGCTGCAGCGGAAAACACGCTGAAACGCATCGCCGAATGGCGCAATATCTGTCCGGAAATTACCTTGCGAAGTACTTTCATTGTCGGGTTTCCGGGTGAGACTGACGATGACTTCCAGGAACTCCTGAACTGGCTTGAAGAGGCGCAGCTTGATCGGGTCGGATGCTTCGAATATTCACCGGTTGAGGGCGCCACGGCCAACGAACTTGAAAACCCCGTACCCGATGAAATCAAACAGATGCGGCAGCAGGCGTTTATGCAAACGCAGGCAAAAATCAGTGCTGCCAAGCTGCAAAGTCAAGTCGGTTCACGGCAAATTGTTCTTATTGACCAAACCGACTTGCTTGACGAGGATGACAAGGAGTTTGTCATTGGTCGGACGGCTGGCAATGCGCCGGAAATCGACGGCGTCGTGCATATCGAGAACGATGGCTACGAAATTAACGCAGGTGATTTCATTGAGGTGGATATTACGGCTGCCGATGAGCACGACTTGATTGGACGAGTAGTCACTTGAGCGATACTCTGGAAATTTCGGTGATTAGCCTCCGATGGCGAAATCACGCTTGGCGGTAGATATCGTGACAGTAAATCCCATGACCACATCCATCAGCGATGCCACTGTCATGATCAGAAAGGTGGTATTACCGAGCCTTGGAACCACGAGAAATTCGATCAGAAATGCAACAAAGACCAGTAGCGAAAAGAAATGGTCGATAATTGAAATTACTGATGTGCGCGTCGCCTTGAATGTTTCAATATAAAGAAACATGACGCTGGCGAGAATAAAGGCGTCGCTGATCGTAATAATCAACAGGCGCCCTGATGGCAGCAGAAACTCAAGCAGTATGATATTGATAACAGGCTCGTCCAACGGGCCGGTTAACATGACGACGTTTGCGGCAATCAATACGTACAGGAACAGCGGGATAGATAAAATCCAGCGCATGCAGGCGCACCTCGTCTGATCGTCCCCAGAGTATAGATGTATGCGGGAATAACGGGGCGCGATTGATCAGGTACTTTTTAAGATAACGAGACGCGAAATATCATTACTGAGATTGCTTTCAGTAATTTAACCATTTTCCTCGTAATTCAATTGCCAGACGAATTTAAATTATTTATTCTTTACTGATCGCTCTGGCCGTTTTTCCCGTATATAGCCAGATACTTTAAATATCCTTTGAATATTCCTGAGTAAATATAAATTTAATGGCAACAAATTACGCATCCTGGCCGCTCGATAAACTGAACAAGGAGAAAGACAAGATCGAGAAGGTCATCAAGAGCAAGCAGGTTCGCGAGAAAAAGGCGGTCATTGCCAAGATGGCAGCGGTGGCAAAAAGCAGCGGTTTCGATTTTCAGGAGCTGATTAGTGAAGGTGCGGTCAAAAAAGGCATAGCTTCCAAAGCCAAACCGTCCAAAAAGAAAAAGGCCAGTGCCAAACGTGGTCCCGTCGCACCGAAATACCAGAACCCGGATGACAAATCACAGAAATGGACTGGCAGGGGACGACAGCCACGTTGGGTGCAGGCGCAGCTGAAAAACGGCCGTAGCTTGCAGGATTTGACAATCTAGCGAAAAGTCATCAATGCACCCGGATATTATCCAGGTATAGCGTGTCTCCCATGTTGTCAGTGGTCATGAAGAACACAAGTTTGTTGATTGTCGAGATATCCATAGTACGTCCGTGATCGGCGGTGCCCAGTGAGAGCATCTCGTCAATCGCCAATGTTATTGCGGTCGCTCCCGGCGCCAGTGCAAAGACTCGATTGAACCTGTCGTTGTACTGGTTGTTGTGGTGCTTGTCATTGATGCGCAGATTGAGTTCGACCGTATGATCTTCCGGGTTGAAAACATCAAATTTGAAGTGAGACAAGGCACGCCAGTCCGACTTGAAGTCAAGCAATGAGAAGCCGCTGTATGGCGTCGAGTCTTTCACGATACGAATGACTTCGGACCGGTTGACTTGCCAGGGCGTTGGGGCAGTCACCCGCTTGATGTTGTTTTTGCCGTTTTTTCGGACAAAAGCCAATGATTGTGGATGTTCAAAATCTGCCAATACAGGCCATGCCGGTTTTGTTGTGGACAGATACCCTACCCACAGGATTTGGCTTGCACCCAACAGAATCAGTGCCAGCAGCGCGAAGCCGAACATGAATCGTGTTGAACCGGTAATCGCTGACGGTTGGTAGCGTATAAAAACGAGATGGCCAATCGCGATCCCGAGGAAATCCCGCAAAATGTCGTCTGTGCTGTAGCTACGTCCTGTCAAAGGCTGTACGAGCTCGGTCAGAATCGCGAGCGCGATCAAGACCAAAGATGACCGTAGCACGACGGTTGAAAGCGACGGTGCCCTCCTGTTATCGCTGCGATGTGTTTGTCCCGGTCGAGCGATATACCAATCAAGTGCAAAAGCAAACACTCCAAAGGCGAGTGTATGCAACGCATTTTGAATAGCTCTGCCGAGAAAGGATTGACCCGGTAAGGGGACGAGAAACGCCAGCGCGATCATCACGCCCAACAGGGCGATTCCGACGAACCGTAAAAGGCGAGAGTTCACAACGATGACCTCACTGAGGAACGTCGGCACCCAGACCCTGATATTTGCTCGGAGCATTTTCTGTCAAGCGCAAATCCGCAACTGATGGGTCGACAAAATAGCTGAGGGTATCTATCGTCTCATTGTCCCGCACCGTAACCACACTGCTGTCGCGGTCACTGATAGCGGCGTCAAGAATGTTTCGTGCGATCCAGGCGCCGTCACTATTGAATCTCAATTCGATAGCGCTTTTCGTATTGCCTCTCGTCAAAATCGTATTGTTCTCGATCATGGTGTCGGGTGAACTCCAAAGCAGAATCGGCGCATCAGCGGTCTCGCGACGCTTGCGTGAGAATAGACCGGCATCCATCGCAATCATATTATGTTTGATGCTGCCTCCGTTATGATCGTCCTCTCGTTCTTCGAGTCCGAATGCAATGGCTCGGTCGACATTGTGAAAGCGGTTGTATTCAACAACCGTGTTCGATGCACCGTTCCAGGCAAGTATTGCCGGATTCCAGAGATGGTCAGAATTATCAGGGACATGTATGTCCATAAACTTGTTGTTTGCGATAACCCAACCATTGCCCGCATGAATATCGATACCGTTTGTATAACCCGTCCCGCTGCCGTGATTGGTTTTCGCCGGCCCATCGCTATAACGAATCAAGGAATATTCGACGCGTCCCTTGTCAACGCCTTTGCCAAAATCAAGTGGATTAGCTTTGACAAATTGTTCCCCAGTGTCAATCAGCGCCAGATTGTAAAGTTCTGGCGATATTGCCTGGCCATCGAACGCGATCGCATGACGATAAACGTCTCGAATGCTTAAATTCTGCACTTTGAGATTACGGGCGTTCGTCCAGATTCCGTGTGGAATCAGTGCGTCTCCAGCGACATCGTCCATACCTTTGCCAACCAGTGCGATTTCATCGCAGCGCGTGCTGTTACCGCGGATGGTTATATTGTCCACCTCGACCGAAAGCGTTTTCTTTAAATCGTATCGACCTGGGCTGAGTAGCAGAACGGTATTGGCTCGCAGATCGTTCATCGCGTCATGCAAAGCTTCGACGCTATGAATGTCCAGTACCCTGATTGCGCCGTTGTCACGCTCGACTTCAGGCAATGGCGGGGCTGCGACGCAATTCTCGCTGGGCGCTTTTGGCAGGGCAGCGGCTTGCACCTCGGCCGGTGGCTCATCGGTTTCAAGATTGAGCAGAGCGATGCCGACATACACAATAGCGGTCACGCTGAATATCACTGAAAGTACTGGCATGATTTTTTGCATGAGGTCTTTAGAATAGAGTGACCGGACTGGAGAATTCAATCCGTATTGCTGCGTACGGTTTCACCGTTAATAATACAGATCACCAATAAACCTTACTATTCTTTTCCACTGACAAGCTCACAAACCATGGCGAAATATTCCCCGCGTGTCTGAACCGTCACTCACACTCAGAAACCCGCATAATCAGCCGATCGACCATCAGGTGGTCAGTATTGGTGTGCCTTTTCCGATCTCAGTTTGCTCGACCGTCAGCGACTTGTCTCTCGTCACCGATGCAGGTGTCGTGCACTGCCACGAGCTTGAAGCACTAGAATTCTGGTCCGATAAATCCGTCAAATGGGTTTTGCTGAAAGCGGTCATTTCACTACCGGTGAACACTGAGATGCGCTGCACGCTTGCCACCAGACCGGCATCCGAGAACAAGCCTGGTGAGTCGTATTTGACCGTTTCTGAAACCCCTACCGTGATAGAAGTCACGAATGGAATGTCAAGGTTCCGCTTCGACAACGAACATGGTTTTTTTCCGGCGGTCGTTGACGTCAGCGACAACTCAGGCGCCGCGACCACGGCAGAACTCATCCTGACCGATGTAAACGGACAGCGCTGTTGTTTCGAACTCCAGAAACAGCAGATTGAGCAAGGCACACGCGGCCAGATAGCCTGCATTACTCGACGTGGACATCTATCGATTGCAGCGACTGAACGCCGAATCCTGGTGGACGTGAGTTACACCGTGTATGCCGGCTGCGGTCTGATGGAATGCGAACTGACCTTACACAACCCATCGCGTGCGCTTCATCAGGATGGCTTCTGGGACTTAGGGGATCCGGGCTCTGTTGTGTTTCGTGCGCTGTCTGTTGAAATGCAGGGGGAGTCACTTAAGGCCCCCAGATACAGTCTGGGTGACGACCAAGCTTTCATAGCCGTTGATGGCGCCGCGATTGATATCATTCAGCAAAGCAGTGGAGGACCACAGCGCGAATCGAAGATTCATGTGCAAGCGGATGGTTCCTTGCCCGATCTGTCAAGGTGTTGTGTCGTAAAGGCCGATCATCAAGTCAGTACCGAAATCGAACGCGCAAGCCCAACGGTCAGGTTCGACAACGAGAGTTTTTCGACAACCTTTGCGCTGGAGCAATTTTGGCAGAATTTTCCAAAATCCATGCATGTCGGAGAGGGTGCCTTTGACGTTTCCTTGTACCCTGACATCTCACCGACCGTTCACGAATTGCAAGGGGGTGAGAAAAAAACTCATCGATTATTCATGCATATCGCTCGTTCGGAAAATGCCCTGCGATGGTTGCATGATCCGGCAACCATCATTATTGATCGCGACACAGTTTATGCGAGTGGTGTTTTTCCTTACACCTCAGCTGATAACACGGACGCTGAATACGATGCCTTGTTGTCACTGGGTCTCGACGGCGAACACAGTTTTTTTGCCAAACGGGAACAAGTGGACGAATATGGCTGGCGGAACTTCGGTGAGCTCTATGCTGATCACGAAGTCTGGTTGTACGGGGTAGACACGGATTTCCACTCACACTACAACAATCAATACGATCCATTGGCAGGCTTTGCCCGACAATATGCATTGACCGGTGATCAACGCTGGTACGAACTGATGCACGATCTGGCTCGCCATGTACTCGACATCGATCTGTATCACACGGATGAGGATCGAGTTGAGTACAACCGTGGTTATTTCTGGCACACCAATCATCACGTCAGTGCCAACACTTGCACCCATCGCACCTTTTCCTTGTCGCACCAGTCGGATCTCGAATCGCATTCGAGCAGTGGTGGCCCCGGTGATCAGCATTGCTACACCACGGGCTTTCGCTATTACTATTGTCTGACGGGTGACCGCCGCGCCCGTGAGGCCGTGTTGTCGATTACCGAATGGGCTGACAAAACCATCAATGGCTCGGGCAACCTGATCGATGGTGCAGTCCGTTTCCTGCGTCGTGGCCTTCGCGATGGCGTGCAGGTCATGCAAGGACGTCAGGTGTTCCGTTACGCCTACACGCTGGATCGCGGGACTGGTAACTTTATCCGTGCACTGCTCAACAGTTATCGACTTACGGGTACGCGCGAGTATCTGCAACGCGCCCAAGCAGTTATCGAAAACACATTTTCGGCCACTGATGATCTTGACGCGAGAAACTTCGACGATATAGAAGGCACTTGGTATTACACTGTGTTTTTGCAGGATGTCGCTGACTATTTGCAAGTCAAGCGACAGGAAGGTGATCTCGACGAGCATTTCCTGCGAATACTGCGTGGTTTCTTTCACTATGTTGACTGGATGCTGGAACACGAAAAGCCGTTTCTGGAGCAGGAGTCGAAACTTGAATTCGTCAACAATACATGGGCCGCTCAGGATATTCGCAAGGCGAATTTGTTCTATGCTGCCTATTTACTCTCGACCGATAACCGCACGGCGTATCTGCAAAAGGCGCAGTTTTTTCGTGAATATGTCATTGACACCTTGAACAAATCGGATACCCCCTGGTATACCCGTATCCAGGCCATCCTGCACCAGAACCACGGTCCTAATACGTTGATGTATACCGAATCACCGCTTGACCCCAGGCTCCAAGGTTTGGCAGAGGTGTCCATACCGGATGGCTACTACACTCGCCTGAGTTACTGTCGCGACTACGCTCGTGGCTTGTGCAAACGTCTCATGGCATTTTCGCCAACAAAGGAAATCAACTGGGTGAAAAGCCGAAAGGGGAAACCCGTATGAGTCGTCCCTTGAATGTGTTGCAATTTATCTGTTCTACGGGCTACTACGGGGCGGAGCGCTGGGTTGTCGCATTGGCAAACAATGCTGACCGTAACCTTGTAAATATTGAGCTGGCCGTGACGCAGGAACATGCGCATCACCAGCTTCAAGTTTCCGATGAATTCATAAACCTTGGTTTACCTTCACATGTCATCCCGATGACAGGGGCTTTCGATCTGCGCCTGATGCAGCGCTTGAAAGCACTGATCAAGGAGCGCAACATCGATTTGATCCATACCCATGGATACAAGTCAGACATCATCGGCCTCCTTGTTGCGAAAATGGCGGGCATCAAGTGCGTCAGCACGCCACATGGCTTCGAGATGGGTGACGATCTGAAACTCAAGCTGTATATCGGTCTTTCGTGTCGATTGTTTCGCTACTTCGATGCGGTGGTTCCTTTGTCGGAACAGCTCGTTGAAGATGTGCGCGGATTCAAGGTCAAGCCCGAGAAACTCCGATTGATCGAAAACGGTGTTGATTTGAAGCCGATTGATACGCTGCGCGAGCAGTTGGCGCAATCTCCACTTGGCGATCGAGCCCCCGCCATCGGCTACATCGGGCAGTTGATCAAACGTAAGAATGTCAACGATCTCATCACCGCGTTCGCTCGTCTCAGGCAAGACCATCACGATCTCAGATTGATTCTACTCGGCGACGGTGAAGAGCGTTCTGCGCTCGAAGCCCAGGTGGCCACACTGGGTGTTGCGGACGCTGTTGACTTTGCCGGCTACCAGGATGAGGCACTTGCCTGGCATCAACGCTTTGATGTTTTTGCCATGACCTCCAACCTTGAAGGCATACCACGATGTTTGATGGAGTCCATGGCACTGGAAACACCTATCGTTGCCTATGATATTCCGGGTGTTGATCAACTCATCGTCGATGAAGAAACCGGATTGCTGGCACCCTTTGGTGATGTGGACAAGCTCGTCAAACAGTGCGCCCGTCTTCTCGATGACAAACCGTTCGCTGATCGAATCGCTGATCGTGCTTTTGAAACCGTCAATGCGCGTTTCTCGGCACAACGCATGGCGCGCGAATATGAATCGTTGTTCAGCGATATCGTCGGTAGTTCGCGCGACTGAATCGGTACGGATAGCAGGCCACGAATCAATTCACGGCAGATGTTTTGCTACCAGCGGTCCGATAATACGGGTCACAAATACCGGTAGCTTCTGCCACACGGCGATAACAAGCCGGAACTTCGGATTATCGGGATTCAGACCCGGCGGATCGTCCGGGTTGGACAGCCAGTAGTGCCAGTACAGGTTTTGTTGTACCGCTCCCCATTGCTTTTTGAAACGATACGTTGGCCCATCAATGGTCGAGCGGCCAAAATCAAAATAATCGAACTGTCGGTGAATGGCTTCAGACAAGATGTTCCGATACAGAAACATATTGGCATCATAGCGGTTGGCACGACGCAGACATGACGCCCAAGGAATCTCCAGTGTTTTGCCGTGTGCGATCAGAAAACCTGTGGCAACAGCTTTCCCGTCAATGTAGACAACGGCGATAAAAGCATCATTGCCAATAACGTCGAGTAAACGAGCAAAAAAGGATTGCTGGTATATCGGCGTACCCAGGTCGCGCATATTTGTACTGAATACGGCATAGAAGTCCGAGAGAAGTTCTACACCGCCGGTGCGGAATGTGGCGCCGTGCGCTGAAGCTTTGCGACACTGCGAGCGAAGCTTGGCACCGATGTCCTTGTCAAAGGCTTCGTCGGTTGTGGGCAAGGGTCGGGTCATCGACGCCTTGTGCTGACGACAGTACCAAGCCTTGCGTTCCCGCGTCTCGCGAATCTCAGAATGCGAGCAACCCAGATGCTCGGCAAGTGCCTGACTGGCATCCATCAAAAGGGCGCCAGTGGCATCGTCATTGGCCAACACACCCCCATAATTGACGTACGGTAAAGAGACGAGAAATGAGCCAAACAAGGCGCTCTTCATGTGAACAACAGGAAGCAGGCCGGTGATCGCCCCCTGCTCATCTTTTGCCGCGAGTGGATAGACCGACAAGCGATGCTGATCGCGGATTAGACTGAGGAATCCGAAACGATGATAGGCGGTCGCCGCGATATGCTGCCGCACATAGGCATCCCACGAGTTTTCGTTGCTGCAAATCGCGACAGATTCGGGCAGAAAATCTACAGTTGTTAACAATTCACGCGGCGTTTCTGAAGATTCAGATTTGTTTTGCACAACTGAGCGGCCAACCACACCGTCGACATCCCGGAGCTCCGCTGAGCGTTCGTGCGCGTGCTGAAAGTACGCGGGCTTTCGCTGTTCGGCGTTGGCATCTGTAGCGGTGCCAGTTTTGTTGTCACTGGTCTTTGGCGATTGATTGGACGCATGTGCGGCATCGGCGGTCGCGTCTGTCAGTTGCTTGCGTTCGGCCATTAGTTGCTTGATGCGGGCAGACAGGGCCTTCATTTCACCGAGCAGGGTCTCGGTGGGTTCGGCAGCCGCCTTGGCTTGACCAATGCGTCGTGACAACGGCTTTTGCTGATCGCGAAGCGCCATAATCTCGTCGTTGAGGCGCTTGAGTGGTGCATCGGCACCGTTGGGTGGTGGAGGTATGCTACTCATCAGGCTCATTCCGTTCGGTAGAACAAGTGTACCGACCTTCGCGAACCAAACGGGGTTTACCCAGCGCTATCGGACACTGTTAATAACTTAAGTTATCGGCCATTGAACGGTTTCCAAGAATATTTCCGCCAGATAGCAATTATAAGGAATAATTGCTTTATAGGATGATTGGACGAAATTTCGGTGGGCAAACGTGTTTTTCAAAATATTGCATTACTGGTGGTGATGCCGCTGTGGCTGTTGTATCAGCTGATGTCATTGGTGGCTGACCGCGATGGGCTGTTTGCGAGCTTCTCGCAATGTTTGAGTTTGCTGCCAGGCAAAACCGGCAGTTTTGTCCGGGTCGCCTTCTATCGCCTGACCATGAGCGATTGCAGCGCGGATTGCACGATCTCGTTTGGCTGCCTTTTTTCGCAGCGTGATACCTCCATTGCCTCGGGTGTCTATATCGGCCCCAACTGTAATATTGGAAGTGTCAGCATTGGGCAGAACTGCTTGCTCGGTAGCGGCGTTCATCTGTTGAGCGGCAAGCGCCAACACACGATTGAATCGCTTGATACACCGGTCAAGGATCAGGGCGGTGTTTTTGAGAAAATCTCGATCGGCGAGGACAGCTGGATCGGCAACAACGCCGTGGTTATGGATAATGTCGGAAATCACTGTGTGGTGGGTAGTGGCGCGGTCGTCTCCAGAGCTTTCGCGGACTATTCGGTTGCGGGTGGCAATCCGGCAGTTCTGATCAAGACCAGAACGTGAACCAGTTCCGGAATTGGGTCAATCAGCGTGGTCTACTAATTGCGTTCATGAATGCATGACTACATCACGGAAATCTAGCAAGGAACAGGTAACGTGTCGATAACAGGCTTGGTATTTTTTCTGTTTTTCGTCGTGGCATCTGGTGCGAGCTTGATAATAGCGTCCGGTGCGGTGAGCTTCTATCTGTATCAGATCGTCTATCTGTTTGCACCGACTCAGCGTTGGTGGGGCGATAGCTTGCCGGGGCTGCCGTTTTCGTTTATCGCCTCATTGTTGTTGTTGTTTTCGGTCTTCATTCAGTATGAAACCACGCGACACAACCACCTGCTTCGAGTGTCACCCTTTCGCTGGCTGGTTTTGATACTGCTTACGTTTTTTGTCGTGGGTTTCTGGGCCGTTTCGCCGGTCGAACACCGCACCGGTCTGCTTGATCTGATCAAACTGGCTGTCGTCATGTTCTGTGCGTTCAAGTTGATCGATACCCCAAAGAAGCTCGAAATGGCCTTATGGGTCTATTTGCTGGGTTGCGCGTATATCGGCTACGAAGCCTACGTCGTAGGGCGTGATGAATTCGGGCGTGTTGAGGGTATAGGTCCCGTTGACTCACCGGATTCAAACGGTGCTGCGGCGGTGCTGGTTCCTGCCATTCCCGTGATCCTGTATTTCATCTGGCGCGTCAGGGGTTACATGAAATATACGTCGGTTGCATTCGCCATCCTGATACTTAATGGAATTGTTCTACTGAATAGTCGTGGTGCTTTTGTTGGTGTTTTAGCGGGTGGTTTGTACTCTCTCAGATTTATGTTCTTCTCCTCAATCATCTCAATGAGACAGCGACTTTATGTTTTGATATTGATGCTGGCGAGTGTCGTGGGAGCTTTGTACCTGACTGACGATACCTTCTGGGATCGCATGGGTACCTTGCAAGAGAAGGATGACCTGCAGAGCGGATCTCACCGTACTCGCCTGTGGTTTGCAACATTTGATCTTCTACGAGATCACCCAGGTGGAGTTGGGGTCAATGGTTATCAGCTTCTTAGTCAGATCTATGTCGAACCCGAATTGTTTTTTGATGGTCAGCGCTACAAGGCGGTTCACTCGATGTGGTTTCAGTCAATGGCCGAATTGGGCTGGATTGGTATTGCCGTCTTTTTAGGACTGTTGCTGTCAACCTATCTTGCCATGCGCCGCGTACGTAAAATCCTGCATAAACACAGGCGAATGGATGACTATTTTCTCGTGATCGCGGTGGAGTCCGGGTTGGTATCCTATATGGCCGTGGGTACTTTTATTGATCAGTTCAGAGCGCAAATTCTGTATTGGTTTATCCTGTTTTGCGCCTGTGCTTACAATATATTTTACCTACGCTTCAAGGATCTCCCACCAGTTGTGGTTTATGAGTCAGAAGCGCAAAAAGCTGACCGAAAAGGCTTGCCTCGTTTCCGACTTTCCTGAGTCGCGGGCTTAGCTGTCCATCTATTATCTTGTTCAGTCGCTATACAGGCGCCGTCGCTCAATGGCGTCAATGATGTGCAGATTGTGGCAACGGTTGAATGTGTGGGTGCCGAGAATATTTTTATCCCAGTTGGGTGCGACGGATGACACGAGTTTTTCCTGGTAATCGTCGGTGCTCAGTACTTCTACTTCGTTGAGGTTGAAGCCATGCCCATAGCGGTGCGAGCAATTTTGCGACGGGCGATACAGTATTCCGTTGTCGACAAAAAGCTTGCCCGCCGGGCGAGCGATCTTGCAATCGGAGATCACCGGGTTCATTCGATGTGGTGTCCAATCGGTGGACAGTAGATCATTTGAATAATAGATGAACAGTTCATCCCAGCTTGAGGCACCATCGGTTTCGACCACGGTTACAAACATCCACCAACAATTATCGTGATAGTGCAGTGTTGCATCCACCGCATTGATACCCTCCATCAGATTCATCTCGAATTCCCATTGGTTCGGAAATGTTGTGCACTTGTACAGCTCGACGGTGCCGTTTTCCATCGACTCAGGGATCATGTAGTGATGCCCAGCGTGTTCAAATACGAAGGGGTAGGACAAGTGATAGGGCGTGTCGAGGATAACTTCAGGGTCACTGTAGTTACCTTGTCCATCCATGGTGATTAAAGAAATGTGTCCTTTGTTGGTCGCGTAGAGATATTCCTCGATATAGATGTAGTACGTATCGTCTCGATAGATGACATGTGGGTCCGCCCAGAAACGGTCCATGGGCGGGCGTATTTTCGTATAACGCCATAGCGAGGAGGAGAAATCCTCACCTAGGTGAAACATTAGAATCCATTGATCCCGATAGAATTTGTTGGTCCACAGTAGCTTGGTTTTTTCCCGGATCTTGTTGAACGTCAGGCGTGTCAGTTCTGCATTGTTGGGGGCGGTGTAAAGCCTGTCGGAATAGAACGCAAGGTGACGGTTCTCATGCGCCACCTTGTTGAAGAACTCGGTCTCGCCCAGCGTATGCAGTTCGCGGAGTTTTCGCGTCATGAACGCCTGTGTTTTCCAGTAGTAGTTGTTCTTGTTGTCTTTGACAGACAAGGTATCGGTGCAAGAAAACGAGCGATACAAGATACTGCCATTGTCGAGATCCTCGGTTAGGATCTGCAACACGGAACCTGTCTCAGGCCAGCTGGCCATCGATTCCCAAAAACCTGCGGGGCCACCACGATTACGCAAATTGTCACCATGGTGAAACGACCAGACACCATAGCGGGCGACAGTCAGTATCTCACCGCGAAGAATGCCGAAACCGCCACGGATCAACAGATCAACATCATGTGATCGGATCCGTTTTATATCGTCGTCGAGAAAGTAGTCAGACCATTTGCCGCGACGTGTTTTGACCTTGATAATGGGTACATCTGCCAGCAGCGGTGCTGAACTCATGGCGGCTTCAGCGTCGGGCAGGTGGGTGCTGCGTTCTATCAGGCGTGCGTAGAGTTCCTCAAGCAGTTTTCGCACTGCGAGATACGCAATACGACCGCGATTGTTGGCGATTTTCTCGGCCAAGGTAGTGTTCGGCTGAATCTCTACATCGTTGTCGTTGATAACGACAAGTGTGACCTCGGCGAATTCGGAGATCTGCAGATCACTGATCATCTTGAAGAACCAGGCGTCTACTTCGATATCATCGAGCAGCAGGCCGATTTTCAGCTTATGTCTCACGAGAGGCGTCCTCAGGACGACAATTGAGCTTGGCGTCTTTCGCGTATCTTGTCGATAATGAACGACTTTTCATTTTTAGTAAGGAAGAGGAACCAGGTAGCAACAAGATAAGCGATGGACGCAATAATCGCCTCGCTGAAGAGAATCAGATAACCATCAGGTGACCAGCGAGAGGATAGCGCATACAGCACCCCGAAGAGAACAAGCGCTGCGGGTATCGACTGGATGTAGGTTTTTAAATAGTACTGAACAATCGATTTATCAAACAGACGGTTGGTCATCCACGGGCTGAGAATAGCGGAAAAGAAAATTTGCGTAATCGCTGTGCCGGCGGCGATTCCCAGCAGGCCATAGCGTTGTACCAGCACGATGTTCAGTGCCAGGTTCACGAAGGACAAAATCAGGTTGTAGAGTGAATAGCGGCTATGTCGAGCCATACCTTGCAGCAGGGCCAGGCTGACGGTTTGCGGCCCTTTGAAGATCAGAATGGCAAACAGAATCATCAGGATCGGTGTACAGATTTCCTGATATTTTTCGCCCATCCACAGACCAATGAAGTCACCTCCGACCGTTAATATGCCAACGCAGATCAGGTTCGTCAGGACCAGCATCAAGCGAGTGGCCGTGATATAGGTGTCGTACAAGGTTTCTTGTGATCCGTTGGAATGCAGTTCGCTGAACACGGGCATGAAAGTATTGCTGACCGAGTTCAGTAGTACGGAGGTGTATTCGCTCAAGCTCCAGGGAATGGAATAATAGGTGATGAACGCGGCACTCATGAAAAAGCCGATGACAAATGCATCGCTGTAGTAAATGATCTGCCCGGCAACCATCGTAATAAATGTGAATTTGCTGAAAGCGACGATCTTCTTGCTGGTACCAAGGTTCGCGTGCTGGAAACTGAAGCTCATTTCAGCGTGTTTGCGACGCAAGAAGACGTACATAATGATGGCAGCCAGTACATTCGTAAAAAGCGCTGCGGCTGCCATGCCGACCAGCCCGTAACCTTTTGTCAGCAGGACGTAGAACAGGATGGCTTTTAGCAGAGCGATGAAAATACGAATGATGTTCAGAACGTCGTAACGTTGCAGGCCGGATACTGCGCCAATCAGAACACCGGATAATACGAACAGAGCCATATCAATGGCAGAAATGACGATCAAGGTCGAAACAATCGGCGCATAGCTCTCGTCAAAGTCGTACGTGCGGCTGATAAAAGATGCGATGAGCGGGCTGACTGCTACCAAGGCGATTGCAACGACCAGCAATATTGCCACGGCGCTCGCCAGAATTTCGTTGGCAGACTTGCCTTCGTTCTTCGCACGGTGTTCCGAAACATACTTCGCTACCGCAGATGTGACGCCCAGATCGAGCAAGGACATATAGGCGGTGAGTGAGGCGATGATCGACCACACACCGTAGCCGGTGTCACCCAGGGTGTGAACCAGATAGGGTGACAGAAAGAACGCGATAACGATCGAGCCCATAACGCCCAGATAGTTGGACGCAACGTTCTTTGCGATTGTTTGGAACGAGGCCACGTGAAATCGGAATCAGCTCAGCGCGGATCAGTTAGTTGATGAGGCAGGCAGGTGATCATCTGGCGTAGGCCGACTCGTAAAGTTCTTCGTATGCGTCTATCATTTTCTGCCGTTGGAATCGTGTGGAAAAGACATCAAAGCCTGCATCCGACAAACGCGCTGCGAGCTCCGGATCCTCGACTAATCGGAGCATGGCATCGGACAAGGCCTCTACATTGCCTGATGCAACCACCAGGCCATTCTGGTTATCAGAGATTATTTCGGTATTGCCGCCGACAGCGGTGACGATACAGGGCAATCTTGCCGACTGAGCCTCGAGCAGCGTCATCGAGGTGCCCTCGGACAGAGAACACAGCACAAACGCGTTGATGACGCCAAACCAGGGCTCAGGGTCGCTGCGAAAGCCGGTAAAGACGATCGCCTTGTCGAGCTTGAGGCTTGCTGAGAGCGACTCGAGCGTGTCGCGCTCAGGGCCATCGCCGACCAGCAACAGTCGTGTTTGCGGATATTTTGTGTGGACCTTGGCAAAGGCATGGATCAGCAAAGTCTGATTTTTGATCGTATCGAGGCGCGATACCGTACCGAAAACGTAGTGATCGGGGTCCAGAGAGGCGTCCAGGCGTGCTTGCTTTACGGCTTCCATGTCGGGATTGACCCCGTGAATACCGTTGTAAATAACGGAGATACGTCGCGCAGGAAACCACTCATAGTCGATCAGAGCATCGCGTGTGGCGGCTGAGATGGACACAAAAGCGCGAGTGGCGAACCCGAGCACGGGATTCACGAGGCGACGTTTCCATGAGTAGCGATCAGGATAGAAACGCCCATGTTCGGTAAAAATGACTGGCGTACCGGAGAACAGCCCAGCCAGAACCCCGTAGACGTACGGCGTGTATTGGTGGCAGTGCACAATATCGATTGCTTCACGTTTTATCAGTGCGCGCAGTTCTCGGATGAGCGCGGTATCGAATCCCGGGCGGCGCGCCAGTTTGTGCAGTGTTACTCGGGATGGGTCGATGCTTTTGGCAACGTCACCGACGGTATTGTCCAGACAAACAATATCGCTCGCGAAGCGAGTGTCGTCGACACCCATTACGATCTGTTTGATGACCTGTTCCGTGCCACCAATGTTCATGTCGTGCGTGACGTGCAGAATACGCATCTCAGGCACTCTGTTCGATATAACGTTGCCACCACAGCTCGAACACAAGAAGGCTCCATAATTCTTGAGAATAGTCGTGTTTGCCACCTTGGTGCTTGTCCCACAAGTCGCGAATCACGTTCATTTGAAAGTACCGGCTGATGCCGGCGTTACTCGCGAAAAGATAGTTCTCGGCAATCGCTTTGATTTCCTGACGTAACCAGCTTGCCAACGGTACGGAAAAGCCCATCTTCTTGCGATACAAAATGTCCTCTGTCAGCAGTGATTCAAGGCTTTTCTTGAAAATATGCTTGGTCTCGGTTTTGCTGAGTTTAAGCCGTGAGGGAATGGTGGCCGCATATTCGACGACGCGATAGTCGAGTAAGGGCGCTCGAGTTTCCAGTGAATTCGCCATACTCATGCGATCCACCTTGACGAGGATATCGCCAGGCAGATATGTCTTTATGTCGGTGTAGAGGATGCGACTCAAGTGATCATCGGTGTCAGCCTTGTTATAAAAGTGCCGCGTAATGTCTCCCGGGTCGTGGTCGCCGGTGGCACTGGCAAAGTTTGGGGTTATCGCCGATTGCCAGAGGGTTTGATTGAAAAAGGAATTGGTACTGTGAAACCCGGCTGCGGCATCCATCATCAGACTATTGAGCAAGGTATTGGCTCGCTTGGCGTGTGAACCCCCGAGCATCCTGCTCATGCTGGCCAGTTGCGGCAGGCAATGACGAATCAATAAATCAGGCGTATTTTCGCGCAAGCGATTTTCCGTGCGATCTACCCGATATTTTGAATAACCTGCAAAATTCTCGTCGCCACCATCGCCTGCCAGCGCGACGGTGACTTCAGAGCGGGCCAGCTTTGACACAAAGTAGGTTGGGACGAATGACGGGTCGGAAAAGGGTTCGTCGAAATAGCCGGCGATATCGATAAGGTTCTCTTCGACATTGTTCTTGACGGTAAATTCGTGATGGTTGCAGCCAAACTGTTCCGCGACCTGTCGAGCCTGCGCCACTTCGTCAAATTCCTTGCTGTCAAAACCGATCGCACAGGTGGTGACTGGTGTCGAAGAATGACGGCTCATCAAGGCAACGACCGCGCTTGAGTCTACCCCGCCGCTTAAAAAGGCACCCAGGGGCACATCGCTGACCATACGCAGGCGCGTCGCATCATCAACGATGTCCAGCAGTTGCTCACCGATTTCAGCTTCCGATTGCCGGGAAACTCCTTTGAACGAAACATCCCAATATTGCTCCTGCTGGCAGTCGTGTTCGCTGACCAGCATCGAGTGGGCGGGTGGGAGTTTATGGATATGCGTGAAGATACTGTGCGGGTCTGGGACATACTGGAAGGTAAAGAAGTCTTTTACTGACGCATCCCTGACGGTCCGATCAATATCGCCAGCCTGCAGAATCGCCTTGATTTCCGAGCCGAAAACGAAGCGATCATCATGGCGGTAGTAATACAAGGGTTTTTTGCCGAGGCGGTCGCGAGACAGGAAGAGCGTTTTTTCTCTTGTATCCCAGATGGCGATGGCGAACATGCCGTTGAGAAAATCAACGCAGCGCTGCCCGTGGACGCCGTACATCGCAAGCACGACTTCAGAATCTGACTGCCCGGTAAAACGATGGCCGTCCTTTTCGAGATCCTTGCGTAGTTCGAGGTAATTGTAAATTTCCCCGTTGTAGACCATCACATAGCGCCCGCAGGGCGAATGCATCGGTTGCTTGCCGGTCTCAGACAGGTCGAGGATGGCCAGACGACGGTGTGCCAGGGCAACCGCCTCGTCAAGATATTCACCATGGGCGTCAGGTCCACGGTGAGCGATGCTGTCGCCCATCTCCCGCAGGCGGGTATCATCATCAGTCAGTGCGCGACGGAACCGGGTGAATCCTGCAATACCACACATCAACTAATTCCTTCGCTTATATTACTGAGTGGACCGAAATTCGTAAATCGGAGCAGATCGTAGCATCGTTCATGACAGCCATTGTTAATGTAGGTTATATTCCAGCGGATCTAATGAGGGGAAAGTCCTTGTCCCCCTCGTTGTGTCGATTTGAGCCGCTGTTTTTCCGTGATCTTTATGAAAATGTTTTGCTTTAATGCCTGCAACGGCAATGCCGGTAACAGCTAGTTGAACCCACAAAACCCACAAAACGAGAGCTTTTCCGACGCTCTCGAAGCGCCCACCGATGACAGGATTGCGAACGCCCTCACTGTCGATGTTGAGGATTACTTTCAGGTCTCCGCATTTGATCCCTTTATAGCGCGCAGTGACTGGGATACCTTTCCGTCGCGGGTGGAATCACGCACTGACCTGATCCTGGCGATGTTTGATGAAGCCGGTGTCAAAGGCACCTTCTTTACCCTGGGCTGGGTGGCGACAAGATTTCCTCAAATGATCAAGCGAATTTGTGATCAAGGCCATGAGCTTGCCAGCCATGGATGGGAACATACGAGGCTCACCTTCATGGAGCCCGAACAATTTCGCGATGATGTACGACGTACAAAAAAGGTCCTTGAGGATCTGTCGGGTCAGGTTGTCAAGGGCTACAGGGCGCCAAGTTATTCGATAGATCGCCACAATGACTGGGCGCATGACATCCTTGCCGAGACAGGGCATCTCTACAGCTCGAGCGTAGCGCCGATCAATCATGATCTCTATGGCATTCCGGATGCTCCTCGATTTGCGCACCGTCGCGGTGCATCGCAGCTCCTTGAAATACCTATATCCACGGTTGCGATGGGCAGAAAAAACTGGCCTTGCGGTGGTGGTGGCTGGTTTCGTCTGTATCCCTATTGGCTTTTCAGTCGCGCCTTCAAGCGTATCAATACGGTCGACGAACGCCCAGGTATCTTTTATATTCATCCATGGGAATTTGACCCGGATCAGCCTCGACAATCGGGACTGGACCGCAAAACAGCCTTTCGCCACTACCAGAACCTTGGAAAAACCGAGGGTCGGATGCGACAATTGCTGAATGATTTCCGCTGGCAGCGGATGGATGAGACGTTTGTGGTAGAAAACATACAGTCGAAAGTGAACTGAATTCCCAAAACCCGACATTTCCGGTAGCAAATTTCCCCATTTCGTAATGGGGTCAACAAAGGTGAAATATCCGAATCCAATTAGCCGTCGCTAAGGGTGTTGTCTGATAAAGTTATGGGGATGTGAGTCGGCGAATAAAATCGTTTCAGGAACGAAACATCAATATTAGAAGATCTGCCATTAAAGGCAGGCAGGGTGAGACACAGGAATATGTACGAGAAATATTACGGATTGCATGAAGATCCCTTCAAGCTGAGTCCCAGTGCGAAAGGGTGCTTTGAACATGCGTCTTTCAACAAGGCGGTGTCGTATGTTCGTTACGCTATCCATCGCGGCGAAGGCACTGTTGTTGTCACCGGTGACCCAGGTACTGGTAAATCGACGCTGATCCGGCATATGGTTAATTCTCTGCGTGGTTCAAAAGTCGCGCAGGCACATGTTGGTTGCTACGGACCCGATCTTGATGACATCCTTGAAACCGTTGCCCGCTGCTTTCGTATCGACATCCGCGGCAAGACTGCGGCCGAATCCATAGGCGCGTTGCAGGAATTCCTGATCCGAGTCCGCAAGGTGGGTGGACGTTCGGTCATCGTCTTTGATGAAGCCCAGGCACTGTCACTTGAAACTCTTGAGGAGATTCGCCGCCTAACCAATCTGGTCTGGAACGATACGGCTCTGGTGCAGGTTTGTCTAATTGGTCAACCTGAATTGCTCGATAAGCTGAATCACCCTGATCTGGTGCAGTTCCATCAACGCGTTATAGCTTCAACCACGCTGCGACCTCTTAATATGGAAGAGACAAAGGAATACGTTCTATCGCGTTTGATTCATTGTGGGTACAACGGATCGCCCTCTATTGATGAGTCGGTTTACAAACAGATTCATGAAGCAAGCATGGGCTATCCGCGCTGGATCAATCTGATTGGCAGCCGCATTTTGCTGAGCGGCATGGTGAAGAAGTGGGAAAAAATTTCATCCAATGATGTTGACCATGTACTGGGTGACCTCATCGGGGAAGGTTTATTGTCGGCCAAGTACCGCGCGAGCATGCTTGAAGCTGACGGACTGACTCATTGAGTCATTTAATAATCAATAAAGGGCTCATTCACACGTGCAATTCCCAATGAATCTCAAAACTCTGTTGTTGTGTTTCGCTTTTACAGGCATCGCTGGCTGCGCCAGTAACTCGGTTCCTTTCACTGAAGAAGAAGAACAGGTAGCTGACAGTTACGAATATGTGATTGGCCCTGGCGACAATTTGTCAATTTTCGTCTGGGGGTATCCGGATCTGAGTGTGACTTTGCCAGTACGTCCGGACGGTAAAATCACGACGCGCCTTGCTGAGGATATCGCTGCGAGTGGTAAAACGCCGACTGAACTTGCTCGTGAAATTGAAGGTGTTTACGACGAATTCGTCAAGCAACCTACGGTTACTGTCTCGGTGAGCAGTTTTGTCGGTAGTCCGGATCAACACATCAAGGTTGTTGGCGGTGGCGCGAAGCCCAAGATCGTGCAATACAAAAATGGCATGACCTTACTTGACCTGATGGTTGAAGTTGGTGGGCTTGACAAGTTTGCCAGCGGCAACAAGTCGAAACTCGTTCGTAAGGCCAAAGGAAAGGACGTCAGTTACAAAGTGCGTTTGCATGATCTGCTCAAGAAGGGTGACATCAGCGCAAACGTGAAGCTTGTACCCGGTGACATTTTAATCATTCCTGAATCCTGGTTCTAGGTCACAAGAAGGCTTGAAAAAAGCACACAACGGACTAAATCATGCAAATTCTTATAGATAAAGCTGTACATATATCGTGGAGCCTCTGGCGATTTCGCTGGACGGCGCTTGCGTCAGCCTGGGGCCTGTGCCTCTTGGGGTGGTTGCTTGTCGCAAGCCTGGAGCATCGCTATGACGCGAGTGCGAAGATGTATATCGACACTAACCAGGTGTTGGCGCCTTTGCTGAAAGATCTTGCCGTACAACCGGATGTTAAGAATCAGATTTCCTTGATGAGTCGGGCCATCATGAACCGCCCGAATCTGGAAAAGCTGATCGACTCTACAGCGCTCAAGGATGAAATCGAGGAGCCAGGTCACCGAGAGCACATGATCAATCGCCTGCAGAAACGAATTGCGTTATTCGACACCAGTGGTGCGAGCTCGCTGTACGGGATTTCCTACAGTCACACGGACAGAGACACGGCCAAGGAAGTCGTTGAAAATCTGGTGCAGATATTTATCGACAGTACGCTGGGTGAAGAGCGCGAAGACAACAGCTCGTCTATCGCCTTCTTCGACCGTCGTATCGCCGAATATGAAGCGAGACTTGAAGAGTCGGAAAACCGCTTGTCGAGTTTCAAGCGAAAAAACGCCGGATCGATGCCGGGAGAAGAATCCGGTGGATTCTATCAGCGACTGCAGGGCACGCTCAAAGACAGAAACGAGGCAAGACTACTGTTCGAAGAAGCCGTGAACAGACGTAATTCGTTACGCGCCCAGTTGCGCAGTGAGACGGCCAGCATTGAAGGTGGTTCGGGTGGATCTTCACCTATCGACTTGCGAATTCAGGCCGCTCAGGACAAGCTTGATCAATTACTGCTTCGGTTTACTGATCGTCACCCACAAGTAGCCTTGCTGCGTGAGTCGATCGCTGAACTTAAAGCGCAAAAACGTGAAGCGATTGCCAGCGGACGCCAGATCACCGATTTGCAATCGAGCGTCGTTTATCAAAAACTCAGGACGTTGTTGGCTGAGTCTGAAGCGACTGCGGCCGAAATGAGCGCGCGCGTGAGTAACTACGATAAACAAGTGGCGGAATTGCGCGAAACTGTTGACAGCATTCCGCAAGTTGAGGCAGAACTGGCGCAGCTAGATCGCGAATATTCAACGATTAAAGCGAACCATGACGAGCTACTGGCGAGACGAGAAGCGGCCCGTCTGACTGAAGCAGTTGATGAAAACACCGGGGATTTCAAAATTCGCTTGACCGATCCTCCGTTTGTGAAATCGCGTCCCACGGTTCCCAACAAGATGATCATGACAATCCTGGTTGGTCTGTTCAGCATTGCCGCTTCGATCGGAATGGTTTTGCTGTTTGCGGTTATCAAGCCTGTATTCTTCACGCAAAGATCTTTGTCGAGCTCCTTGAACCTGCCCGTTCTCGGTACCGTGTCGTACGTGGACTCTCCTGATGAGGCAAGCAGGAAAAAAGCTGGACGTGTGGTGTTTGGTGCCGGCACTGTCGGTCTCTTGGGGCTGACAGCACTTCTGGTTCTGCTTCAATTGCGAGGTATTGAGCTTGAACATTTATTGCCTTCGGAAAAAAAGGCAACCAAGGAAGCTGTATATCAGGTTCCCACTGTTGACGTCATTAAAACATCCGCATTGGAATCTTCGTTGATGCTGGAAGCCGGAGGTACATCATGAAAACTATTGAACAAGCAATCAAGGACCTTGAAGCGGACAATGTATCGGGCCTGTCCTATCTAGGTTCATCGTCTGTTGCGGCATCGTCCTCCACTGCGGAAAAAGACCCAGTAGCCGGTGATGGCTTTCGATTCAATGCGGCGAGATCAGAAACCATCCCCTCAGCGGCCGATTC
>CALDSR010000058.1 GCA_937924505.1 uncultured Granulosicoccus sp. | reverse complement strand
GTCTGGTCCGCGGTGGGCGATGCTGTCGCCCATCTGCCGCAAGCGGGTTTCATCGTCAGCCAGCGCGCGACGGTACCGCGTGAATCCTGCAATGCCACACATCAACTGCTTCCTTCGCTTGTATTACCGGATGGTTCTAAATCCGAAAACCGGACGAGATCGTAGCACCGTTCATGACAGCTATTGTTGATGTGGGTTATATTCCCGCTGATCGTCCGGGGATAAAGTGTTTATCATTCGCGTTCTGTAGATTCGTCCCGCTGTTTTTCCATCAATTGCAATAAAATACATCGTCTTCACGCCAGAAGCGACGATGCCGGTAACAGCCAGTTGAATGCCAATACCCAACAAAGTGAACGTCTGTCCAACGCGCCTGTCGATGACCGCATCGCCAATGCGCTGACAGTCGATGTCGAGGACTACTTTCAGGTGTCCGCCTTTGATTCATTCATTTCGCGAAGTGATTGGGACTCGATTCCATCTCGGGTTGAATCACGAACAGATCTGATTTTGTCGATGTTCGATGAGGCCGGCGTCAAAGGTACATTCTTTACCCTCGGTTGGGTGGCGAGCCGATTTCCCGACATGGTCAGACGCATCTGCGACCAAGGGCATGAGCTGGCCAGTCATGGATGGGAACACACAAGACTTACGTTCATGACTCCAGAGCAATTTCGCGCTGACGTGAGCCGTACCAAAGCGGTGCTTGAGGATATTTCAGGCCATGCCGTCCAGGGTTACCGAGCGCCCAGTTATTCCATTGACCGGCACAATGATTGGGCGCATGACATCCTCGCTGAGACGGGGCACCTTTACAGTTCCAGCGTGGCGCCGATCAATCATGATCTCTACGGCATTCCGGATGCGCCTCGATTCGCGCACCATCGTGGTGCCGCTCAATTGCTTGAGGTACCCATATCCACTGTGTCGACGGGAAAGAAAAATTGGCCCTGTGGTGGTGGTGGATGGTTTCGCCTGTATCCGTATTGGCTTTTCAGCCGAGCGTTTGAACGCATCAATACGGTTGATGAGCGTCCCGGAATCTTTTACATACATCCTTGGGAATTTGATCCTGATCAGCCGAGGCAATCTGGACTGGATCGCAAAACGGCGTTTCGCCACTACCAGAACCTCCGCAAAACCGAGGCTCGGATGCGTCGTTTGTTGACCGATTTCCGCTGGCAGCGCATGGATGAGACGTTTGTGGCAAAAAACATACAACCGAAATTGAACTGAATTCCCAAAAAAACGTCATTTTTTAGCGCTTATTTTCCGGTTTCGTAATGCGGTCAACAAAGGTGAAATATCCAGCGCCAAATCAGCGTCGCCGGGGGCTTAGTCTGATAAAGTTGCTGTGATGTGAGAAGACGAATATAACGATTTCAGGACTGAAATCATCAATTACAAGATCCGCCACTACAGGCGGGCGGGGTGAGACACAGGAATATGTACGAAAAATATTACGGGTTGCATGAAGACCCCTTCAAGCTGAGTCCCAGTGCCAAAGGGTGCTTTGAACACGCGTCTTTCAACAAGGCGGTGTCCTATGTGCGTTATGCCATTCATCGCGGTGAAGGAACGGTTGTCGTTACTGGCGAGCCAGGCACCGGCAAGTCGACGTTGATCCGACATATGGTGAACTCCCTGCGTGGTTCAAAAGTTGCTCAGGCACATGTTGGTTGTTACGGGCCTGACCTTGAGGACATCCTCGAAACTATTGCTCGTTGCTTTCGAATCGACATCCGCGGCAAGACGCCGGCTGAGGCGATTGGTGCGGTGCAGGAATTTCTGATTCGTGTGCGTAAGGTGGGTGGGCGTTCGATCATCGTTTTTGATGAAGCGCAGGCATTGTCGTTAACGACGCTTGAGGAAATCCGTCGTCTGACCAATCTCGTTTGGAACGACACGGCGTTGGTACAGGTATTTCTCATTGGTCAACCCGAATTGCTCGACAAGCTCAACCATCCTGATCTTGTTCAGTTCCATCAACGCGTTATTGCGTCGACGGTACTTCAGCCTCTTAATATTGAAGAGACAAAAGAGTACGTTCTGTCACGTTTGATTCATTGCGGCTACAGTGGTTCGCCGTCCATTGATGAGTCGGTATTCAAACAAATACATGAAGCAAGTTTGGGTTATCCACGTTGGATCAATCTGATTGGGAGTCGAATTCTCCTCAGCGGCATGGTGCAGAAGTGGGAAAAGATTTCATCCAACGACGTCGACCATGTTCTCGGTGATCTCATCGGCGAAGGTCTACTGTCGGCCAAGTACCGCGCAAGCATGCTTGAAGCTGACGGACTGACTCACTGAGTCAATCCTTTAATAATTGAAAAAGGACTCTTTACACGTGCAATTCTCAATGACTATTAAAACACTGCTGATGTGTTTTGCGTTTACAGCCATCGCAGGCTGTGTCAGTAACGCAGTGCCTATCACTGAAGAATCAGAGCAGGCAGCTGACAATTATGAATATGTGATTGGCCCTGGTGACAACCTGTCTATTTTTGTCTGGGGTTATCCGGATCTGAGCGTGACTTTGCCAGTGCGACCGGATGGCAAGATCACGACGCGCCTCGCTGAGGACATCGACGCTAGTGGAAAAACACCAACAGAACTCGCTCGCGAAATCGAGGGTGTTTACAAGGAATTCGTCAAGCAGCCGACCGTTACCGTTTCTGTGAGCAGTTTTGTCGGTAGCCCGGAGCAACACATCAAGGTCGTTGGTGGTGGCGCCAAACCGAAGATCGTGCAGTTCAAAAATGGCATGACCCTGCTCGACCTGATGGTTGAAGTAGGCGGCCTCGACAAGTTTGCCAGTGGCAACAAGTCGAAACTCGTTCGCAAGGCGAATGGCAAGGACATCAGTTACAAGGTTCGTTTGCATGATCTTTTGAAAAAGGGCGATATAAGCGCAAACGTGAAGCTTGTTCCTGGTGATATTTTGATCATCCCCGAATCCTGGTTCTAGGTCATAGAAGGCTTACAAAAAGAAGGCTTATAAAAAGCACACAACGGACTAAATCATGCAAATTCTTATTGATAAAGCAGTACATTTGATGTGGAGCTTCTGGCGTTTTCGCTGGACGGCTCTTGCAACGGCCTGGGGCATGTGCCTGTTGGGCTGGTTGCTGGTGGCGAGCCTCGAGCATCGCTACGACGCGAGCGCAAAGATGTATATCGACACCAATCGGGTGTTGGCGCCACTGTTGAAAGATCTCGCCGTCCAACCGGATGTAAAGAATCAGATATCCCTGATGAGTCGAGCCATCATGAATCGACCGAATCTGGAAAAATTGATCGATTCCACCGCGCTTAAGGATGAAATTGAAAAGCCCGGTCAGCGAGAGATGATGATCAATCGACTTGAGAAACGGATCGCGCTTTATGACACCAGTGGTGCAAGCTCGCTCTATGGCATTTCCTATAGCCACAAGGACCGGGCGACGGCCAAAGAAGTGGTGGAAAACCTCGTGCAGATCTTCATCGATAGCACGCTTGGCGAAGAACGCGAAGACAATAGTTCATCGATTGCGTTTTTCGATCGCCGCATCGCCGAATACGAAGTACGACTGGCAGAATCAGAAAATCGCCTGTCAAGTTTCAAGCGAAAGAACGCGGGCTCCATGCCTGGTGAATCAGGTGGTTTCTATCAGCGCCTCGAGTCCACACTCAAGGAACGAAGCCAGGCGAAATTACAATTCGAGGAAGCGGTCAATCGCCGTAATTCTCTTCGGGCCCAGTTGCGTACCGAGACGGCCAGCATCGAAGGCGGTTCAGGTGGATCCTCACCGATTGATTTACGTATTCAGGCCGCTCAGGACAAGCTCGATCAATTGTTGCTTCGCTTCACTGATCGTCACCCACAGGTAGCATTACTGCGTGATTCGATCTCCGAACTTGAATCGCAAAAGCGTGAAGCAATTGCCAGCGGGCGTCAGATCACGAATCTGCAATCGAGCGTTGTGTATCAAAAGCTCCGTACGCTACTGGCTGAGTCCGAAGCGACAGCGGCTGAAATGAGCGCACGTGTGCGTAATTATGATCAACAAGTGGAAGAGCTGCGCGAAACGGTTGACAGTATTCCGCAGGTAGAAGCAGAACTGGCACAGCTTGATCGTGAATACTCGACGATCAAGGAAAACCATGATGAACTGTTGGCGCGACGTGAAGCCGCGAGGCTGACCGAAGCGGTTGACGAGAACACGGGGGATTTCAAAATCCGCTTGACTGATCCGCCGTTTGTCGGATCACGTCCTACTGTTCCGAACAAGATGATCATGACGATTCTTGTCAGTTTGTTTTCGATTGCTGCCGCGATTGGCATGGTCTTGTTGTTTGCCGTGATCAAGCCGGTTTTCTTTACCCAAAGATCACTGTCCAGTTCATTGAATCTACCCATTCTCGGCACGGTTTCTTACGTGGATTCTCCCGAAGAGGCCACCAAGAAAGTGGCGGGTCGAGCAGTATTTGGCGCTGGTACCGTCGGTCTCTTGGGGCTGACTGCACTACTGGTCTTGCTGCAATTGCGTGGCGTTGAACTTGAACATTTATTGCCATCTAAGGACACGGCAACCAAGGAAGCTGTCTATCAGGTTCCGTCAGATGAGGTCATTAAAACATCCGCGCTGGATTCTACGATGACTCTGGTACTTGGAGGTGCATCATGAAAACCATTGAACAAGCAATAAAAGAACTTGAAGCAGACAATGTGTCGGGGTTGTCTTATCTCGGCTCATCATCGTCGAGTGACGAAAAACCCCCAGTGGCTGATGATGGCTTTCGCTTCAACAACGCGAGACCAGAAACCATCTCCACGGCGGCCAATGCACTGGAAGACCAGCCAAACGATAATTCACCCGCTGATTTCGTTGCGGCGATGGCAGTGGCTGCGGCTGAGAAACGACGTGCCCAGGCATCCGTTGAACAGCTTCGTGAGCAGTCCGCCGAAAATTCACCGCAAGTAAATACACCTCAAGCGCCAACGCAATCGCAGGCCGTTCAAGCAACGACAGAACAGACGTCTGCTGCGAGTGTGCAGCAAGAAATTGCGTCTGCAAAGCCTCAGGCTGCCATGCAGCGGCAGGTCTTCCCGACGGTCAAGCCGATGTCACCGCGAACGCCTAAAACCGTGTCGTCGCGTCTGACGACGAACAAGACGATGCGTCGCCCGACTGACCGCACTCGGACCGACACCGGTCCGACAGAGCAAGTCCCGACCGTCGCCACTCCTAAAAGTGTTCCCACGACCAAGCAATTCGATCTGGGGCCAAAGCTTGAGATTCCACTGAATTCCTTGAAAGACAAGGGCATGATCTCACCCGACGAGCCCTCGTCTATCATCGCGCAGCAGTTTCGCGCCATCAAGCGGCCGTTGGTTCGTAACCTTGCAAACGCTCCTCTCGGTGTCAACACCGCGGTTATTCTTGTTACCAGCAGTTCGTCAGGTGAAGGCAAATCATTTACCGCGGTCAACCTCGCCATGAGTCTCGCCATGGAACGTGAAAAGAACGTTTTGCTCGTTGATACGGATTCCACCAAGGCGTCCACCAGTACCTTGTTAGGTGTTGAAGATCCTCATGTTGGTTTGATGGATAGCCTGGTACGAGATGATTTGAGTGTTCATCAGGTATTGCGTACGACTAATGTGCCAAA
>CALDSR010000057.1 GCA_937924505.1 uncultured Granulosicoccus sp. | reverse complement strand
GGGAAGAAGAAGGTGCCTGTAAAAATGCCTGATGAAACAGCACCGCCTCTGTAAGGCCCATCAAATTCATTTATTTGCCTTCTAACGTATGAAATTTGGGCTTCAATTGATGCTATTTGAAGTCTCAGTTCGTCAGCTCTCCTTTGGAAGTCCTCGGCTGTTTGAAGGATTTGTTGTTCGTATCTTTGAGAGAATTCTGCAAGCCATTTACGCCGTTCTTGAGCTATTTTCTCTATATCTTCGGGTGAAGGCAAGCCTTTTTCTTTGTGCTTTTGCAGAGACTCCAAATAAAGCCGGCCCTGATGCGGCCAAAATGACGGCAGCACCTGCAGACTTGATCAAGGACCGTCGTGATGTTCTTTTTTCACGATTCATAAGTATTCGTCTACCTAAATCTGGGTACCGCGCAAATCAACGTGAGATGCGATCCATTTTCAAATTTTGTTTGCGAGAACACAAATCAGCATGAATTAGCAAACCATAATTCGATCCCACAGCTTTGAAAAATCATCGGCTAATCGATTAGTAAATAACGGAAAATGCCCTGTGTACGCAAGCACTTTGAGCAATTCTCTACTTTTAGCTAGCTGCCTGGCAGATTGAATTCGCCTCTCAACATACGGACCAATTCAACAAGAAAGATGGAAAGCTGTTCTCGGTGATGGTGCGCTTAGGCCATCCTGGTGTTTCCTACAACACGAATGCCCTATCTGCTTAAAACGCCATAAGTTACAAATCATTCTGGAAACCGGAGCCCATAGGCAAGGTTGGTCAATTCGTCTGGCATTTGCCCAACCTCGGCATCATGAGTTTGTACAACGGCAGCGGAGTCAACTTGTGGAATCTGGATGATGCTGCCTAGAAAACAGTGCAGGAAACCACTATATCCGGTCACCCACCACCCCGTTTACCCACCCTGCGATTATCTCTTCATTGTGCTTGAGCGCCGCTGTTTCATTTGATCAGTTTGCAGTCGCGTGGCTTGTCTAAGAATCGAACAAGACTACTCCAGTGGTCATACTTGAAATCCTACAAGCCAACATTGACACAAGAGTAAACCCAATTGGTACCTTTGTATTTATCGCACCCATGACACTGGTTGTCATTGCGCAAGTAATTTTCATGAAAAATCAAAAGAAGGTACATCGGCCACACTCAAGCTGACCACAACTGAGCCAGCCTTACATGGGCAGCCAACGACTGAGCCACTTTTGCAGTTCAAAAAACCTGACCAAGTGCTTTGAAGTTTTTATCGCGCTATAGGTACCAAACTTAATATTCATAAAGGTGAATTTATTGAGCGCGATGTTACCCAATTTTCTGACGGACAGAGACAACGCGTTACGCAATATTCTGTACCAATTCAAACTACCCTTCCATGGATAGACAAGGGCCGGGCTTGCAAAAGAGCACTCCGAACCTTTAAATGGTGACGGCTTTGGTATCGCCTGGTGCGCAAACAACGATAAAGAGGCTGCTATTTTCCGATCGATTACGCCTGCATGGAATAACGGCAAGCTACATGACTTATCTCGAGTCACCACTAGTGGCTGCATCGTCGCACACGTTCGTGCTGCTACACACGGTTTGGGTGTTAGTGAATTCAACTGCCACCCGTTCAAATCGAAAAATCTGAGCTTTTGTCACAACGGTGATATAGGCAACTTCAAGAAAGTCCGTCGCCCCTTGATCAACAAGCTAAGTGATGATGCGAATGACAGCATAAAAGGCAGCACCGATTCTGAACACTTGTTTGCGTTAATTCCGGACCAACTACGCGAACAAACCGGCGACGACTCGATCGAATCCTTGGCCAATGCCATGCACGATGCAGTGGAAATAGTTAAAAGCTTGATGCAGGAACATGCGCCGAGCCACCACCGTTTTTGAATTTAGTGCTCACTAACGGGCAAGAGGCCGTTGTTAGTCGTTACACATCTGATCAAGACAATAAGGCGTCAAGCCTGTAGATCAACCAAGGAAGGCGTTATGTATGTGAAGATGGTTTATGCAGAATGTTAACTGATAGCAGCGACAACGCCGTAATTGTTAGCTCCGAGCCATTGAGTTCTGACGATAGCTGGCAAGAAGTACCCGTTAATCATATGCTATTGATTAACAAAAATCTGAACGTTACTGAAAAAGCATTTTAACAATACTGACCAACAGCTCCTGGCAGCAAGCTGGTTGGCAGAGGCATTCATCATATTGCTGCCAAAATATTACAGGGAAACCTAGGCTATACCGATAGAGCGAAATTGCTCTGGACCAACGCAAGTCTTATTGCGCTATCGGTGACAGACGTTAGGCAGAAAGCACCTAACCTAGAAGTGCAATTTCACCTTGCCATCTCCCTTGCCTAATACCGTTATTTCCGAATACCCCTCCAAGTCTTGCAGAACACCATCGACGTACAACAGCTCTAACAAGACATGCGGCGCATCTTTTGACCTGATGTACTCAACACACGCGCTGTAACCCTCGAAGGATTCCTCTATTGCGCGATTGACCAGTATTTTTACATCGTCACTTCTGTACATTCCGGATTGGTCGAGATTGGCAACAGTTGATTTATACGTCGCCATCATTGCTAGTTGACTGCCGCCTTTTGCACATAACTTGTCACCATTCCATTGGGATTCAAACAAGTTCGAAATTACATAACCATCACGACTGGTCAAGTAAAAATTAACCGAAGTGAACCCATCTGAGTGAAACGTATCCCCAACTTCTACAAATTCACACGTACCCTCATCTGACATGCCATAGCAAAGCAATTTATCCGAGCGAAATATTTCTATCAATTCCTCTCGCGAAACTTTCTGGTGATCACCAAACAAAGGCTTTGATTTTTCGACATTCATATTTATCAAATCACCCACCGCGTCGGGGTTTGAATTAGCGAATACCTGGCTAGCGCAAAGTGAAAACAACGCGGCAGCTAAAAACGCTTTTGGGGATTTACTTCCAGACACAGACACCTTCCAATAATTGGGGAATTTATTGGCCTGATTGTTCATTTTTTTTAAAATGCTGTCCAGGTAATTTCATGGCTGAGTAGACATTATGGGGATACGGTGTCTACATTTTTGGGAATTAGTAAAGACTGACGCCTGCGCCCAAAGTAATTTTTAGAATTCATGTTTATACCGACAATTTACCGAACCACTTTAGCGGCACCAGAATTTCTACAGCGTAACCGCACAGAAATACAAGCCACCAAAATCTGGTTACGCACTAATAACGTTGTTAGCAGGCCCATAGGGAAAGCCAGTTATATTCTCTGCACCGTCTTCGCCTACAACAAGAATATCGTGTTCGCGGTAGCCTCCTGCACCCGGTGTTCCCTGAGGTACCCAAAGCATCGGCTCCATTGAAATTACCATTCCTGGCTCCAGAACCGTATCGATATCCTCACGCAGTTCAAGGCCTGCTTCTCGTCCGTAGTAATGACTTAGTACACCGAATGAATGACCGTAGCCAAAGGAGCGGTACTGGAGTAAATCGTGCTCGGCGAGAAACTCATTCAACTCTTCACATATGCTGGCGCAGCTGACGCCTGGTTTTATCAGTGACAGTCCAAGCTCGTGCGTGTCTACATTGGCTCGCCATAGGGCAAGGCTGGCGACATCTGGCTCACCTAAAAACAAGGTGCGCTCGAGTGCGGTGTAGTAGCCGGAGATCATTGGAAATGTATTCATGCTCAGGATGTCACCGTGTTCGAGAGCACGAGTTGTCACGGGATTGTGGGCGCCGTCGGTGTTGATTCCTGATTGAAACCATACCCAGCTATCGCGCAGCTCACTGCCAGGGTGGCTACGGGCAATCTCAAGTTCCATCGCATTGCGACCGGCCATCGCAACATCGATTTCTCGGGTACCGGCGTGTATCGCATCGCGGATGGCAGCTCCACCGATATCGGCAATACGTGCTCCCTCACGAATCAATGCTATTTCTTCTTCTGACTTGATCATGCGTGCGGTCATGGTCGCGTTAGCCAAATCCACTAGCTCACGAGTGCCGAGCAGTTCCACAAGCGTTGTACGGCCGGCAATCGTCAGGTGATCTGATTCGATACCAATGCGTTTCGCCTTACCAACCAACTCAGCCACAGCACGCCAATAGTTGTCGCGCCGCCAATCGGTGTATATGACATTGCCTTCTACTGACCTGCGCCAGGGTTGGCTTCCATCTATGTTTGCGGAAACAACCGTACATGCATCCGCTGTCACGACACAGGCATACGGACGTCCAAAGGCACAGTAGAGAAAGCCCGAATGGTAGGCGACATTATGCATGGAAGTAAGCACGGTCGCCTCTACGTCATGCTCAACCATGATTTGCCGAAGAGCCGCAAGCCGACGTTGGTACTCGGCATTTGAGAAAGGCAGAATTTTGTCGCCGTCGTGACGAGAGAAATATTCAGGGCGTGTTGCTTGATTTTGCATTGTTGATGAATCCTATTCCATGCCAGGTGCCGATATGACGCCCAACGAGAGCATCCGGGCGTGCAGGATAGAATCCGTCAAACGACGGCAAGCTGTGCTCGATCTGGTTCACGACGACGCCATCGCCGTTCAGCACGGGCGCACATTAATACGTCTTTGCCTGAGCGTCAAGTTCAGTAAGCCGGATGTAAACGATGGTGTTAACCAAGCCCGATAATTACGGAGCCAGTTGATCATCAGTGATGGTTACACGAGCGACCTGATGTTAACCGGATGCTGAGCAAGCCAAGGCTGCAAGCACGACTTCCTCTGGCGCTATCTCAAATACGGCTCTAGTACTTGCAGCCATCCGTCGCGCAATAATTCGTATTCTTCTATGCAGGCTTCGGCTCGCTGCTCCGACAGACCATACTCTTCATTGATAAGCTCTTCGTTGCCTTCACTATCACTGCCATAGACATGGCAGATTGATGTGTAATAGCGTTGAATATCCAGACTATGCTCGTCCCAGAAATCAGCGGCTTCGAACCACTCTACCGAATCACTCTCCAGACCAAACATTTCAGCCGCATTCAAGACGACCTCATCACCGCGCTCATGAAATTCAAGCAGTACGATACTAGCCAGTGCATCGACCGCGTCCTCTTCACGTGAGAGCATTGGTATGTCAACCTGGGCATACAGCGCGTGGCCCGCTTCATGTACCAGTGTATGTAAAACTACATCATTGACTATTTGCTGCTGCTCGGCCGCATCAAGCGTGTCATCACCACTGGCAAAGGTCGATGCAATGCTGTCACCAAACCACATCGGCATCCAGACTTCATCCGTTGCCGGATCATATAGCGGTCCGTCTTCTACATCGACTCGAACGGTAACCGTTGCCGCAAAAACCAGTTGAGCGTTAATGAAGTCGATCAGCGATTGCAGGTCCTGATAGGGTGTAGAGCTGACAGATACCAACGGAGTCTTCAGCACCATCTCGCCATCAAGAACTACCTGATTAGCGACCTGAGCGCATTGCTCAGTCGCCGCACAATCATGCGCGCCAGCGCTGTTGAATGTCACCCACAAGATAGCTACTGCCGCGGCGATTCTTTTCATGATCTACCACTGACGTGAATCGGGTATCGATATCGACAGCGGAACCGATTGGAAATTAGGTTCTTCCCAACTTCCTGTAAGGCTGAATTCTCGGTACCCAATCCGATCCAGATCAATGCCGACAGCTTTTAAAAGACCGCCGGCTATCAGTGCGCCAACACCAGCACTCGCACCGCCAGCAATAACGCCGATTATCGGTAGCGCGGCACTAACCCTCGGCAGCACAGTAATACGGTTATCGAACTGTTGATTCAGCAAATCGGTTTTGCCAATGATGTCCACCACGCCAATCGGTCCTGTCAATTGGATCAATCGAGCATCTGCAACACCATTGTTCATCTCGATGTCACCGGTCAATCGCTGAAATGACAAGCCATCAGCTGTCAGATCCTTGAAGTCGCCTCCAAGACGGCGGGGAATTTCTTCCAGGGCAAAGAGACCAAACAGACGCCCGGCTCCTGGTTCGAGCTGCACAAGACGGCCTCGTTCGAGATCAACCTTGATGGTCCCGTCAAGCATGGCAAGGTCAGGCTTGTAAGCAGGGCCATTCCATGACAAGCGACTTTCAACAATGCCTGAACCTTCAGCGACCAAATCTGGCAGACCCAGATCGATCAGACCACTACCAAAATCATCACTTTGTAATGTCAAGACCAAATTCGTTAGATGTTGACCAGCCAGCGCCGGATTGATGCCTTGCACATCGCGTAAGCGCCAGTGGCCACGACCAACAAGCTGCATACTACGATAAGCAAAACCGAGTGTATCGACATTCAATCCAAGTATGTCAGGACGAGTCTTGATATTGATGTCTCTGAGCCGCAAGGAATCCCAGTTAGCTTCACTGATTCGCGCTTCTATCGGTGGCAATTCCCGAGGATCGATGGGCTCTTCTTCCTCCTCGCCTTCCTCTGCTTCAAATGCGGCAAGCACCCGTTTGTCGATAAAATTCAAACGCACCTTGGCTGATACTTCCTTCTCTTCAAGACGTCGCGGATAACGGATACTGCCACGCACGAAATCATTGTTGATGACCGCATTAAGATAGATATCATCACTATTGATTCGCAAACGCGCAGGTCCGAGATTATCAGTGCCAGCGAGCAAGGAGGCGGTGTTGATATTCCCCGATATGGGCAGGATATCGTCCCGGGTACCTGGTTGTGGCAAGGATTCTCGGTACTGATTGACAGTATCAACCCAATCCCCTAGTGATGCCTGCCGTATCGAGCCATCAAGACGAATCCCCTCATCCTCCTGAGCGATAGCCTTCGTCGCACCAAGACCGATTGATAAGGATTTGAATTTGGTTTCTTCAAGTACGAAATTACCGTTCACCAAATCGGCATAATCGAAATCCCACGACAATTCTGTGCCGTCCGTAATAATTTTAGTCGCCAAACGGATATTACTACTTGATGCCGATGACTTGGACAAAGGCGCGGGCACAAGCAGGGCAGTTCCGACCAGATCGCTGCCAACGGTCAAAGATATTCCGGTGCTTGCAAGCTTCTCAGGAGAGTGCGGTACAGACAGTTCTGCACTCCAGTTCGATGTGCCACGAACAAATTGATCCAATGTGCTTTTATAGTGAACCAGCACGTCACTGGCTCGCAGGGCTCCTTGCAAACTGAGCGTCGTTACTCCATTTTCTTTCCTGCCACGGGTTATGCCATTTATCCCAACCAAATGATCAAGCCATCGCGCTTTCAAATTATTGATTCGTATCCCGTGCTGATCAAAGTTGACCGCACCACGCACTTTTTTCAAATCAATATCGGCCGGGTCAACACGTACCGTGTTGTTATTAAGAAAGATCGACCCATTGACACTTAACTGCGGTGCGTCTGGCCCGTCACGGCGCTTCAAGGGGATACTCAATTCGACATCCATGTCCGCCTGCCCGGTCGTTATGAGTGACCCCAATGCCGGCTCCAGAATCTGTTTGAGCGGGCCTGTGTTGGCAAATCGAATCATCTCTGGCAATTTACTACTCCCACTGCCATCAACTCGCACCACTGCATTTTTCAGATCATCAATGTAGACACGCGCCTGACTGATATCAAACTGGTCCAGCCGTCCGGTTTCAACCAAGCCTGTCATGCCACGACCATTAAAGGTCAATCGCCCACTTACATTTGAGACGACTGGCCAATCAGATTTGAACTCGATCGCGCCGTTTTCAATATCCATTCCAGCACGAAAGACACCTTCGCCTTCATCGAACGGGAATTCCGAGGGTCGGCCAAAAAACAACAGACTGCCATTTCGTGCTGCGCCACCCTTAAAGGCATTCCTGAACCAGTTTTGTGCTTTCTCGGATAACAATTTCGTTGGTACCCAGGGCGCCACGCTTTCGAGATCAGCGACGCTATAGCGACTTTGTACATCAAGATGCAGTGGTCGGCTCTTGCCGACAGAGACCCGAAGCCGTGTTTCAGACTCAATACCGTCGTCATCAACATTGACCAAACCACTGACCTTCATGTTCTTGACATTTCGCAGGTCAAAATCCAGCTTTGCTGCGAAACTGTCGGTTATTTGCGAATCAGAAAACAAGCGTGGCCATTCAAACGGCACGGCTCGACCAGCCAGCGTCGCATTACCCAAGCTGTCGACAACTTCTATCGACCCGTTGATCGGACCAAAACCAGGATTTTCAGGTGTTGCCTTGATCACAAGATCTTGAACCGTAGCCGTGATATCGACGGTCTGATCGGCACCGATTCCACTGACGGCAACTTCCCAGTCATTGAGCGTACCGGACGGCTGCGCTTCCTTGACTATACGACCTGACTTGTGCTCAGCCATAACTGAAGCGAGCAGATTGGACACGAGTGCCAAGGGCATGCTTTCTCCGCTCGCAGACAGCGCAACCGATCGATCATCGAACGATTGATTCAGCGTCACGTCATTGATAGAGGCTCTTTGTGAGTCATGGACAAACACCAGCGAGTCCGCATGCAGGCTGACAGCGTCCGTACCGCGCCGATAGGTTAGATCACCGGTCACTTCATCGAGCAATGGCTCGTCACGACGACTATCAACAAGCTGACTTGCCGTGAATTGGCCACGGATATTATCCACATGCCCCTGCTTCCAGCGCCCCCAGACTTCAAAGCCGACATCCGCACTCACGTGTTCGAGCTGGAAGAGATTATCTGGCATCAGTGGTGTTCTCGAGAACAACTCCAACCAGCCCGATGTCTTGATCGCATCGGACTTGATGTAGATATTCCCATCGGCAGAGTTCAGATCTCGGGGCGAACCTTCAAGGTCGATACCCGCCTCCAACGCACCACCAAGCGATTCTGGCAAATTGAGATCGACACGCAGTTGATGAAAATCGCCAATATTCTCGGCCCTGATATTGACGTTGTCCAAAACCAGGCTTTGCTCTGCCTGACCATCAATGAAGGTCAGGCGCGTATCGAGCAGCCCAACCTTTCGGGCATTAAGCAACCAGGCAAACAGATCCACACCGCCACCGACTTTTCTCGCGGGCTTGGGTGAAGGCGCATGATTTCGTCTCGAAAAACGACCAGGTACCGCCTCCATACCGTGCATCAACACTTCGCCCTCGCGCGTTGTCTCGATCGCGAGGTCGGTGCCAACCAGGGTCATTTCATTGATTACCGGAGTACCGCGCACCACGGTTCGCAGCACATCAAGATCAATCAGTAATTCATCGACAGTAACCTGACGATTTGCGGACTCGATAACAGAGACATTTTCCGCAAACAAAATCGGGCCCAAGCCGGTCCAACGTACATCAAGCTCACCAATGACCACCGGGCTTTTCAGATAATCACTAACCCGTGCTTCGATGTTGCCCTTGTAATCGGATACCAGCGGCAGGCCCAATCGCGCGATAAGGGTGAAAACAGCCAGCAATATCAGTAGTGTGCCAGCTACGATATGGCACAGGCGCACGAGGGGGCGTGCGAGCTTGACAATCATCTGTGCGGCCCATCATTGCAGGACCACGTCAAAGTGTTCACGAGTGTAATACTGTTCCGCTTGTAAACGAATCGGCACACCGGCGAAGTCTTCCAACTCAGCGAGATCTGCCGAACGCTCTTCAGTAAACCATTCGACAATATCGCTTGCTGCCAGAACAGTAACTGAATCGATTTCAAATTGTCTTACCTGGCGAATAATTTCGCGTGTCACCTCGAAACCGACTGTCTCGAGCGTTTTTTGCATTCCCCGTCCGCCGCAGACTGTGCATTCGCTACACAGCACCTGCTCCAGACTCTCGCGCGTCCGTTTGCGTGTCATTTCCACCAAACCCAGCTCAGAGACTTCACTGACCTGAGTAGGAGCATGATCACGTTCGAGCCCCTTCTCGAGTGCTCGCATAACCTGCCGGCGGTGCTCACCGACGGCCATGTCGATGAAGTCGATAATGATAATGCCACCAAGATTGCGCAAGCGCAGCTGTCGAGCAATTGACTGCGCTGCCTCAAGGTTAGTCTTGAAGATGGTTTCTTCAAGGTTTTTACGACCAACGTAAGCTCCAGTATTGACATCGATCGTCGTCATTGATTCCGTTTGGTCAATGATCAGATATCCGCCGCTCTTGAGCAGCACCTTGCGATTCAGAGCCTTGTCTATTTCATCCTCTACACCGTGTAAGTCAAATATCGGGCGCTCACCCGGATAATGTTCAATTATCGCGCAAAGTTCGGGCACATATTCTTCACAAAATGTTACACACTGGTGATAGGTCTCACGCGAATCGATGCGAATTCGCTCGACGCCGCCACGACTCAGATCACGCATCATGCGCTGTACCAGCGGCAGATCCCGAAAGATGATCGAGCCAGCAGCAGCAGTAGCGCGTCGCTCTTGTACGCCTTTCCAGACTTTGGCCAGATAGTTCATGTCATCGATTAGTGCATCACGGCCAACACCCTCGGCCGCGGTGCGAATGATGTAACCACAACCGTCCGTCTCGCGTAGGTCCTCGGTCAAAGCACGAAGTCGTTCACGTTCCTCCTCCTGTTCAATACGGGTTGATACACCGACACTTGTTGCCAAAGGCATCATGACGAGATACCGAGACGGTGCCGTCAGATTGGTGGTAACGCGCGCCCCCTTGGTCCCGAGCGGATCCTTGATAACCTGCACTGCCAACCGTTGACCTTCTTTGAGGACATTGGCAATGGACAATTGATTTCGTTCTCCATCGGTATTTTTATTCGCATCCGCCACGTCGGAGACATGTAAGAAGGCTGCCTTGTCGAGACCGATGTCGACGAAGGCTGCTTCCATGCCAGGCAACACACGCTTGACAACACCTTGGAAAATCGTACCGACCAGACCAAGCTTCTGCGCACGTTCGATCCAGATCTCCGTGAGCATGCCGTTTTCGACTGTCGCGACGCGCGTTTCCTGCGGCGTGACGTTGATCAATAATTCTTCAGACATAAGTTGGCAGTCCGTATTCTTCAAGAAGCTGCGCCGATTCAAACAAGGGCAGCCCTACTACATTACTGTAGCTTCCTGACAGATGCGAAATAAATCGGGCGCCAATACCCTGAATTGCGTAGCCGCCAGCCTTCCCGTTCGGTTCGCCGGTGCGCCAATAGGCACGAGCTACCGCCTCTGAGACATCTGCAAACTGCACATCGGTTGCGACCGAAATCGTCTTGCTCTGTCCAGCCAATGCGCTCACCGTGACCCCAGTGATCACTCGATGGCGCTTTCCCGACAATGACATCATCATGCGCACGGCATCATCTTCACCCTGCGGTTTACCAAGTATCCGCCCCTCAAGATCGATAACCGTGTCGGCTCCCAATACCAGCACCTGTTCGGGCAAATCGAGTGTCTCAGCGCTGCAGTATTCGGTCACCCGAGAATCACTGATGACCTTGGCCTTCTCAGCAGATAGTCGAGCGACCAGAGAATCTGGCGTCTCATCAGCGCGACTCGTTTCATCGATGGATGACGGGATACACCAGTGATCAAACCCTAATTGCAACAGCAGCTCTCTGCGTCGCAGGGATGCGCTGGCAAGAATCAGCTGCGGCAACTGATCGCCTTGCAACTCAGGCACGATGATAGGGATGGTTATCGAGCATGGACTGCGCGCGATACAGCTGCTCCGTCACAATAACCCGTACAAGTGGATGAGGAAACGTCAAGGGTGACAGACTCCAGGATTGATCCGCGCGTTCCAGGCAACGCGAATGCAAGCCGTCCGGGCCGCCGATCATGAACGCGATATCCTTGCCGATCGATTGCCAGTTTTCGAGTTGCGAAGCAAGATCAGACGTCGACCAATGCGCCCCTCGGTTATCAAGGGCAACCAGATGTGATTGATCGGCAACGGAGGCGAGCAAGGTATCCGCCTCCTTGTGCATTGCAAGTTCGGGAGTCGCTGCCTTCGCCTGGGCAAATTCCTTGAACTGGAACTGCCAATGACGTGGCAAACGTTTGGTGTATTCGTCGCAACCGTTCTGAACCCAGACCGGCATCTTGCGGCCAATGGTCAATAACGAGACACGCACAATCGCGATACCTGACGTCGGATTCGAAGCCCAGCGCCTGCGCGTTGCCTAGACCGAACTCAACGCGCTTGGCGGCACGTCATCAGAATCTTGACGATCACGGGGGCCAACTGACCAAAGCTTTTCCAGCGCATAGAATTCGCGGGTTTCTTCCGTCATGACATGCACGATAATATCGCCAAGATCGACCAGCACCCACTCACTGGAATCACCCCCCTCAACACCCAGGGGCGGATGGTTGGCGTCCTTGGCCGCCAGGCGAACGGATTCAGCCAAAGAGCGAACATGGCGTTGCGAGGTTCCCGTGACAATAACCATCGCATCCGCGATGCTGGACTTTTCCGCGATATCGATGACTTTGAGATCGACACCTTTCATGTCTTCAAGAGCCGTAACGGCGAGACGGGTTACTTCAGTACTGTTCATTAATGGCTATCTATACAGGTTATGGCGGTCAATATACTCTCTTACCTGCTCAGGCATCAAGAATTGCAGGCTCAGACCGGATCGAACACGATAACGTATGTCGGTCGCCGAAATCGCCAGCTGGGTCACGTTGCAGATGTCGATACCGCCAGATTCTCTGTGTTCAGCAAGCAATCGGCGTGAGAAATCGGAATGTTTCGCCGCCGGTCGATCGAGCACCACAAGCTTGGCAAGCCTTAATATGCCCTGCCAGTCTTTCCAGCGATCAAATTGGGCAAAAGCATCCAGCCCCATGACAAAAATCAGCTCGGTATCCGGTATTTCCTCGGCCAAGGCTGACAGGGTGTCGATCGTGTAACTGGGGCCACCACGCGTTGCTTCACGTGTTTCGAGTTTCAGCAACGGAGAATGGCTGATACCGAGCTCCAGCATGTTGAGCCGATGATCGGTGCTCGCATCAGTCGGACCACGATGCACTGGCTGATGATTCGGCAACAGATGCAGGGCGTTCAGCGAATAGGCCTCAGCGACTTCAACAGCGGTACGCAAATGGCCAAAGTGAATCGGATCAAACGTACCACCATACAAACCGATTCGACGCACGACGTTTGCCACGATGGTAATCAGGCCGCGAGCTTGATGACGGCTGGTGACTCGGTGGCTTTATCTATTCGCGCGTTATCAAGTGACACGATGCGGTTCTGGCCAGACGCCACGACGGCGGCTCGCTCGAAACGCATTGTGGACAACTTGACCTTGTCCTTGCGACGTATGGCTTTTCTGGTTTTTTCGTGGCGTCCACTTTTGCCCAGCAAAGGATTGCTTGCAACGCGATTACGCACCTTTGATCCGTTGCCGGACCGCGTCTTTTTTGTCATGAGATGACTCCTTGGTGTTACCCGATGGTTACTAATTTCTTTTATAACCTGATTTGATCATCCGCGAACCGTGTAGTTTCCCGTCACCACGTACTTTTCTGTTGTCAGACCCAATGTGCCAACGGGTCCACGCACATGCATGCGATTTGTACTGATACCTATTTCGGCACCCAGACCATACTCTGCACCATCCGCAAAACAGGTGGCTGCATTGACCATCACCGAGCTCGAATCGACATTACGCATGAATAGCCTGGCGCGTGGCAGGTTCTCGGTCACGATCGCATCTGTGTGACCTGATCCATGCGCCGAAATATGGGCCATTGCCGTTTCCATGGAATTGACAGTACGAATCGATAGTATGGGGGCCAGATACTCCGTATCCCAATCTTCATCGGTCGCGGCCTTCATGTCTGGAACGAAGTTCACGGTCTTTTCACAGCCGCGAAGTTCAACATCATGTTCATCAAACGCTTTCGCAAGCAAAGGCATGACAGACGGCAGCATGTTTTCATGTATCAACAGCGTTTCCATGGCACCACAAATACCATAACGATAGGTTTTGGCATTGACTGCTACCGCGACTGCTTTTTCAACATCGGCAGATTCATCGATATATACATGACAGATACCATCAAGATGCTTGATGACAGGTACCCGCGCCTGCTCACTGATGCGCGCCACCAGACCCTTGCCACCCCGAGGAATGATTACATCAACATAGTCATCAAGGGCAAGCAATGCACCAACCGCTGCACGATCCGTGGTTTCGATCAGCTGTACCGCCGTGGTTGGCAGACCCGCCGAAGCAAGACCTTGTTGCACGCAGGCGGCAATCGCTCGATTGCTGCGAAACGCCTCTGAACCGCCACGCAAGATCACCACATTACCCGACTTGATGCAGATACCAGCCGCATCAGCGGTGACGTTCGGACGAGATTCGTAAATCACACCAATCACACCCAGCGGTACACGCATACGTTGAATCTCGAGACCAGAGGGCTGTTGATCGCTTTCCGACAGACTACCAACTGGATCCTTTTGCGCGGCGACATCACGTAAACACTTGGCCATTGATGCGACACGTGCTTCAGTGAGTTCCAGTCGATCAAGCAAGGCCGCACCGATATCGAGCTTCCCGGCGTCAAGCATGTCTTGCTGATTAGCCTTGATCAACACATCGCTTGCAGCTTCGATCGCATCAGCCATCGCGTGTAATGCCGCATTTTTCTTGTCGGCAGGGGCCGCCGCCATCACGTCAGCGGCTTTGCGGGCTGATACACCGAGCGCTCTGACATGCGCGGCTGGGTCCGTGACCGAACTGGCAACCTGTTCCCCAACACTGACTGCTGACGTATTCACTCGATATACCCTCCTGCTATTGATTACCGGCCTTGATTTTTATGCCCTTGAACAATCAAAGGCAACGTACACTTAGGCATTCTATCGACGACATGCCGCACATTCCATGCACATAGTGGACTCCCACTGCCATCTGAACTTCCCGGATTTCGATGGCCGTATACCTGACATTCTACAGAACGCCAAAGATAACGAGATATCCCACATGCTGTGCATCGCCACCAGCTGGGAAAACCGTGACGAGGTTCTGACCCTGGCGGCAGCGCATACGGAAATCTCGGCCGCGGTCGGCGTTCACCCGACCACCACCGGTGGCCATGAGCCGACACTTGAAGAACTGACCGAAGCCGTAAAAGCCGACAATGTGGTGGCAGTCGGCGAAACCGGGCTTGACTACTTTCGTAGCGAGGGGAACCTGAGCTGGCAGCACGAACGCTTTCACCGCCATATCGATGCTGCACGCAGCGTGAAAAAGCCCCTGGTCATTCATACCCGCGCTGCTGCCGATGACACGATGCAGACGCTGCGCGATCACAATGCGCGTGATGCCGGTGGCGTGATGCACTGCTTTGCCGAAGACTGGCGAATCGCCGAACAGGCGCTGGATATCGGTTTCTATATTTCGTTTTCCGGCATTGTCACGTTCAAGAGCGCAAAGGCAGTTCAAGAAGTGGCCATGAAGGCGCCCCTGGATCGCATTCTGGTGGAAACCGATGCACCTTATTTGGCTCCGGTCCCACATCGTGGCAAAACGAACGAACCTGCGTTTGTTCGACACACGGCCGAGTTTGTCGCAGAGTTGCGGGGTATATCACTTGAAGCGGTGGCGAGCGCGACTACGGAAAATTTCTACCGACTGTTTTCAGGGGTGGCTTCGCGTTAGGGGGAACGCTAGCCTTCAACATCCGGTTCACCCCATAACACCTGCGCGCAACAACCAATACAAGAGTTCGCTTTGCGTAGCCCAGATGACATGGTCATCGTATTTTTCATCGACTCGTATAGACGCTTCACGTACGCTGAATACGTTGTCGCCATCCATGTTCTCTTGTTGATCACCGGTCTCTTGCGAATCAGCCCCGAGTGAATACACGACAAAGGCAATATTGTCAGCGCGTAGCTGCCCACGGTTACAGCCAGACGACTGAGCGCGCTTGCACAAGATCAGCGTCGCCTGCCATTGGTCGATCGGTTTTTCCAGAAAGCTGTGTGCCGATGTCCATGCCGGCTCACCTTCACTGATGGCATATCGATACGGACGCCCCCACGGATCAAGCAAAGCATTGGACTCGGCCATGATCCCGCCGAGGCCCAAATCGACTGCCGAGATTTTTCCACTAGCTTGAGAACAATCAACTTCAGATAATCGGGCATGCAATGGGCAAGGTAATGCACCGTACAACACCAGGTGACTGATCATTGCCTGTTTGATGATATCGAGTTCTTTGGCAGCGGTTCGAATACGTTGTAATTCACGTGCAGGACCCAGTGGCGCAACCGCGCTTTGCATCAGGATGCCGAGAATAACCAGGACGATAGACAACTCAACCAGTGTGACACCTCTATGTTTGGACTTCATATAGCTGATATAACTCACGATGAAAATACCAGTGATAGATTGTGATCATCGAGGCGAATCAGTTGGCAGCTCGTGTAATGAGCCTCCAGGCAGGCATCGTCGACGGTGATATCGAAGGTTTCAAACCATTCATTTCGCATGAACCAGTGACGCTGCAGGTCAATGGCTTCCAGCATCGAAGCATGGCACTCTGCCACCTCAGTGTCGGGCATTAACCACAGTAAAGTTGAGACCTCGGCGAGATCCAGACTCGGGCATCCTACGAGTGATTCAGGTACCGCATTGCAACGTCCATAATTCTCACAACTGATCACACGACTGCTTTTATAGTTATCTATAAACCAACGAAGAACCCGACGGGTCGTAACCCGAAGTATTTCATGATCCGTGACAGCTACTGCCACAAAGTTTTCGCGTCTGTTCGATATCGTCCATCGATCACCGATATCCAGCAGCCCGTCAAGCTCGCTCCATCGGTCAAGCACGTCGCCTGGTGGAAATACAAGATCCACTATTTTTCGACGTGAAGAAGAAACTTGAACCGATTGAGAGTTTACGACTCGGTTAAGTGGGTTGTTCACGTAACTGCTTTCCAAACGGTACCAGATGTTCTGCTCGACTTCGGCATGAAACGCGTAGCGAGTGTCGGCAAGACTGACATGTCTTGGCAGGTATCCCAGTGCATGGCTTCCACGGCCGCAAGGCGGATCAGGGCTATCTCCAAAAAACGGAGATATGCGCTCCGCATCGTCGAGTGATACACGATGGGCGTCAGTATCCGGACATGGCAGATGCCCAGGCCCCGACCCGGAGGGTCCGTACAGATCACTGTAAGTGCTCGCGTAATGAAGTAATGACTGTTTTGCTGCACTCAGAGATTGCAGACGTGACAGGCGCTGATCCAGTCGCGAAGATACATTCAGCTCGCCTTGCTGAAACCCGAGAACGGCACCGATGCTTAACAGAAAAATCAACATCAAGACGATTGCAAAACCATTTTTCTTCATCTGCTTACTCGACTATGCGATCCATTGTCACAACGTAGCCGTCAGAGCCTTTTACCACCAAGTGATACTTGTCTATTCGCTCTAGCGATATTATTGGCAGCAGTTTCTCTGCTAATTGACCGCAGCTTATTTTCTGCGGAATTTTTAAAGTCAGTGACAAACGTTGACATGGCTTCCCATTAACAAAGAGCGTCAGATAACCCGACGTCTCGAAGAAACCATTAATGATCAAAGTAGATCGCTGGTTGGGTGTATTTTTTGATGCGCGACGGGTTGACGGTGAAACTACCAAGGTCGACGCAGCTGACTCGGCAGCACGATTCTCTCCACTGACTCCGGGCGTCGCACTGTCCGGCCCGAATTTTTCGTCGGCGTCCGTCATGGCCTGACGCTCTTGCACGGAAAAGAACAATCGCCTGTCTCCCAGCGACGGCTCGTTTGCACTGACCATCAGGGCTGATGACCATACAATCAACAGTGCCATGCCGATAGCTTTCACGACAACGCATCCCAGACGTATACATCATAGAAACACGTGACAGCCAGGCTGTCAGGCACCTCCTGTCGAAACATCGCGCATCCACGCAATAGATAAGGCCAGATTGAAGCGGCTGCATTCAGATGCTCTACCACCGCCAATAAAGATTCGGCGTGCTGCAATTCAAGGCGTATAGTGCTACGCAGATAGTCAGGGTGAGGAGATGGGGCTCGGCTATTTGCCAAGACGTAGCGCAGATCCATTACGCCAGGGAGTTCTTTTATCGTATTCAGGGATTCGATAAAACTCAATCGAATCGCACCCATCCCGCCTGCGAAAGCGCGCAGCTTTACCGCTGCATCAGGCGCTTGCAACTGATTCAGTGCGCGTTGCAGTTGTTGGTTCTCACGTTGCCTTGCTCTCAACTCAGAATCTGCAATGGCGCGCTGTCGCTCATTGGCCATCAAGACGAGAATCGCGACAATTATCACCATCAAAGGCACGACATGCTTTATCAGTTGACCAACTTTCATGATGACCACTGAAAGATCTGCACGGAAAAGCGTGAATCCGAATCGTCAACCTCACTAGATACGGCGTATTCCAATGGCGAGATAACAACTTCGACTGAGGCAATAGCTGGAGATGATTCCAGGGAACTGATAAATTTTTCAAATACAGCCTGCCTACCGCGCAATGTCACCTCTTTAACTGATCCTTCGAGTGCGATCTGCGTACCAGTCCTTATTTGCAACTCCTCTGTATTATCAAGAGACTGGTTCAGCACTTGACGAATACCGCTCGGAACAGGCGCATTCTCCAATGATGTAACACTAATCCATTGCAACGCTTCAGCGTTGTCGGTCATCAGCCATTCCAGTCGATCAAGCATGATTTCCGGGTGACGGGTCACCGCGTCCGCGATCAACGTGAGCATCGCGGCTGTTTCGAGCCGCTCGATACGATGAAACAGCTCTAGCCGTGCAATCGATTCGGCGGCCCGCAACGGGGAAGTATGAATGTCGGCAGCAGACTGTCTCGCTAACAATATTTCATCAGAAATAGATGCGGTTTCGATTTTGATGTTACGCAGATATCTGGCAACGATAAAACCATGCACACCGGCAACAATAAACGAGGTCAATGCCATGAATATAGTCAAGCGGGTAGCAAGGTAACGCTTTCTTTCACTGTGGCGTAACTGTCGGCGCGATATCGATTTATCCAGCTGCCCATTCAAAATATGGTTCAACTGGCGATTCAACATCCTGCTACGCATTCGCCATCGTTGCCGCCTGAATAATTCGAAGTACCATTCAGTGACCGTTTTCGAAGCCTCATGAACAACTGATCCTGTGGACGTTTTGTTCAATAAATCGAGACAAGCGAGATCGGATCCAAGATAAACAATTTCACAATCGTGAGAAAGCATAGCCGACGCCGAACCATCAAGATATTCCAGCGATTCAGCCAGGGCGGCATGCGATACACCGTCACTAACACCATGGCATTGTCGCGCATAGACTATGCGACCCCGATGGAATAACACATGGCGGATCAATTGATCATCATCAACGACGATTAACGTTTGCTTGGCTATCTTACGGTATTTTGTTAAAAGCAATCTGAGTGTGCTCACAACGCAATCGAAAACCACACCTTGCTCTTGAACCTCTTTCAACCATATTTGACAGCGTTGATTGAGCGACTCATGAACGGGTTCAATATCATTCGACATCCTGAGAAGGCCATGGTGGAAACGCGTGCCAGCCAAGTAGCTCACCTCATCCAGGGAACTGTCGAGGATCAGACTCAAAACCGGACGTTTGAAGCGCCCCATCATCGCTGTCAATCCTTCAAACGGAATCAGATCAGCATCGGTATTATTGTCACCATGCAAAATGACCCGCCGATCAATGAGCTGATCCCCTCGCCAGCGAGACCAGACTGCATGCTCGTCCTGTAACAGCACGATCGTCTCGTCTTTGCCAGCATGCCTGTTAAACACGCTCATTGAATAACCACCTCAATGGCCGATTGATAAACAGGAGATAGTACCGAGACAACAATCCATAACAGCAACAGACCCACAACGCACAACATTACTGGCCCCATTAACTTTTCAATTCGTTCAATGCGATAGCTCGTTTGCCTGTGCAGCTGAGTACTACAGCGCAACAGGGCGGCATCCAACTGTCCAGAGGATTCGCCCACTGCCAGCAAGCGTCTGAAAATAACCGGTATAAGCGAATCATTCTCAAACGCCTTGGTCAGAGTCGCGCCCTGACTCACCGAATGCCGTGCTTTTACATATCGCGCGTGCAGAACCTGATTGGCAATCGAATGCTCACCGTGTTCCATGGCGTCAATCAACGGCACTCCGGCCGAATATAGTTTTCCGACTAATTGACAATAGCGAGAAACCCACAATGCAATGAGCATTTCTCCGATCAGGGGAATTTGGAGAGTGAGCACATCGACGATGCAACGGCCACGCCTGGTACCGGCAAACGCTAATACAAAGAGGCCAACGACCACACCGACGACTAAAACGCTTTGCCATGTCAGACCTGTCAAAGATCGACTTAGCAGTAATGCTGACTTTGTATGCCAGCTTATCGACGAAACATCTTCTGAAGCAAGGTAATCCGCCAGGCTTGGCACGACCGACGTAAAAAGAAACAACACGACGAACAACATTACCAACACTGCAAAACACGGGTAGATGAGTACAGCGGCCAGACGATTGCGTAATTCAGCCTGCCATCGGAGCAATGATTCAACTTCATGTATCGCATCAGTCAGCTTGCCCGCAGCCTCCCCTGCCGCCACAATGGCCAATATCGGAGCGTTGAACACATGTGGCCAGCGCCGCATGGCCGCTGATAGATTTTTGCCATCTCTTACGTCGACGAGAATTTCAAACCACACTTTACGCATGCGACGCTGAGCTTCCATCACCTGCACATCAGCGAGTGCTTCGTCAGCCGGAAGGCCTGCATCGAGCAAATGCGCCAAATGAAAAAACCCTATCGCAAGATGCGCGTCGCTGCAGCTTGGCGTAAAACGAATCACAAGCCTATAGTCTCTTGGCCCAAGACACGATCAATTTCAGCCTGGGACGTGAGGCCTGAGCCCAACAAGAAATTCGCAGCATCGCGCAAGCTGCAAAACCCTTCATTTTTTACCCGCTCGACCAGCTTTTGAGTCGAGCAATGTGCCATGATGTCTTTCCTGATGGAATCGGTAAAAATCAAAACTTCAACGATAGCCTGACGTCCGAAGTACCCGGTTCCGTGACAGGCGCTACAATCGGCACGGCCGGTGTGGCCATAATCCTTCACATGATTTTTCGCACAACAATAATTACAACGCTTGCGTAGCAGTCGCTGCGCTACGATTCCTCGTACCGTCGACGATAGAACTTCAGCGGTAACACCAAGCTCTCGCAAACGATCAATGGTCGAAAACGTATCCGAAGCATGTACTGTCGTCAGCACCTGATGCCCGGTCATCGCTGCTCGAAAAGCCATCGCGGCACTGTCTGCGTCCCGTATTTCTCCAATCAGGAGTACGTCCGGATCCTGTCGTAACAGGGCACGTACACCGCTCGCAAAGTCCAGCCCACGATCACTGTCTACATTCGATTGTCGAATACCAGGCAAACGAATTTCAACAGGATCCTCAAGACTCATGATATTAAGCGTTGCAATGTCTCGTTCACCAAGCAGGCTGAACAAGGTACTGCTCTTGCCTGAACCCGTCGGGCCACAGACGATCAGCATGCCACTTGGCTGCAGGACCAGATCATGTAACTGCTTCGCTATCCCGGCAGGCAAGGCAAGTTCGTTTACGGTTCGAAGTCGCTGCTCCTGATCGAGCAGTCGCATGACAATGTTCTCGCCTTGACAGGTCGGGAACGTGGAAATTCGGCATTCAAGGGGTACACCATTGATCAACCGTCTGAATTGCCCATCTTGTGGACGGCGAGTTTCAGCGATATCAAGTTCGCTGATGATCTTGATGCGAACCGTCAATGCATCAAGAAAGCTGAGCGGCAGTTTCCCAATGTTTGATATCACACCATCGATTCTGAACCTTAGCGCTATCGCGTCACTATTTGCAGAGATATGAATATCCGAGGCGCGAGCATCAACACCACGACAAATCAGTGCATCGAGAAGAGCGGGAATGGATACCGACTCTTCACCGAACAGCCAGCATTGCTCGATAAGCACCGATACATCATGCTGACGGGCATAACAATTCTCGATGCTGGCACCGATCATTGCTGGATCAGCCTTGATCCAAGTGATCTTCAGCGATTTGTCTACGCAGCGTCGCAAGGAATCCCGTACCGGCAGCGAAGGCTCGCCACCGTGAGCGAGAGTCAGCTCTGAAGTCGCCTTGTTCAGCGACACAGGCAACACCTGAAGACGTTTCGCAATATCCTCAGGCAGCTGTTCTGCCGCGAACCGACTGGGAATGAATTCAGCCAGATTGATGTAAGCCGACATACTCATCAGGATGCTTTTAACCTTTGCCGAGATGGCATGACTGTCGGACGAAGCACTATCATCAACTCGGTTTGCGAGCGATTTTTCTGGACGCTGGAAAACAATTTTCCGAACATTGGCAATCGCCCAAGTCCAGGTAGACGCGATACATTCTCCCTGGTCGATTCCTGCATCAGTCCACCAATGATTGCCACATCGCCACTATGTACGCGAAGCATCGATTCCATTTCGCGCACTTGTATCTCGGGCACACTATTGCGGACTTGAGCCACAGCCAATTCAGGATTTGGATCATCGACAAAGCCGAGAATACGCGACATTGACGGTCGCACATTCAGCATGACATCGCCTTCACTACTGATCTGTGGAGTGACGTTCATGACAAGGCCCACAGGTACTGTATGAATTTCAGTTTCCGTGGTGACCTCGTCTCGTTCTTCACTTTGACGACGTTCTACGTTCACCGTGAAGTACACTCGATTATCGACAACCTTCAACACCGAAGACTGATTATTCAACGCGATGATGCGTGGACGCGAGAGAATGCGCACATCACCAAACTGTTCAAGCAAGCTCAGTGTGGCGGTGATATCGGCAAGCCCACCCTTTCTGACCAGGCTGACAAGACCATTCCCGGCCGGAATTCTGTCCACGCTCTCGCGAGTAACCGCAGGTGCGCCGAGCAACGCCTGCACGGCGCTGATGCCATTGTCACTATTGGACAGCAGCTGCCAATCAATACCAGCGTCATACCGATCGGATAAAGTTACTTCGACAACGGTTGCCTCGATGAGCACTTGCCGATTTGCACTGGCATGCAAGCTTTCCAGATAATGATTTACTCGCCGATGCACGGATGGCACTCCGTGCAAGGTCAAAAGTCCTGCCTCTTTGTTTATTGAGTATCGGGAACCGGCATCGCTGGCATGCATGAGCATCGCATCCAGATCGGCACTCAACGACTGCCAGAAATGATGCTCCGACAGGTTCTCGATGCGCGTCGAGGAACTGTTGGCAATACCTGACGCTCGCGCGTCGCTCGCGTTGATCGTGCCGACTTCAGTCGCAAGGCCAACACTACTCGACGTCGCTCTTTGTATATTCAGGTAATCAACGGCATAACTTTCTGAGAACGGCTCCGCCCCCCAAACATCGAGGTGTCGATCACTGAGCCGCCAGCGAAAATCGGTTTGCAGTGCAAGTCTCTCAAGTATCTTTGGTAGTGACGGCGAACTTGCCCGAAGCGTTACGGCTTGATCGAGCGACTGATGTAGTGTGAGATCGAGGCCTGCCTCGCGACTCATCGCATACAACAAGGAATCCAGTGGCACTTGAACGGCGTTGACATCAAATGTCGTTGCATTCGGGTTGGCGGTCGGCGGATCGGCGGGAACCTGCTCAAGAGACAGCCAGTCGCTGACCTCTTGCTGCAATTGCAACGCAGAGTCAACACCAGATGAAGGTGTGAAGGACGCTGGTTCAAGTAATTGTGCCTGGCAAGCACCAAGTCCGACTGCTACAACGACGACCAGACAAGCTGGTATTGAGCTTTGCATTTATACAAATCCTTTTGTAAGCGCAAGTCTTCATGACCTGCGTAAAGCGTATCTTACTGGAGCAACACCAGTACTGCGACAGAGGCTACAACACATGAGCCAAACAATGCAAACAGGACGCGCCGGTGATTCAGCAAAAAACCTGACTTGGTCGAGCTTTTTTCGCGCGGCGGTAGCCCAGCCATCAGAAGATGCGACATCGACACTTGCTCGGCAGACTCGATACTCGCGATGAGAAAGGCGTTGCGAGCGAGTGTATTGATGGACCGAAATACGCCCCCTGATCGATCCGCAATAAAGTACGCCATGTCCCGAGTGAATTGATCACGGCGGTTGAAGTCGAATAGCAGCATATGGTGACGCAAAAACTCGGATACCTCATTAAGCGACAGTCGCCGCAATTGATACGGTTCATCGTCATTGGACATCCGGTTCTGGACTGAACCATGCCCCACGAGCTTTTCGCCAGGCTCAAAAATAATGACATGCATGGCCGGAACACCCAGATGTTCTAACGATGACAGTCGGGTCAGTAACTCGAAGGCTTCATTATTCAATCGAGTCTGAGCATCGATCATCAGCACATAAGGCTTGCCAGCTTGCAGAGAGGAGCGCAATTGTCGCTCAACAACTATCTGAGCGCGGGCAAGCAGCACATCGCTTGGCGCACCGTCATGCTTGATGCCATCCAGCAAAGTCGCGTCACCGGGACACAGCTCTATCAGGAGTTGACGCAGAAGCAGCACCCGCGAGGTCTCAGCCAAGTCGTAGCGAATAATGTTGAAATAACGATTCAAACGATCAGCGAGAACGAGAGACATCATCGTTTTACCGCTGCCGGGCTCGCCTTCCACCCGCGTCAGGCGTTTTCCACGTCGAATATCGTGCGTGATGAGATCGACCATCGCACCACGATCACCTCCACCGTAGAAGAGGTAGATATTGTTTGCATTGTAAAACGGACCTTGCGATGACGAATAATAATGTCGTCGATCGGTCGCCAGGTTCGAATCGCCTTGTTTTATGCCATCAACACGTGCCATACGTTTGTATCAAGTGCACCGACTATGGTTAAACAATAGAGGGTACGACACAACTCGGCAAGGTGCTTTGCCTAATTTGCACTAATCAAGAACAGCTAAAAACATTACAAATGCCGACTTAACAGTAATATTCATTTTCAGTTAATCTAATCGACAAAAATTCGACACATGTTGCAGATAGTTCTGATGGAACCAGAGATTCCGCCCAACACCGGAAATCTCATACGCCTGTGTGCAAATACAGGCGCTACCTTGCATCTGATAAAGCCATTGGGGTTTTCACTTGAGACCAAAGCACTTCGGCGTGCCGGGCTCGATTATCACGAATTCGCGGAGCTTCAATGCCACGATAATTTCGAAGCCTGTATGCATCATTTGTCGTCGAGTCGGTGGTTTGCCTTCACGACAAAAGGGCGGAATATTTACACGACTGTGCAATACCGACCCGATGACGTGTTGTTGTTTGGCCCAGAAACGCGCGGCCTACCCGACGCAATTCTTGATGATCCACGTGTTGAAGATCGCCTGCGATTACCGATGCGAGAGACAAGTCGCAGCTTGAATCTTGCCAATTCTGTATCAATAGTGTTGTTTGAAGCCTGGCGACAACTTGGGTTTGACGGCGGGGTGTAACCCAAAACATTTAGCTATTCGCTTAACTGTCGAACAAGGCGAGCGTTTCATCTACTGACATTCGCCCGAGAGTGCCGCGATCCCCACCTTCGAGCGTCGCTTGGGCAAGCTCACGTTTTCTATCCTGCATGGCGATGATTCGCTGCTCAACCGTGTCGGTCGTGACGAGCCGATAGACAAACACCGGCTTGTCCTGACCTATACGATGCGTGCGCGCACTCGCCTGGTCCTCTGCGGCCGGGTTCCACCAAGGATCATAGAGTATGACCGTATCGGCGGCAGTCAGATTCAATCCGGTACCTCCGGCTTTCAAACTGATCAGGAACAACGGCACATCCCCTTGCTGGAAACGGTCGATTACCTGATCGCGCTTACGTGTCTGACCAGTAAGTTTGACCCAGCGGTGACCACGCTTGCCGAGCTCCTGCTCAAGAAGCGACAGCATCGATGTAAACGAAGAAAACACGAGTATCCGGCGCCCTTCGGCAACAAGCTCGTCGATCATGTCGAGAGCAAGTGCTGTCTTGGCCGACTCGCCCAAGCGGCGAGCGCTGTTCATTTTCAACAAGTGAGGATGACAGCACAATTGACGTAGTTTCAGTAGTGCATCCAGAACGGTCACCTGGCTTCGAGCGAGACCGCGTGCATCCAGAGCATCACGCACACGCTTCTTCATTGAAATCCTGATGCTTTCATAGAGTTTCGCCTGCGCGTCGCCGAGCTTCACCTCTCGCAGTATTTCTGTTTTTGGCGGTAACTCGGTCGCAACGTCTTCCTTGTGACGCCGCAATAGAAACGGAGCCACGACATTAGCCAGTCTTTGTTGACAATCGGAATCGCCATATCGCTCTATGGGTGTACGGAATTTTCGCGTGAAATGTTGATCATCCCCAAGTAGCCCAGGCATCAGGAAATCAAACTGCGACCAGAGTTCGCCTAGATGATTCTCAAGCGGTGTTCCCGACAGGCATAACCTGCGCGTAATCGGCAGTGCCTTGATCGCTCGAGTTGTCTTGGCCCGCGGATTACGGATATGTTGTGCCTCATCAAGCACGAGGAAATCGAATCCATGCTCTGCCAGCAGCTCATGATCGCGCAACGCCAGACCATAGCTGGTAATGACGAGGTTGGCAGGGGGACTTTCGACATTGAGCGGCAGCTGACCACGCTCGGGTCCATGCCAGATACGCACATGCAACCGCGGTGTGAAGCGTCTGACTTCCCGGGCCCAGTTTACTAACAAACTGGTGGGTACGATCACCAACACGGGCCCGTTCAGTCGACGGCTCTGCCTTAACCACAGCACATGAGCTAGAGTTTGCAGCGTTTTCCCGAGCCCCATGTCATCAGCGAGGATGCCGCAAAGATCGTGTTTTGCCAACGTGTTCAGCCACGCAAGGCCTGTACGTTGATAGGGACGAAGCACTGCCTGAAGGCCGCGCGGCACAGTAACTTGCTTGAGGGACGCGATGTCGGTTTGCGCAAATGCGCGTAGCTGCTGGGCCAACGCGAAGGGTTCACGAATACCGTTCCAGCGCATCTCGCAACCGTCAATACCGAGAGCGGCATCGAGGCCTTCAAGCGCAAGTGCCCGGGCGCGTGACAAGCGAATTTTATTGCCGTCCCCGTCACCTTCCAGCGGATCACCAAGCTCAAGGAAGGTCTGGGCAACTGGACGCAATACTTCAGCAGGTACTTCGATAAAGCCGCCCTCATCGGTCTCCACCAGCAAGGGTTCATCCCCCCCTCCACGCTCTATGTAGTCCGCCACTAGCTCAAGAAGATCATGGCGTACGCCATTGATCTGGAAGCCGAGCGAGACGTCAAACCAGCCCGGACCGTTATCGACACGTTGAACCAAACCATCGAAACGCTCAGGCCTGATTGTTTCCGTGTGAACCGGTGGCAGAACAATAAGTGTCCAGCCGTCGCTTTCAAACGCGTCACGCTGACGCACCAAGGTTCGATATTGAGTAAAGCGATCCGCGGGACTGTCACCACTTGCGCTGAAAACTGAACTTGGCAGATTCGACGATTCCTCGAGCTGCGGCAGCAGCCCGGGCACCCGCCGCATCAGCTCGAAAAAACAAACAGTTTCTGTCCCGAGATCACGCTTGACACGCACTACCTGACCATCCTCATCACAGGTGCGAGTAATCGGATCATGTTCGTTATAACTGCAAGGCAGAACGGCGCTGCCATAACGCATACACAGAAACAATCGCCAAGAATCCACGTGCGGGTTATCGTCTATCGAGCGCAGAATCATGACGGGCACCGCTGGCACGTCGATCAACGGCAGTAATTGGACAGGCGGCATGGGAATGACAGAACGCGCTTGCTGCGAATCTGGCAAGTCAACGTTGCGAAACTGCGCAAGCTCCTCGGCGATGGATTGGAGCTCCGCCGCCGGCACTGAAGGCGCTTCCAGCATCAAGAGGAATTGCTCAGCGTCAAGGCTCGTATCAATCACACCAACTGTGAAGGTTCGGGGATCGATCCAGTAGGGTGGATTGGAAGCTACTGCCCACCAATTCGATAAACCATCGAGCTCAGCCGTCAGGCGCATGGATTCGTCGTCTACCGTTTTCCAGACGAATTGGAGCGCACGCCTGTCGCCCAGTGTGGCAGGCGTACGGCGCTCTTTGTCGATAAAACAGCGTCCGCTAGACAGCGCAAGCTCCAATAACGATTGCCCAGTGCGACCGACCAGATTGTAGCGACCAGAATCGGAAGCCCAGCGGCCATGCACCTGAGTTAGTTGCGCAACACCAAGCGCTTCGATATCTTTATCAATTGACAAGAGTTGCGTGTCGAAACCGAGATACGCGCGGTCGGGATTCGCGCGCCTGCCCTTGTGGTAGTGACCAGCCGCGGTACGCGAGGCATCAAGTAAGGTCAGCGTGACGCCAGCGACAATGCCATTCTGTGGGGTCGATATACTTGGCGACAGCGAATATATTCGATCGCGAGTCGAGGGTCCGTGTTGCGCTGTGGTATGCGATGGCTTTTGGGACACCCCGCTATCTTCAATCAGGCTGGCACACAACCGAGACCACCATTCACTGACTTCGGTTTCGTCGCGCGAAGCACTTGCAATGTGCGCCGACCGAGACGACATGACCGGTGCATGATCATCCGCGCTGGTATCGTTCCAGTATTCTAGTGTCGCGGCAACTACATGTTTGCAGTTGTACCCTACCGGACAACTGCATTCGCCAAACTCAAAGCCGCCATCTTTATCCAACCAAAATTCTACGGCGTAAGGTGACGATTGAGTCCCCTGAACGAGGGCGCTCACGGAGCTGTCGGGATCACCCCATATATCGAGCACGGCGCCACTGCGCTGCAGTGCCCGTCCGCGCGTAACCGTCTGGCGACCAAATATCTGCTCGGCTACTTCAGCCACGACCTGCGTCTATCGATTGGCTTTGCAGAAGCACTCGACACGCTTCTCGGTTCGCGAGCCGAACCATGAATTCAAGCTGTATCATGCCCGCTACCTTAACGCAAATTCGCACCCTTAATGATAAGTGCTTGAATATCGTGCTGTTAATTCAATCAGGCAATGGTATCGACAATTTTCTTCAGCCCACCCGTAGCGAGCGGGTCCGCCGAGACGAATCCCAGGCAATACTGGATTCATTGACGTCCAGCAGGGAAATTTCTACTGCTGTGTACCTGGAGCAGGTGCATTCTGACGACTCGTTTCAACATGCTGCGCATACAAGGCATCAAAATTAACCGGATCCAATAGCAGCTGCGGGAACCCACCCTTCTGTACCAGCGAGGCAATCTCTTCGCGAGCAAACGGGAATAACACATTTGGGCAGAAGCTGCCAAGCATTGGCCCAATACGGGTTTCCTCAAACCCTTTGATCAAAAACAGACCAGCCTGCTTAAGCTCTATCAGGTAGGCGACCTCGTCTTCAAGTTTTACCGTAGCCGTAACTGTCAGTACACATTCGTACAAATCATTTTCGAGTTTGCTGCTTTCAGTATTAAGATGCAAAGCAACATTCGGTTTCCAATTCTTGTTACTGACAAATACAGAAGGTGTCTGCGGGGACTCGTAGGAGACGTCTTTCAGGTAAATACGATGAATCTTGAATTGCGGCTGATTAGCGGCACCCGTTGCAGCTCCCGCTGTTGTTTCTTTGCTGTCTTCAGCCATGTTATCTAATTGCTCGTGTCAATCATTCAGGGGTTTTGCCATCGATCGCAGCGTACATCGCATCAAGTTCACCAACTTTTTCGAGATCCGCCATATCATCAAAACCACCGATATGTCGACTACCAAAAAAAATTTGTGGCACCGAAGTTCTTCCACTGATTCGCTGCATCTCTGCGCGAAGCTCGTTGTTACCATCAACCAGGCGGCTTTCATATTCCCAGCCCTTTTTTTCGAGTAAACGACGGGCTGCGCGACAAAATCCGCACCAGTCGGATTCATACATGACGATAGTTCCGCTCACACGAATTCTCCGCAATTAATTTATGGGTTACTTGACAACAGTGGGCAAGTTGGCCTTTTCCCAGGCCGTCAAACCACCTGCGATGACATGCAGTTTCTCAAATCCATTTTTTTTCAACTTGGCCGAAGCACGTGTTGTGCGCATTCCAGAATCGCAATACAGGACAATGTCGCGCTGCTTGAACTTCTCGATCTCATGCATACGCTCGTCAAGCTTTGACACGGGCAGATTTCGCGCGTTCAACACATGGCCGCTTTTGAATTCGTTTTCATCACGTACATCGACAACGATGGTATCCCCATCGTTCATCAATTGCGTCGCTGCAAAAGGTGACAGCTGAGCACTACTCCCAGCTATTCGCATGTACTCGGTATAGATGAGCATGCCGAGCGTTGCGAAGAACGCCACGAACAGCAGCGTGTGGTTTCCAATAAATTCGATGATTTGATCCATCGCCCGAAAGTCTCTTTATTTGCTCAGGAGATATTGGATGGCGACCGGTATTTCAAGGTCTGTCAGCGTCGATCCACCACGCGCAGGCATGGCATTCAGGCCGTTTACCACCGATGCAGTGAGCGCCTCCATACCCTTGTCCAGTCGCGGCTGCCAGGCAGCAGCATCGCCAAGCTTGGGCGCATTTGCAACACCGGAGATATGGCAGCCGGCACAGGCACCGTCCACGGCTTGCATGACCGAGTCGGTCAATCCGAGTTCAGGCGCCTGGCCCATAACGGCGACAGCGGCAGCGGCGGCCTCCTCGGCAGCAGCAGTGTCAGCCTCTGTGGGAGCGTCGGCAGCTACGGCCGCGACCGGCACGTCATCGAGCGACGTACGCACACCGCCCGCAGGGGATATCCGCTCAATGAGCGCGTTGCGCATAATCGAATCGCCAGCAGCGGTGGCGGATTCATCGCCCCCGAGCATGCGTGCAACGATGCCCGCTCCAAACGCAAGAATAACAATCGCGGCAACAACGACGCCCATCATCCTCACCATGCCACTATCACTGGCAGAACTCATACCTTGGTCTCCAAAAGATCTTGTCGGCACCAGCGGTGCCGAGAATTAATTATTCGGTCAAACCCGTTAGTGTATCAGTGCGAGCGCTCTCTACCCATCATGCGCGAAAAAACCTCACGATGGCCGGTCACAACGTGCCACAGGGCACCAGCCACATGGACGCCAATCAACGCCGCCAGTCCCCACTTGCCAAGCTCGTGCCAGCGACCGGCTGACTGCCACCCAAGGTAGTAGTGTAAGGCACCACTGATGACCATTATCGGCACCATGACATAGAAGAGCTGGTGATGGATTCTTATGTAACACGACGCCTTGTCACCAAGACGAGCAGCCGCGATCGGTACAGGATTTTGACGCGCTAGTCGCCAGCGCCACAGCATTGCCGCCGCAATCAAAGCCCCACCGAGGGTATGTACCGTGGTCACAAGAAAGCCCGCAAACGACAGATCAGCGCCGGATTCTATCTGCTCGAGCGCATTTCGCATAGGACCCTGAAACAGGTACTGCGCGGCGATCAACAGCAGAACCAAAAAATGCAGACGCCGCTGCAACGAGGTGTAACTTGCTGGGCTTGCATCACTTTGATGCATCGGAAAACGAGCCTTTGCCGGGACTGTTCGTATACTACGCGTTCCGACAGGCAGATTGATCTACCATGAGCGACCCCCAGAACGATACACCCCGCGACCCGATCGCCCATGCGGCCGAGCTGGTCAGTCCGAACGACTCGGCAGCCCTTGAAGCGCGTATCAAGCGCGATGTATTCAACAGCATCGGGCGCATCAAGCCGGACGTGGTTGCCAATGCCGACTTCGAAAAGGATGTTCTGGCCGGCCATTTCTTTGCGGGGCTGTCCGCGCCGCTACAAGGTATCGCCATTGCCCGGACCGAGGGCGTGCTGGCATTCTACAATCGCGTAGGCTGGAACCCTCTTTACCTGACAACGCCGCTGTCCGCCGTAGTACCCGATGAGGGCATTGCACCGCTTTCTGAGCGGTATCACGCCAGCAATCTGCACGATCTAGCCTACGTGCACCCAAAACACTTCGAAAAGATGCTCGGCAAGGCAGGCGCCGCCGCACTCTGGGAGTCATTGAAACGCTTCAGCGCAGAGCCAAGCTCGGCTGGTTAAAACAGCGCAAACAACGTTACGGATACCTGATCCGACTGTTGGCACAGGTCATATTCCAAAAGTGTGAACCACTACTTGGTCATAGGCGTGACATCATCCGTCTGGCGTGTTGTCATGACTGCAACCACAAATATGTCTGTACAGGGGTCAACTGATGTATCCGCCGGTCGATTATCCGCTCAAGGCGTCAAAAGAAGAAGCGAACGATGCTGCAGAGATTACCTATGCGGCACTGCTCGATCGTTTCAACTCAGAGCAGCCGATTACCAACGCCATGATTCAGCAGGCCTGTCAGAAGATGGACGAAGCGCAACAATTCCCATTTTCCACGGTTGGCGCAGGTTCCGACGAGCTCCCTGTCCAGCCGGGTCAGCTGACTGCTGCAACATCGAGCACCGCAATCCAAGTCGTGACACCATTGACCACCGCATCCAATGCCTTGCTGGGGCGCCTTAAAAATATCATCAGCTAAAAAACGCTACCATCGGCCCCTTGCCTCTCGAGGTCCATGATGGGGTCTTACGATCGTGACTGATCGACAAAAGCGTTCCGCCTTCTCCTGGGCCCTGTATGACTGGGCCAATTCAGCCTTTGCCACCACTGTCATGGCGGGCTTTTTCCCGCTTTTCTTCAAGCAGTACTGGAGCAGCGGAACCTCCGTGACAACCAGTACGTTCTGGCTCGGTGTCGGTAATTCCCTCGCAAGCTTCATCATCGTATTACTCGCACCGATCCTGGGCGCAGTGGCCGATGCCAGTGGCCAGCACAAGCGCTTACTCGGCGCTTTTGCGCTGACAGGCATTCTCGCCACCTCCGGATTTTTCCTCGTGGGCGAAGGCAATTGGCAGCTCGCTATCAGCCTCTATGTACTCGGCATTCTGGGGTTTTCAGGTGCTAACGTTTTTTATGACGCCATGCTTCCGGCAATCGCCGCACCTGCCGACCGGCATCGCCTGTCAGCGCTAGGCTATTCGCTTGGTTATCTCGGTGGCGGCTTGCTGTTCGCGCTGAACGTATCGATGACCTTGAAACCCGCCTGGTTTGGGCTCGCGGGGACGAGCGATGCGGTACGTTATTCCTTTTTGAGTGTGTCTATCTGGTGGTTTGTCTTCAGCCTGCCACTGTTGTTGGGTGTGAAACAGGAATCGGTCTCTGAAAAAACCAGCCGTGGTATGGGTGAATCCATTGGTGCGCTGCGGAGAACATTCAGGGACATGCGCCAGCACCGCAATGTGTGGATGTTTTTACTCGCGTACTGGCTATATATCGATGGCGTGGCAACGATCATCCGCATGGCGGTCGACTACGGCATGGCAATCGGCTTGCCGTCAAACAGTCTGATCGTCGCTTTGCTGATCGTGCAATTCATCGGTTTCCCGGCAACGCTTGTTTTTGGACGTATTGGCGAAAAATTTGGGGCCAAACGGGGCTTGTGGATTGGTCTCGGGACCTACGTCGTCGCCACAATTGCTGCTGTTTTCATGGATTCGGTGCTCGAATTCTATGTACTGGCAGTAGCACTGGGTCTGGTCCAGGGTGGTGTGCAATCGCTTTCCCGGTCGCTGTTCAGCCACCTGATACCCCCAGAGAAGAGTGGCGAATACTTCGGCCTTCTGAATATGCTTGGCAAGGCGGCCGCTGTCGTCGGCCCGCTACTCGTCGGTGTCGTCGCTGCGACCACGGAGAGCTCAAGGCTCGGTCTTCTCTCTATAATCGTGCTCTTTCTCTCCGGCATGTGGTTTCTCGCCAAGGTTGAAGAACCGCCCCGGACAGCACGCAAGTCGAACACGCAAGGAACCTGATTGAAAGCCATTGCTCTATTGTTACTACTTGCCGCCTATGGCCTTTTGGTGCCCGGCCTGAATCAGCCGATGTTGAGCGTACAAGGTACTGTCGAGAAAACAAAACTCGTCGAACTGGGACGTGAACTCCTGACGGAGAGCAAGACAACACCGGGACTGATGCGCAACCTTGTCGAGATGGTTGTCGATTCCATCGATGTCAGCGGTACCGTCAGCGCATTCGACAAGACGCAAAGTATTGTCGGCACCGCTCAGGATTTACTATCCAACGGCCATGTGCTGGTGGCCGTACTGATTGTGTTGTTCAGTGTCATTATTCCGGTTGCAAAAGGTTTGATGCTACTCATCACACTAGTCCTCCCTCCCTCCTTGAAGCGTCATCGCCTGATGCTCGTCAACAACCTTGTCAGCAAGTGGTCAATGGCCGACGTTTTTGTCATCGCGATCTTTATCGCATTCCTGGCCGGCAATGGTTTGCAGGAAAATCAGGGTCTTGTTGATTTTAACGCAACGCTTGAAAACGGCTTTTGGTTCTTTCTTGGCTACTGTCTTGTTTCGATACTCGCCACACAACTACTCGCCCACGCCTATCAACGTGAAGAGGTGCAGCAAATACATACGACCCGTTAGGTATTGCAACACGTGTACAGCCTGTTGAGTTTTGCCTTTTCGATTACCGGGCCGGTTCTGCTACTGCTATTGATCGGCTGGGTTGCTCGTCATCTTGGCCTTATCAGCGATGCTTTCATTCGCGAAGCCAACACCCTGGTATACAACATCGCCTTCCCGGTCATGTTGTTCTATGCCTTGTCGACCGCACCATTGAATGAGTCTATTGACTGGCCGCTGACATTGATCGGACTGTTCGGAACACTTGCCATCGTCATCATACTGATTGCCTTCGGCCGTCTCGTACCGGCTGATCAACGTGGTGTTTTTATTCAAGGCGGTTACCGTGGCAATCTTGCCATTCTCGGCGTCGCTCTGGCGATCGCTACCTACGATGAAAGCGTATTGCCACGCCTTGCCATGTATATCGCGGTTGTGACAACCGCCTATAACATCGTTGCCGTTTGGGTATTGCAATCCAAAGGCGCCTTGCGCCAGATGATGCGCAATCCAATTCTTATTGGCATCATGGCAGGCGTTATAGGATCCACCTTATCGATTCAAACGCCCGAATTCATGGAGGCCACGGGTGTTTACCTGACTAAAATGGCACTGCCTGTGGCACTGATTTGCATTGGCGCAAGTCTCAAATTCAGTGGGCTCAAGAGCCATATGCGCTCACTGATGCTGGCCAGTTTATTCAAATTGATCATCTCGCCACTACTACTGGTAGGGCTGGGTATCTATTTCGGGCTCCGGGATGAACGCCTTGCCATCCTGTTCTTCATGTCCGCCTCACCCACCGCCACTGCCAGTTACATACTCGCAAGACAACTTACGCCACACGGTGAGTTGGCAGCCGAGATCATTGCGGTCACAACGGCACTGGGAGTCCTTACCTACACCATTGGGCTGGTCATGCTCCGATCCGGCAGTTTGATCTAGATCACATCCACTGAGCGTCTGACCGAATCTACACGTTACCTCGCTTGATTTAGTACGGTCTGAGCCGCTAAAACTATCAGCTAGCGGATTACCGGTACCACACCATGACCAATTTACGCCTTCCTTTTGTCAGCACTGTGAGCTTATTGCTGATTGCCTGTGGCTCAGGCTCTCCGCTGGACGGCCCTGCGTCCATTCCGACACCACCACCGGTCGAGTCCGCTGCCGGGGATATTCCCCCACCAGATACAGCCACTTCCGATACTGGAAACGCATTTAATAATGGTGAAACAGAGCTAACGGAGCTCGGCAACAACGGCAGTGCAGAACCGCCGGCTCCAGCTGCACCCGACGGCGGTTCCGATTCATCAATTGATACCGTTACACTGCCCGTCACATGTTCAGCGAGTGATGCAGACATCCAGGCACGTACGCTTGACTTGATTAACACAGCACGCGCCGAAGCACGCAACTGCGGCAGCACTTTTTTCGCAGCTGCAGCACCCTTGACGTGGAACACACAACTGCAAACCGCCGCCAGGGTTCATTCTCAGGACATGGCGCAACACAATTTTTTTTCCCATACCGGTAGTGACGGCAGCAACATCGGCGACCGTGCCACTGCCGCAGGGTATACCTGGCAACGCATTGGCGAGAACATCGCCGCAGGTCAAACCAGTGCCGAATCTGCGGTCAATGGTTGGATTGACAGTCCCGGGCATTGTCAAAATCTGATGAACCCCAGATTCACCGAAGTCAGTGTTGCCTGTGTCGAAAACAGCAGCAGTGACTACACCCGCTACTGGACTAACGTGCTGGGAACACCTTTCTAAAGCCTGAATCGCGTTAAGCTAGTCGTTTTGCTATTGCCAGACGATGGGCGTTTTTCTCACAGCAGTATTCTTTCTTCTGATCTCTCCAGGTCCTGGGGTTTTGTCGACAGCCGGCGTTGGCGCTGCCTTTGGCGCGACTCCCGGATACCGCTATGTTGCCGGTCTTTGTATTGGAACCAATCTCGTCGCACTGGCGGTGGTTACAGGACTCGCGGGGGTTGTGCTTGCGCAGCCACAGCTCCGTCAATTCCTGCTTTACGCATCAGCCCTATACCTTTGTTATCTCGCGTTCAAGATCGCCTTCGCCGGTGCACGCATCGCATTCATCATGAACGAGCGACCACCGGGCATTCGCGATGCACTCATTCTGCAAGCAATCAATCCAAAAGCCTATGTCGTCAATACGACCTTGTTCAGTGGTTTCCCTTTTGTCGGCATGACTCTGTGGCAGGAAACCGCCTGGAAATTTTTACTGATCAACCTGATCTGGATTCCGATTCACCTGTTATGGCTATGGGCTGGTATTGGCCTGCAGCGACTCGCCCTGCCAACACATTGGCAGCGCGTTATCAACATTCTGATGGCCTTGTCATTACTCGGCGTAGTCGTGCTGGCGACAGTGATGCACAATTCGCTCTGAATCATCTTAGGGAAAAATGGACAGATCTTCAGGGCCCTCTCATAGTGCATTCACACCACTACAACATAAGCTTGAGAAGTTAAGCGTGTCAAAGAAACCCGCCGAATGGCAAACGTTAAGCTGCCAGAAAGTCTACGAGAATCCCTGGATCAAGGTTAGCCATCGTGAGGTAACAGCACCCACTGGAGCAGCGGGTATCTATGGTTTGGTGCACTTCAAGAATTGTGCGATTGGAGTTGTGCCGATTGATGCTGATGGAAATACCTGGCTTGTCGGACAACAACGATACACATTGGGCAAATACAGTTGGGAGATACCCGAAGGTGGCGCACCGATGGGTGAAGCGCCGTTACATGCAGCGATGCGCGAACTACGTGAAGAAACAGGCATTATCGCAACACGCTGGACCCGACTGATGACATTGCACACCTCAAACTCTGTTACAGACGAAATTGCACAGGCATTCGTAGCACAGGACTTGAGCTTTACAACAACTGCGCCTGACCCTTCAGAAGATCTCGCTGTGAAAAAACTGCCACTACGCGATGCGGTGTCGATGGTACTTGATGGTGAAATAACGGATGCGCTGTCCATGGCATCGTTGATGAAAGTACAGCTTTTACTCGCTGAGAATGTCATCCAGTGCCGCTAGGAGCTGCTGCATATCCTCCTCATCAGTAAAGTAACCGGGTGACAAACGGATGGCGCCACCGGTATCGACTGTGCCGGCGTCGACATGCACAAGCGGTGCACATTGCAAGCCAGGGCGCGCCACAATATGATGATCTGCATCCAATCTGTCGCCTATCATTTCGGTAGACACACCCGTGGCGATAAAGCTTAAGGTCGCCACTCGTTTATCGCGAGTTGCCTGCCCTAGCACCCTAACTTGCGGATACTTGCCAAGTGTCGCTTCAATGCGTTCAATCAGGTCATTTTCCACTTGATGGATATGCCGCATCGCCTCCACCACACGCGATCGGTGATCATCAGCTACGGGTAGATTTTGTTCATTGAAAAGACGAACGCCCAGATCATCGAACCAACGTTGCGCGGCATGTAGACCAGCAACACCGGGTATGTTCAAGGTTCCCGCTTCCAGGCGATAAGGATAGCTATCCGGTTGGAAAGCGGACAGTGAATCGACACCGGTTCCACCATAACGTTGCGGATTCAGTTCAAGCGATTCGCTGACGATCATGCCACCAATCCCCATGGGGCCGAACAATCCCTTGTGCCCGGGGAACGCAAGAATATCGACACCATCAGCTTGCAAGTCGATAGGCATTACACCCGCCGTTTGCGCCGCATCCACAATCAGCGCGACACCGTGCTTCCTTGCAATCACTGCAATTTCGGACAAGGGCTGAACTGTTCCAATTACATTGGAGGCATGGTTTAGAACAATCGCCCGGGTGTTCGACTTGACCGCATCTTCAATGTCACCGACGTTAATGTAGCCAGTATCACTTGCTGCTACCCGCGTAACCTCGATACCGCTGTCACGTTCAAGGTGATTGGCAGTTCGCAGCACCGCGTTATGTTCAAGACGCGTGGTGATGATGTGATCACCAGAATTGATAATTCCGCCAATGGCGATGTTCAATGAATCCGTTCCATTGTTTGTAAATATGACGCGCTCAGTAGCTCCACTGAAATTGAAAAACTCGGCGAGCATTGATCTTGTTTCGCTGACCATCTCGGCAGCTTCCGCAGCCAACAGGCTGCCACTTCTTCCTGGATTGACCCCATGCGATCGGAAAAAACTGTCCATGAAGGCATAAACTTCTGGAGGCTTGGGCCAAGTTGTGGCAGCGTTATCGAAGTAGGCGTGTTCCTTCATGGACGGATTAAGTCGTCTCCCGGCGTGACATCGTCCCAGTCACCAGATTCATCCAGCACGTCGTCAAACTCATCAATGTCAGTGCTCATGGTCTTGTTATAGCGATCATCGACGCCGCCATCTTCCTGATCGATGATGATGTTGGCATCGTCGATTTCTTTCGCTTGCTCAACCACACCTAATTCACTGCGTGAATGCGGCTTTCGCACCTCGGACTCATAGCGATCAAGCGCTTCGTTATCGAATTCATCAATGCCTTCACTCATCATCTGAGGCGCTTGCGAGCTGAAGCCAGGCAACTTGTCCTCGACACTTCCGATCTCGATATCCACAATACTTTCATCTGTAATGGTCGTATCTGTGTCGTCGCCGAGGTCTATATCAGCGTCGGTCAGAGCCATCGTGCCCGAGGTGGTGTCAAATGTCTCATCACCAAAATCCTGAGGTCGATGTGCAAGCAAGGGTGTCTGTTCAAGCTCAGCCCCGACCATTGAATCGGGGGCAACCCGCGCTGCGGCAGCACCGGTTTGCGGGTTCAACCATGGTTTACCCGGAACGGCTGACGCGTAGCCAGCCGGCGCGAACCCGCCCCGATTGCCACCTCCATCGAGATCTTCAGCGGATTCAGGATCATGCGGCGAACTCAAATTAACTTGGCGCAGCATGCTGATTGGCAAGGCGAGAAAGAAAATCCAGAAGAGCTCTCGGGTAACAAGAAAGCGCGCTTCTGAGAAATTACTGATTAAAAAAGCCACGACAAAAGCAAGAACAAAAAGCACACCCACTTGTTGACGTTCATACTGGCAGTAAAAAATTTCAATCATCTGTTGCACAACCATCAACAAAGCAATAATCGATAGTGGCAAACCGACTTCCGAAGCAATCTGCAAAAAACCATTGTGTGCATGAAATACAATCCAGGTGAAATCGGTCAGGCTCTGCTGGATCCAGATTGTCGCATCATTTGGAAACCAGATAGCGCCATAACCGTAACCGGTCAAGGGCTTATCCATAATGATCTTCCAGGTCTGACGCCAGACTTCGCCACGTCCGGTCAGGTCATCCGTACGCCCGACGAGTTCTGCCGTCTCTATATTTATTACGGCGATAGCAACGAGCGCAGTAAACAACGCCGCCATAAAAGCCATGCGAATAAAACCAAGCTCAAACCGATTGGCAATAAACAGGTACAACGACAGAGATCCAGCGATAAGCATGGCAAGTAGTGACGTCGCCGATTGACTCAAACCAAGAACAGCCAGACAAATGCCGGCAAGCAGAAAACACAGGAGGCGTGTTCCATTGGAATTTGTTGAATCGCTCAGAGTGATATAGAGAAGAACACCCGCAGCAGCCCAAAATCCAAGATCGTTTTTGGAATTGAATACACCTTTCCATACCAAGCTGCCTTCATAGCTCTGGATTCCAAGTTCGGTGATACCAACCGCCGCCAATACGCTGGCAATGATGGCAATACCGAGCACGACGGCAAAAACTCTGAGGGTAGTCAACAATGGCAGGGTAAATCCAATGTAGATGGCAACCAGCGTACTGCCCACGAGATGAACAGTTCGCTCAGCCGATACCTTGGCATCAACCGACCAGCTAACCGACACGATTGTACCAATCATCAGGATCACCAGAAGCAATCTATACCGCACCAGCCAGGATACCCAGTTGATACCTTGGCTCATCATCAGCCCAATAAAACTCAGGCCGTAAACAAGCAGCCACACATAGGTAATTTCGCGTTCATAAGAGCCAACAAAATGACCCACCAGTGTCGGCAGGACACCGGTACCGAGCAGGATGGTCAGAATCAGGATGCCGAGCGCCGCCATGGACCCGCGCGTCGGCGCTGTTGCTTGATGATAGGTGGCTACCCGCATGTGGCAAACCGCCACCGGCGTGGGACAAAATTAGGCATAGACCCATGATAGCCGCTGGCGAGAGTTGACGCATGATCCGCGTCGGTTCAATACAGACAGGTTCGGCTTTTTTTTATCGCAGGCTGCGGGCTGGGTCACGATCCGCTGACAAGAGCGAGATAGATGCTCGTTCAGCCCACATTGGCACACAATTTTACCGCGCGTCTGACATGGTTGAGGATACAAGCTCACCGGCCATTTCGTTCCACAGCCTGCTCACAATTTTTGTGGCGAGTGAACTGACGCGGTGTTCATCGCTCCAAAATGCTGCACACAAGGCAGAATGACCATTGACAGATTGCCTACACTATCAAGGCAGGTTCAGCTAACACGTCAAAGTAGATAAATTCATGTCAAGCCAAAGAATCGCCGTACCTTCAGCAATTCTGATTTTGGTCATATCTTTCGTTAGCGCATGTTCATCCGGTGGTGGCGATGATGCTGAGGCGGCACCCAACGATGCGATCGGACCTGATAACACGCCGCTTGCGGGTTTGGAAAATGAGCCATCCAACCCGGAACCGCCTCCTGTCAACGAGGAAACACCGCGCGCAATCACCCTGTCGCCGTTACCGAGCCCTCCTCTGACGCCAGCGCCGACGGCCGCCAACGAGCCAATAGACGAATCAGTTCAGCTGCATACTGTCACCGAATTCTTTGTCAAACGGGACCGAGAAGGCGCGATTGACGACATCTTCGATGGTCGTGTCACAGACACCGAATTTGCAGCGGGGCCATTGGAGCCAACAGTGCAAGTCCCGGTGAATGTTGACCCCAACCTAAATACCGCGCCATTCTTCGCCAACTTTAACGATATCACCGTCTTTGCAGGGGAAGAGCTGAACCTCCGCCTGCAACCGATCGACCCTGACGGTGGGGTCGCTGGCATGTTTCCGGACTCAATCCCAGAAGGTGCTCGCTATGTCGACAATTTAGATACAACGCGTTCATTGATCTGGCGTCCGCTGCAACCTGATGTAGGCATTCGCGAATTCACTATGACCGCGACTGACGCTACAGAGCCTCTTTATCGCACGCGACATACCATTCGAATCCGGGTGCTTATGCCGAGTGACCCGTCAAGTATTATCAATCTACCACCTGTGGTAAACCAGGTTCGTCCTTCAACGGTACGAGTAGATGATCCGGTCGCCATTCACATCAAAGGCGTTGACCCGAATGGCACCGTGCCAACACTTGAAGTGATCAACCCCCCGGCGGGTTCAACATTTGTTCAACATCCACTGGACCCACAAATCTCCGTATTGCGATTCATCCCGCGAACACCAGGTGAAATCGTTCTGAACGTCATCGCAAGGGATGCCGAAAATCCTGATAGCACTGGCAGCAAAACCATTATTGTCAACGTCAAGACTGCCAGCGAATTCACGCGACCGGGGATGCCTCTACGTCAGTTGGCAACGCAACGCGACCTGCTTATCGGCTTTGCCTCTCTACAGGGTTTCCATCATCGTCCTGATGGCGCGATTTATGCGGAAATCGCCGGTGAAGAATTCGATTTACTGACCACAGAAAACTCCTTGAAATGGGATCTTGTAAACCCACTTCCAGGTGAATATCGCTGGGCGTCTGCAGACAATCAGGTACAGTATGCTAAATCTCATCGTATGGCGATACACGGTCATACACTGGTGTGGCACCGTCAAATTCCAAATTGGGTTCGCGCAACAGAAGTCACGGAGCGGGAAATTCACATGCGCGAATATATCGACCGCGTGCTTACCCGTTATCGCGATGACATAAAAATATGGGATGTTGTCAACGAAGCGCTGGAAGACGATGACGGTCGTTTTCGTAACTCAACCTGGTTTGAGGCCATGGGCGAAGACTTTATTGAAATCGCCTTCCGACAAGCTCGGGAGTCCGCACCCTCAGCGACATTGCTCTACAACGAATACGACGTGTCCTGGAAGGGACCCAAGTCCACAGCGATGATCAATATGTTGCAAAACCTGAAGGCTACCAACACGCCGATCGATGGCGTCGGATTTCAGATGCACTTGTTCACCAAGTTCGACAGGTTCGATGAGGTTGCCGAGACCTTCCAGACCGTTGCAGATATGGATCTTGATATCTACATAACAGAACTTGATATTTCCATGGAGGGCGATGACACGACTGACGATCAAGCCGCCGTGTATCAGCGAATCTTGGCGCTGTGTCTTGAGCAACCCCGCTGCAAGGCGTTCCAGACGTGGGGATTTACAGACATGTACTCGTGGCGACGCCAATACACACCCTTATTGCTGGATGAGGCTTATCAGGTCAAACCGGCGTATCTGGCTTTGCAACAGCAACTACGCTAAAAGAAAACTCGCCGGACGCTAAAAACTCTCGCCTCTCGAGTACATCTATACAATCGCGACGTCACGCAATACCTGCATTACATTCATCTCTCTATTGCACATCAGTTACGCAAACACTGTCTATAAGTTGTTGTTGCGACGACGCGGACAACTGAAGCTATCAAGACCCACTCAATCAGAAAAAACAAGTAAAAAGTGCAACGAAGATAGAACAGTTGATGCTGCTAGTCTTTCAGAAATATTTTTCTAATCACAAGCTTTCGTTAACCATCTGGATGCCGCTGGCCATGTATTATGGCCCGAAGCACTCACTAGTCTGAATTATCATTTTGTTCTGGCCCTAACAGAAGGAAACAGAGCGGAGCGGTGGAAAATACCCACGTTCAAAGACTCAACCCGTTCGAGTTAATGTATCGCATCGCATCATCGACGACCTTGTCTAACGGTTGAGAAATATCAACTGTCACTCCAACTTCATCACTTTCTAACGGCTCCAGAGTTTCGAATTGACTATCAAGCAGGCTGAGTGGCATGAAATGCCCTGTTCGATTTGACATCCTATACGCAATCACATCGCGATTTGTATGCAAATGAATGAACCCTATCGGCAGACGAACATTATCCAGCAGATATTGCCTGTAATCACGACGTAAAGCTGAACAGCTTGCAATTACAGGTGTGTTGGAAGCTCGCATTTCATTGGCGACCCGGAACAACCATGGCCATCTATCATCATCGTCAAGTGCTTCACCACGTGTCATTTTATCGATATTCTCTGGCGCATGTAGTTCATCAGCTTCGATCACTGTTGCATTTATACGCTTTGCCAACAATGCAGAAACAGAGCTTTTCCCACAACCGGCAACCCCCATCACAATAAAATTTTTTACTGAGCTCATAGTAAGTTTGCGTTTGGAATTTACAGCGACGCTGTAATTCCGCCATCAACATATAATGTGTGCCCATTGACAAAGCTGGATGCCGAAGCCGACAAGAAAATGCACGCACCAACCAATTCTTCTACCTCACCCCAACGCCCGGCAGGAGTACGAATTTTTAACCACTCTGAAAATTTTTGGTCAGCAACAAGTGCTGCATTCAGCGGTGTATCAAAGTAACCAGGAGCTAGCGCATTGCATTGCAAGCCATACTTGGCCCAATCAGTCGCCATGCCTTTGGTTAGATTTCCGACGGCTCCCTTGGTTGCCGTGTAAGGAGCAATACCGGGTCGTGCCAAAGCCGTCTGCACGCTGGCGATATTGACAATTTTGCCCGCCCGACGTCTTATCATATGCCTGGCAACAGCTTGAGAAACGTGAAAGACACTGGCGATATTGGTTTGTAATAATTTCTCAAATGTTGCAGGTTCAAATTCTTCCAATGGCCCACGGTGTTGCATGCCGGCATTGTTAACGAGAATGTCGATCGGCGTGCCCTCAGCCTCCAATTCATCAACGGCGATTCGCACTGCATCATGATCTGTTACATCAAATGCACTGATCTTTGTGGCCGCGCCAGCATCACCAAGTACCTTCGCAGCCGTATCCAGCTTCCCTCTATCTCGACCATTAAGTATGATCGTAGCTCCCGCTTTTGCCAAACCATGAGCAAGTGCAAGCCCGATACCCTGTGAAGAACCGGTGATCAGGGCTGTTTTTCCGTTCAAACTAAAAAGATCCATAAATCTGTTAACTCAACTTTTCGTAAATTGATACAATGTTACCGGTAACATATAATTAAATCCAGATTAATATCTATTAAATATTAGTCTCATCGACGCAATGAAAACTATACAGATGAAAACTATCGTTGTTCATGCAGCCCAGGACATCCGCCTGGAAGCTCGCCCGACAAGAGATCCGGGTGAAGATGAAATCCAGATACAGGTCGAGCGTGGTGGAATATGTGGCTCAGATTTGCATTACGTTCAACACGGCGGCTTTGGCAGTGTCAGATTGCGAGAGCCAATGATACTTGGACATGAGATTTCTGGACGTGTATTAAAAACCGGCAAAAATGTGCAGAACTTTACTACCGGGCAATTGCTCGCCGTTTCGCCGTCTCGACCATGCTCAGCGTGCGATTATTGCCTGCAGGGGCTACCTAATCACTGTATGGAAATGAGATTCTATGGTTCAGCCATGCCCTTTCCGCATATACAGGGGGCTTTTCGAGAGATTTTGGTTGCACACAAAAATCAGTGTGCCGATGCGCAAGGCCTTAGCTCAGCCGAAGCTGCCATGGCCGAACCATTGGCGGTGACGATACATGCAGCACGACAGGCTGGGAACCTGGTAGGCAAACGGGTGCTTATAACGGGCTGCGGGCCTATAGGTTTATTGTGTTTATTAGTTGCCCAGCGCGCTGGAGCCAAAGAAGTTATCACAACAGATATTAGTAACTACCCATTGGAAATGGCTAAAAAGCTTGGCGCGGACGCCACAATCAATGTCGCTGATGCAAGTGAAAATTCGCCTCTAACGCTATTCCATGCAAACAAAGGTTACTTTGACACACTGTTTGAATGCACCGGTGTTGCTTCTGCATTAGGGCAAGCTATACCTGCGTTGAAACCACGAGGCATCATCGTACAGTTAGGACTAGGCGGAGATATGAACCTGCCCGTGCAACAGCTGACAGCTAAAGAATTACAACTTCGTGGATCTTTCAGATTTCATGATGAGTTCTTTACCGGTGTCTCTTGGATGCAAAGCAAAAAAGTTGATGTAAATACCCTGATTACTCATACCATGAAAATAGAGGACATGAAACAAGCGTTCAACCTGGCAACTGATCGGTCAGTTGCATTGAAAGTACAATTGGATTTTACTTGAAAGACGTAGGTATAGATGGCACCCATCTATGACACTCGAAATGTCAACAGTTACTTGACCAATCGAGTGCTTTCACGCATGCATAGTGACACATCCATATTGTATTTTTTTGGCTCATCATGATGATTTTCGTCATCAAGTAAGCGAATAACAAGCTCTGCTGTAACTCGACCTACTTCAGCTGGATCGACTTTTACAGTGGTAATGGCCGGTTGGGCATAACGAGATACTTCAAAGTTACCAAATCCCGCTACACCCACATCGTTTGGCACTTCTATCCCTTGTTCTTGAAGCGCCCGGAGCACACCGAAAGCCGGTGAGTCGGATACACAGAATATACAATCAATATCTTCATAATATTGCTTCAAGTTCTTGCCAACGAAATAGCCGTCTTTAATTGACATGGGTGGTGCGCCGAATCGGATCATTCTGTGTGATGACAATCCCGCGACTTCCATGGCTTTTCTGAATCCAGTCCTTCTCGCAGCCCCTCTGGTCCATTCATCGTTCGTCTCACATAGAAACGCGATATGTTGGTACCCGAGTTCGATAAGCTTTTCAGTCATCAAGTAGGATGCGCGCTCATTTGAAAACCCAACGGTATAGCCAATCGGTTTTGCAGGTGTTTCCCAGAGTTCTACGATGGGTATTTGTGCCTGCTTCAATAACTTGACAGTTCTCGGTGTGTGCCCATCGAAAGGCAGAGCGATAGCTTCTGGTCGTCGTTTAAGCATACTCTCAACTAGTTGCTCTTCTCTGGCCATCGAGTAATCCGTATGGCCAAGCAGTATTTGCATACCCGTTGTTTCTATGACTTCAGTAAGCGCCTGAATCATCTTGGCATAGTGAACGTTATTCAATGACGGAACCAGAGTCGCCACAAACCCAGAGCGCTTGCTAGACAAACTACCGGCCATTTGATCAGGCAGATAGTTCATTTTATTAACAATTTTAAGAATCCGTTCGCGCGTGCGATCAGACACGGTACCATCAGCCCGCAGAGCACGAGACACGGTCATTCTTGAGACACCGGCAGCCTTGGCAACATCCTCCATCGTTACTGGGTTGGACTTCACGCGTTGAATCATAGCGGGGGCAGCCGGCAATCCGATGGGTTATTGGTTCCAGTCATAACACCATATATCCAGATACGCTCGGAGTAGTCAAATTTGACGGAACCTATCCAGCCAATCAAGACCTGATTCAACAGACTTTCCACGCGGCTTGTACTCAGCCCCTATGAAACCTGTATATCCACTCTTGTCGAGCATGTCCAAAACAAAGGGGTAGTTTACTTCACCTTCATCAGGTTCACCACGATCATGCACCGCAGATATCTGTATATGCCCAATATACTGTTGATATTTCTGTAAAAGCATCGTCAGATCACCCTGAACAATTTGTGTGTGAAAGCAATCGAACATTAGCTTCAAGTTGCCCTCCGCAACTGAATCAATGGTCGAGACAGCCTGCTCCACACGGCAAAAGTGATAGTTGGCAACAGATCGAGGATTCAGCGGCTCAATAACAATCGTGATACCTGATACAGAAGCCTGCTTGCAAGCGTAGCGCAAGTTCTCTCGAAATACAGTCTCTGAAGTATTGTTTCCAGCTCCGGCGACCACATTAACATGTGAGGCGCCAACAGACACCGCATAGACCAATGCTTGATCTATATAATTCCGAGCTAAGTCCTCTTTGCCAGCAATTGCAGCTACGCCAAAATAGCCCTCACCCGGCGGCCCAAGCAATGTATTGAGCCCGATCATCGGAATTTGATGGCGTTCAAGAGTCAATGCTATATCGGAGGCGGCGTAATCATAGGGGAAATGACATTCGACTCCGTCAAACCCAGCTTTTGCCGCCGCTGCTATCCGCTCCGCCAAGGGCAAACCTTCCCATAAAAATCCAATATTCGCGGAGTATTTCAAATCCATGATTAAGTCTCAACAGGTGAATTCATGATCACCGGTCAAATAAAACGAATATAGTTTGGCGCAGGAATATCGTACTCATCCCCTGTCGCACTAACCCGACCTGTCTCAATATCACGATGGAATAAATTCAGCATTGATGAATCCTGATTAGCAACTATCACCGCCTTACCACAAGGGGTAATCGAAAAATGCCGTGGAAACTTACCACCAGTTGACACGATATCGATCCTCTCTAACTTTCCATCTGTCAGCACTTTGAAAATTGCGAGCGAGTTATCGCCACGGTTGGACACGTAGAGAAACTTCGAATCTGGCGACAATTTTATCTCTGATACGTAGGAAGTTTGATCCCGATTATCAAGCGTTGACTCATATTGGATAGGTAATAAACGAGGTTTGATCTGCTCAGGATCAGATCCGTCAAGTTGCGCAACACAAACAGTATTGAACAATTCATTCGACACATAACAGATATCCATGGATGGATGCATCACCATGTGTCTGGGACCAGAACCAGGTTCAAATTCTATATGGGTATCGGGATCAAGGATTTTTTTGGCAGGGTCGTAACGATATTGAAATACTGCATTCTCACCAAGGTCCGGAATGAAAACCCAATCATTCCAAAAATGAGCGCAATGAGCATGCGGCCCAACTTGTCTATTAGTCCAATGATCCTCCCTATGTGTCACCTGTCGCCATTGCCCTTCCTCTCGGTAGTGTTGTTTGAAGCTCTGCTTGATATCTCCCAATCGCCCATGCTCGTCAACATCCAACACATCAATAATGGCATCCCAATAGTTAATGACGATGGCACAATCTTTTTGGGGTGATAAAGCGATATAACAAGTCGATTTACCTGACGCATCAAAGGAGTCAAGCAACGTAAGGGAAGATGACTCATCCACGGCATACTGAAGAACTTCGCCGTTATTTTGAATCGTCTCGACAATCGCGTATATCATCTTGCCGTTTTCGTGAGGAATTAGCACCGCCGGATTGAGCGCATCGATAACTTCGCGCTCAAGCAGTTTGCCTTCTTTAGTCAGAGTCAATCCGTAAATTCCATCTCCAGAAGTTGGCGCATAAGGCTGATGAGCTAGCGCATCCAAATCGGTGTAAGTGCCAACAATGAGAGGATAATCATTTTCGAGCGCTATTTTTTTAGTTGTCAACTTCATCTCCGAGACAATATTATTCAATACGTTTAAAGACGGCTTGATAAATTACCCGCGACCCACAAAAGGCATATTGTTCGCCATTACGGTCATGTTCAACACGTTAGCTTCTTTGGGCAAATTAACCATATACAGTATGGCGTCGCAGACAGGTTCGACCGCAATCGTTGGTTCAGCCAGAATAGAGCCATTTGGCTGCAACACACCTTCAGCCATTTGATCGCCCATTTTCGACGTAATGTTGCCTAGATCAATCTGACTACAACTAATGCCGTATTGCCGCCCATCAAGTGACAATGATTTTGTGAGACCTGTTATTGCATGTTTGGTACATGTATAGGGCGCGGAAAATGGCCTCGGGGTTGTCGCAGAAATAGAACCGTTATTGATAATACGACCACCAAATTCCTGCTTACGCATTTGGCCAAATGCCGCCCTCGCGCACAAAAATGCGCCGGTAAGATTTATCGCAACAACCTGATCCCATATTTCCTCGGATAACTCGTCAACTGGCACTGCTGGAGCCGCTATTCCCGCATTGTTAAAGAGCATATCAACCCGCCCAAACTCACTCACGGACTTACTGAACAAGGCAGTGACATCAGATGCATTGCTGACATCGCATTCAACCGCCAAACCAGGTGTTTGCATCATCCCCACTGTTTCATCTAATGACGATTGCGTCCTGCCAGCTACCACCACTTGCCAACAATTTTTACTTAATGCAATGGCAACCGCCCGCCCAATTCCACCACCTCCACCTGTTATTACTGCTACTCGGTTCATCACGTATTCCCGTTAGTTTTAAATTTTGAATTGACCCGCAGTGTCGAAAATTACCCTTTGACTGCTCCAGCAGTCATGCCAGTAATAATTTGCCGCGAAGCAAACAAGGTAAATATAATCGGTGGTATAGCCAACAACATTCCAGTCGCCATGATCACACCCCACTCGACGTTAAATTCAGACATATTGTTGACGATAAGAATCGGTACCGTTTTCGTATCACGATCGGATAGTGCAGAAGCCAGCAAATATTCATTCCATGCAATACGAAAAGTGAAAATTGCAGCCGCAGCAAGACCTGGCTTGATCAATGGTAAGACGATCTTAAAGAATACCTGAAAGGGACCGGCACCATCCATTCGTGCAGCTTCCTCAAGTTGCCTCGGCACTTGAACGATAAAGCTCTGCAGTATCCAAATAACGAAAGGTAAATTCATTGCGATGTAAATCAAAATAATGCCCGAATGCGTTCCCGCCAGACATACATCACCTCGCCCTCCAAATTCATCGCGAATCCATGAGCCAAGCCATGAAGTCTTGGAGATACAGAATTCGTTATTCCACAGCCCAAACACGGGAACTAGAAGAACCGCTGGGGGAACCATACGAACCATCAACGTTGACCCTGAGACGGTCCCCCTGCCCATAAAACGAAATCGCACCAACGCATACGCAGCCATACAGCCTATAACGAGCGTAAGAACTGTTGAAACCAAGGCAATTATCAGTGAATTGATGAATGCACCGCCAAATTTCAACGCACAAAAATCTAGATGATCAAGCTCATAAGGCAACACATCGCACAATGCGGTTTCGTAATTCTGAATAGTTGGTAGAAAAAGCAATCCAGTTGTACCGGAAATGATATCTACATCAAGCTTGAATGAATTGACAAGCATTAATACAATCGGACCAACAGCCATGACCACAAGCATTACAACAATTGCATAAAATGCGGGATGTTGTGATTGATGTTTCTCGAGTAGCGTGCTCATAGCATTTCGTCCTCAATTGCTCTGACAGCACGGGCAGCACGGTATTCCTGTATACGGTTATACGCCAACATAACAAGAGTCAAGAACATCAGCATAATCAGTAGATAATTGGACATTGCCGCCGCAACCCCTAACTCTCTGAATTCAGTAGCAGTTCGTGAAATGCGCAATGCCAATATTTCAGTCGACAGGCCCGGACCACCTTGAGTCATAACCAAAACAACCTCTAGAACCTTAAAAGCGTCAATTAGACGAAGTATCGCAGTTACAATTAAAACTGGCATCATTAGTGGCAATTTTATATGCACTATTTGTTGCCACCCTGTCGCACCATCGATACGAGCTGCTTCAAGCGCTGAACGTGGCAAAGATTGGAGCGCGGCCAATGACAAAATAAATATAAACGGGGTCCACTGCCAAATATCGGCAACAACGATAGAAAAAAGAGCATGCTGCCCGAGCCAGTCTACCGGCTCTAAACCCATAGATTTTAATGTGTTATTAAAAATCCCTACGCTCGGGTGATACATATACCGCCATATCAGACCAACTACTACGGGTGCGATCATCATCGGCAATATAAAAAGCGTTCTTAAAATAGACATGCCACGTAGATTTCTGTCGAGCAACAAGGCGAGCCCGACACCGATGAACATCTCTATACTCACCACGGAAAAAGCAAATTTTAAGGTTACGCCGACACTTTCATGAAAGTTTGGATCGTTCCATAGTGTTATGTAGTTAGCGAGCCCAATAAATGATGTATCACCGAGCGCCTGACTCGGATCCCACTCTCTAAAGCTACCGTAAACCATATACCCCAGTGGATATAACAGCGCTAGCACCATTATCACTAGAGCAGGTGCCACAAACATATAAGGCGTAAATCGATTGAATGTCGAAGTGCTCATGAATTTTCGGCGTTATATCTATTGACGCAATTCATGGCGTTCCAACGAGCATATTCCGCCCAGTGGAACGCCACAATCATTAACTACTTCCAGGTGTAGTAGCCGGCATCTTCCATCACCGCTTTGGTACGATCAGCAACTCCGTCAAGCGCTTCCTGAACATCCAGATTCTCAGTAAGTACCTTAGACAGGGTAGTACCCAGATCTGCATTGATCTTCCCCCAAACAGGAATTATTGGGCGCCAATCCGGGTCCGCGTGCTGGAGAGCCTCTCCGAATGTTTTCATATGCGGAAATTTTGCATTTACCTCTGCATCCGCATGCGTTGAGAATCGTGAAGGATTGCCACCGGCTAACGCCACGAGCTTATCGCCCTTTTTTGATGTCAGCCATTGCATTAACAAGAATGCCGCTTCTTTGTTTTCCGCATTTTTTGGAATGCCTATTCCGAACCCGCCAGTCTGGCTTCCACGACGTGTGCCCATTGGGTGCATCGCCCAACCAACTTTCCCTACTACTTTGGATTTCGCCGGATCATCGATTTGCCCCGCCACCACGGTCGTATCCAGAAACATGGCCGTATCGCCAGAGAGAAAGGATCCCAGCGCTTCACCAAACCCAAAACTGGCAGCGCCCTCTGGCCCACAATCGACAATTGACTTCAATGCGTTGGCGGCTTGTACACCAGCGGCGTTATTTACGATTGGATTCCAGCTATCATCAAATATGCGGCCACCCAACGGCGCAAGGTGCAATAGAAAAGCGTGAGCTGCGTGGTGACCGGAAGCAGCACGTGAACTCAAACCACCCATTCCAGGTTCCAGCTCCGGGATACTACAAGCGATGTCAAGTAATTCATCATAGGTTTCCGGTACTTTCAAATTATGTTTTTCAAAAATGTCTTTTCGATAACCTAAAATAGATGTCTCTGATCCATAAGGTATTCCATAGAGCGAACCTGTTTTACCCTGTAGATAGCCTTTGTTGCCACCTGCAAAACCTATGTTGTATACATAACCATCGATTAAATCATCTGCATCATAACCAGGGTCAGACAACTTCGGATTCATGAAATATCGGGCGAGATTCTCTAATTGATCAGCATAAACATAATCAGCTTTTGAGAAAACTACATAGGCAACAAGATCATAGTCACCCTCATCTTGACCGAGTTCAAGAGTTTGTCGTTCACGCATTTTCAGATATGGTAACTGATCGACTTCCACCTCAATTCCAGTCTCTTTGGTAAATTCAGGTAAGATTTTCAATACAGCGTCATAATGTGGGTGCGCTGGAAAATTTACGACTAATGTTGAACCTGCATATTCATCATAAGGTCCAGCAAATGCATTCCCCAATATAAGGAATGACGCCGCCACAATACATCGCCCGGCTTTTTTAAAATTTATCATGCATGCCTCCAATTGATACGAATAAAATTGATACTACTTATAATTGAATGAATACCGATTAACCAATAACCAGCCCATCACTCAGGTCAAACAAATGCAGTTCTGCCAGATCAACTCTGAACCGGAGTTTTTCTCCATGCCCGACGGGTGTGTCTGATTTGAGCTCAACCATGACTTTTTCCCCACCGCAATTACCAATAAGAACCGATTGAGCGCCAATGTATTCAGATACAACCACGTCAACTTCAAGAGTATTTTCATTCGTACCGTTAGGATCAAATAAGAGATCCGACGGCCTAATACCAAGCTCCAATTCAGCTGAATTGGACTGCAACACCCTAGGTTTAATTTGTTCATCGCAACGTAGCTTGAATCCATTCCCTTCAAGATAAGTGTTTTCACCTTCCTGCCGGATAGTGGCAGTAAGGAAATTCATCGGCGGAGTGCCAAGAAAGCCTGCGACAAATTTATTTACAGGCTTTTTGAAAAGTGCTTCTGGAGTACCTTGCTGTTGAATCTTCCCGGCGTGCATGACAACGATTCGATCTGCCAGTGTCATTGCTTCAATTTGATCGTGGGTCACGTAAATCATATTTTTGTGAATACGCTGACGCAAAGTCGCCAGTTCAGCTCGCATTTGTGTACGTAACTTCGCATCCAGATTTGATAATGGTTCGTCAAATAGAAATGTGGAACTATCACGAGTAAGTGCGCGCCCCATCGCCACGCGTTGACGTTGTCCACCGGATAACTCAGCAGGTTTCCGATGCAGGTAATCGGTAAGCCCGAGCATTTCAGCAACCTCAGCAACCTTTTGATCAATTTCTTTCTTGGGAGCTTTTTGCAGCCGCAATGCAAACGACATGTTCTTCGCGACATTCATGTGTGGATACAGCGCATAGTCCTGAAATACCATTGCCAGATCACGTGCTTTTGGCTCGAGTTGACTAACTGCACGCCCATCTATGAAAATCTCACCATCCGAGACGGTTTCAAGTCCGGCAATCATTCGCAAGGTTGTGGATTTCCCACAGCCGGAAGGGCCCACCAACACGGTGAACTCCGCGTCATCCATCTCGAGATTTATACGATGCAATACCTCGACACTGCCGTAGCGCTTTGTTAGATTTTCAAGCTTTATTTTTGGCATCACTTAATTGTCGCTACGTTCAACATGGACTCTTCCCTGAACTGAAAGTCTAGGTACAAATCACCTTCAAAATGTTACCGGTAACATTTTTCGCGCTAATCATACAACTGAAGCATATTTTATTGCAAGGGCTTTCTATGAGTTTTTTCGAGCAGTTTGACCGATCCGTGAGCATGTTTGAGATATTGCGGGCTCCGCAGATCGATAGACCTACAAAAATATCGCGATTGATGGGTGACTAATATTGGCAAAACTCAAAAAATCTCAATCATCCGAATCAAACTAACTATTCCATGATTAATGGTTAGCAGCAGGGATGTGATTGACAAAGTGTTTAGTTACACTTGGTAGCCTGTCGATGCACTCACAGTGTCGTCGACTCTCGAGGCGGTGAACTCGCCGAAAACCAGATGAGCACACTCCTGCTCTTTACGGAGTGTGCTCGTTTCTGGCTGCACTAGATATTTAATAGTGCAGCAAAGTCAAGAGTTACTTATTTTTGCTGCAAGTTGTCGCTACAGATCAACGCTTGAGTGGATCAAGACCTGAAAAACGGAAAGCTTCTTTTTGCAAGGCGTCTAGCTCCTCAGTACTAAGCTCATCATGCGCTACCGTTATTCTTCCTAAAAATACCAACGGTAATTCATCAGCGCGACCTTCCATATCAGCCTTTATAGCCTCAGCGGTCGCAGCACCAACATCGTCACCCATACGCATCGGCGTCGCATTCAACTCTCCACGACGAATGGCATCGAGTTCAAGTCCGGTCCCGCCCCAACCTGTTGAAAATATATCCTTATGTTTGTCAGCGGCTACTTGTGCCTCAACTGACCCCATGGCCATTGCCGTATTTGCATTATGTATAACGGTCGCTTCTGGGTAGGCCTGAATAATCGAATTTGTTCCATCAAACCCCCCTTCGCGCTGGTACTCACCATAATGCTCGTAGACGACGTTCCAGTTACCTTTTTCCGCAACACAGTCTTTAAAATCGCCTGATCTTTGATTATCGGTTACACCAGGAATGCCTCTATTCATTGCATAGGTCACATCGTTTCCAAGTCGTTCCAACATGTAGTCACAAATTTTTAAAGCACCATAGGCTGATGAGAAATCAAACCAGGCAGCCGGTTGTTTCTCGAATTGCTTCAAAGGCGTATGGAAAGCCCAAACATAAGTAGTCAGCCCTTCTGTCTGAACAAGCTTCTCTATATTGTCAGCCTGCGTGGCTAACTCAGACGGGCCGAAGATCACATAATCGTAGAGATCTGCATCCTGAGCCACTTGTGTTGCATAAGTAGATTGCAGTGAATGCTCGATCTGGCGCGAGGCAAATTCAGTCGTTTCAAACTCGATCCCGACTTGCTCGAGTCTTTTCGTCATCGCTATGTAATTTCGTGCCCAAAAATCTGATGTATCGGACGAAGGATAAATCAGCGCAATTCGAATAGGCTTATCTTGTTTTCCTGAATACTTTACGGCTTCAGTACCCGTTGCTGCCTGCAGCGCCTCCAGTTTCCCAGGGGCGTTAACTTGTTCGGGTAGCCAATGATCACGTTCTGTATCATCAGGTAGCGATTTTAATGGGAGATCCTGAGCGAACAATGCGGACGACATCAGCGCAGCGGCTGAGAAAAGCACCCCATTCCTTATTTTTAAAACATAATTATTTTTTTTCATAACAACTCCCCAAGTGTGGACATTTTAATTTATACGCATCTCGACGTGCGCATGTGAACAAGCGAGCAAGCGAGAAAAAACACTAGCCACTGCCGGTGACCTCATTCGCAAAAATAAATCCAAACAATACGGTAACCAGCAGCCCTATCACCAACATACATGCGAGCTTGAAAAGCAATTTGTTATCTGGTGAGGCCGCGCTCGCCAGTAGCCCTTTCGACCCATCACGATCTTTCTTTTGTAACCAGGTATAGAACCCAACAGACAATATGATGACCACACCAGATGCTACCGACTGCCAGAAAAATTCGATTCGTAATGTCACCAGCGCGTTTATCATCATCGACAGAAGCAACACACCTGCGAACGACCCGAGCATGTAGGCCCTACCACCAAATAACGACGTGCCACCAACTACGACTGCAGCAATAACATGCAGATTGAAGTATGGCGCCGATGTAGCTTGAATAGCGTTGAGCTTTCCAGTCAACATGACACCGGCCAGACCGGCCATCGAACCCATTAGCACATAAGCATATATCTTGTAACGATCGACAGCGATGCCTGTCATTTCTGCCGATTCGGGGTTGGATCCGATAGCTATAGAATAACGGCCAAACCAGGATTTTCGAAGTAATAGCGCGCCAAAAACAAATGTCGTTATGCCTATCAACACCGGTATCGGCAGAAAACCCGGTAGTCTTCCCCGCCCTATATCCGTTATTAAATCGGGAAAACGAGCCAACACAAGACCCTTTGCCAAGACCAAAGCAAATCCACGATAGACCAAGTCCATTGCGAGCGTGCCTATTAAATCCGGCACCCGAAACTTCGTGATTATGAATCCATTGATAAAGCCAAAAATAGCTCCGATAAATAAGGCCATTGCTACAGCCATCCAGGCAGGAAAGCCATACTGCTTTATGGCAAAGCCCATAATGATGCCAGTCAGTGCGGCGACTGAGCCTATTGATAAATCAATCCCTCTTTGTGTAATGACGAAAGTCATCGCCATCGCCATTGGCATATACAAAGCCGCTTCCAAAAGAATAATATTGAGATTTGACAAGCGAAAATATCGCGCCGGCTCCATGACTCCCATGAACGCCATTATCATCGCGATCATTGCTAACGGGCCAATAATTGCCAGATAAGGTTCTAGTTTATCCTGCCATGTATTCCGGGCCACCCCTTGATCGGCGGTCGTCGTGGTATTTGTATCGGTGCTCATAGGGCTTCTACCTTGGCCGGCGCGCCAACAATCATGCCCAACACTTCTTCGGCAGAAGAATCAGACGTATGAACAACACCAACTCTTCGTCCTCTTCGCATTACCTGAATACGATCGGATACGGCAAATACATCATCAAGGGAGTGAGAAATTAAAATAATCGCCAGACCTTCTTCACGAAGTACCTTAATTAACTGAAGTGTCCTAGCAGTTTCTTGAGGCCCCAAAGCCGCTGTGGGCTCATCCATGACAAGCACGCGTAAATCTGAATGGTAGACAGCGCGAGCAATGGCGATGGCTTGTCGCTGCCCTCCCGACAGACTCTCTGCCGGTACACTCATACTGCGCAATTTGACTCCCAATCGTTCATCCAAAATGCGCTCGGCCTCTTTACGCATTTTTCTGTTATCGAGATAAGGAATCCCCAAAAAGGATCGAGTCAACTCTGAACCGAGAAACATATTGGCCGCCGGATCCAGATGATCGGCAAGCGCTAAGGTTTGATAGACCGCATCAATACCGAGATCTATCGCGTCCGAATGGTTGTTTAACTCTATGGCGCTTCCGTTCAGGGAAATTGCACCCGCACTGGGCTGATATACACCGGTAAGAATCTTGATCAATGTTGATTTTCCGGCCCCATTGTCCCCAACTATCGCCAGCACTTCACCGGCGTAGGCTTCGAGATCCACGTCTTCAAGTGCGGTAACGCCCCCGAAATATTTGTGTATCCCTTGCATCGAAATGACAGGGTCCTGAGCCATTTGAGAAACTGTATCCATTGCTCACATATTCAATTAGGGGAACCAAGCCCTGACAACGTTACCGGTAACTTTCATACCTGTCAATTAGAAATTTGGACCACTAAACACCCGCTTCGCGGATCTGCCTGAAATCCGGACAAACACAGTAATTCAGGGAAATTGCGACTAGCCATAGATACGACGATCTCTCAAGGACCAATCACAACGAAATTTAAGCCGAGGGAAGGACTTAAGTCCAGCTTCTCAAGCAATAGGCGATCAGCACGATGTCGTCTTGAGCACGCGAAAAATTGCACTCTTTATTTACGGCACAACAGGAGTAATTAATGATTTGCGAGAAAAATAGGACGCGAGATTATCGACAACGAGCTTTCCCATGGCTTCCCTGGTTTCGACCGTGCCGCTGGCATGATGAGGCTGAAGAACAACATTCTCAAGTTTCTGAAGTGACGCAGGGATCCGCGGCTCATCCGCAAATACATCAAGGCCCGCTCCCGCTATGTGGTTCTGTGTGAGCGCGCTAATCAATGCTAACTCATCGACCAATGTACCACGCGACACATTAATCAAATAGCCCGCTGGACCAAGCTTTTCAATTACCTTGGAATCAACTGCTTTCAGCGCATCGGCACTTGCTGAAGCCGTGATAAACAAGAAATCTACCGATTCGGCCAACTCTTCAAGCGAAGCGACGAATTCATAAGGTATATCGTCTCTTGCAGACCTGTTGCAGTATTTTATAGTCATATCGAACCCGCGCAAACGCTTTGCGAGCGCGTAACCAATACTGCCGAGCCCAAATATACCGGCCGTTTTCCCTGTCATACGCGTAGTCAGAGGCATGCCACCTTGCGTGACCCAACGACCACTTCGCGCGTGCTTATCACACTCCACTAGCCGACGGCAACACGCCAGCGCCAATGCAACAGCCAAGTCTGCCACATCATCACTTAACACATCCGGCGTATTGCTTACCGTGATTGAGTTTTTCCGACAATAATCAAGATCGACGGCGTCAACGCCAACACCAAATACAGAAACTACTTTTACATGCGGTAGCTGTTTTAGCACGTCAGCGCTTACACCCGTGCCGCCATCGGTTACGACACCCTCGCATTGTCCTTCAATGCTCTTTAACAGCCTTTCCTTATTATCTGATTCCCAATAGCGATGAACATCATAAGTATTTTCGATTTCCTGCATGGTGGAAGGCAGCAAAGGCCCCATCATAATTAGTATTTTTTTCATGATAAATTTTTAGTTTTTTGTGTCGATATGGTTAAAACGCCCTTTCGATTCACATAGAGCGCGCTCGCTCGGAATGTGTAGCGTCACTAGCCAGAACATCAACTAGATGATACCGGTAACATTGTTATAATTACAAGGAAATTCGTTACGCAACAAACAGGAATACCATCTATGTTCGGTGAGCTGGAAGGGACTGGATTCGACTCACATGAAGCGGAATTTTCAAACTGTTTTGTAGACCATGCTCGTGTGGAACGACTTTGGTCTGGCGCACGCTGGTCCGAAGGCCCAGCATGGTTTGCGGCAGGTCGATATCTTGTATGGTCCGACATTCCAAACAATCGAATGCTCAGATGGGATGAAACAAATGGTGTCGTTTCCATTTTCCGATCACCATGCAACAACTCCAATGGCAATACGGTTGACAGGCAAGGTCGGTTAATCAGCTGTGAGCACCTGACACGACGAGTGACACGCACTGAACACAATGGCCAGATAACAGTATTGGCGAGCCACTTCGACGGTAAAAGGTTAAATTCCCCAAATGATGTGGTTGTCAAATCAGATGGCTCTATTTGGTTTACCGATCCCGACTATGGGATTTTGTCAGATTACGAAGGCGATAAGGCTGAGCCGGAAATGGGCTGCCATGTTTATCGCATTGATAGCTCCGGGTCAATAACACGCGTTGCAAACGATTTCATCAAACCTAACGGCCTTGCTTTCTCGCCCGATGAAAGCCGCCTTTACATCTCCGACACCGGCGCAAGCCACCTGCAGGATGGCCCGAAGCATATTCGCGAAATGTTTGTATCGACAGATGGCTGGTCTTTAAAAACAGGAACTGTCTTTGCTGAATGTACCAGCGGGATGTTCGATGGGTTCCGGTTTGATACAGAGGGGCGGTTATGGACTAGTGCAGCCGATGGTGTTCATTGCTACGGATGCAATGGCACACTAATGGGTAAAGCTCTAATACCTGAACTGGTCGCTAATATTACCTTTGGTGGACACAAGAAGAACAGGTTGTTTATTTGTGGCCAGACATCCCTTTATTCTGTGTTTTTAACTGCAACAGGCGTTACTCCAGGATGATCGACTTCGCGAAAATGCCAAGTAAAAAAATTACCTGTGATCAATATGAGACAACAATGCAGTTAGTCCTGATTGGGCGACTTCAACATCTTGATCAGGCGTTCCAGAGCCTACTCCAATACCACCGATCAACGTATCGTGTACAACTATCGGTAATCCGCCCTGCAGATTTGTAAAGTTCTCTGAACAGGCCACAGAAACCATTAACCCCGGTTCAAACGGGATTCTACCTGACGGCATGCCAGTGGATGCAGAAGCTCTTGCCTTGGCAATTGCTGTATCAATACTATGAAATTTGGCACCATCAAGACGTGTGAAGCACAGTAAGTGTCCAGCGTTATCAACCACGGCAATATTTTGTGGTACGCCGATTTCCAACGCTTTGTCGATACATCGGTTCAAAACAATATTCGCACCTTCGCAGGTTAGTCGAATATTTTGTGTAAAAACCTCAATTGCTTTATCTCGCATTGGCTGATTCATATCTCGATGTTACGAAACTTAACTACCGGTTCGTTCATATATAAAGATTAAACCGGCAGTTGCTGGAAAACGGAACCAGCCATGAAAAGGCCAGCTCCGTTCAACACAACGCAAAGGTTTAAGAACCAGACCAGATTTTCTTGTAAACCGACTGATAGTCGTTTTCCGGATCAAACGAATTGTTTGGACCGCCATCGAACTCGATATTTTCCTTGGTTACCACATGCAGGGGTGATACATAGCCGGACCATTTTTCCCCAGCAAATGCACGGTTCAATTCATCGACCAACTGCCAGCCTTGTAATACGAGAGGTTCAGCGACCGTTACCGCCTGGAATTGCCCGGAACGAACGCGCTGGTAAGCTGATTCGGAACCATCACCAGCGGCGACATTGATAGGTGCACCATCACCCTTGATACCAGCGGCTGCCAACGAGGGCCCCATGAAGTCAAAATACAAGTCATTGATCGCGAGCGAATGTGTCCATTTGCTGCCATGGCGTTGCAACAGGGAAGTAGTAAGTTGCGGCATACGCTGAGATGTTTCGGCAATTGGGGTGTCCACGTACTCAAGAACAGTACCGCCGAGTTCCTCAATCACCTCTTTCATTCGGTCTGCCTTGTCGATCGCAATCTGGTAGGTTGAGTCGGTAAAAATAACGACATTTGGCTTTCCACCTGCATCAGCAAAAGCCCACATGGCAGCCGACCGTGATACTTCCATCGGATCTGTAGTGACATTCGCGAAAACACCGATTTCATCAATCGGCCCAATAGTCGATGCGGCATGCCAACTCACCATTGGAATGCCAGCTGCAGCGGCGGCCTCCATACCGGGCTTTTGCTCGATAGCATCGAAGCCATTAATTACAATACCGTCGGGCTTAAGTGCCAGCGCCTGACCGAATGCTGATGTACGACCTGAGATTGAGCCAGCCCCATCAAGGACACGTACATTCCAGCCAATCTCTTTTGCGGCATCCTCGATACCACTTGTAACGCCGAGAATACCTCCATTTTTTAGATCTCCAGCCAGAACAACAATCGTTTTGTCGGCTTGAGCTGCTGGACCGCTGGTTGGGCCATCCCATACTTCAACCTTACTCGCATATTTGGCCACGACTTCTTTGGCTTCTGTCATGGCATCTGCCACCACCAAACCTGACCAGGTGACTGTTGCTAAAGATACTGCAAGCAATGCTTTTTTTATCATCATTAATTCTCCTGTTTATTTACGTTGCTATTTTCCAAGGGTTGTTGAACGTCACCCTTTGATAATTTGACTACGCCCCCACGTTTTCGCTGGGCGTAGCCAGCGATTCCAATGGCAGCGAGTAGGGTTACACCGTTAAACAAAGGCTCAACCCAAAAAGAACCTCCAAATTGCTGAATGCCGGAAATGCCGGCCGCCAGAATCACCACGCCCACCATGGTGCCCCAGACATTCACACGCCCGGGTTTGATGGTGGTTGATCCCAGGAACGCACCTACCAGCGCAGGCAATAGGTATTCAAGACCGACACTTGCCTGCCCAATGCGCAACTTACTAGCGAGAAGAACACCCGCCAGTGCTGTTAACAAACCAGATGAAATAAAGGCGCTCATGACGTACTTGGGTACAGCGATTCCATTCAAGGCGGCAGCAGTGGGGTTTGCTCCGATCGCATACATATACCGACCCGTCGGGAGATACTCGAATATCAGCCAAAGTGCGAAGGCAATGGCCAACACGTAAAAACCAGTAATAGGCAATCCAAAAACAAAGGTTCCGTTGATGGCATAGAACCCGTCGGGAAGTGCACTGACTATTTGACGACCACCTGTGTGCCATAGCGCGATCGCATATAAAACCGTACCCGTTCCCAAGGTAGCTATAAAGCTATCGATCTTTGCCACCTCTACAAGCATTCCGTTAAGAAACCCGACAAACGCACCAAGTATCAGTACGAGCAGACAGGCAACCGGCCAAGGCAATCCCATAACTTGAAAGCTGATAGCAAGGATATGCCAGAGAACAATTCCATACCCGACCGTCAGATCGATTTTACCCGTTGCCATCGGCACCATGGCCGCCAATGACAGTATTGCGATGATCGCCTTGTCCGAAATGATCGAACGTAAGTTCAAGATAGTCGGGAACGTATCGGGAAGTAAAACCGAAAAAATAGCGATTAACAGAACCGTCAGAATGACCAAGCCATAAACCGGTATATACCGAAGAATCTGACCGGCTAACGATAATTTATTCAGCTCAGCACTCGTCGGTTCGAGTGCAGTGGATTTGATAGAAGTCATACCGTTGTCCGGTCCATGTTATCCGAAATAATTTCCGAAGCAGAAGCCGCTTGTATCAACGCTTCGGTGGTTAACTCCAATCCATCCAATTCATCAGTGCATTTGCCACGATTAAATACAATGGCTCTATTGGTAACAGTTGCCACTTCTTCAAAATCTGTGGAGATAATGACAACAGCGACGCCGCTATCCACTAGTTCACTCAAAAGTGTATAAATTTCAGCCTTGGCTCCAACATCCACTCCAGCAGTAGGGTCTTCTGCAACCAAGACTCGATTGGAATTGGCTAACCATCTCCCGACAATCACTTTTTGCTGATTGCCTCCGGACAAAGCTTCAATGGGCAACTCGGAGTTATTTGGCCGCAGGCCGACATCTTCTCCCGCAGACAGTGCCATTGCCCTCTCAGTCCCTCGGCTTTGAAATTGAAACGGTTGCCGGCCTGAAGCAGATGGATTAAGAAAAAAATTCTCTCTTATCATCATGCTGGCAGCAATCGACTCTACAACGCGATCTCGAGGAATCAACCCGACGCCCAGCTGCATTGCCTGCTTGGGAGATGCTGGTGCGTAAGGAGCGCCGCCGCTGAGCGTTATCTTGCCTTCATAGTCGATAGCACCGAAAAGACATCGACCTATATCTTCCTGACCAGCCCCTCTCAAACCAACCAAGCCAAGAATCTCTCCTTGTCGAATGTCCAGACTTATCGGCCCAGCCGAGCTTGTATGAACATCGCTCAGCTGCATCACGACTTCTTGAGAAGCAAGCTGAACTTTGGAAAATATTTTCGGTTTTTTCCCTACGATCATATCGACAAGTTCTTCCGGACTCGTGTGATCGACTGGCCTCACCCCAACCATTTTTCCATCGCGCAAAACCACTACTCGATCTGCGATATGGAAGATTTCATCAAGTCGATGAGACACGTAAATCATGCCTACGCCATCTTCACGTAGTTGCTTTAAAACATCGAACAAACGATTGACGTCTTCATTCGGTAAACTGGCACTCGGTTCATCCAGAACCAGATAATCGCAATCCACTGCAAGGGCGCGAGCAATTGCGACCAAAGACTTATCCGCTCGGGTCAATTCGTTAATGCGCATACTTGGATCAAAATCACAATCCACCCTCTTCAATGCGTCACGGGTTACGTTTTCACAGTGCTTCCAATTAATTAAACCTGCGCGTTTCCCATACCCCTGCGCCATTGCCATATTCTCAGCAATGCTCATCCATTCAATCAAACCTAAGTCCTGATGGATAAATGCAACCGATTGACGTACCCGGGAACTGCCCGGCGTGTGACGATAAGGGATGCGATCAATAACAACTTCACCTGAATCCTGCTGATGTATCCCACCCAGAATCTTGATCAGCGTCGATTTACCTGCGCCGTTTTCACCGAGCAGAGCAACGATTTCCCCACGCCCTACCCGCATAGAAACACCTTGCAGCGCGTGGGTTCCGCCAAAGGATTTGGATATTTTGTGAAAAAACAGCCCATCCGGGAACTCGGGATCCCCGGATCGCCCTGACGAACTGCTCATTGCCACTTCTGAATTCATAAATCACTCGAAAAAAATCACAAAAAGAATCACAGGGCTCTGACGAAAGTTATTTACGTTACCGGTAAAGTAGTGGACAATACGGCTAATCGGGAATCGTTGTCAATGCCTTCTAGCAAAAAAAACAAATCGACTCGAAAACTAGCCACCAGCCAAAACCCGGTGTCACTTGCCGACGTGGCTGAAGAGGCAGGCGTGTCCAAAATGACCGCATCCCGAGTACTGAGGGGAACTTCGGGCTTCTCGGCTGAAACACGAGAACGTGTCCTGAAAATCGCCAACTCTATGGGATACGTACCCAACAGAGTGGCCGCAGCGTTTGGATCGGAAACTGCAAACAATCTGGTAGGCATTTGCGTACCAACACTTAGCCGGGAACTCTACGGTCAAATTCTGGAGGGTCTGGAAAGCAAATTTTCCAGCGTAGGATTTCAACCTATAGTCGGCGTTGTAGGCTACCAGGATGACGTGGAGTTGGCCTGGTTGAATTCGGCTCTGACATGGCGACCAAAAGGACTGATCGTAGCTGGACGTGAACGAACAGACAAGAATCGAGACTTCCTGCAGTCGCTTGCCATTCCCTGTGTTGAGATCTGGAATCTAGGTGGTGGCAAAGACACGATGAGAAAATCAGATCCAATGCGAGTTGGCTTTGATCACTATCGTGCCGGTGTCGAGATGGGTGAGTACCTCGTTGATCGCTATAACGGCCCCTTCGGGTATATCGGCATTCAGGACAATGGCGTGAAACTTGGCACTGATCGCTTTGCCGGTTTTGAATCAGTTATTAAAAGCTCGTTGGGCAATAAACATGGATCGCCAGCTAAAGAAGCATCGCCGATTGAAACGGTATACCTTCACGATAGATCTTCATTCTATGCAGGTTATTATGGCACCGAACAGATACTTTCCGCGAATCCCGATTTACGGGTGCTTTATTACCTGGATGACAATATGGCCGTCGGTGGAATGATGCTATGTCAACAAAAAGGCTTGAAAGTCCCGGGGGACGTAGCCATTGCCGGGTTTGGCGGCATGGACATCGGAGCGGTATTACCAACCCGGCTGACCACCACTACCGCCTTCAGGCTACGTATCGGAAAAATGGCTGCCGAAAATTTGCTTAAAAAAATAAATGGTTCACCGGTTGGCATGCTGACCGATGTTGGAACTGAATTGATTAAGGGTGGATCGGCCTAATCCTGATGCTCGAGACTGCTTGCTACATCTGTGTTGTGTTCTAACACCTTAAGAGGCTGGCCCTTTATTTCAGCGAGCAATCGAAGGAGGCCAAGATAGACCAGCACAATCAATACAAATAGTAGTTGATTAGAAATAGAAGACTTTAATGAAGTGTAAAAAACTCCAAGAATCGTAACCCCAATTAAGTAAATGTACTATTTACGCATCCTACTCAGAACAATCCTCAGCTCTTGGGTATCCCTTGATATTTGTCAATCTAGTTCGAAATTAATTTCTTCGCGAATTTCGAAGAAGGTATTTTCGATTCAAAAAGCGGATGAGATCCAACGCGGCAATATTCACACCCGCCGATACATCAAAGCCTCAAGAACATGCACCGACTCGACGTGCTCACACTGCCCAAGATCAGCAATCGTTCGCGCAACACTGATTAGTCGTTGCTCTGTTCGGCGTGTCAAGTTCAATTCAAGCACCGCTGCCTTGATCGTCTCTCGCGCAGTCCCATCCAACAAGCAGACATCAAGCAGCTCACTTGAGGTATCAAGCCTGTTCCCCCTTGCTTGTCGTGATCGTTTCCAATCATGGCACGCGATTACGCGAGTGCGAACTACGTCGCTAGATTCCTCTTCTCGAGCTTGGTGACCCGTATTATTCAAAATATACTCATCATCACTCCGATCTTCACGCACCAGAGATAAGTGCAAATCAATCCGATCCAGAAATGGCCCTGACAATCTGCTCTGATAACGCGCAACCGCATCCGGCGTGCAACGACACGCTTGATCCGGGTCGATCAGATACCCACAAGGACATAGTTGCGTTGCCTTGTTGCAACCCTGTAAATTCAATGGCTTACGGAAGCCTAGGGGCTATCCGCACCATATTTCATCTTTGGGTGATCATCTTCTAGCTGCTCGACTTGACCGCTCCTTGGAACAAAAAGGGGTTGCTGAGCTGCTTGGAGTTTGCCCCGAAACGCTAATGGGCTGGGAGAAGAATCGACATGAGCCAGAGACTCGTCACTACCCTAGCATCATGGATTTCCTTGGGTACTGTCCGGTGCAATCTATATCGAATATCTGTGACCGAATCAGAGTGACTCGAATTCACAGAGGGCTTTCGCTGAGGTCGGCTGCGGCTGAATTAGAGATCGATCCTAGTACTCTTCGGAAGGTGGAGCTGGGGTATAGTCCAAAGCAAAATACCCGTCTTACTCAAGCGCTCGATCTATTCGTATCATGTTAGGTTGTGTGCAGTATATTACCTATGCATCGTAGTACATCTTCTCTGACGCCTAGTAATGATAGCTCATAGACTTCTAACAAATAATTCCAACTCACATTTCAACTACCAGCAACCCCATTCACAATTGACTATAGAAACAGTTATATTGAAAACAATTTTCGAGCAATTGGTGAATCCGCTAATAGATTCTCGCCAAGTATTTGAGCGAATTTCTTGATCTCGTCAGCGTCATCGTTGAAGGACGCTTCAGGCATCTCTAATTCAGAATAAAAGCCTCGTGAACCGTCTTCAAACAAACGAAAAATCAGCAACTTTCGCTCCTTTTCATCAAACTCAACTAAATGAGAGTACGACAGATTCATTGTTATTCAGTTGTTCCAAGTATTTGAGAGGTGCCATTGGTCTTCCAGCTATACACACGAGTATCGCAATCCAGCCGATGCGTGACAGGCCTCCTCTGCCTCTCGACCTCTGACAACGCGTATGGCATTACAAGTGGGGATGTCAACCTCACAGTATTGGTAGTCGCATTCGTCATCGTCCGTATAATCAATAAGGCATGACTCAATATTTTCGGATTCAATCCCCAAAATACTCGGCGACTCTTTGAGATATGATTACGTCCGCCCGACGTGGACTTCCACATTACAAGTAAATGAATTGAACCGAATCGACGACGTGCTGTTTGTTGGACAGGGAAAAAATACGTTTATGAATATATCAATTTGTAGCCATATGAATTGAAAGCCCTGCACCAATAAAAAATAGTAAAACCGAGGCAACGCTAATTGCTTTAGCTATAAGTTTAAAGCTCGCTGACAGGCGTTTGTTATTAGAAAGCCACAAGGAAATATATACTAAAAATCCGCAAAATATAATCGGTGTCAACCATCCGTTTATCAATAAATACAGACCGCCCCAAATTTCAACGTTCAAGATTTCACTATCTCGACAACAATTTGTAACTATCAAGGCATAAAAGTATGTAGTAGTTTTAAAAACAACTATCCAAGCTAATGGAAATATAAACAAACAAATTAAATAGCTAAAAACTAATAGTATGCGACCATCGCCACGATAGAATTTCCAGAATGCGAAAACGGTTAGAGATGAAAAAACAGCAAATAAAAACCCAAAAACCGATTCGGCAAATGACTCTATGCCGCGACCACTTAACAACCCAACTAACGTCCAAGATACAACTATTAAAAAAAGTCCTATCAAAAACAGCGGTTGATATAAACCACAACGCCTGATATCTGACATCATAGTCCTCTCGCTATAGATCTTGGACTCGGAAAGGCCCTATCTTCCGCCTTTCGCACGAAATCAGCAGCTTCAGGATACGAAGTACTTGGGTAATCTTCCATTGTCTCCAACTTTAGAATAAATTCTAGCAACTGGCTCGAATCTACCCGAGTGTCGCTGTTACCAAACATTTCTTCAAAGACCTCCCTGGCTTTTACGTCAAAGACATCACAAACCCCTCTATCAGATTTAGGAAGATCACTTACCCCAGTTTTATTGCTGAACGACTTAAACAAAAAAGCCAATGCATCAATTCTTTGAAATTTTAACCTGCCGTAATCTCGTGCAAATCTAGATGCCGCTTTATCGTAAAACGTTACTTTAAACCTGTATCCACTTCTATCCCCGATTTCGATTTGATTTCCGCCTACATCAAACAAGCCAAGAGGATCATTTCTTGAAATCGCATCGTTGTTGCCGTAAATAAACCTATTTAATCCCCCTTGCAAGCCAATGGGATCACTTTGACTAAATCGCCCCAAGGTCGTGTCATAAGTCCTGAAGTAGTTGTAATGCATCCCAGTTTCCTCATCAAAATACTGACCAGGAAATCGTATGTTCTGATTTACTAAACTCGTCGAAGGGGTATTTTCGCCGAACGGCTCTTGACTGCCCTGCCACACCACTTGCTGATTCTGATCAGTGAGCACCTGCGGTGTACCCAGGTGGTCGTTATGATAGAAGTACGTTGCAGCCTTAAGAGATTGAAAAGGCACAGCAGCAAATGGCAAAGCTACTGCGAGCGCTAGCCCTTTAGTTAATCGCCCCATTTCACCGACCTCCTGTGTCAACATTGAACCTCTGTACAGACATCCATTCACCCCAACCACCAGAGTTCATTCCCCGCACTCTCCAGAAGTGATTGTTTCCATCTGATAGCGTCGCAGTGGTCGGCGTTACACCGCACACCGTCTCACTACACACCTCTGAACCTACATGTCGTTCGTTGTAGATAATTGTCTGTAAGACTTGATCGCGAATGATCAGTTGATACTCCAGAGCATTATCTTCCGGTGTCCACTCGTACATAGGATTTGCAGTAGTGAGCGTGCCGGTCGGTCCAATTGCCGCTGGAGCTGCTGGAGGGATATCGAGATAGTTGAAACGGATCGGATCACTCCACTCATTCCACCCGCCTGAATTTCTTGCCCGAATACGCCAAAAATGATTGGCGCTGAAATTGAGAGCAATGCCCTGCGGCGTGTTCGAACAGTTACCTGCACTGCAGACCTCGGACGCTAATAGTCGTTCATTAAAGACGGTCTCCCGCAGGAACCGATCGTGGATTAGCACCTGGTACTCAATGGCATTACCAACGTCTTGCCACACGTAGCTGGGCTCTGACGTCGTAATGTCTCCAATCGGAGAAACTGAGGATATGGGTTCGGGTATAGCATCAACATAATCAAACCGAATTGGATCCGTCCACTGACTCCAACCACCGGAGTTTCTCGCGCGGACTCGCCAGAAGTGATTTGGACTGTAGTTTAGAGTGACGCCTTGTGGAATCAGGGTACACGTGCTCGCGCTACACACATCTACAGAGTTCACACGATCATTGAATACTTGCGTCTGCAAAAAACGATCGTAGATCAGTACCTGATACTCAAGCGCGTTGCCGACATCCTGCCACTCGAATACAGGTGATGCCAAATCTGTCGAACTGATCGGCGCATTTGGTGTAACTGGATCTGGAATATCATCCAGATAATCAAACCGGATCGGATCGGTCCACTCGCCCCAGCCTTGTGCATTTCGGCCGCGGATGCGCCAGAAATGATTGACACTGAAATTCAATGCGACGTCTGGCGTGATCGTACACACATCATTCACACACACGTCTGAGGCGAAATAACGCTCGTTCAATACGCGTTCGTTGAGGAATCGGTCATGCACAATGACCTGATATTCGTCTGCAGTTGGATCCGCGTCCCACATAAAACTTGGGCCACTTGTTGAAACTGTGTCAATCGGGTTCGTCGGTATCACGACTCCAGGTGTTGTCGGTTCAGCCGAATCATCACGCCACATCACCAAAGGCTCACCGTCAAGATAGGCATACGCCACCTGCACCAAACCGCTACTACCATCTGCTTCCGCAATCAATCGACCACCGAGATCATAGATATAGTGGGTGACCACATCGCCCCGAGCCTTGCTGACTCGTTGGCCCAATGCGTTATGAAGGTAGGTAGTCGTCACACCGTCCACCAAGACGCTATTCATTCGGTTGCGATCACTGTACGTAAACGTAGCCTCTCCGTTGTTCAACGAATTACCTGCAGCATCATAAGTAAAAATGCGCCCCCCAACTATACTGCTCAGGCGATGACTGGCAGGTTCATACACATAGGCACTTGCGTTACTTCCACCCGATGCTTCATCCAACAGCGACAGACGGTTTCCTACACCGTCATAGGTGAAGGTCTGCTCGCCATAGTCGCCGGTAGCAAACGTTAACCGATCAAGATTGTCATAATCGAAAAACTGACTGGCTGCAGGCGTAACACCGTCGGTTATCGCAATAATATTGTTTACTGGGCTGTACCCGTAATTCCGAGAAAGTATTGAACCGTCCTCAAGGTTGGTCACTCGATAGTCTTGGTCATAAGTCCGAGTACGCTCAATCCCGTTACCCATCGTCATTGATACAATTGGACCAAAGGGAAGTCGTTCAATATCTGTTGCCAATACCTCAGATTCCGCATCACTGACACCAGACATTGCCAACACACGGCCGCTACTATCATAGGTAATGCTCACATCCCGCCCATCAGGATACGTCATGCCCGTGAGACGATTTGCTCCGTTGTAGCGGTAACTCAACGTATACGTCTGACCACTTACGATTTGAATCACCTGCGTGATATTCCCTCTTCCATCGTACGCATACTCAGTGGACCCACTGACATCGCTGATACGTGTCAACCGACCTACACCATTTATCCCTTGATCGTATTCATAGCTAACATTCTCACTACTATCCGGGTACGCAATACTCGTCAGTCGGTTAAGCGCATCGTATTCAAATGTAGCGGTCACACCACGTGCATCAGTTTTCTGTTGAATATTACCGGCCTTGTCGTACACAAAATTCGTCGTACCGGAATCTGCACTGTTTTCTAACTGTAGTTCATCGAAACCGCTGTATTGGTAGGCAGTAACTATCCCTTCAGGATCAGTCACGCTGATTAAATTGTCGCGAGCGTCGTAGCTATACGTTGTCTCGCCTGATATTGCGTCAATGTCCTTAATAATCCGATCAAGCGCATCAAACTGTGCACGGCTTTCTCGACTACTTGGATCTACCTGCTTAATTTGATTGCCATTGGCATCAAACTCGTAGCTATAGACGCCACCATGCGCATAGACCATGCCGCGCATTCGGCTCAGCTCATCGTACTGATACTGTAGGCTTTTGCGTATTTGTCCGGCCGGATCGACAAACCGCTCCGCAACTCGATTCCCCGCGTTGTCTAACGTCCATTCGATACGATTACCTTGACCATCCGACGTGCCGATTAGTCTATTGGCATCGTCCCTGACAAACGCCAGGTAGGTGCCATCAGGCTGTGTGACTCGACTTACTTCTCCGGTTGGGTCGTAGTCAATGATAGTTGTGAAACCGTCTATTGCAGTCGATGCCAATCTTTGCCGAAGATCATAGGTCATTGTCGTTACGATACCGTTCGCATCAGTGAATTGCGTCGGATAGCCGTGCTCATCGTAACTATCATACGTAACGGTATGGCCAAGCCCATTTGTCACAGATTGCACCTGCCCACATTCGGCACCAAAATCACAGTCATAGTAAGCAATCGATGTTTGATCTGTGACATCGTCGCGCGGACCATCGACGAACGTCAATTGACCAAAGTCGTTGTAGGTATACGACCATTCTCTGAATTCCCCCGTATTGAGATCACTTACTGTTTTCTTGGTGTAGTTTGGATTCTCGTACGGCGTGAATGTGTACGTTGTTTGCCTGCCTGGTTCGGTAATAACTTCTGGAATGCGATACTGGCCATGCCACTGCGTTGATAGTACTTGCTGTTCCGGGGTACCCTCTGCGAAGATCGTCTGTGTAGACAATCCTCGACTGTCCCGCAGGTATTCACGCCTGTTACCCTGCCAGTCGATTTCACTTGCTACAAATCCTCTTCCATCGTAATCGTAAGATGATGCGGACGCTCCACAATGCTCACTCGCAAGCCTCCCAGTTCGACTTCTCTTTGGTGCTCCTTGAATCTCAATGAATTCGTGTTCGGTAACTTTCCCTAGTGGATTCGTCACCGTACTGACTGATTGATCATACGAAAAGGTGTACTGACCGACACCGCCTATATGCTCAGTTAAAACAGCTTTTCCAGAAGAATCATAGGCAAAATTTGCATATCGAACGCCTCTCTCGTCCGTTATTCCAGATAACCGATTTTCGTCGTAGTGGTATTGTAATGAGCTGCCATCCGGATAATTCACAAACTCGAGTAGCCCAGCGGAGGAATAGGAATAGGTTATTGATTGCCCGTTCGGGAGACGGACAGCGACGGGTTGACCCAGAATATTATTCGTTACGACCAGTGACCTGCCAAAGTCATCAGTGACACTGACTGAAAGCTCATCATAAACGTAGCTTATAGATTGACCTTCGATATTTTCGATGTACACGAGGCGGCCGAGCAAATCGAACTCCTGCACCTGATCATTTGCACTTATATAGCGCCACCCATTCGTAATCGGCTCGAACGTGGCAACGACGTCTGAGTCAGACGTAAATGACTCAAACACTTCCACCGATCCGTCAGCGCTCTTTACTGCTATAACTGTACCGGGCTCTCCGTCTCCTGGAAAGAACAACTCCCTATCGTCTACGCCTGAGAAATTGAACTTCCACGCCTCAGTTAAACTTGCATCACTTCTGTAGCGACGCAATATGGTAAGCGGAAACTCACCACCACTCGAATAATCTAGTTTGCTCTCGTGCTTTACACCGTACTTATAGTCTATTGGGTTTCCGACTAGCGTACATTCTTCGATAGATTTTCGGCAAGCAAATGTATTGTCAATTATACATTCGTTCCCTTGAAACTCACCGACCGCACACGGGCTATCCAGTGTTCGATCATAAATACAGTTCAATTCAGTTCTTCCAGTGCCAAACACATAAGTAATGCCAACCCGGAATGAGTCAGGAAAAATAGGACAACCAACCTGACCATTCGGCCCAGTTTCCGTCACGCAATATCGCTCGATCCCGAGCCCGTTACGTGTGGTCTTATACGATTGACCATCGCATGCTTCAATGTCACTAAAATTCAATACATCATCATCCCAGAATGAACCCACTTGAGTTGCTCCACACATCTGCTGTGCAGAAGCTGAGCCGACAAACAGAACGCCGAACATCCAGGTTAACGCTTTTATAGTTTTCACAATTTTCAATCCAGCTCTTATCGGTTTTCGATTCAGCTGCGCCTAAACAGCCGCTTTTGACTCAGGGATATACATGACTTGACCACGGGCAACTCACAGATTAGATACATAATTGCCTGAGTTAGCAGATTCATTTTGGGCGCCGACGCCGCGACCTCAGCCCTCGCGTCAATGAAAGAAACGGTCAGACTTTTCGCGAATCTGCTGCCAGACTGATAGAAAGCAGAGAGAAAACAATTGCTTGTGTGCAAAGCGACCAATCTTCATGATGCGATCTCGACTAGACATGTTGCGAGACTCGTTCTTGAGACTCATTCGTACCCGTAATACCTATACATTCTCACAGGTTAGTCGTCGACGTATAGAAGTTATGCGTGAGTAAATGTAAATTCTTTATTAATCCATAAAGAGACAGCGCCTCTAATTAGCGACAGCCATCTCGATAAGTCGTTATAAAAACACTCACGATTTCGATCACCCGAGTATCTCCACAGACATAGTTGTGTTGCCTTGTTGCAACCCTGTAAATTCAACGCCTTACGGAAGCCTAGAGGCTATCCGCAACATATTTCATCGTTGGGTGATCACCTACTAGCTGCGCGACTTGATCGCTCCCTAGAACAAAAAGAAGTTGCTTTGGGACTTGGAGTTTGCCCAGAGTCATTAATGGGTTGGGAGAAAAACCGGCGTGAACCAGAAGCTCAACACTACCCTGGCATCATGGAATTTCTGGGGTACTGCCCGGTTCAATCCGCATCTGATATCTGCGATCGAATCAGAATTACTCGCCTCCACAGAGGACTGTCGCAGAAGTCAGCTGCTCGCGTGATGCAGATCGATCCTGGAACTCTTCGGAAGGTCGAATTGGGGCATTGGCCAGTCCAGAATAGTCGGGTAGCTCAAGCGCTCATTTTGTTTACATCCGACGATTAGACTTTTGGCGAAATATTCTAGGAAGAAAGACACGATCGAATACACGAGGAGACGAAAATACAAGCCCTTGATCGTCGATAAGGCGTAAGGAGTCACGCCTGCCTAAATGGCATTGAAGCAGCAGTTACGCTCACCGCTTGCTCAAGTCTTCGGTATTACCTCTGTCAAAACCGCGATACACCATATGTGCCAGCTCCACGTAGTCGCATAGACTAAATCGGCAATCGCGCGAACAAAACTGACCAATTCGATACCCTGTCCGGCAAATCAGTTTCAATTAACACACGGCTGAACAATCCAATTAGTCGCTGAGCACTCTATTTCGGACTTTCGCGACCGTCTCGCATGGGCAGAAACACCTTTCATCGGTCTACTACGAGCTGATCAAGACAGACCCAAATGAACTACCCCGACCTGAAGGCACGGGGTATTACCCTGTGCTGGCGCTCAAGATTTTCGGCCTTGAAGGCCGGGAAATATGCCCCCCTTAAATTTCCATCGATTCTTCTTTCAGTCCGACCCGACGCGGTCTTGGCTACTAATCATCATCAAAATTCTCCGGATGCATCACCGCTACCGTCCCATCGGGAAATAAATCGAACCCGTCTGTAAAATTGGACGATTCAATAAAATACTCACCGGAATTTACTTCGTCAAAAATACTCTGGTAGTTTATGTCAACGCCACCATCAACCACTACTTCGATTTTTACCTCTTTGTTTGCTCCAAATTTTCTCGAAATACTAATTAGGGATTTAAATTCCGGTTTGACGAATTCTTCAAAATCAATAATATTTAATTTCGACAACTCAGAATGACCTAATTTTTTGAGCATACTAAGTAAATTCTGCTGCTCAAGAGTCGCGGCTCGAATTAGATCTGCCATCCCTACTATCCCTTTCTTTGACATTTTTGATCGTAAGATGAATTTGATCTTTTTTTCACAAATTTTGGTGCCTCAATCGTGAATACTGAACCAATTGTCGGTGAACCAATGTTCCAATAATCATCGAGTCGATAAAACCGTTCAAGGCCAATAGAAATCGCCGTTCTTCCAGCAACTGTTCGCGCAAGCCTTTGGATCGGAGTTCTTTTACTTCTGGATCTCGGCCTTTTAAATATCAAGTCAAGCGATTTTCCGGCAACATTAACCGCTGTTGAATACAAATATAGCTTGGCATGGATCTCTCTATGATCTATCACACTCACATTCGAGTAATTCTGATTGAATGCACCACACACATATATAGGAATAGTGTGATGCTTCTCAGTTGAACCGACTGATGCGGCGAACACCGCTCCCGTTATTGCTGCTTCCGTACCTACATTACTATTCACCCCTGACATAACGTAGGCCATTAATATATCCCAAAGGGACTCAGATGAATCATTCTCATTCATAGACTCACCACCGGATATTCCTAGCGAATCCAGAGTGATACTCGCCACCGTTGCAAGATTACTCGCCGTGTTAAGGGCCCCCATCGCTGAACCAAGAGAAAACATCCCGCTCGGATCAGTCATATTGGCCGGATTACCATTCGCGTACGCAAACTTGTTCAGCGAAAGAGGTTCTCTGTTTAATCCGGGCCACCTATCCTGCTGAGAAAATCGCCCAGTACCTGAGTCGTAATATCTCGCCCTTAAATAGGTCTTCCCTAGCTCAACATCAAACTGCTCGCCAGTGTACAGAAACCTATTTTTATCAACAGCGCTGCCGGCAAGCACGTTACCCCAGGAATCATAACTTACTTCATCTGCGACACTGCCAGAAGCATCTAAAAGCAATCGAGTACTTCCCAATGCATCTGAGTTGTAGATGTAGTTCTCCGTCCCTACGCCGAGTCCCACAAGATCATTTCCAAAGGTATAACTCAAATCACCAGTTTCGCTAATTTCTCGCAGCACCTGCCCGTAGGCTCTATTGGAATCCACCAGATAATCGGTCACCTCACCGTCAACGGTCTTGTCAATCCTGAGCCCCTCCGGGTCATACCCCATCGAAATCACAACCCCACCCGCATCAGAACCCACCAATCTGTTTCGACTGTCATACGTCGAGGTCGTGATCGTAATGCCATCATTCTCAGTCAACGTATTTCCATTGTCGTCAAACGTGTAATTCGTGGCGCCTCGGTTTATCAGCCGATCGTTGTCATCAACCGTGTAGCTCATCGAGATCCCGTTGATCGTCTCACCGGTGCGATTACCCACCGCGTCATAGCTGTAACTCGCCGTGTGGTCTCCGTTGATCGGATCGGTGATCGTGTCGCCGGTCAAACGATACAGTTCGTCATAGGTGTAGACACTCGTTCTGCCGCTCGTCTCATCGATCTGCATCCGTCGGCCTGTCGGGTCCAGGGTATAGGTCAGACCCAGCAGCGTCTCGTTCGCGGTGCCGGTGTGCAGAATGTCAGTGATCCGGTTCAGCGCATCGAACGTTGTTGTCGAGGTCGTGCCGTTCGCCTGATCAATTCTGGTCTGGTTACCGTTCTCGTCATACGTGTAGGCCGTCGTTCGATTATCCGCATCGGTGACCGTTGCCATGCGGTTCAGGGCATCGAAGCTGTAGGTCACGGCGGTGTTAATGCCATCGACTTCGGTGGTGAGACTGGTGCGGTTGCCTGACTCGTCATAGTCGTAGCTCAGTGCCCAGCCATTGGCCTTGGTCTCTCGAGTCAGTCGATCCCGGTTGTCGTAGACGTAGCTGTACGTGCCGTCACTGTCGGTCGCACTGGTGCGCGGACCGATGGCGGTGTAGCTGTAGGGGATCGTCGGTCCATCGGCGTAGCGCTCTTCGCT
>CALDSR010000056.1 GCA_937924505.1 uncultured Granulosicoccus sp. | reverse complement strand
GCCATTCGTCGCCACCAGTCGAATACGGTTGAACCATCCCAGTAGCCTTCATCAACAAGATTGATGGAGCCAAGGACGATATCTTCAACATTGTAAAAGGGGTAGTTCTTTTTGATCTCGCTCTGATCCATCAATTGCGTCGCAGCACCACAGGCGAGCTGTACCTTTTGATTTTCTCGCAAGACATCGGCAAAGGCGTCATTGTCCGCAAGATACATATAGCCATAGCTCTGGATGGACAGTTCGGGAACACGCTCATCGTTGCCCATGTAACTGCGAATATTTTTTACAAAATCGGCAGCGAATTGCGACACCCGAACATTCAATTCGGTGCTGAATTGTTGTCGCATGCAGGAATTGGTGTGGGCTGTCGAGCACATGGAATAGGTCGGATCCATTTCAACCACGAGTACCCGTCCGTTGAAATCTTTGTCATCCGATAGAAACCAGGCGGTGGATGATGCCATGATGGCGCCACCAACGATGACGATGTCGTAGGTTGATTCTTTCGGTGCTGCGTATTTATTGCTCATGTTGAAATCGCTTGAATTCTTAGGACGCTATCGGTTTCGGAATTTGACGTCTATCGCCAAGCCATAGTCGTCTGTTTCAGTGTGATCAGGATCGTATCAGATCTCGCGCACTACAAGACCGAATCAAGCGATTTGAGAAGCTGATCGACTTCATTTTTACTTGTGTAGTGGACGAATGACAGCCTTAGCGCGCCGTTCTCGGGTTCCAGCCCCATGGCTTCGATTAATCGATAGGCGTAGAAATTACCACTCCAGCACATGACCTTTTGCTTGGCCAGAGCACGGGCTACCGATTCGGCGTCACCTTTGACATCGACGGCAATCGTGGGCGCGCGGACTGCCGCATCAACCGGACCCAGGACACGTACATCATTTCGTGCATCAAGATAATCAAGTATCGGTTGCAGAAGTTGTTTTTCATGACTCTGGAAGAGATTGTGTACTGCAACACCTCGTTCGGCAGCGCTCACATTTTGGTCAGGAAAATGATGCGCGTGTATTGCATCAAAATACTCGGCGATCCCGGCTGCGGCCCCAATCTGCGCATGATCAGGTCCTGCAGGGACGAGTTTTTTTTGGGGGTAATCTGCGTTAAAGAAGTGGCCCTGGTTTGTCAGTTTATCGAGCGTGGGCTTGCGTATCACCATCAATCCCTGATGCGGTCCATAGGTCTTGTATAAAGAAAACAGATAAATATCAGCGCCAAGTGCTGCAACATCGGGTAAGCCATGACCGGCATAAGAAACCCCGTCGACCACGGTGGTGATACCAGCGTCACGTGCCTTTGCGCAAATGGTTGCCACTGGATTCACATGCGCCACAATGTTTGAACAGTGAGGAAAGGCGAGAAGTCGCGTCTTGTCATTTATCAGTGCGTCGAGATCGTCGATATCGAGCATGCCCGTTTCGGGATCTACCGACCATTCGCGAACGGTAATTCCAAGCTGTTCCAGACGACGCCATGCACCGCTATTGGCTTCGTGATCTTGATTGGTCACAATGATCTCGTCACCCTCGTTAAAAATCTCACGAAATGCTTTTGCCAGAACGTAGGTGTTTTGTGTGGTTGATGGCCCGAAATTGACTTCAGTCGAATCCACATTCAGGTATTCGGCCAGGCGGCTATAGGATTCATCCATCATCGAGCCACCTTTTTGCGCAGCTGGATAAGGGCCATAAGGCTGAACTTTGCAGCGTGTGTAAAAGTCTGTCAGTCGGTCGATGACTTGACCACATGCGTAGGAGCCACCGGCATTTTCGAAAAAGGCCCAGCCGTCCAGTGTGGGGTCGGAAAAAGCCGGGAAGTGTGAGCGGGCGAAATCGACATCTAGCATGAGGCGTTTCCTGACAGGGTGCGGGCGAAGCTGCGTATCGAATCTGCTTGCTGAGGTGATCGTGAGGCAAGCATTGGGCATAGCCTGATTATACGAGCCAGAACTGCGTTAATTCATGCGATCTGCCAGAAAATTTCTGCCCAGCAGCAATGCATCAGCTGCCCCAGACTTCAATGCGCTGAATCGCGTTGTTACAAAAGCCACGTGCGTTCCAGTCGGGGTCTAGCGGTTGCGCCATGCCATCGGCATCGGTAGCGCGACACTGTAATTCATGCCGGCCTGCAGTGGCTTGCCAATCAACCGACCAGGAAACCCACGCAAACTTGCCCATGCTCGATTCCATGGTGGCCTCGACCCAGTGTCCGTTGTCACAAAATTCCACCCGCTCAATCGGAACTCCGGCTCCTGACCAGGCCTTTCCCGTGACTTTGATTGTTCCCGGGTCCACCAGTCGACGAGCTGACATCCACTCGGGTATCCCTGGTGGTGTCATCACGGCTCGTACTTGCATCGTGTTGACAGGCTCAAGTGCTTTTCCTGATGCATCGCGTAGTGTGTAAGCGCGTTGTTGGTGTCCATCGAATTTGCCGCTGATGACTTCAATGTGATTCAGCCATTTGACACTTGCCATACCGTACCAGCCAGGCACGATCAATCGAAGTGGATAACCATGCTGCGCGGGCAAGGGTTCGCCATTCATCGCCCAAACCAACAGCACGCTATCCGCCAAGGCGTCGTTTAATGGCAAGCTTCTACCGTAGAAATGGCGTTCACCTGCCGCGACCCCTTCATCCGTTCCATAAAAGACTACTTCCTGGGCATTATGTTCAAGGCCACATTGTTCGAGTAGTGGGCGAAGTGGAGTGCCTGTCCAACGAGCCGTTCCGACGGCATCGAGTCCCCAGGGCTGGGATGGCCACCGTGGGGACATGTGCGCGCGTCCATTACCCGCACATTCCAACGTTACCGGGATGCTCTGTTGTGGTAGAGCCTTGATGTCATCAAACGACAGCTGTTTGGCTGATGAGACAGCACCGTCGACCGTGACGGTCCAATCGCTAACATCTTTATCATCGTACTGCGGTACATCGAAATGATTGAGCAAGTAGTGGGCGCTGGTTGGCGTGATGTCGCGACGCAGCATTTCGGCAAGCGTTCCGCTGTTGCGGTTTGCCAGATGTACTTCGTTGAGCGAAAAACGACCATCCTCGACCAGTTGGGCGCCCGCCGGGTTCAGAATCGGGTTGGACTCAGTCATGACTCGTTTCCATCTAAATACATCACTTCCGCTCCCGCTTTCGCGTCATCGCATTCGATCAAGTTGAGTACAGGTACTGACGGTCATTGACGATAATACAATTCCCTACACAAATTGGGTTTTTTACGGCCGTCTACCACCGCTAATACCCGTCAAGGTAGGCTCCATTGGCGTTAGGATCGTGGCTAATCGTTTGTCGTGCCAGAATTCCAATTTCACCTGCCGTTTTTACCAGTGGGTGATTCTGATCGCGTCAGCTATGCTCTAATAAGCGACCTGAATGAAAGCGATTGCATTACAAAACCCGTCAATTTTGAGACCTTTAGTAATCTGTTGGGAATCGCTTTCACGTATAAATCTGATAATCGGGTGCCGCCCTGGATCGATCTGTCAGTCTGACAACATTTTTGTTGTCGGCAGCAATGGAAATTCGATCATTACCAAGGCTATGTTTTTTTTGCAAACCGTTTTTTTCATTCGTCATCGTCAGGTTGATGATCATACTGGTCAATGGAAACAACACTTTACGAACAAACAGGGCCAAGCAGGGTGATTGATGCGCCGACCACATCGCGTTCGCCAGATCATCTTGGCCGCGATTTGACATCGGTATGTGTCGGCATCTCTATCAATGAATTGCAATCGAGCTACTACGGCGCGATGGTTGATGGGGCGGTGCTGTATCTGAGGGAAAGAGGCATTAACGCCATTGTTCATCTAAACGCGCATTTGCGGACGGGTGAACTGGAAGCCTGGGATCTGGTCAGAAGCAAGCGATTCGACAGTTGGATTATCTACTCGGACCAAATGACTGACGATGAGTTAGCTGAGTTGATGGGTGACTGCGCCAACGTGGTTTTAATGAATCGACGCATAGCAGGTTTTGAAGACCGATGTGTCAGTACTGATTGCGATGCTGGTGGTGTACTCGCAGCCCGACATCTGCTTGAGTATGGTCATACCGAACTCGCCATGGTTGCTGGACCACGAACACTTACCGAGGTTCAATTGCGCTCAAATGGCTTTACACAAACGATAAAGAATTGGCAGTCTGATGTACCCGCCCCACTTGTACTGGAAAGTGACTTCACCGAATTGGGTGGTGCGCTGGCCATTGAAGAAATTATTGATCATCCGCGAAATATCAGCGCAACATTTTTTCAAAACGACGGCATGGCAATCGGCGCTCTGGAGTATTGCCACGAGAATAAAATTCAAGTACCGCAAAACATGTCGATAATTGGATTTGACGGTCTGAAAATTGGACGTTACGTCAGCCCGAAGTTGTCGTCCATCAGGCAGCCACTGCGACTGATCGGCAGAGAATCTGCACGTATTGCCACGACGCTGATTGATCCTGGTATCAATTCCGATGAGGCATTGGTTAAACGAACGTATTTTGAACCTACGTTGATTGAAGGTGACAGCGTACGGCGACTAAGCAAGCTGAATCCGATGATCCGGCTGACGCGACGGGAAAAGGAATGTCTGGAATGGACAGCACATGGTAAAACGGCGGGGGAAGTTGCAGAGATTCTTCAAATTTCGATTAGAACGGTAAACAACCATTTATCCAACTCGTTCAAACGATTGAACGTCACTAATCGGTCAGAGGCAATTGCGAAATCGATCCGTGATGGTTTGATAGACCTTTAGCAGGCGCTATCCTTTCAATCCCTATCGCCAGCGTTTCTGGATGCGGGCGAGGGCGTCGGTGCCCGGGTTCAGTTCGTCGTAAGGGATTGTCGCCATGGCTTGCTCGCAGCTACCAAGAACCGAGTGCATCTCCGAGGTGCTTTTTTCAAGATACAAAAGTCCGGTCACCACTTCGCCGAGCGCTCGGTGTTCTTCGATGTACGAAATTGCCTCAATTCGATTGGTGGGATCATAGTTCTGATCGACCCGCTTGAAACCCACTCGGCTGCCATCATGCATCGTGACTTTCTTGAACTCACCGGGGTCGACCTGTGCGAGGATTTCTTCGTGATGATCGGTGAAATCTGCATGTGCGGTTTCTCGCATGTGGGAACGCGTGTGCGCATAGCTCTTGGTTGAGCCTTCGTGATCGTTAAACGTGACACAGGGTGAAATAATATCCAGCAAGGCAAAGCCCTTGTGCGCGATCGCGCTTTTGATCAGCGGCACAAGGTGTTGCTTGTCGCCCGAGAACCCGCGGCCCACGAACGTACATCCCAATGAAATTGCCAGCAGTACTGGGTCGATGGGTGAGTAGGTATTGGCAGCACCTCGCTTGGCAGTGCTGCCTAGATCGGCGCTAGCCGAAAACTGTCCTTTGGTGAGTCCATAGACACCGTTGTTCTCGATGATATACATCATGTTGATATTGCGGCGAATGGCATGGGCAAACTGGCCAAGCCCGATCGATAAGGAATCTCCGTCGCCTGACACGCCAATGTATTGCAACTCCCGGTTTGCCGCGTTGGCACCGGTCGCGATCGACGGCATTCTTCCGTGAACGGAATTGAAGCCGTGTGCACCGCCAAGAAAGTAAGTAGGTGTTTTACTGGAGCAACCGATACCTGATACTTTGGCGACTCGGTGTGGTTCGAGTGCAAGTTCATAATAGGATTGCATGATGGCCGAAGACACAGAATCATGGCCACATCCGGCGCACAAGGTTGACATAGCGCCTTCATAATCACGAATGGTGAGACCAATCTTGTTACGAGGAAGTCCTGGATGCGCGATACTTGGTTTTTTCATGAAGCTCATGATGCGAATCCACCCATGGTTTTGATCACTTTGCGTCGACAGGTCATCATGCAGCCTGCCCGTGCCTGATGAGTTGTGATACCGCATCGACAATGAAGTCGCTACTGACGGGCATCCCATCGTAGGACAACACCGGCACCAGATTTGCCGGATCAAGGTTCAGCTCGATAGTCAGCAGTTGGCGCAACTGTGCATCTCGGTTTTGTTCAACAACGAGTACCTGGTCATATTGCTTGATGAAATCGTGCACATCCTGATGAAACGGAAAAGCGCGAACTCTCAGATAATCAAGATTGGCGATCTTGTCTGACTCAAGGCGATCACGTGCCTCTCGAATAGCACCGTCACAGCTGCCGATGGAAACGATCGCCCAGCGTTTTTCGGCGCTGGTTGTTTTGTCCTGATAAATGATTGGCGGCGGGACCAGTGTTGCTGCAGTATCGAATTTCCGCCGCAGTCGATCAACGACTTCCTTGTATTCGTCAGATTTTTCGGTGTAACCACCGTATTTGTTATGCCCTGATCCGCGGACAAAATAAGCGCCCTTTGAATCGACGCCCGGTAGTGTTCGCCAGGGGATCGCATCGCCATCGACATCGAGATAGCGATAAAACGCATCCATATCTTTTAGTTCGTCGGCGTTATAGACCTTGCCACGATCCGGAACATAGGAATTGTCCCACTCGAGTTCGGGAATCATCCAGTCGTTCATGCCGATATCAAGATCACTCAGAACCATTACCGGCGTCTGCAAGCGCTCGGCAAGATCAAAGGCTGCCTGGGACATGTAAAAGCAGTCAGTGGGATCTGCCGGAAACAGCAATACATGTTTGGTATCACCGTGTGAGGCATACGCAGCGGCGACGATATCGCACTGTTGCGTTCTTGTCGGCATGCCCGTGGATGGACTGACGCGCTGCACGTCATACAAAACTGCCGGTATTTCGGCATAGTAGGCAAGGCCAAGAAATTCACTCATCAATGACACACCGGGACCGCTGGTTGCGGTAAACGCGCGAGCGCCATTCCAGTTGGCGCCGAGAACCATGCCGATGGCCGATAATTCATCTTCAGCCTGAATGACACAGTATTTGTTAGCTCCGCTGTCCTCGTCTTTGCGCAGCTGGCTGCAAAAAATGCTGTACGCATCGATCAGTGATGTGGACGGTGTAATCGGATACCAGCTTGCGACAGTTGCGCCTGCGTAGACCGCACCAAGACCTGCAGTGGTATTGCCGTCAACAACGACATGGCCATCGGTCTTGTCCATGGTCTCCAGGCGGAGTGGCAACGGACATTCGAAGTGTTCGCTTGCGTAGTCATAGCCCATTTGGATAGCGAGGAGATTGGCTTCTGCCAACTGTGGCTTCGACGAAAATGTTTCATCAAGCAATGTCTTGACAACCGTCATATCGATGTCGAGCAGGGCGCCCAGAGCGCCAACATAGGCGACGTTTTTCATCAGCACCTTGGCTCTGGCAGAATCAAAGGCATCATTGCACATGCCGGATAGCGGAATGCCAAGAACGGTGATGTCGTCTCGTTTGTTCAGATCGTTCCGTGGCCAGGTGGAGTCGTACAGGAGAAAGCCGCCGGAACTGACTTCTGCCAGATCGGTGTTGTACGTTTCCGCATTCATGGCCACCATGAGGTCGACCTTTCCGCTCCGGCACAGGTAACCATCCTTACTGACCCTGATTTCGTACCAGGTGGGCAGACCCTGGATGTTCGACGGGAAAAAATTCTTGCCGGTAACCGGTATGCCCATGCGGAAAATTGATTTCATCAATAGTCCGTTGGCGCTTGCCGAGCCGGTGCCATTCACATTGGCAAGTTTGATGACGAAATCATTGAGTTTGTTCTGGCCAGTCATTTTTTTACTCACTGACGTTGATCCGCACCGTCGAGCGTTGTGGCATAGGGGAAGCGAATACGGGACTTACGCATGTCCCATGCGCCTGTCGGGCAACGTTCCGCACAAAGTCCGCAATGGATGCAAAGATCTTCATCCTTGACCATTACTTTTCCGGTTTGCGGAAGCTTGTCCGACACGTAGAGAATCTGCGATGTGTTTGTCGCTGGCGCTCTTAATTGTGTGCGCAGCGTTTCTTCGTCATTGTTATCAGTGATGGTCAGGCAGAAGGTCGGACAGACATCCATACAGGCATCACATTCGATGCAGAGGTTTTCGGCGAAAACAGTTTGGATATCGCAGTTAAGACAACGTTCGACTTCACGGGCTGTTTGTTCTGCGGTGAACCCCAACTCAACTTCAATCTTGATGTCCTTGAAGCGCTGGACCAGATCGACATGCGTCATTTTGTGACGCGAGACTTTGTCGTAGTCGTTCGAGTAGCTCCATTCATGGATGCCCATCTTGGTTGACAGCAGGTTCACGCCGCGTTGCGGACGATCCATGATGTCCTCACCGAGGCAATACTTGTGTATCGAAATGGCAGCCCGATGACCATGCTCGACAGCCCAGATGATGTTCTTTGGGCCAAATGCCGAGTCACCGCCGAAAAATACGCCATCGAGTGAACTGCTATGCGAGGTTTCGTTGACGACGGGTGTATCCCATTGATCCAGCTCTATACCGCTATCTGCTTCGATCCATGGAAACGCATTGTCCTGACCGATCGCGAGGATGACATCGTCACAAGGAATCATGACTTCCTCGATTATGCTTGGTTTGCTTAGCGCACCACTGTCGTCAGTTTCATAATGCAATTTGTCAAATCGCATGCCGATCAATTTTCCATTCTCGACAACAAAAGCCTTGGGGGAGTGATTGACGACGATCTCGACGTTCTCTTCCTCGGCATCTTCGAGCTCCCAGGCACTGGCCTTGAACCACTCACGCGGTTTGCGCGCCATGACCTTTACAGACTTGCCGCCAAGACGCAGGGAACTTCTGCAACAATCCATGGCGGTATTGCCAACACCGATTATCAGCACGTTTTCGCCAATGGATTTGGTGTGTTCAAAGGCGACCGACTCAAGCCAGTCGATGCCGATATGGATGCGATCCGAATCATGTCGGCCGGGTAATTCGAGATCCTTGCCACGCGGTGCGCCGGTTCCGACAAACACGGCGTCAAAATCTTCCTCCAGCAACGCTTTCAGGCTATCGATACGTGTGTTGAGCCGCAAATCCACGCCACGTTCAACGATCAAGGCGATTTCGTCATCAAGTACTTCAGCCGGGAGTCTGAAGGATGGGATGTTGGTTCTCATCAAGCCACCAGGCTTGTCGTGTTGCTCAAACATCACGATTTCGTAGCCAAGCGGCAAGAGATCGTTGGCGACGGTGAGTGATGCAGTGCCAGCACCGATACAGGCAATACGTTTACCGTTGGCTGCGCCAGCTGGCGGTAGTTTGTCGCGAATATCTTCGGCGTGATCAGCGGCAACGCGCTTCAGGCGGCAGATCGCGACAGGTTCTTCGTCCAGACGCCCTCGACGGCAGGCGGGTTCACAGGGACGGTCGCAGACCCGTCCGAGGATGCCGGGAAAAACGTTGCTTTTTCGGTTTTCGAGATATGCCGCGGTGTAATCGCCTTGGGCTATTTGACGTATATATTGCGGTACATCTGTGTGGGCTGGACAGCCCCACTGACAATCTACAACCCGGTGAAAATGGTCCGGGTGATCCACATTTGTGGGTTTCATAACACCGTTGCGCTCTGACGCTTGCTAAAGGAGTGACCGGAAGAGCGAAAGCGCTCAACCAATTCAATACGTTATGACTGAATTAACTATATGTCTGATGTTTCGAAAAGTAAATGAAGTAGCCCTCAATTCCTTGTCGAATTCATTAGCGAGAAGTGAGCCAGTTGAAAGTTGTCACAAATGGCGAAGGCACCCATTCCGCCATCTGCCGGAATGTCGGAGCCGTTGATCCATTGGCTGGCTGGCGACTGCAGAAAACCGATCAGCTGCGCAATTTCGTCCGCTTTGCCTGGTCGGCCCGCGCGTTTTATGTTGCGAACGACCCTGTCACCAAAGGCTCGGGTGAAATCATCGAGAATACTGGTATCGACTGCGCCCGGGCTCACCGTATTGATGCGTACTCCACGATTCAATAACGCCTCGGTTTGTGCCACAGACCAAACAATCATCGCTTCTTTGGACAGATTGTAGGCTCGTGTTGAATCAATCTCGTGTTTGTCGACGAATGCCTTCAAGGATTCTGGCTCGTGGCTCGCAAGCGACATCAGCGCCTTGACCTGTTCGATGTTCTGCGCCCAGGCGTTCCCAGCCCGGGAAGCGACGTTGACGATAGACGCGCCTTCGGAAAGCTTTTCAATCAATGGCACGGTAAACGCTCGGGTGCCAAGAAAGTTGACTTGCAGAATTCGCGACTCCCAGCCATCTCGAGGCGGCAGACCTGCAATATTGCACAATCCGTGAAGTGGCTCGTTGATTTGTGCGATCGCATGTGAAATTGACTCTGCATCAATGAGATCTATTTCGATGAATTGATCGATAGGTGTTTCAGGCTGTTGTCGGTCCAATCCAATAACCCGGCAATCCTGACTCTTGAGGAGGCGAGCTGTCTGGGCACCAATGCCGTTGGCAACCCCTGTTACCACAATGGTTCTGTTTGACATAATGAATCCAGCTTGCATTGGTGATTGAATCCTATTATACCTGTGGCCATTCGATTAACGATCCCGCCTGTTAATGCGACACCCAAGCAGCTTTTGTT
>CALDSR010000055.1 GCA_937924505.1 uncultured Granulosicoccus sp. | reverse complement strand
ACTACGCGAGCACTGGAAAAAAACACGAGTGCAGCGCATCAACGGCTTACGCGGTTGCCTACGTGAGATCGGCTTTTTCATTCCCCTGGGTGCCCGCTCTGTCGAACCACGTGTCCGCACCATCCTCTCTGAGGAAGATATTCCCGTGCGATTGGCCCACCTGTACAACGAGTTATTGACAGAAATTGCTGAACTGGAGGCCAAGATCAAACAAGCCGAGTCCAGCCTCAAAGTCCTGACACAGCACGATCAGCGCGTACACCTGCTACAACAAGTTCCCGGCATCGGCATCATGACTAGCACGGCCTTGGTCGCTAGTGTCGGAAATCCACACCGATTTTCCAACGGACGAAAGCTTGCCAACTGGCCCTGGCTGACAGCTTCGGAACGTAGCTCTGGAAACCGACGACTTCTCGGGAAAATTTGCAAACGCGGTGATTGCTATCTACGCATATTACTCACTCACGGAGCTCGATCCGTTCTCGCCAGAGCCAAAAAGCTTAAACGAGCCGGTGAGCACTTAACCGCACTACAAGAATAAGCCACACAGCTCGAGCAACGAGTCGGTCATAACAAAGCGACCTGTGTGCCATTGCCAACAAACTCACACACATCTGTTGGGCTCCGTTAGGCAGCACCACGACTATGCCAGGAAAGATCTAACTCGCGCTCTTTCGCAACACAATCTCGCAAATACAGATTGATTAGTGTTTGGTACGGTATGCCAGTTTCCTCAGCCATTTCCTTGAAGTACTCGATCACGTCATCACCCATTCGAATCGTCACCTGTCGCTTTAGCTTTGATGCGTAAGGATTACGACGTGATTTCATTTTCGATAGATCGTATTCTTTCCTCATGGTTTTGGACCCTCGTAAAGTTGTCGTTCTTTAGCTGTAGCTTTCCTAGCCGATAGGACTCGAATTACCTCATTTGATTCAAGCTCGCAGTGACAGACAAGAAGTATCCGAGACTGATTGCTTACCCCGAGCATTAGAAACCGATCCTCGTGTTCGGAGTGCGATCATCGAAAAACTGCCTCGCATAGTCATCAAAGAACACTGACTTTGCTTCTTCGAATGACACATCGTGGCTTTTTTGATTCCGCTTCGCTTTCGCGGGATCCCAACTAAACTCAATCATACATATATTGTATGTATTGACAAAATCACTGTCAAAAGTTGCTACAACGCCGTGCCCTCAAGATCAAAAAAAAGTGCAAAGATTGAGGATCTGCAATTTGAGTTCCACTAGAAGTTGATGACTGCTGCCTCACATCTGCCTTCAGCTGCAATTTACAAAGAACTGGGTGTGGGCGGAGCCTGCGTTCCGGTTCTTTGTAAACGTCAGCTGCAAGGCTCCGTTAGGCGTGCGACGCAGATACCAGTGCGCAGGGTCATTTTGCAAATGTTAGCTTCACAGCCTTGCTCATGTGTTTAAAGTCTTTGTCTGTGGTGAGTAACGACAAATCGTATCGAAGACTTAATTGCGCAATGAGAGCATCAATAGTTCCTATTTGTATGCCCTTGCGACGGCTCTTGTTACGAATCTCTGCAGCTTGAACGTGGTCTGCTGTGTCAGGCACGAGCATCGGTATGGCCGAGAATTTCTCAACAATCGCTTCTGCTGCCTTGGCTCCGGCAAAGCCTTGAAGCAGCTCTTGTAATATTATTCCAGTACTATAGATTTCCTCGCCCGAATCTAATGCTTTTATCAATATTTTTAATTCAGGTGAATTCGGTTGCTCATCGCGCCGCATCGCTAATGACCAAACGCTCGTATCTACCAAAAGAGCCACTATCGAGAGCGCTCCCTCTTATAGTCATAGTCTGAATCCCACTCAAGCTGGCCAAACAGCTCTTTGACCCGAGTGCGTTCGCGCTTAGCGATAAATTCCACCAAGGCTTGAGTTACAGCCGCTTTTTTGGTTTTTTCACCACTTACTTCCAGAGCTTTTTCAAGCAATTCAGGGTCAATTGAGAGATTTGTAGCCATGTGCAAATAGTCACACATGGATTTACACATGTCAAGTGCGAAACTATGGCTCAGAACCGAACTCAAGGCTCGATTCCAACCGCCCTAGGGCTATCAAATCGCTCTTAAACATCCATGGCACTAATTAAAAGGCAATTCAGTACGCCTAACATCTGCCTTCAGCTGCACTTTACAAAGCACTGGGTTGTGGGTGGAGCCCGCGTTCCGGTGCTTTGTAAAGTCGGCTGCAAGGCTCCGTTAGACCGCACCACTGAGCACTCGACATTTGGCACCCAATGTGTATAATATACGATATTATACACATTGACCTTTACCCATGCGCACAAATATCGACATAGACGACAAACTACTATCAGAAGCCATGAAGGCCACCGGAGCTTCCACAAAGCGAGAAGTCGTTGAACTCGGACTTGCCTCACTAGTAAAACTAAAAAATCAACAACGCGTCAAGAAATTTCGTGGAAAGCTTCGATGGGACGGAGATCTTGACGATATGAGATCTAATAAGTGATCGTTGTTGATTCCAGCGTATGGATTGACTATTTTAACGGCAACTCTTCCGAAGAAACCGACTTCTTGGATCGATCTATAGGCATCCTGAATATTGCCGTAGGTGACTTGATTTTAGCCGAAGTATTGCAAGGATTTCGTTCTGATAAAGACTACGATACGGCCAGAAAGGCTCTCCTTGAATTTGATCAGGTTGAAATGTTGGGACAATCACGGGCTATTCGAGCGGCCACGAAATTCAGAAAACTACGTAAAGCTGGAATCACCATACGAAAAACCAACGATGCCATTATAGCTTCGTATTGTATCGACGAAAAAGCACCACTACTTTTTTCCGACAAGGATTTCGAACCATTCGTAATCAAACTAGGATTACGTTCCGCGATTCAGTGAATTAGCTCATCAGAAAAACCGATTCTTGCAACTGTCAGACGCTGTCGGTCTAACATCTTGTATGGACCCCTCTCGCAAGTAGGAAACATTACCATCATCGTTATCAGGTCAGAATAGTTTGCACTCGTGTATCCGGCCTCTGGTTGTTGACTATGCCAACTCGGGCCAATCTGAAGATCCGCGCACCGTGAGCCAAACG
>CALDSR010000054.1 GCA_937924505.1 uncultured Granulosicoccus sp. | reverse complement strand
TGTATTTCTACTACACCTGACAATACCGTGTCAGCGGAAGCAATCATGGGAGCTGAAGCAATACCTGCGATTGCTACCGCGACAGCTGTCTTAGTGAATTTCATAGTTGTTTTCTCCAATCAGATATTTGCTGTGAAATCTGTTTATGTTTGATTAGCGCATCAACTCTAGTCAGCGTGTCTGAATAATGCAACAACTAATTGCGGATATGCAAGACAGGACAAGAGGCAGCGGCGCTGCACGTTTTACAGTGTAGAACAAAAACAACACTTGGCTAGCAAGAAACTCAAGAATAACGCGATTTTCGCTTCAAGTGGTATTTTCGCAACAGTTTCTGGCGTTGTCTTGCCCGGGTGATAGGGAATTCATCGCTTATGCTGAAATATTCAGCCATTTCCACAAAAATAGTGCGCCACAAGGCACAGTTTTATGGCGCTACAGGGCTGAGAAACTGGTCACGACAAGATGCGATGACCAGCTTGAATCACAATTCTCAGGTAACCGCGTCTTTACCGCGTCGTTCCGCGGCACGTTTTTTTGCCTCTGCAGAGGGCTTTTTCGTGTCACTCCCTTCTTCGGGCAGCGTGATGTTCAACTCAAGGACATCGCAGGCGTCCTGAGTTTCAAGCTGCACGGACAGGGCATCGTCGCCGACAGCTACGTATTTCTTGATGACATTCAGGATGTCCTGCTTCAGCATCGGCAGGTAATCCGGACCATCACGGCCAGTACGCTCGTGCGCGATCAGAACCTGCAGACGATCCTTGGCCACCTGGGCCGACGTATCTTCAGTCTTGGAACGGAAAAATTTGAAGAATCCCATGGCGATTACCCGAAGAGTCGCGACAGGATACCTTTCTTCTTGGCATCCATAAAGCGATGTGGCTTGGTCTCGCCCAGCAGACGATCGATGGCATCGGCATACGCCTGCCCCGCTTCGCTGTCTTCGTCGAGGATGACCGGCTTCCCGGCATTGGAGGATTCCAGCACCGAACTGGATTCCGGGATAATGCCAAGTAGCGGGATAGCCAGGAGATCAACGATATCATCCACGCTGAGCATCTGACCGTCCTTGACACGAGCCGGGTTGTAGCGTGTTATCAAAAGGTGCTCCTTGACCGGATCTTCATTCATTTTCGAGCGTTTGGATTCGCTTTGCAAAATACCGAGAATTCGATCCGAGTCGCGTACCGACGAGACTTCCGGATTGGTCGTAATGACCGCCTCATCGGCAAAATACAAGGCCATCTTTGCGCCCTTTTCGATGCCCGCCGGGGAATCACAGATGATGTAGTCAAATTCGCTCTTTTTCAGCTTGTGCATGACGCGTGCGATGCCTTCGATACTCAGCGCATCCTTGTCGCGCGTCTGGGACGCGGGCAGGATGTAGAGATTGTCTATGCGCTTGTCCTTGATCAGAGTCTGATGCAGGCTGGATTCCTGATTGACCAGATTTACAAGATCGTAGACGACGCGCCTTTCGCAACCCATGATCAGATCAAGATTACGCAGGCCAACGTCAAAATCGATAACCACCGTCTTGTAGCCGCGCTTCGCCAGGCCCGTAGCTATGGAGGCGCTGGTGGTTGTCTTGCCGACCCCGCCTTTACCTGAGGTTACAACGATTGTCTTGGTCAAGCTCCCACTCCCGAAATAGATGTTGTTGCTAAAGTGGCTCTATGCTGAGCCTGTCATTATCCAGCCAGATCTGCGCAGGCTTGCCACGCAGTTCTGCTGGAATGGTTTCCAGCATGCGGTAGTTCCCTGCTACCGATACCAATTCCGCTTCCAGCGACTGGCAAAAAATACGAGTTTTCGAATTCCCTGAAACTCCGCACAAAGCCCGACCCCGTAACGGGCCGTAAATATGAATATTGTTATCCGCTATGACCTCGGCACCCGGACCCACTGGGCCCATGATGATGAGATCGGTTTCCCGAGCGTAGATCTGCTGCCCTGAGCGCACGGGTTTAGTGATCAACATGGGCGATTTGACAACGTACTCGATCTCGGCAGACTGCCGGGCTACGGTCCGTTCATCAACCAGACCCTGATTGAGGTTTGGTTCTTTTTTTCCGGATACATCAGTCTTGTCGTCATCGGATTTGCGCTTTTCCCCCTTGTCGGATCGCTTCACGCTCGCCTCGATCAATGGTATCGCGATTGACTCTGCCAACGGTGAAGATTTATTGCTGATACTGGCCACGATTGGCACAAGAGCATGCTTTTTTATGCAGTCCAGGAGCGCCTTTCCGTCGAGCAAGACCTCGTCCTGTTCAAGCTGAGTCAGATCGATGACAACGGGTGTGTTTTTGAAAAAGCCCGGGGCCTGCTGGACCTTGTCAGCGATTGCCTGATCGATCTCATGCATATCGTCAGTCTGGAGTTTGAGCGACATGAAGGTATACATGCCACCTTTGAGTTCAACCCCGGCCTTGTTAGGCACTTCATCACTCGACACACATTGCTCCAGATTCCAACACGTGTGGAATTCTAAAGCAATTACATTGCTTACATAAGTCTGTGGGCCGGCAAAGGAGAAAGTCGTTAAGGCAGCCAAGTGTGGCTGCGCATTGTGACGCTCAAATCAGGCGCTTAAAACGACATCCGGAAACGTTGTCGCGGCCATCGGCTCGCATAGGTAGTAGCCCTGCGCACGGTCGCAACCCAGATCAGCAACCATATCGAACTGTTTCTGATTTTCGATCCCTTCGGCGACCACATCGGCGCCGATGCTGCGCGAGATACTGACAATCGCCTCAACAATGTTCTGACTGTTGGTATTGGTCGCGATATCCGACACAAACGCCCGATCAATCTTCACTTCGCTGATCGGAAAATCGCGGAGTTCCAGCAACGATGAATAACCTACGCCAAAGTCGTCGATCGCTATGCGAGTCCCGAGTGAGGTCAGATCATGCAGAATGGCACGAAGCTTTGATGAGTCGCTGAACAGCGCCGTTTCCGTGATCTCGAGACATAATTTTTCCGGATTGAAATTTGTCTCCTTCAGCAAGTCTTCGATTTCATGCACGATGCGCCCGTTGTCAAACTGCTTTCTCGACAGATTGACCGACATCATCGCGGGTGACATACCGTAGCGAGCAAGGCGCTGATAGTCCTGCACAGCCTGGCGCAGCACCCAGGACCCCAAGTGATTGATGATGCCCGTCTGCTCCGCAATCGGGATGAAATCCGCAGGTGACACGCGGCCGTATTCGGCGCTCTTCCAGCGAAGCAAGGCCTCCATGCCGCAGGTCATCATGCTTCTGATGTCGATCTGCGGCTGGTACTGCAATGACAGTTCATTTTTTTCGACCGCACGTTGTAAGCCGACTTCCAGCTGGTGACGACGCTTGGCCTCCTGCTGCTGGCTGGAATTGAACACAACCAGGGTATTGTTGCCGAGCCGCTTGGCGTGGGCGCAGGCACTATCGGCCGATTTCAGCAAGATGGACACGGTATTGCCATGCTCTGGTGCGTAAGCGATACCCACGCTGGCCCGGGCTGGAACGTTCATGTTGCTGACGTTCAAACCAGCGCGCAGCGTCGTCAGCAGGCGCGTGACGCGTTTTTCGATATTCAGACGATCAAGATCAGACTCGAGCAGTACCGCAAATTCATCGCCGGCCGTGCGTGCAATCAACGCATCATGTGGCATGCAGTGTTGCAGGCAGATCGCCGTCTGTTTCAACAGCTCATCCCCCGCAGCGCGACCGTAAGAATCGTTGATTTGGCGAAAGCTTCGAAGATCGACAATCATTAGCGCCAGTTCATTGCGGGTGCGGCTACAGCGCTGCGCGATCGCATTGACGAGACTGGTTCGATTTGGCAATGCCGTCAAGGGATCATTCATCGCTGGTCCGTTGTGCAAGGGGCCACCGTGAATGGAAATCGCAACGCCACCGGCCTCGGTCATACGCTCTTTAACCAACAAGGCGCGACGCCCATAGCTCGGTACTTCAAAATTCAGTGTGGCATTCGGATCATTCAATGCCTCACGCGCCCGATTACGCGCCCGTTCTATCGCGACATTATCAGGCGATATCTGCGCATACAGATCACTGGTCGTTGTGTACGGGAAGGCCGAGGAATCAATTTCCAGGGGCATCAGTTTCTGCAGCTTGCGATTTAGCGCTGTCAACTGGCCTTTCGGATTGAACAGCGCCACCGCATCTGGCAGTGCGTCGAGAGTTTTCTGTACCCGGGTACCACTCCGCGTGCCGCGCGTGATTCGACGGGCCAGCAGGACGGTGCCAAGCACCGCCGCACCACCGATCAAGCCACCGACAAGCGCGCCGCTACTAACGCTTGCGTCGAGAACAGACTGCCATAGGTCGTCCGCCAGCTGGATCGCAGGCTTCAGTCGTTCACCAAGTTGTATGAGTTCGTCAAATGCCACCTAAAGAAAAGTAGCAGAAGAATTCAACAAACCCAGTTTAATTGGTAATTGACAGCATTCGTGCTTGCGCCGCCAACAGCAGCGAACTAACTACGCGCAGTTACTTCGACAATGTGATAGCCAAAGTCGGTCTTGATCGGACCTTGAACTTCACCCACTGGACCTTCGAAACAGGCGGTGTCAAATTCAGGGACCATCTGACCGCGACCGAACGAACCCAGACTGCCTCCGTCACGACTCGAAGGGCAGCTGCTGTTGGCCTTGGCGACATCGGCGAAATCAGCGCCGGCCTTGATCTCGTCCAACAGGGTCTGACATTTTGCTTCTGAGTCGACAAGGATATGACGGGCAGTAGCTGTACTCATGATTTGGGTTTCCAGATTCCAAAGGCCTCTTGGGGAGGCGGAGGGGGCGCTGATGCCTGCCGTTGTTTATCGACATCATCGGCGACGTGCTTCATGAAGGCGCCAAGCTGCTCAAGAACCTCGTTTTTCTGAGTCTCTGGCATTTCCTCCTGGCCGAGCAGAAAACCTACCACGGCACAGAGATATTGCGAGGCGACACCGGGATCGGAAGCCGCCGGATCGTGTTCCTGAATCAGGGCACGCACATCACCGACCAGCTTGGCCGACAGTTGTAGTTCACTCATGTGAAAACATAGGACTCGTGGTAGCTGCCGGGATATTCGGCGTCACTAGCATACGCTTTGTCATCCGCTCGTGGAATCGACGCGGGCTCGCTGGTCATGCGTACGGTTTTGCAATTTGGACACTGATGCCAGCAGGACATCGCCCTGGATTCGGTTTCGCAGCGATCAAGCAACATTGACGAGTGACAGACGCGGCATTTCATGATTCGGGACGCTCTTTGCTCAGCCACATTTGGAATCGCCGCAATTCATGCACGTCTGGCAACCATCGAGCAGTACCACCGCCTTGTTATTGCACTTGGCACACAGGGTTGCGTTAGCTGCCCAGGATTCTTCGCCGACTTCATTACCACAAGCGCCCTCGCCCCCTGCCAGGTTTGCAGAAGCTGATTTGGTTTCAAGTTCCGCTTTTTTATCAGCAATCAGCTGCTTCTGATGCTCATCCATTTCCGCACCTTTGAGCATGCCGATATCAATCAGGTGACGTTCGATCACATCGCCTATCTCGGCAACGATCGAAGGGCTGTATTTACCTTTGTTCCAGTACCCCCCACGCGGGTCGAACACAGAGCGAAGCTCATCAACCAGGAAGGTGATATCGCCCCCCTTGCGGAATACTGCAGACATGATCAATGTCAATGCAACAATCCACTGATAATGCTCGAGGTTTTTTGAGTTGATAAAGACCTCGAACGGGCGCCTGAGTTCGTGTTCAGTCCCTTCATTCAGGATGATGTCATTGACGGTGATGTACATGGCGTGCGACGACACATGCTCAGGAGTTTTGAGCTTGTAGGTCGAACCTATCAGCTTTTGCGGACGCTCTAGCGTCTCGTGCATCTGAATGACATCAGCCGTCTTTGCAACCGGTATTGCAGCCACCACCGAGGGGGCATCAGCATCGTCGTTTTTGTTGACACTGTAGCCAACAATTTTCTTGGTAATTTTCATGATTGTGTCAACTTAGGTTCTCAAAGCCCCTTAAAACTTCCCGTAGTACCCTTCTTTCAAGGCGTCGTACAGGTTTGCGGCAGTGTGTGTCTCGCCGTCGTATTCTATTTCTTCATTACCTTTCACACTGACAACAGAACCATCATCCAATGTGAATTGGTATTCGGTATTTTCAAGGTCGACGTCCTTGACCAGAACACCCTGAAAGTTTTCCGGATTGAAGCGAAACGTCGTACAGCCCTTGAGTCCCTGATCATAGGCGTACATATAGATATCCTTGAATTCTTCAAACGGAAAATTTGTTGGCACATTAGCGGTTTTCGAAATTGAAGAGTCGATCCATTTCTGTGCTGCTGCTTGTACCGACACATGATCCTTTGGCTGGATATCATCCGCTGAGATAAAGTAATCCGGTAGCTGGTTTTCAGGCTCTTCCGCATAAGGCATTGCGTTCTTGTTTCTCAGCGCTTGATAAGCAAGCAATTCAAACGAGAACACATCGACCTTTTCCTTCGTTTTGCGCCCTTCACGAATGACATTACGTGAATAATGATGGGCAAAGCTTGGCTCGATACCATTACTCGCATTATTGGCCAGCGACAGTGAAATGGTGCCAGTCGGTGCAATAGAGCTGTGATGCGTGAAGCGTGCGCCATGTTTGGCAAGCCCATCTACCAGCTCTTTATCGACAGAGGCAATGCGTTGCATATAGCGGCTATAGCGTGCATGCAGGACACGACCTGCGATCTGATCACCAATCTTGTAACCATCATCTTTCATTTCAGGACGGTGGCGCAACATTTCACCGGTAACCGGGAAGGTTTCATCCATGATCGGTGCCGGACCTTTTTCCCTTGCCAATGACAAAGCAGCACGCCAGCCCGTCATGGCGAGTTCACGTGTGACCTTCTCGGTAAATTCCAGGGATTCATCACTACCGTATTTCAGTCCCATCAACGTCAGTGTCGAACCGAGACCCAGGTAACCCATGCCGTGACGCCGTTTTCGGCGGATCTCGCGACGTTGTTGCTCCAGTGGCAGGCCATTGATCTCGACAACATTATCGAGCATGCGCGTGAAGATATCGACGGTCTTGTTGAAACGTTCCCAGTCAAAACGGGCTTCATCAGTAAACGGATCGAGTACAAAACGTGTCAGATTGACTGAACCGAGCAGGCAGGCACCATAAGGCGGAAGTGGCTGTTCGCCACAGGGGTTGGTTGCACGAATGCTTTCGTCAAACCAGTTGTTGTTCATCTCGTTGACCTTGTCGATCAGGATGAATCCTGGCTCAGCAAAATCATAGGTGGAAGCCATGATCAGATCCCACAGGCGACGCGCTGGCAAGGTGCGATAGATACGGCAGGCAACCAGCCCTTCTTCGTTGACAACAATACCCTTGTGCGATGGCCAATCACGCCAAACGACCTGATCAGGGTCATCGACCGAGATTTCACCTTCATCGAGTTCCTTCTGACGGATCGGGAAAGCGAGTTGCCACTGTTCATCGGCCTTGACAGCCTGGATGAAATCTTCAGTGATCAGAAGTGACAAGTTGAATTGACGCAGGCGTCCATCTTCGCGTTTGGCCTTGATGAATTCGAGCACGTCAGGATGTCGTACATCAAAGGTGCCCATCTGTGCGCCACGACGGCCTCCGGCAGAGGACACCGTAAAGCACATCTTGTCGAAGATATCCATGAACGAGAGTGGGCCTGACGTATAAGCACCAGCCCCGGATACATAAGCGCCATGTGGGCGCAGTGTCGAGAAGTCATAACCGATCCCACAGCCTGCCTTCAGCGTCAGGCCAGCTTCGTGGACCTTCCCGAGAATATCATCCATGGAATCCTCGACCGTACCCGAGACCGTGCAGTTGATGGTAGAGGTGGCAGGTTTGTGCTCCAGTGCACCGGCATTGGAAGTAATGCGTCCCGCTGGAATCGCACCTTGTTCCAGCGCCCAGACAAATTGCTCGTACCAATGCTTGCGATCGCTGTCAGTGCGCTCGACCTCAGCCAGCGCACGTGCCACCCGTTCAAAGGTATCGTTGATCGTGTGATCAACGCTATCGCCATCCTTGGTTTTGAGACGGTACTTCTTGTCCCATATGTCCAGTGACGTCTCTTGCAAGGGCAAACGTCCAAGGGCGTGCTTCGCATCGGCTTCATCCAGGGCCAGTACGTCAACAGTGCTCATTTAATCCTGCTTCTCCAGTTATAAAGAGGTAAATCGAACAGGGACCACCACATATAGTGCTTGTGCAGTGCTCACTACGCTATATCTTGTGATTGAGCCTAGTAGGCTCTGAAAAAAATGCCACTGACAACCAAAACGGCGAGCGCTTGCCTGCCTGGAGTGTGAACGAGTTCTCACTGCTTATCGACAGCGGCCGCGCAGTGTAGCCTTGTGTCAATATCCCGGTCAATGCGCCAAACACTATATGTGGGGTGATTTTACAATTTATGCACCAGATGTTGTGGTTACCATTCCATCTACCGGGTATAAACCGGCGGACAATATCCGGACAAACTGTGGACAAGTCGTGCAAAACTCTGCCTGGACGTCCGCTAAGCCATTGATATCGTCATCAATATGGCAAATCGCGGAATTTCTTTCCGTTTTTCCTGATGACATCAGCTCGATGTCAAGCATTCGACGGCCTGGCAACGAGGACCACTTGGCAATTTCAGGGCTTTTCGACAGCAAAACTTGAAATAGCCCGCGAACTGTTGTCAAACGGGTGGCGAAGGCCATTCTTAACGCTTACATTACTTCCCAAGCCAGCCACTGGCCAACAAAAACAAGATCGGTTTAACCGACAAGGGAGTGACACCATGATGTTTCTGAAGCAAAAAGCCACCAAGAAGAAAAATATTCGTCCTGAAGCTGGAGTTGCCACACGCATCGTTCCGGAAAGCCGCTGGTTGCACCGCAATCAACTGGAAATCGGCATGTACGTATCAGAGCTCGATCGTCCATGGTCAGAAACACGTTTCATGTTTCAGGGTTTTACCATCGAGTCGCAGAAAATGCTTGAGGCCGTTCAGGAGTCTTGCGAATACGCCTGCGTACAGACAGAGAAGCTTGCAGTAGTTTGTTCAAACAGCACGCATCGACTGGTTGGTGCCTGCCGCTCGTAAACGTCAAAACGTCGCCCGCGATGACGGGCGACGACCATTCGGGTCGTCTCTACACCGAGGTTTTGCTCAGTACCGAGGTTTTGCTCAGTCCAGCTTGAGATCGAGTAACTGCAACTCACTGTAGAGGTTATCGATGTCTTTGCGGGCAACCCGCTCGCCATAGTAATACCGTGCAACGGGCAGCGTTTCTCGGCGTGCGTCAGCAGGCGGGGATCTGATAAATCTCCCATCGACAGCCAGAACTGCAGGTGAGTTCGGCAAGAGTCGATGGATCAGACTCTGCACACCGTCCACGAACACCTGCGGATTACTGACGTACATGACGTCGAACCACAAAACGTCCGCCCCCTTGGGCTTGATCGATAGGAACAGCAACGACTGACCATCCGCCGACTCGACCAGAATGGGCTTGACTGGAAACCCAAGCATGTCATCCATTATCTTGCGTTGATGCGCTTCTACCCGTGTCCGAATAGCATCGAACTCATCGAGAATCACAGGCTCCGGGCGCACGGGGGCCTGGTCGTCGTCCCGCTTCCAGACATAGCGATGATCCTCTAGCACCTTGAAACCAACGGATTCCACAATTCCCAAAGGTTTTCTCGAGTTGGTCAAGGTCGCGTAGGTCAGATTGGGGTCGGCAAGTGATGACACCAGCATTTTTTTACCTAAGCCTTGTCCACGCAGAGATTTGTCCAGGTACCAGGAACTCATGCTGACAATCCGCTCCTCGACCCGATCATGCACATTGTCGCCAATCAGACGATCCGCATACACCATGCCGCAAAAACCGAGAACGTGGCCATCGGATTCAACCACTCGGCCAAAATCCGGCTTGTCCGCCAACCATTGATAGGTCATGAGCTGACGCCAGCGTGCCGCTGGAATTCGGGAATTCATTTTGGTGTGCAACAAGGAACAGATCGCATCAATATCACGCTCTGCAGCGGGTCGGACGAATGCCTTGCTCATCGGGAAATCCTGAATACTTCGGCCGGTGCTACCCAGGCAGCGCCTGGGTGGTCCTGCACTGCCCGCGCAAGACGGGCACTAAATTCCCAACCCGGCGGATCGAGATCAATGTGATGGGTCAGATACCCCGTTGCCTCATGGACATCAGCCTGTCCGGTTCGACGAGCCTGCAAGTGTTCAAGCAATTGCGCAATCGTTTTCTGATCACCACGAAACTCGGCCCCAGTCTTCCACCGAATCGGATCGCAGTGGGCGTTGACAACGGTTAGTCCTGGCGCAGGCTCGGCCTTGACACGCGGACCAAAAGCCGACACACCGACATAACCGCGACTGGCGATCGGTTTCAACAGTGTCGGATCGATATGATTCCAGGGCGGGACAACGACTGGCAGAAACCGTTCGGCAAAACTCGTTTCGAGCCGCTCGCGACCCGCGTCAAGATCAGCCATGACCGCCTCCAGGCCTCGATGCATACCTAACTCCCAGGCACCGAGCCCTTGCCCCCTTGGGGCATGGTTGACATGGGCATAGCCGTGCTGCGCCACCTGAACATGCGGCGCCGAGTCCAGAACCTTGACCAGATCTGACAGTAGACGCGACGGTATGACAGCAAGCAGAATCCCGGCAGGCGCCGATAGCTCTATCAATCGCTCAAGCTTGGGCCCTGACGCACTTGCATCGTCGTCACGCCACCAGAGTGTTGCTGGTCGCCCGGCCGCTGCCCA
>CALDSR010000053.1 GCA_937924505.1 uncultured Granulosicoccus sp. | reverse complement strand
ACGAGACCGTCATCAATAATACGACTGGAGAGCTCCGGTGCATCGTGAGTACCATAAACCCCGTGTTCTTGACGAATGCGCGTTGCCAGAAAGTAGTTGGCTGCCGCATCACTGGCATTTCGGACCATCAGTGATGCTTGCATGGCTCTCGCCATACGCGAGGTCAGACTTCGTGCAGCGCCCTGGGTGAAGTTACGTGAGTGTATGTCCGATTTCAATGCATCAATAAACTGATCCAGTTGTTTGTCGGCCCCACGCGATAGGTCAATTTCGTTGAACAATACATCAGAAGCTTCTGGTGACTTGTCCAGGGCGCGCAATATATCCAGACTCTGTATATTGCCGCAGCCTTCCCAGATCGAATTGAGCGGAGATTCGCGGTACAGACGAGGCAGAGTGGATTCTTCAACATATCCACTGCCTCCGAGGCATTCCATGCATTCATAAACCAGATGCGGAGTTCGCTTGCAAATCCAGAATTTGCCAACAGGTGTCGAAAGTCGAGTCAGTAATTGCTCGGATTCATCCTCCGGCTTGTCGAGTGCAGCGGATAGACGAAAGGTTTGCCACATGGCCGCTTCCGATTCCACGACCATGTCTGCAAGTACATTCTGCATCAAAGTGTGTTGATTCAGGCGCATGCCGAAGGCATCACGATGGGCACAGTGATGCAAGGCCTGGGCAACTGCTTGACGCATCAATGAAGCTGAACCCAACATACAGTCGTAGCGTGTCATTGAAACCATTTCGATAATTGTATTGACCCCTCGACCTTCTTCACCAATCAGCCAGGCTTCAGCGTCGCGAAATTCAATTTCACTCGATGCGTTTGACCAGTTACCCAATTTGTCTTTCAGGCGTTGAACCTGGAAATGATTGAGGACACCGCTTTCGGTCCAGCGTGGCATCAGGAAGCATCCAAGACCCACATCGGTTTGCGCCAGTACCAGAAACCCATCACTCATCGGCGCCGAACAGAACCACTTGTGCCCGGTCAGTCGATAGAGTTGTCCACCGCCAGTTTTGCCGACGGGTTTCGCGATTGACTGGTTGGCCCGAACATCAGAGCCTCCTTGTTTTTCCGTCATCGCCATACCCATAGTCAGCCCGGGCTTGTCATACCAGGGAATGTTGCGGCCATCGTAATGTGGCGCAGTGACCCGTGGTATCCAGCGTTCTGCAATGTCAGGCTGGTGGCGCAGGGCCGGGACTGCGGCGAAGGTCATGGTAGTTGGGCAGGTGGTGCCACATTCACCCTGATTGTGCAGGTAAACCAGGGCCGCACGTACTGTATGTGCGCCACTGCGAGGATCACGCCAAGGCAACGATGGCAATCCAGCCTCTATCGCCTGTGTCATTAGCTGATGATAAGCAGGATCGTATTCGACCTGGTTGATCCGTTGGCCGAATCGATCATGAGATCTGAACTGTGGTTTATTGATGTTGGCTCGAATGCCATCGGACATCATTGTCTCAAGCGCCGTTTGACCATAGTTACGCAGTGCTTCTTGACCCCAGTCTCCACCGAATCGGTTTACGGCTGTATTCAGTGCCTTGTCTGATAGATACAAATTGCAGGAAAATTCCGGTGGTTGATTCAGTACCTGATGTGTTTCGTAAGCGAGTGTTGCCGGCTTTTCCTCGCTGGTTGATCGTTGCATCTACAGTTCCTCTGTCACTTTATTGGGATAGCACTGTTCCTGCCTGACGAGCAACCTCGGTTCGATAGCCAGCATACAAGTTGGCAGTCAAGCTGTGGGACCAGGGTGCCCGATCATGTTCAAAAGAAGAATGCAATATCAAGCTGAATATTGTCCTCGTTTGAAAACAAGGACAACGTTGGATCGTCATTGGTATTTTCCCATAACCTCATCAGCAGACTCGCCTTGATACTGTCACCGAAGCGACGACTGCCTTCGAGTGAAATGATTTGACCGCCGCCATCAAGATCGGCGAACACGCCGAGTAAACCTTCAAGCGACTGTTCGTCATTTAATGCGAGACGCAGCCCGAGTAACAGATCATTCTGAAAAGGCTGACCTATTTCGTCATCGCGATCATCGTAAAGCCATTCACTGACAATGCCTACATCAGCACCTGATTCTCTGATGTCATAAAAGCTGTACTCGAAACCGGTAACCAGTGCGAAGTGATCTTCGATCGCATCCGCCTGTCGATTGACCACCTCGGCTTTCAACAACCAACTTTCGAGCGTTGCCTGAATATCCAGACCCAACTGTGTTGTCTGGTAGTAAAAAGGAAACAATTCGCCTTGTTCTGCATTGAATCGTATATCAGGATCCCGAGCCGTTCCGCTAAAAGCGCTGAACCCGACGTCCCAGATCCCCAGTGTGGTTGAGACTCGGGCTGCAACGTCGACATGCCTTTCCTCATTGCTCGATTCATACTCAACGAGATCGTCGTTGATTACCACCGGTGTTCTGGGCCTTCCATCAACACCAGCAAAAGTGCGTTCACGAAAGCCCGGCAATATATAGAGATCGATATCCCCCCAGTCTCGTGGTAGCAGGAGGTTGATCATCGGTTGGCCAAGCTTCGCCGATGCGTCATCGTTTTCAACCGAGTCGAACTGATTGATGACATCGACGAAATTCACCGACTCGGCAACACCCCAGAAAACCTTGCCCAGACCAACGCGGGCTTCCCAGCTATCGCCCACGTGTGTATAGATGAGTTCGCGAAAATCGAAATGTGTGCGTTCATCATCTTGTCCATCTATGCGGGCGAATGGCGTAATCGTGACGCTGCCTGATTCTCCTACATTTCGATAAAACTCTACCTCGCTGGACACTGAAATGTTACCGCGATGATTAGCCGAATGATCGGAATCGCTGGTAAACGCCTGTAGCTGCAAGGCAACATTGCCACGGGTTTCCCATTCAGATTCCGCGTACACGGGGCTAGCCAAGGTGCCCATCGCAATGGACAATGTCAGGCATGCTGAGAAACGGACGCGAATCATTGTGATTAACGAACTCGCTTCAAGGCGTTGCTGGAAAAATCTTTCTCGGTCAGGCCGGTCTTGAATTTGTAGTTTGAGAATTCCAGTGTCGTGCTTTTGCCTGTTTGCTCATTGTCCATCTGCATGACCCCGGGACGCCAGAACTTGCCAAGATATTGCTCGTAATCACTTGAGACGAGTGTCTTTAGTGGTGAGTTTTTACGATCAAAATATTCGACTTTGACCGAGACCATTCTTTCCTGGTCAACCCAATTGATCAGGCGTGTGTATCCCGAATGTTTGTACGCTGGATAGGCTTCGACCTTGTAGACCGGACGACCGTCGAATTCATCGTCGCCAAGGTATTTGTACGTGTATTTGTCGACTTCTTGTGAGCTGATATCTTCAAACGCGAATTCACTACCCATGAAAGGGCCTGATTTGTTCTTGGATGAAATGCGCTTGACGCGTTTCAATGCGGGCAGAAACAACCATTGCTCGTCTGGTTTGACAGCATGGGAGTATGTCAGGCTGGCAGTTCCCTTGACATCGGCGGGTTCGTCAAATATCGACATGCTCTTGTCACCATCGCCGGGTACTTCGAGGATTCGAGAGCGCATGCGGCGTGTGCTCTTCTTGCCGGAGCGATTGACCAGTGTCATGGTCATCGTCGCTTCCGAGTCGATAAAACCGTTATCCTGTTCTTGAATGGCGGTAGCGATTTCCAGACCGCGCTCTTCCGGGGTTTGGGCGTTGGCAACGGTTGCTGACAAGGCCAGAAGAACAATCGGCAAAAACAATGTTGATGAAAGTGAACGCAGTGTGGCTTTCATGATTTTCTCTTGAATGTTGGTTGATCGAATTTGTGAGTAGCGGCTTCTTTGATTAGTTTTGATTCTTGTAGTGCCCGTGTATCGCCCATGCGATGGCTCAGGCACTTTGTGGTGTCGCATTTGTTGACGCGAAAGCTGCAGGCGGTGATTGTTCAGTTTTTTTGTCTTTGTCTACCAGCAGCAACAAGGCTGGTAGAAACAGAAAGTCCACGATCAAGGCGATCGCAATCGTAATGGCAGTAAGGAGTCCCATCTCGGCGTTGACCTTGAAGTTTGACTGCGCAATGACGAGAAAGCCTGCGACGAGAACAACCGTTGTTACAGTCAGTGCTACGCCAACGGTATTGAATGCATATCGAATGGCATCTTCGGCATTCATGCCTCGCTCCTTGCGCGCTCTGAGGTATTTGCTCAGAAAGTGAATGGTGTCATCCACGACAATACCGAGAGTCATTGCGACGACGACGGAAACCGCGAGGCCGACTTCCCCCACCAGAATGCCCCAGGCGCCAAAGGCCATCAACGCAGGTGCAAGATTTGGGATCAAGCTCAACACGCCGAATTTAATCGAGCGAAGCGCGACGACGAGAATGAGTGAAATCAACACCAATGCGATAGCAGTGCCCGATAGCATGCTGATAATGTTACGCATACCAATATGCGAGAACATGACTGTCGGACCCGTGGCCAATGATGCAATGGAAGGTGTATTGGCTTCCATCCACTCAAAGGCTTCGCGTTCTATTCGTAGCATGTCCTTGGTCGAGACGGTCTCCAACGTGGCGGTCAAGCGAGTGGTGGACTTGTCAAAGTTGATCTGATTGTTTAAATCAAGACCATAGGGCAAGGACATTTCGTACAGCAAAAGATATTGCGCTGAAAGTTCTCGACTCTCTGGCAGTACGTAGAAGTTGTCGTCATCGCCATGCATACTTCGGTTCAATCGGCGCATGGTTTCCGTGATCGCGGCGACATGCTGCACTTCCGGCAGCGCTGTCAGGTAGTTTTCAAATTTCTCCACTTCGCGCAGAAATTCAGGTTTGCTGACACCACCTTCTTCCTTCGAATCGAGTGAAAAATCGATCAGATAAAGGCCTGAGAGCTTTTCGGTGACTTCATCAGTTGCAACGCGAAAGGGGACTGATCGATCGAAATAGTGAACGAATATATCGTTCAGATCATTTTTCGGTGTCAACAAGGCGAGACCGAGCATCATCACGCCCATTGACCAGAACAGTGGGCGTCTTTGCTTGATCACAAAATTGGCAAAGCCATCCATGACGGTGCTCTTCTTCGCGTCACGTACCTTTGCTCTGGCAGGCATGATGGCGGCAAACGCGGGCAGGAATGTCACCGCAAGAAAGAAAGCGAAGATGACGCCAATGGCGGTGATGTTGCCCAGATCGCGGAATGGTGGTGCGTCGCTGAAATTCATGCTCAGGAAGCCGATCGCCGTGGTCACGGACGTCAGAAAAATCGGCGTGAAATTGATTCTCAGGCTTTCAATTACAGCCGCTTGCTTTTCCATGCCACGCCGTAGGTTGTGATAGAAGGTGACCAGAAAATGTACGCAATCGGCAACTGCCAACGTGAGTATCAGAGTTGGAGCCGAAGCGGATGGTGGGGTCAGTTTGATACCCAACAATCCTGCTGTCCCCATTGCTGCCATGATCGACATCATCACGACCAACACCGTCCCGAGCATCGCTATCGGACTGGCTATCAATATCAGTATGCCGACAATGATGACGCCAAAAGCCAGTGGGATGATGGTCGACATGTCCTTGATGCTGGCTTCGCTGAACGCCTGATTCATCATGACAAGCCCAGAGGTTGTGAATGTGATATCTGGATAATCTGCCTGAATGTCGGTGATCATCGAACGCGTGAAAGCTACCGTCTCCTCAAGCTCTTTCATTGGATTATGGGCGGCGCGTTCTTCGGGCGTTAATTCAGCAAGCTCGGCTTCATTGAGTTCCTCAGGCATCTCCATCGTGATATTGACACCCGTGGCCCGAGAGTCAGGAGACAATAGTTTTTTCACCAGTGTTGGTTGATCCAAAGCGGCGGTGCGGAAGCGCTCTAGATCGTCGCTGGTCACAGCATCCAGATCCTCGACCAGATCGCTCACCATCAGATCATCTTCCTCGGCGATCATGTGCTGGTAGTTGGTCAGAGAATCTACCCGGATCGAGTTTGGTACCTGCCAGGCTCTCTCCGTCAGATCCATAATGGCTGCAAGCGTTGCAGGCGTAAAGACATCACCATCCTTGGGTTCTATCATGATCAGGACGTTGTCCGATTTAGTGTAGGCATCCTGCGTTTCTTCAAAAGCAATGAGTTGTGGATTTTCCTTGCTGAAAAACACTCGATAGTCATTGGTAAAACTGAGGAATCTTCCTCCTGATGCCAATGCTACGGTAAAGAGAAAAGAGGTTATCAATACCAACCATTTATTTCTGACTACCCATGCTGCGTATCTTTCAATCATACTTACGTCCAGTCATCGTTATTTTGATTGTTGTATTGAAGTAGAGACTTGTTACTGCTTAGCTGTTGCTTCTTCTCTTTCTGCGTTGGCAGATAGTTCATTTAATTCAAACGTTTTTATCTTTTCCACCTCGGCACGAAAATAATCCGTTCTGAGTTTTGTCAGTAGCTCGTCAGTCTGTGCTTCGTTCATCAGTGGTTGCCAGCCGAAACCGTTGAGTGCGGCTTGCGCAATGACTGTAATTGTCCTGCCCGGATCGCGAATACCAAAACTGTCCAAAGGCAGATTGTAGGTGCGCAGTAGCTGTCCACCATGGCAAAGTGACCATAGTCCAAAGACATATTCCGCCGCGTTGAGAGAACTGTTGGGAAGATCTCGCGCATCTTTGGCATCCTGAACAATGCTGGCAACCTGATCTATGATGGTCTGTTCCAATTGGTCGTGAATTTCTCGACTTTTTGCACTGACCTTGTCCATCAAGCCATCGGTGTGCAAGTTGTGCATCATGCAAACATCTTCGGGTTCGAGCCTTTGCCAGATATCGTGTGCAAACTGGAAGGCCAGGCAGCGTTCGCGGTGATTCCCCGGATAATCGACTGCCCGTTGGCCAAGAGCCCGGAGCGAATTCATTGATCGGTTGCAAAGCTGAATCAGCATTTCCTCCTTATTGGGGAAATGCTGATAGATCGTGCCTTTTGAATACTCGGCATTATCGGCGACCCGATCCATACTGAGTTGGTGAAAGCCCTCCTCGTGCATCATCTGGCGAGCAATGCTCAGGAACAGGTTATGCCGTTCCGCGACCACGCGTTCCTTGCGTGTCAGTGTTCGGGTTTCAGCCGTGGGGTAAGCCATCGTTGGGAGGTTTGATCGGCGGTGTTATTGATAACGATAATGCCGAATCCAGCATCGGCTTATCGTGTGAATGACGATAGTTTATACAAAGCGTCAGAATTTGACAAACAATACGTCGATAGTTGACCAAGAGTATAGGAATATAAATCTAAGCAAACGTTAATCAAGATTGAATAGAGCTGATACGTACTTGGCGTTAGTATTCTGGCGCTTCTTGTGAAGTCCACCTTTCAACCTGCTGGTTCATCCAGCTCAACTCTTCGAGTTCAATCTTAATGGTAAAGTTTAAGGCGTTGATTTCGTGCGCATTGTCTGTTTTCGCGATGTCGGTAGCTCCGGTGCAAGCCGCAACCTTTGTTGCGCAAAACGGCATTGTGATGATGGAAGCCGAGTCAATCACTGCAACCGGAGACTGGCGAACACAAACCTCATTTGGCGGATTTTCGGGTAGTGGCTACCATATCTGGACCGGGAGCGATTCTTTTAATGTCAGCACAGCAGGGCGAGGAACACTCACTTATCGTTTTCGCATAGAGGAAGCAGGTAACTATCAATTGATCTGGCGATCTCGGATTGGTTTGGGTGATTCTGCCAGTGAACATAATGACAGTTGGGTTCGATTCCAGACTGGGCAAAATGTCTCCGGCGAACAAGCGCTCAATGGGTGGACCAAGGTATTCATGAACCAGACCGGCCGTTGGTTCTGGGGATCGTTCACCGTTGACTTTGTCGGCAGGCCTATTCGTCAATTTTTTCCAGCAGGTGAACATACCTTGCAGATATCCGGTCGCTCAAACAGTCATGCGATCGATCGAATCGCCTTGTACGCGTACCAGGATGTTGATTTTTCAGAGTCGCGCTTTGATCGCTTGCCTCAGTCGCCGATGTCCGAAGGCGGCTCCTCGGCAACGATACCTGAGCCCGTTCCAGTTCCGGTTCCGACACCTGAGCCCATTCCAGCGCCAGCTCCAGCTCCAGAGCCGACACCTGAACCCGCTCCTGCTCCAACACCTGCGCCCACACCGGAACCGGCAACAACGCCTGTCGCACAGGTAGAAGCGCCGATAGTCAGCGTGGTTGGCGACACCTTGACGTGGAACGACGTGGATGCGGTATCCATTAATATTCATCGTGGTAATGGTGAGTGGATCGAAACGGTTCCAGTGGCTTCCAATTCCTGGGATGCACCGGGTCCGGGTCAATACTTCGTCGTGGCAACCGGTACCGGAACGTGGCAGTCATGGGGTCGGTCGGCAACGGTTCAGGTTGAATCTGGCGACGGAAGTGCAGACGGAAGCGCAGACGCGACGGCTTTCTTATCAGGTGAGCTTTCCGCCGAGGTATATTCGGGTACGGCGTTGGAGCTATTCTGGACGCGGACTGCTGCAGGTAGTTCATATGAGGTGCGACGCGATGGTTCGCTGCTGACGGTAGGCGATGGTTCGAGCTTCTTCGACGATCGCCTGCAGCCGGGCACTGAGTATCGATACACCGTTACGGCAATCGATAGTGCCGAAAACGTTCTGGCGGAAGCGTCGATCAGCGTGACTACCCGCGGTGCGGGCGGCAGCTCAAGCACCGCCGGATTGCCTTTGACTGGCGAGGTTTATTCTCAAAGTGCGATCGAGCTCTTCTGGAATACCGATTCGCTGGGCGACGGTAATTATCAGTTTGATATTTATCAGGAAGGTGTGCTCATCGGTCAGACAGATGGCAGCAGCTTTTATATTGAAAACCTTTCCAGTGGGTCGGATTTTGTCTACAGGGTGGTTGGCATGAACGAGAGCGGTCAATCGGTAATGTCAGACGAGATCTCTGTCGCGACTTTCCCTGCAGACAATCCATAGCTCGTTGAAGAAGCGGTGACAGGTGTGATTAATTCTCACCTGTCGCATCATTAACGTGGATTGTCTCAATCTCATCGGTAGGTGTACTATCAGACGTATTTCTTGATAGTTGGGCTAATGATAAAAAGCCAGTTGACATTGAAGCAATTGGAAGCCTTTGTCAGTGTTGTCGATACTGGTTCATTTCGTCGTGCTGCGGTTGCGCTGAATACAACGCAACCCAATGTCTCCAATCGAATTTCCACGCTTGAGGGGGCGTTGGATCAGGTGTTGATGCACCGTGACTCTGGCTCGATTCGGCTAACGGAAAAAGGTATCGAGCTGCTGGCGCAAGCCCGTCTGGTATTGCGTGCAACAGAAGGCTTTCTCGAGGTGGCTGCACGTAAGGATCTGATCGAAGATCGACTCAAACTTGGCGTTACCGAACTCATTGCTTGTACCTGGCTGCATGAATTTCTGCGGGCGTTCAGACAGGAGTATCCGTCCATCAGTGTCGAGTTACAGATAGATCTGTCGACCGAGATCGAGCGTTTGCTGGTAGCGGATGAGTTGGACCTCGCGCTGCACACAGGTCAATCAGCATCTAACATTCAGGCTGATTTGTCGCTTGGCGGCTATCACTATCAGTGGGTGGTCAATCAGGCCATCGCTGCAACACTTGGAACACAACCCACACCCGATCTCGTTTTCACTTATCCGATTCTTACCCATGCTCGACATACCTCGGCCGGTCGCGAGTTGCATGCGTTTTGCCGCGAGAATTCCCTGCCCGAGAACCAGATCATTCATTCAAGCAGTCTGAACAGCTGCGTTCCGATGGCGATTGATGGAATGGGCGTCGCCTTGTTGCCTGACCAGTTGATCACAGAGCAAATCTCTAGCGGTGAACTCGTGCCAGTCGATTGTGGCTGGACGCCATCGCCGCTCGATTTTTTTGCCCGTTACGATGAGTCAAAAGTGCCTAACTACGTCGTCAGCGCAGCAAGACTGGCCACAGAGATTGCAAAACGGAATCGACAATAAGAAATATCTATCACCCATAGCACGATAAACTATTTGATTTCTTGCCCCCTTTTGGGTGATGGTTCGGCGGCAGGTAGGTGCGCTGTCGAAAAGCGCCTATGACAGCGATACAGGATAAGAATGAAGAATAGTCTTTACCGGTTGGGTGTCGATATTGGTGGCACCTTTACTGATGTCGTGCTCGAGAAGCCTGGTGAGACGTTTTCAACCAAGGTTTTGACCACCTATGCGGCACCGGAAATCGCCATCATTGATGGTTTGCATCAAGTCTGTAAAAAAGCTGATATCAAGCCTCGGGAAATCGGTCAGATTATTCATGGGACGACCCTCGCGACCAATGCCTTGATTGAGCGACGTGGCGCAAAGACAGCGCTGATTACGACAAACGGATTTCGTGATGTCATCGAGATGCGCACTGAAAGCCGTTTTGAACAATATGACTTGAATCTGAACCTGCCTGAACCCTTGTTGCCACGACAGATGAGGTTCACCGTCGATGAGCGGGTCGATGCCAATGGTGATGTGCTGATACCTCTTAAGCGTTCAGATGTCGAGGCCGTCGTTGCGCAAATTGCAACGGCTGGATTCGAGTCTGTTGCGGTTGGCCTGATTCACTCGTATCTGAATTCTGCACACGAGCAATTGGTGCGTGACGTTCTACACGAGAAACTGCCCGATGTGGCCATTTCGATTTCATCAGAAGTGTCACCGCAGATGCGTGAGTATGAGCGTTTCAATACCGTGGTAGCGAATGCCTACATCAAGCCACTGATGGCATCCTATCTTGGCCGCCTCGAGGCCCGCCTCACCGACGAAGGCGTCAACTGTCGTATCTTTCTGATGCATTCGGGCGGCGGCATCATCTCGGTCGAGAACGCAGCAGACTTCCCGGTTCGCCTGGTGGAATCCGGGCCGGCCGGTGGGGCCGTATTTGCGGCCAATATCGCTGCGCGCTATGGCTTGAACAAAGTATTGTCTTTTGACATGGGCGGCACCACGGCAAAGATCTGCCTGATCAAAAATCAAACACCCAAGACGTCTCGGGTATTTGAAGTAGCGCGAACCTATCGTTTTAAAAAAGGCTCTGGCATGCCTATTTCCATACCGGTGATCGACATGGTGGAGATTGGTGCCGGTGGTGGATCGCTTGCGCATGTGGATTCGATGCGTCAAATTCGGGTAGGTCCGGAAAGCGCCGGTTCCGAACCTGGACCGTCGTGTTACGGCCGCGGCGGTGAACGTCCTGCGGTAACCGATGCCGATCTGGTCCTGGGCAAACTGGATGCGGATAAATTTGCAGGTGGTTCCATTACGCTGTACCCGGACAAATCCAGATCCGCTTTGCAGGCGCAGGTTGGGGACACTCTGGATATGGATCCTGTCGAGGCTGCTTTCGGCATTGCCGAGGTTGTCGATGAAAACATGGCCAATGCAGCGCGTGTACATGCAGTCGAAAATGGCGAGGATCTGTCGCAATACACCATGATTGCCTTCGGTGGCGCTGCACCCTTACATTCAGGCCGACTATGCGAGAAGCTCGGTATTGATCGATTGATAGTTCCGCCGGGAGCCGGTGTCGGATCGGCAATCGGGTTCTTGCGAGCGCCTTTCAGTTTCGAAGCCAATCGCTCCGTTTACATGAAGCTCAGTGATTTTGATGGTGTCCGCATAAAGGACTTGCTCAGCGAATTGAAACAGGAAGCCACCGCCTTTGTACGCAGCTGTGATGAAAAAAGCGACATTTATGCGGAATTCAAAGTGTATATGCGTTACTCTGGGCAGGGATGGGAAATTCCCATTGAGTTGACCGAGTCGCAAGCCATGAATCCCAGTGCTGATACCTTTCTCGCGCGATTCGAGGAGGATTACACGAAACTTTTTGGACGAGTCGTTACCGGGATGGACATCGAAATAACCGTTTGGTCGGTCAATGCAACGACACCGCCGGAAGCTGTCGATCGGGTTGCCACGTTTGCTGACAAAACACCCGCGGTATCGATGGGGGTGCGTCAGGTATTTGATCCGGTATCGGCCCGTTATCTGGACGCTCCCATCATTGACAGGGAGCTTATGCAGTCGGGGCAGAGCGTATCCGGGCCTGCTGTCGTGGTGGAGACCGAAACCACCATCATTGTCCCTGCGAGTCGTGATGCAGTAAGGCAACCTGACGGTTGTATCGATGTTTTGGCGAAAGGATGAACACGATGGCTAGCGAAAAATCAACGGTTGTCTTTCAGGTCATGTGGAATCGTTTGATCTCCGTGGTGGAAGAGCAAGCGCAGGCCTTGGTCAGAACAGCGTTCTCAACGTCTGTGAGAGAAGCTGGCGACTTGTCAGCCGGTGTGTATGACACGCATGGCAACATGCTGGCTCAGGCAGTAACCGGTACACCGGGACATGTAAATGCAATGGCGGACGCGGTGGGCCATTTTATTCGGCGTATTGGTCGTGACAATATTTTTGACGGGGATATTTACATCACCAATGATCCCTGGGAAGGAACCGGTCACTTGCACGACATAACCATGGTGACCCCATCATTCCATAAAAAAGAGCTTGTCGGGTTTTTCGCTTGTACGGCACACATCGTTGATATAGGCGGTCGAGGTTTTGGTGCGGACGCCCACAGCATTTATGAAGAAGGGCTTTATATTCCGATCATGAAGTTTGCCGAGCGAGGCACGGTCGATGAGACCTTGATCAAAATCATACGTGGAAATGTGCGGGAGCCGGACCAGCTCGTCGGTGATGTCTATGCGCTGGCGACGTGTAACGAAATTGGTCATCGCCGCCTGGTCGATATGATGGAAGAATTCGGGTTAAAGGATCTTGACGGCATTGCCAGTTTCATCCTGGATAACTCGCGTACAGCGACTTTGGCCTGTATTGCAGCTTTACCCAAAAAAGAAGCCAGTGGTGAGATGACCGTTGACGGTTTTGATGTACCGATTACCTTGAAAGTCAAAATCAGCATTCACGGTGATCGTATCGTGTCTGATTTTACCGGTTCATCGGGGCTCGACAAAAAGGGTATCAATTGTCCGCTTGTGTATGCGAAGGCTTATGCCTGCTATGCCCTGAAAGTAGCCATCGCGCCAGAGATTCCGAACAATGCCGCTTCACTGGCACCGTTTGAAATTGTTGCGCCGGAAAACACGATCGTCAATGCCTTGCATCCAGCGCCGGTAGCCTTGCGTCATATTGTAGGTCACTTTGTTCCGGATACGGTTTATGCAGCGTTCGACAAGATTGTTCCCGGTCTGGTCCCGGCTGAGGGGGCTGGTTGCTTATGCAATTTTCAAGTGTCCTTACGTCCGCGTACCGATGCAGCAGCGCCAGCGCATGCGCGCCGTTCTGAAGTGCTGACATTCAACTCCGGTGGTTCGGGTGCACGCCCTGAGCATGATGGAATGAATGCGACAGCATTTCCTTCGGGTGTGATGACCATGCCAATCGAGGCGACAGAACATGCGGGCCCCGTCATCATCTGGCGCAAGGAGCTAAGACCTGATTCCGGTGGGGCGGGTGCAACTCGCGGTGGTCTTGGGCAGTTCATGGAGGTTGGCGCACAGGAAGGACATGAGTTTGATATTCAAGCCATGTTCGATCGTGGCGAACACCCGGCAAGAGGGCGTCGTGGTGGTGGACCAGGCGCGGTAACCACTATTGCACAGGATGACGGTACGGCGATGCGTGTCAAAGGCAAGCAGTTTGTTCCTCACGGTCGCAAAGTCATGATGGCGTTTCCAGGCGGTGCCGGCTATGGCAAACCTGAGAATCGCGATCCAGCCCTTGTCAAACGTGATCTTGCGCGTGGTTATATATCGGCGGAAACAGCCGCCCGTGATTACGGATTGTCTGCAAACGACATTGCCGCTGTCGAAGAATCCGTCCGCAATGGTGAGGTTATCAGTTGATGCAACTTGAACAGAATGAGTTTACCCGCGCTATCGCGCAAGGTGACACACAGATCGGGCTTTGGGTAAGTCTGTGTAACAACTACGCGGCTGATGTGATTGCACTTGCTGGTTATGACTGGAGCCTACTGGCCGACGCATCAGATGCATTGCTGGCCAAGGTCAAAGAATGATCGGTAGGGCAGACTTGACCATTATCGGATTAATGGTATGCGGGCATGTTTTCGCTACCCGAAACGACAGGTTGAGGCCAGCCGAATGCGGCTGGCCTTGTCTGTTTACATCGCAGCAAAGCCGATGAGTGAGAAACCAACTACGACACATGTAAAACCAAAACAGATTCCTAAGACACTCGCAGATAAATGATCGTTATGCATGTGAATCTTCCTCTTGGTAGTAAATGGCTGTATGTGCACAAAACGTGTCATACGTTACTAGAGACTCACACTATCAAGTCTAGTTCTTGATAGCCCATCAATTAATGGGAGAAACCGGCCGAGAGCGTTGAAAACAAAGGCTTTCAGCTTGTTTACTGATACGTAAAGTAAACCGCAGGATCGTCAATTAATGCCCAGAAACTCGATGTCGGATGTCGATAAACAGGATTTTCGCAGGTTTTTCAGCAGGTTTTTATAAAGAAGTACTTACGCCGTCTTGCTTGGTACGTAATCAGATCCACTCCGAAGCGTGGCGGGCAAGACTTGAACACATGTGTACCTTGTCAACAAAAAAGAGGATAAACAGGATGACTAAAGTTGCGTTAATTGTTGCCGGCGGTAGCGGAATGGGTGCTGACAGTGCGAGAGCGCTGGCGGCTGATGGCTTCAAGGTCGGAATCTTGTCATCTTCCGGCAAGGGTGAAGCCTTGGCCAAGGAGCTTGGTGGTGTTGGCGTAACCGGCACCAATAAATCAGCAATTGATTTGCAAAAGCTGGTTGATGCTGCGATGAACGAATGGGGGCGTATAGACGCGTTGGTCAACTCGGCGGGTCACGGTCCTAGAGCGCCGGTTCTGGAACTGAGTGACGAAGACTGGCACGAGGGCATGGAAGTTTATTTTCTGAACGCGGTCCGTTCGACCCGGCTCGTCACGCCAATCATGCAACAGCAGGGTGGTGGTGCGATTATCAATATATCAACATTTGCAGCGTTTGAACCGAACCCGGTTTTCCCGACTTCAGGGGTCATGCGAGCCGGGTTGGCAAGCTTTACCAAGCTGTTTGCTGATGAGTACGCTGCAACAAACATTCGGATGAATAACGTTCTTCCGGGTTTTATTGATAGCTTGCCGGAAAAGGAAGAGTTCAGAGCTATGGTTCCCATGGGGCGTTATGGCAAGTCGCTCGGTGAAATTGCCAGCGTGGTCGCGTTTCTGGCGTCAGACGGCGGTGCGTATATCACGGGCCAGAATATTCGTGTGGACGGGGGCATCACACGCTCGGTTTGAGGCGTTCGTGTTTCCGACCACGAAGCCTTGCGTTATCGACATTTACACGATGTAATAGGCGAATATAGTAGATCCCATATTTCAGGGGGTGATCAGATTTACCAGCCATGCAATTGGAAATCACATTAAAGGCCGCTATATCCGACTCCTATATAGCGAGTGATCTTGGGTATTTATTGCACAAGAACCCCACGCGTGTTTTCACGCGTGGGGTGTCTGCGGGTGTCGCTACTGTCTTCTACTCGGAAAATTCCGATCTTGCTTGCACCGCTGTTTTGTATGTGGATGTAGACCCGATAGCGCTGGTGCGTGGAAAGCATAAACAAACAACGGGATTATTGGACCAGTATGTAAATACCCGTCCGTTTGTGGCTAATTCCATTTTGTCGGTCGCGATCAACAAGTGTTTTGCTCAATCCATGGCCGGGAAATCCAAGGATCGGCAGAATCTGGCTGATCAGAAATTACCGTTTGAGGTTACGCTGGGTCCAGTCGCGTGCCAGGGCGACAAGGAATTCGTCTTGTCGCTCTTTGAGCCACTCGGCTACACCTGCACCGTGACATCGCTCAGCGATGATTCTGTCAGTAATTTGTATTCCATAAATATTTCAGCCTCTGTTCGATTGGCGGATTTATTAAACCAACTTTATGTTTTGATACCGGTACTGGATAACGCCAAGCATTGGTGGGTTGATCAGGACGAAGTTGATAATCTATTCAAAAAGGGAACCTGCTGGTTGGCTCAGCATCCGATGCGCGAAGTGATCACTCGACGTGCGTTAAAAAATCGTCGGGAACTTGCCGATGTGTTGTTGGATCGATTGTCGGAGTTAGGTGGCGAGCAGTGTTCCGATTGGACACCGGGGGAAATTCCAGACGGTGGCGCGAGGCCGGTCGGCTCTGAATCTTTTGCGCCAGACGAACCCCGGGGGCGTTTACATGATCAACGCCTGGATCGAGTTGCTCATCTCTTACAGGAACATTCCGTGTCGCGTGTGTTGGATCTGGGGTGTGGTGAAGGAAAGTTAATCGGTCGTTTACAAAAGAAACTACAGTTCACGAATATAGTGGGTGTTGATCCCTCACTGCGATCCCTACGTCGAGCCCGCGAGCTATTCTATCTGGAAGATGGAGGGGAGGCCTTAAATGAGCGTTTGCAGTTTCAACTGGGAAGTCTGACCTATGCTGATCGACGCCTACGCGGTTTCGATGCTGCAACCCTGATTGAAGTGATTGAGCATATAGACACAAACAGACTGAGTTCGCTCGAGCGTTCATTGTTTGGTGATGCTCGCCCCCGTTTGATTGTCGTCACGACTCCCAATGCCGACTACAACGCCCTGTTTCAAAACTTGTCCGCTGGTGAGTTCAGGCATGATGATCATCGCTTCGAATGGAGCCGAGATGAGTTCAAGGCGTGGTGTGAAAAAATATCAACGGAATATGGTTATCAAGTGGAAACCGAACCCTTGGGCCCGGTCGATGAGCAGCATGGCGCACCTTCTCAATTGGCAAGTTTTACGATCGACACCATGAGAGTTAAAACAGCGTGACCATGAGAGTTGAAAAAGCGTGAATGTCAGCGTACCTGATTTTTCTCTGGTTTGTCTGATTGGTGCGTCGGGGTCGGGAAAATCGAGTTTCGCATCCCGACACTTCAAACCTACTGAGATCGTATCGTCTGATGAGTGCCGCGCACGCGTCACCGATGATCCGACTACGCTGGAAGCCAATGAGGATACTTTCGACTTACTCCAATATATAGCATCGGTAAGGCTCAAGCGTCGAATGTTGACCGTTATTGATGCAACGTCGGTTAAGCGTGATGATCGAGCGCAGCTTGTAAAATTGGCTCGTCGTTATCATGCCTTGCCCGTTGCCATCGTCCTGGATTTGGATGCGTCGATTTGTGAAGACAGAAACGCCAAGCGAACGGATCGCGACGTCAAGCCAAATGTTGCCCAACGTCATTCACAAAATTTACGCAAGAATCTCAAAGGGCTCCAAAAGGAAGGTTTCCGCCAGGTCCACATATTGCGTTCGCTTGAGGAAATCGAATCAGTTTCTATTTCTCGCGAACCGTTGTGGACCGATCAGCGCCATGAGCATGGACCCTTTGACATCATCGGTGATGTACATGGCTGTTATGACGAACTAGCGGAACTTTTACGTAGCCTGGGCTATGTATTTGATACAGATTACGAGGATTCAGAGCGTCTGATCAATGCCCGTCACCCAGAAGCACGACAAGCGTTTTTTGTTGGCGATCTAACGGATCGGGGGCCACGCAATAGAGATTGTTTGCGCCTCGTGATGGGAATGTGTGCAAGTGGTTCGGCGCGCGCGGTCGTTGGCAATCACGATTACAGGCTTTTGCAATATTTGCGCGGCAAAAAAGTCAATATGGCTCATGGGCTTGATGGTACGGCGGCGGAACTTGAAAAGTGTAGCGACGAGTTCAGGCGGCTGGTCAGTAATTTTATCTACGATACACGCTCCCATCAATGGCTGGATGATGGGAAGTTGCTGGTGGCTCATGCAGGATTAAAGGAATCGATGCACGGCAGAGGTTCCGGCGAGGTTCGTAATTTCGCCATGTACGGAGAAACTACTGGCGCTGTTGACGAGTTCGGATTGCCGGTAAGGTTGGAATGGGCGCGTGACTACCGCGGTAAGGCTTCAGTGATATTTGGACATACGCCTGTGCTCGATGCGCAATGGTTAAACAACACGCTATGTCTGGACACGGGTTGCGTATTTGGCGGCAAGTTGACAGCGCTTCGCTGGCCTGAGAAAGAGCTTGTAGAGGTGCAGGCCCGTCAGGAATATGTGCCCCCGTCGAAACCTATGGCGTCTGCACGAGGATTCAGTGCGCAACAGGACCATGATTCGCTGTTGTATTTCGACGACTTTATCCACAAACAGCGAATTGAATGCCGTTTGGGGCGCGCAGTGACCATTCCTGAACATAATGCATTGGCGGCTTTGGAGTCGATGAGTCGCTTCGGGATAGATCCTCGATGGTTGATCTATCTACCCCCGACCATGGCCGCTTGCCCGACAGCGCCATCGGGCGGTTTTCTGGAGCACCCCGAACAAGCACTGGAACACTATAGAAGTCGCGGTATAAAGAAGCTTGTCGCGCAAGAGAAGCACATGGGGTCGCGATCTTTGTTGGTTATCACGCGAAGTGCTGAGATCGCCAAAAGACGATTTGGTACCGATGACGGAAAAGCGGGAGTGGTCTACACCCGTACGGGGAAAGCCTATTTCGACGACGACGCCCTCGAAGCGCAGATAATAAACAGAATTTCCGTAGCCCTTGAGACGTCGGGATTGTGGAAAGAGTTGGATACGGATTGGGTTTTACTTGATGCAGAGTTAATGCCTTGGTCCGCCAAAGCATTGGGCATGATCAATGAACAGTATCTCTCTACCGCAGTTGCTGCCGCGAATTCCGCGAACATGCTGCTGAACGCCCTGAGTACGAGCGCAACACCCGATGAACTATTACCTCTGAGAGAAAAAGCCCAACGTCAGAAGTTGAACGCCGAAGGCCTGGAGAAGGTCGTTGCGGGTTATTGCTGGCCCGTCAATAGTGTTGAAGATTACCGTGTGGCACCGTTTCACATTCTGGCCGCGGAAGGTCAGGTTTTTGCCGACAAGCCGCATTACTGGCACATGCAACATCTGGAGAAATTGGCAGCGGAAGACACTGTGCTTGCTACGACAAACTGGCGCGAAATTGATCCGAATAACACGGCTGACTGTGAGTCTTTGATCCATGGTTGGATTGACCATACCAATACAGGTGGTGAAGGTATGGTGTTAAAACCCATGGCGTTTACTGTTCGTGGAAGCAAGGGTTTGATCCAGCCCGCCATGAAAGTTCGTGGAAAGGAATACCTGAGAATTATCTATGGACCTGATTACGATCTGCACGAGAACATCGAACGTCTACGTGAACGAGGACTGGGAAAGAAATTCTCGATGGCAGAACGCGAGTATGTGCTTGGGCTTGAGGGCTTGCACCGATTCGTTGAGAAACGGCCCCTGGCTGACATTCACGCTTGCGCCTTGGGCGTGCTCGCATTGGAAAGTGAACCTGTTGATCCGCGATTGTAGTGATACGAGTGTGGATTCGGCGCAGGAAGTCCCGACAAAATGACCTTGTGGAACTGGGTCACACGCTCTGTACATTGCTTGATAAACTGTTTGTACGGCAGTTATCAGCCATTCTCCGAGTTCTGAATAGATGAATCAACTCAGTTGTCAGTCATGCGGTTCGGCACTCGAGGTTGAGGGCTTCGACCGTCGTCTGGCCGTCGTGCATTGTTCGCATTGTGGCGTAATGTTCGATCTGACCAAGCCGCGAAGTACCGGCGGTTCCGATGACATCATTAACGCCGGTCATGATGTTGTACCAACAACTGATGGCCAGCAAGAGGCTGCAGAGAACATTGATGCTGAGTCACCGCGCGAGGCTGGTTCGCGAGCAGTGGCTGCGATGCCACAGGGCTTCAGCGCTTCCGGGGATGATCAACACTTTGCGGTGACCTGGGCCTGGCGTGGCGCATCGTCGGTATTATTGCTGGGTGTGGCTTGTTTCTGGAATGTGATTGTGTTCCGACACCTCAACGCGGCTGGTTTCGACGTGGTACGGGGCGCCTTTTTGGCGATTGGGCTTGGCTTGCTTTATCGAAGTATTGCCGGGGTAATCAATTCGACAACCATAAGCGCTGACGAAAAATGGCTGAAGGTTCGACATGCGCCACTGCCATGGTATCCCGCGCCAACCATCGATTCGTCCTCGATTGAGCAATTGTTTGTCAGTGAGGGATTCAGCGAAACGAAAGACGGGAATAAGACACCGTATTATCTTCTCAACGCTGTGTTGCGCGACAACTCTCTGAAACGCTTGTCAAACAGGTTGCCCAGTATCGAGCCGGCCTTGTATCTTGAACAAGAGTTCGAACGAGCACTGCAGATTCGCGATCGTCCGGTGGCGGGTGAGGTTCGAGGGGATACACGTCATGTGTAACCCCATCGCGTAAAACCCGACGCCAGTTAAAACCTAGCGTTCTTGCCAGGCTTTGATGTAATCAATCTCCATTACCGCCGGAATGGCGCTGGCCGCAGGTTCGCCAATCCATATGCTGCCGATAACCAGGTGCGCAATGATATTCATGGGTTCATCGGATACGCGTACACCAGCCATCCGTTTGACTTCTCGGCCGTCGATATACCAAACGACCAATCCTTCTTCCCACAGCACGCCATAGGTGTGGAAACCGGCACTCAGGTCGATACCGGTTTGTGTGTTCATGGTTGGCGTAGAGTGCTTTTCACCGCTGAAGTAGCGAGCACGATTGCTGTCGTAGTAGTGGTAGGTCTGGTAAGCCGTGTCCGGTTCAGAGCCAATATACTCAAGGATATCGATTTCAGGCTGGTTCTTTTCGAAATCCTGATTGAACAGGTAAAACGTCGACAAAAGACCTTCGCCACCGGCCAGTTTGGCGCGCATTTCAACATAGCCGTATGTCATTTCGAAATGATCAGCAGTGGTAATGACGCCAGACAGAAAGGGTTGACCATTGGCAGCGTCCAGTGAGCCTGCCGGGGTTGGTACACCGGTTATTTTCAAGCTGTCACCGGTGAACGAGAACGGGTCGTATCCGGTTGTGTTGTCACCAAATGTATTAACGAAGTATTGACGTTCGCCATTGATGATTGTGTCTTCACCCCAGGGAAGCGAGGTTTTCCAAATCGATCTGTCCAGACTGTCGCCGTCGAATGACTCATCAAGTACTTGTACGAAATTGGCAAGATCGACGGTGCTGCCTTGTGGCGACTGAAACTGCATGACAACGGGTGCTGAGGGCGCAGACCTCATGCCTTCATTATCCACAGCTACAATCGTGTACTCATGACTACTGCCCACCACAGGCTGATTGTCTTGACAGTGGGTGTAGCGTGTGTAATTGCAATCAATGTATGACGTGCTTAGCCAGCTTCGATAATCGAACTCGTTGCCGGTATCGCCACGAACCGCATATTGGAATACGCCATCACGATAGATCTCGTAGGCTTCGACGGATTGATCATCAGTCGAAGGTGCCCACGAAAACTCGATCCAGTTTTCACCGCTAAGCAGCAGGGTCAAGCCTTCAGGTATTGATGGAGGTCCTGCGCCTCGACTTCTGTCTTCGATGAAGGGACCTAGCAGTGATAAGGATTCTGTACGGGTTGGGCTGTCATCTTCAGCACCCGTGGTGTCAGCACCAGTCGCGACCGGGGCTTCCAGATTGTCGTTTGGTTCAGGTGAAGGTGCGGGTGCGGGCGGAGGTGTCGGTGCCGGATCTGGTGTGGGCGCAGGTGCAGGTTCGGGTGTCTCCACTTCGGGTGGTTCGTCGATGGGTTCGACGGGGTCAAACGGCGTGGTAGGTGTCGGCGTTGGTGCGACCGGATCGCCGGGAACCGTTGTTGGTGGTGGGGAGACGGGTAATTCGGGTGTAGCGGGTACTTGACTGCCCGGTTGGTCAGATGCCGGGGTTATGGGCGCTTGCGCAAGGTCGTCGCCCGAAGAGCCTCCACCGCAGGATGCAATGAACAGGCAAGCAAAGAGTGCCGCAAGGGTGTTAACACGAGTGGGTATCAGCATAAGGGGCACTTCCATGAATCCTTGGTAGGTAAAATAAGGAGTGGGACCGGTTGATGTTACCGGCCGACTGTCAAATATCATCGAGCGTATCCACTTGAGGGATGATAGGGATAGTTCGTGCTTCTGTTCGGTACAGCCGCACACTATAGATGAACATCCAGCGGAATCTTGCCAGACTGCCAGCGTGTAATCTTACGCGCGAAGGAAATCCCGGTGAGCCGTAAAATTACCAAGGCAACTGTTCTGTGGATGAGTCGAGGTTTAGTCGACAGGGATCCAGATGAGCGCGACATCATCAATATTGATATCGGTCTTTTCGAGCCCGATGGTCATTGATTCGATCTCAAGCGCTTTTTCGGCCCACTCGCTTTGAATTTCGAAGAGGTCCTCACTCAGGGAGTCCTCGAGTTCACCTCGATCTTCCATCAGTTCGGCATAGCGATTCTCAGCGGTTTTCAGCCGCTCTTCGGCCTTCGCTGCCATGCGGCCCTTGCTTTGGCTGCGACGGATGCCGCCCGTTACCATTGATCGCGTGCTGCGCCGTCCACCCAGCAAGCTGCCCAGGATGCCACCGGCAATATCGAGTACCTGACTGCTGCGCTGATCCCTCTTGCGGCTGGCCGCATCAAACTCCAGTTCGCGTAACTTGTCTTCCGCTTTTTGAATGGACGTGTTGACTCGTTCGATTTTTTTTGTCAGTACTTTACGCAGCTTGTCGGCGTCCTTGTCTGCCATGTCATCAGCGACTTGCTGGCAACGTGTTTCGAAGTCTTCGCGTGTTTCGCCAATCCGTGAGTAGACCTTCAACTCCGGATTAAGCAACAGTTCGACTTCCTGATTGCGATAAAGATGATCTTTGATGGCTGTTTGCGCCGACTTGAAATAGGTTTTGTTTTTTATCTTCGCATCGGGAAGTACATAGATAGCGCCGTCAGGTTCAGCTCTTTGTAAATCACGGTCATCGTAATCGACCACAATAGCGTCATCAGCATCAACCGGACCATCGAGGGGTGTGATGATTGCTTCCCATTCGGTCTCGTGGCGCAATTTCGATTTGGTATCGTCGAAGAGCATTTCCACACGTACCGCAAGTCCTGCCTGCAAGCGTTTTCCATCGGCGCTTGCGCCGATTGCATCGGCATACGGCACAGCCCGGTCAAGGTAGCGAACGGCCACGTTATCGGCGATTTGTGGAACCACGGCGCTTTCATTGTCCGCGAGTCGGACTGGTTCGTCGGCAGTGGTCGCAGCGGAACCGGCTTTTATCGACGGCACGCCAGCGCCGGCGGTAGCTGCTGCTCGTATGCTGTCCGTGGTTAACTGACTGATCTGGTCACGTGTCAACGGGCCCGGTAAATAGGACATCGCCCAGCGAGTCGAAAATGTTACCGGCACATTTGCCTTGGTTGAATGCAAGACAAACTGACGCTTGTCGAGTCCCGAGATAGTTTTACCGATCGCGGCGACATCAACGGATCCATCCGATGCACCCATCCCGTCCAGCAATCGATCCTTGTCCTGTTCGGTTTGCAAGCGACCGATCATCCACGTCCCGGCATTTGAAATAGCCTTGTAGTCGATGTCGACCGGGTTTTGCGTTGACATCACCAGGCCAACACCGAAGGCACGTGCTTGTTTGAGGATGGTCAAGATCGGTTTTTTTGACGGTGGTGAACCGATCGGTGGCACGTAACCAAAAACTTCATCCATATACACCAACGCACGAAGATCAGACGTGCCGGGCTGCGCGCGCATCCAGGTGACCATTTTTGACAGTAGCAGTGTGACGACGAACTGTCGTTCTTCTTCACTCAAATGGGCCAGCGACACAATGGCGGCTTGTGGTTTACCGGAATCACTATAAAGAAGGCGTTGAATATCCAGCTCGGGACCTTCTGTCCAACTGGTAAACGAGGGTGAGGCCGCCAGCCCATTGAGCTTCATGGCCAATTTGACCCGATCGCCCGGTGGAAAGAAAGAGTCAAGATCGATGACGCCTAGTTTTCGCATCGGTGGTTGTTGCACCATGCCGATCAAGGTGCCGAGATCCAGATCCTTGCCTTGTGACCAATGCCAGTGAATGATGTTGGATAGCAGGATATGTTCACGACTACTCAGTGGGTCTGATTCGATACCAACGAGTGCCAGAATCGAAGAGGCAAAACCTTCGATTTCATCCTGCATGGTTTCGCTATCGGTGCCGGCGGCAGGTGCTTTGAGCGACCCGATAATGTTCAGCGGAACACCCGAATGCGAACCCGGTGTGTAGATTGTGAAGTCAGCTGTGTCGTGCAGCTTCTGAATGCGTGAAGGCTCTATGCCGGAGCGTTGTAAACCTTCTTTCCATTGCGTCGCTTTCTCATAGGCGACTTGTGCCGCATCACCTTTCGCTTCGGATTCGCTGATCCATGGCATGAAGTCGGTGGGCAGGAGATTTGGAAAACTCAACAGTAAATTACCCATGTCACCTTTCGGATCAATGATCAAGGTTGGCGTGCCCGCCAATAAAGCTTCTTCGAGAAGAACAACCCCAAGGCCTGTCTTGCCTGAGCCGGTCATGCCGACGATGACGCCATGCGTCGTAAGATTGGCTGACTTGTAGAAGAGCGGGCTATCGTCTTCCGAGTTCTTGCCAAGGTAATACTGACCGCTGGGTGTATCGATGCTCATCGAGTGTCGCCTTTTTGTGCTGCTTTGATGATCGTTGCCTGGGGCATGATGCTGCGGGTAATAATAGCAATAGAATCGTCTCCCAGCGTCGCCATCGAACGCGTTCAGCAGCTCATTTGGGGTGTTTTCACGGTGTCTGAGTGGTTGGAGTTTCAGTTGTATCGATTGTTTCGCTATAGTCTGCTTCTGAAACCGTCTGAATGACCCTGATATGAAGCATGCGACAGAGACCGTCTCGTTCACGGCGATGAAGGATGGCACTGAGGCAGATTACAAACTTTTACAATCGCTCGAAGAACCTTATCTGGCCTTGACCGCGGATCGTGTACTGGCTGAATTAAGACGCCATGGGGACGCGACTCTCGAGGGCTACCACATCACACGTCTTGCGCATGCCTTGCAATCTGCGACACGAGCTGAGCGAGAGGGCGCAGATATCGATTGGGTCGTAGGTGCTTTATTGCATGACATCGGCGATGGTCTGGCGCCACAGAATCATGATCGCCTTTCAGCTGAGGTCATTCGACCATTTGTGCGCTGGGAAGTGTCCTGGGTGGTTGAGCACCACGGTATCTTCCAGATGATCTATTACGCGCATCATTATGGTTGGGACAAGAATGCACGTGATCAATTTCGTGATCATCCCTGCTTCCACACCTGTAGTGAGTTTTGCGAACGTTGGGATCAATCCTCTTTTGATCCCGACTATGATAGTGAATCACTTGAGCATTTCGAGCCTGTCGTGCGTCGCGTCTTTGCACGTAAAGCCTATGATCCTGAAGTTATTCGAGAGGGTTATGTCGGTGGTATTGAGTCGCTACACGTATGATTGAAGAAGCGCCACTGCTAACCATTCATGCCGAACGTGCACGACCGACTGCCGCTCAACTGGACGCCTTGCGCGGTATGCCGACAGGTTTCCTTGCTGATGCAATGAATGGGCGCGGTGGACTTGATCCGGATATAAAAGCGTTAAGCCCGGGCGTTTTGCCTACCCAGACTTGCGCCGTGGCATTAACTTGTTTATGTGGGCCCGCTGATGTGTTAACCGTGTTCGCAGCCCTGGGTGAACTGAAACCCGGTGATCTGGTTGTAGCGGCAACGAATCGCTATCGGCATTGTGCTGCGGCGGGGGATCGCGTGATGGGTATGTTGCGCAATAGTGGCGCAAGCGGATTTTTGACCGATGGCTTGATGCGTGACGTGGAAGGCATCAACGACGTAGGTCTGCCGGTTTTTTGTACGGGTTTATCCCCAAATTCTCCGTTTGGAAAAGGCCCGGGTGAAATTGGTTGCGAAGTGGTTGTTGGTGGCGTCAGTATCAACACAGGTGACGTGATCGTGACCGATGATTCAGGCATCGTCGTCGTACCTTATGCACAAATTGATGATGTCATCGCTTCACTGGGGGATATTCGAAAACTTGAAGAGGCGCTGGATGAACAAGTCCGTCAAGGCTTGACTATTCCCGATGATATTGCCGCACTGTTGAAGTCCGACAAGGTCAGACGACTTTAGGTTCAGGCATTGCATCACGCAAGACTTGTCGGGCCTAGGAAAAACTATATCGTGGGCACCCGTATGTAACGTGCGCCGGGAGAGCGGCCAGGATAAACGCTCTTTTGTACAGTGTTGCGCGGATTCGATCTTTAAAAATCAATGACTTAGATAGAGGGTAGAATAAAATATGCAACCGGTTGCAAAAAATGCTTGCATGCAGGCACCGGCGCTCGCATAATTTCAATTCCGAAATTTGTCGGACAAAATCAAATAAACGAGGAGAGAGACGATATGAAATCTACCTGGAAGAAGTTAGCGGTGGCTTCAGCCATTGCTGCTCTACCAATGGCAGGTTCTATCGGTGTGGCCCATGCAGAAGGTGAGAATTTCATTCTCGTCAGCCACGCACCCGATAGCGATTCCTGGTGGAACACAATCAAGAACGGTATTGCACTCGCGGGCGAGCAGGTTGGCGCAAACGTTGAATACCGCAATCCGCCAACAGGGGATATCGCAGACATGGCTCGGATCATCGAGCAGGCTGCCGCATCAAACCCTGATGGCATCATCACAACCTTGGCTGACCCGGACGTACTGAGTGGTCCTATCCGGAATGCGGTTGACAAGGGTATCCCTGTCATCATCATCAATTCAGGTACACCTGAGCAAGCCGCTGATGTTGGTGCCCTGATGTACGTTGGACAACCTGAATATGATGCAGGTCTTGCAGCTGGCATGCGTGCAAAGCGTGACGGTGTGGGATCTTTCCTGTGTGTCAATCACGTTATCTCAAACCCGGTAGTTGCTGAGCGTTGCTCTGGTTTCGCGGACGGTCTTGGTGTCGAGCTGGGTTCTTCGATGATCGATTCGGGTCAGGATCCGTCTGAGATCAAAAACAAGGTCAAAGCTTATCTGACCGCCAACCCGGATACTGATGCGGTATTGACGCTTGGACCAACTTCGGCTGATCCAACAATCGATGCGCTGAAAGAAATGGGTAAAGCGGGCGATATCTACTTCGGTACGTTTGATCTCGGCACCGAGATTGTTAAAGGTATCAAAGACGGCACCATCGTCTGGGGTATCGACCAACAGCCGTTCCTGCAGGCGTATCTGCCGGTAATTGTGCTCGCGAACTACCATCGCTTTGGTGTACTGCCCGGCAACAACATCAACTCAGGCCCAGGTTTTGTTACTGCTGATGCACTGGGCAAGGTTGAAGAGTTTGCAGGCGAGTATCGCTAGAGCGATCGCCTGAGCGCATTTATTGTTGAATGTGTTTCTCTGAACCCTTGAGTGGCAAGGGTTCAGCGCAAATTCAAGTGTTTGTCTGTACGGCATCTGACGAGTTTCTTGTCAGATGCCGTATTTCGTTCAAGCCCCCCGTTTTAACGCTATGGCGACCCTTCTATGAGTGAATCCAATCAAACTGCTGAATCCGATGAACGCGTAAAACAACAATCGGCCTTTACCCGCGCAATGATCCGGCCGGAACTCGGTTCGATCTGCGGAACCATTCTGGTCTTTGTCTTTTTCTTGCTGGTGGCAAGAGACTCCGGCATGTTCTCGTCCGAAGGTACCTTGAACTGGACGATTGTCTCGGCCCAGTTTGCGATCATTGCAGTCGGTGCCTGCTTGCTGATGATCGCCGGCGAATTCGATTTGTCGGTCGGCTCAATGATCGGCTTTGCCGGTATTGTCATTGCGATGATGTCGGTGACCTGGGAGTTTCCGATGTGGATCGCCATCCTGACATCGTTCGCCGTGTGCATTTCCATTGGCTGGCTCAATGGTTACATCGTTGTTAAAACCGGCTTGCCATCGTTTATCGTGACCTTGGCGTTCTTGTACATCTTGCGTGGCATGACGATTTTTCTGTCAATTACGACCACCAACAAAACCATTATCGGTGGTGTCAAGGATGCTGCTGAAGGGGATTGGTTAGCGCCACTGTTTGGCGGCAAGGTACTCAAGGGCTTCTTTTCCTGGCTGGGCGAGAACGGTTGGATCAGCGTATTCAAAGGTGGATCCCGTGCTGGCCAGCCAATAGTCGATGGTATTCCCGCACTGGTTATCTGGGCTATTTTGTTGATCATTTTTGGCCATTTGTTATTGACGCGCACGCGCTTCGGTAACTGGATCTATGCATCTGGGGGTGACGCACAGGCGGCTCGCTACGTGGGTGTGCCAGTTGCACGAGTGAAAATACTGATGTTCATGTTTACCGCGTTTTGTGCGACCGTCTTTGCGACATGCCAGGTCATGGAATTTGGTTCAGCGGCGGCAGATCGCGGGCTCCTGAAGGAGTTTGAGGCCATCATTTCCGTGGTTATCGGTGGTGCCTTGTTGACCGGTGGCTATGGCTCTGTGATCGGGGCGGCGCTGGGCGCATTGATCTTTGGCGTGGTACAACAGGGATTGTTCTTTGCCAATGTAGAGAGTTCTCTGTTTCGGGTATTTCTGGGCGGTATCCTGTTACTCGCGGTCATACTCAACACGTATATTCGCCGCATGATTACCGGAGAGCGATGATCATGGATACACCAATAATCGAGATGGTCGACATCAAGAAGCAGTTCGGCTCGGTTATCGCTTTGGCAGGCGTGTCCTTGTCACTTAATCCGGGCGAATGTCATTGTCTTTTAGGTGACAACGGTGCAGGTAAGTCCACGTTTATCAAAACGCTCTCAGGTGTCCATCAGCCGAGCGGTGGCGAGATACGAGTCGACGGCAAGGCCGTGCAATTTTCCAACGCGAGAGCGGCTATCGAAGCTGGCATCGCGACGGTCTACCAGGATCTTGCGATGATTCCCTTGATGTCGGTGTCGCGCAACTTCTGGATGGGCCGTGAACCGCAAAAGCGTTTCGGTCCTTTCAAGCTTTACGACACCGAGAAAGCCAATGCCGTCACGATGGAAGAGATGGCTCGCATGGGAATCAATTTGCGTGAAGCCGATCAGGCTGTCGGGACTTTATCCGGTGGCGAACGCCAGACAGTCGCCATTGCGCGCGCTGTGTACTTCGGTGCGCGGGTGTTAATTCTCGATGAACCGACATCCGCGCTGGGTGTGAGACAAACAGCCAATGTCTTGTCGACGATCGACAAGGTGCGCAAGAATGGTATTGGCGTCATCTTCATTACGCATAATGTCCGACACGCCATGGCCGTCGGAAACCGTTTTACGGTGCTTAATCGTGGCAAGACGCTGGGTACGGCTGTGCGGGGTGAGGTATCGGTTGAAGAATTACAGGATCTCATGGCCGGCGGCAAGGAAATGGTCAAGCTTGAGCAGTCGCTTGGCGGCACTGTCTAAGTGCTGTCTGTGATTTTCCAATGCCAATTACGCTAAAGGACGTTGCCGATGCCGCGGGTGTATCACCGTCGGCAGTATCCAGAACCTTCACCGACGGTGCGTCGGTGTCGGACAAGATGCGTGAGCGAGTTGAGCGCGCAGCGAAAAAACTTGGCTACGCTCCGAATGCGCTGGCATCGAGTCTGACCACTGGTCGCACACGATTGATAGGGTTGGTGTCGAATAACTTCCATAACCCGATTTTTCTGGAAGTATTTGATCTCTTTACACGCGGTTTGCAGGACCGCGGATTACGCCCGCTGCTGGTCAATTTATCTGATGAAACGGATCCGGAGCAATCGGTAAGAATGTTGCGTCAGTATTCTGTGGATGGTGTCATCGTGGCATCTTCGACCTTGACGCCTGAATTCGCGGAAGCCTTTCGTGAAGCCAATATGCCAGTCGTACATTCGTTTGGCCGGCATACAAGCACGCCTGCAGTTCATGTGGTTGGTATCGATAATGTTGAATGCGGGCGGATCGCGGTTCGTGAACTGGTCGCTCGCGGCTATCGTCAAATTGCCTTTCTCGGGGGGCCTGAGTCGGCGACGTCCACCCAGGATCGGTACAAGGGATTTATGACTGAGCTGAAATCGCACGATGGGGTCAGCGCTACGGTGTCGTTTGCCACTGCTTATTCATTTGACGCTGGCCGCAACGAGATGTCGCGTTTACTGGAGTCGACGCCTGCCGAGGCGTATTTTTGTGGAGACGATGTGTTGTCGATCGGTGCGCTGAGTGCGGTACAAGCAGTAGGCCTGTCGGTGCCAGATGATGTCGGCATAATCGGGCTAAATGATATGCAGATGGCGGGCTGGGAAAATATTGCGCTGACAACCATTCGACAGCCAGTCCAGCAAATTATCAGTTCTTCAATAGAACTGGTGGCTGCGATGCTGGATGACCCGGATCGTTATCCGGAGGCGCGTTTGTTCCCGTGCTCGGTCGTGGAGCGTAAGACGTTGCGGGCGAGGTTGTAAGTCAGGTAGACAAGTTTAATGAGCGATTCACTGACAGATAGAGCACGTTGTCTGAATTCACTGTCACACACGGGAGAGAGACACCATGACTGGGTACGACGCACTTGCCGGCACGCTGGTGGCAGACGCAGCCACGATGGGCTTGCACTGGATGTATGATCAAGATCAGATAAAAGCAGTCGCGGCTTGCGGAGATATATTGTTTCGCCAACCTGAGGCCGCGGTCTTCAAAGATAAAAGAGGGTACTTTGCGCACGCGACCCGGCGTAGCGGTCAATTATCGCACTACGGAGAGTCGGCGCGAATAGTTGGACAGTTGGCTGCGGACGGCGAGTATTCGACAGCACTGCACCGACAACGTTTTTTCGAAGCCTTTGGACCCTGTGGCCACTATTCCGGTTATGCGGATCGGCCGACCAAGATTCTCGTCGCTCGCATGATCAGCGAAGGCGAGGACATTGCCGAGCCAAGTGGCATGGATGACAATCAAATGCCTGCCATATGTGTTGTAGCCGGCTTGTTCGCGTTTGGATATTCAGCCGACACCGTCAAAACGGCCGCTCAAGTTATATCTACTAACGCGGATGTGCTCGAAGGTGCGGTGGCGGTTCAGCAGTGTTTACAACACCTCACGGATGGGAAAACGTTAGCTGAAGCTTTGCGCCTGTCAGCCGATGCCATGGACGGAGAAGTAGGGCAGTTAATGAAAGAAGCCTTGGCGATTGAGCAATACAATCCGCTGGAAACTGCCAAGCGTTTTGGCCTTGCTTGTTATGTGGAACACTCCTTTCCCGTCATCTGGTATCTGCTCAATCACGCGCAAGATTTCGAGTCCGTTGTTCGGGATAACATCCGTTGTGGCGGCGATAACTGTGGTCGATCCATGGCACTGGGTGCGATCGCAGGATTAGCGTTTGGCGTGCCAGAAACGCTGGTCAATCGAATGGATGATGGGCGAGTGCCGATTGCTGTCAAGTGACAGCTCAATACATGCAATGCATGGTTATCGTCAGTGTTGTTTTATAGTTTTGGCACGGCGAGCCCTGGCGTTTCACCGCGCCTGTCAACGCTTATTCGATTCGTGAACCAGAGCGAAGGTCGAAGAAATGTGCCAACTCAGGTTTGATCGCAAAACTGACTGTTGAGCCTTTGGGTACTTCAGGCGGCTTTTCGGTTTTGGCGATAAATTCAACCTTGGATGCTGTGAGTAAATGCACCAGGGCATACTCGCCCAGATTCTCAACAAGCTCCAGTGTGCCTTCAACAACCGTGTTACTGCCATTGGACAGGGTCAGATGTTCAGGACGAAACCCGACCTGCATGCTGGCGGTGACTTCTCTGCCCAGCAGTGTGCTGGTTTCGGGCGTCAGATCCGATGCCGAGAAAAAATTCATCTTCGGGCTACCGATAAACTGCGCGACAAAGGCGTTTTGTGGGCGTTCGTAAAGATCGATCGGTGAGCCGACTTGCTCTATGCGGCCGTCACGTAACACCACGATTTTGTCGGCAAGCGTCATCGCCTCGACCTGGTCGTGTGTTACATAAATCATGGTTGTGGCAAGCCGCTCATGCAGACGTGCGATTTCCAGACGTGTCTGAACGCGCAAGGCTGCATCAAGATTCGATAAGGGCTCGTCGAAGAGGAAGACTTCCGGGTCTCGGACAATGGCGCGACCGATAGCAACTCGCTGACGCTGACCGCCTGAGAGGTTCCGTGGGCTACGGTCGAGATAGTCTGTAATCTGGAGAATGCTGGCGGCATCTCGCACACGTCGATCAATTTCGGCGGGATCAGTTTTGGCTTGCTTCAGGCCGAAGGCCATGTTTTTGTAAACCGTCATATGCGGGTAAAGCGCGTAGCTTTGGAACACCATCGCGACGCCGCGTTTGGAGGCGGGAACTTCGTTTACTTCAACATCGCCGATGGCAATCGTTCCATCAGAAATCTCTTCCAACCCCGCGATCATGCGTAGCAATGTCGATTTGCCGCAACCAGACGGTCCGACAAACACTACAAATTCGCCGTCTACAATATCCAGGTCGACGCCGTGCATGACCTCGACATCACCATACTTCTTGCGTACATTGCGTAGCGTCAGATTGGCCATTTTGACTCCATCTCTTTAATTTCATGCCGTAACGTATCGGCGAATTCGGGGTAAGTCGCGGGCAATTCGCCCCAAAGCTGACGACTTGTGATGAAAGCGTCTGTTCCCAGCATTGCTTTCAGGTCGTTCCAACTGGGCTCGTGATAGTCAAACCCAATATTGCCTGCATCCACGTGGCTTGCGAAGACGTGCCAACTGGCAATACTGCGGATTGCATAAACAGGAATGATTCCTTGTTGCAAACACCCTTCAAGCGTCGGGCGAATGAATATCGGGAACTTCACCATACCATCAGCGCAGATGCGGGCTACGGTGTCACCAATGGCAGTATTGCCAAAGCGTAGAATGATCTTTTGCAAGTATTCATCTTTTGAGAACGGAAGGCTTAGCGTTATCGCTGGCAGCACTTCTTTTGTTTCAAAACTCTGGAAATGTTCCAACAGATGAGGAACTCGCATGGCGGCGTCAAATGTCTCAACACCTTCCAGTGCGGCCAAGTAGGCAAGCGAGGTATGTCCGCCGTTGAGTACGCGGATCTTGGTTTCTTCGTAGGCGTCAACGTCTGCCGTGACCGTTACGCCAACCTTGGCAAGCTCGGGCATGCTGGTTGCGGCCTTTGATTCCAGAACCCATTGGGAAAAATCCTCTGCCATGACAGGGGAGGTGACGGTTTTTCCAACCATCGCTGAAATCTCGCTGGACAGTTCAGCCGGGCTACGTGGTGTTATTCGATCAACCATGGAGCAGGGAAAGGTGACGTTATTTTCAACCCAGCCTGCCAAGTCTGACTCATTGCAGGCATTGAGATAGGCAAGCAGGTTATGGCGCAGCATTTTGCCGTTTTGTCTAATGTTGTCACAACAGGCAATCGTCAGCTTTTCATTGCTTGCTGCAACGCGTTTGGTAATCGCGGCGCGTAAATAGGCGTAGACACTTTCGGCTATTTCTCCTGAAATTTCCGCCTTGATCGTCGGGTCGGAAAGATTCAGTTGACCATCAGGGTCGGTGTAATAGCCGCTTTCGGTTACCGTGATGGTCACCAACTGTACGGAAGATAATGACAGTAACGCTTCGGTTTCGGTGGGTGCTACGGTCCAATCGGCGAAACGAACATGGCTTCGTACGCGACGTAGTCCAGAATTGCCGTCGGCTGAGTATGACTTTAAAAAGTATCCATCGTGACGTTCGATATCGTCGATAGTGACTTTGAAATGTTCCGCTTCAGACGCACGTAGATTGACCGCCGCGATACCCCAGTGAAGATCGCCCGAGGTATCCATGTAGTCGTCCAGATAGACTGCCTGGTGCGAACGATGGAACGCGCCGAAGCCTAAATGAACAACACCCACCTGACAGCTTGATCTGTCATACGTGGTGGCGGTTATCAGTCCGGGTACCGTGGTATTCATGAGAAATTCTTGCGATTCGGTGCGAGATCTTTTCGGGCCGTTTCACGATACTCGGACGGCGTCATTCCTCTCACTTTCAGGAAATGTCGGTTGAAGTTGGCAAGATTTTTATAGCCTGACTCTTGCGCAATAGACGTGATCTGCTCGTCTGAGGCATAGAGCATTCCGCAGGCCTGGCCAATACGAATTCGATTCAGGAAATCAATAAAGCTGTGTCCGGTTACCGCATGAAAATTTCGGCTAAATGTTATCTCTGTCATGTTGGCCATTTTTGCAGCTTGAGCCACCGAGAACGATTCGTAGTAATGATTGTTTATGTAGTCAACGACCTGTGCAATGCGGGCATGTTTGCCCCCGCCTTCAGGTTGGACGAGCTTTGTGATTGATAAGGTTTTCTTTTCTGCGTGTTCGTTGAGTCTGACCAGAAACCGCACGAAGGCCAGAATGCGTTCGGCCCCTTTACTGTCACGGATCGACTCCATATGTCCGCGCGCAAATGTCTGGTTGAATCCTTCAAAATGAATTCCGGACTCAGCAAGTTGCAGCAGTTGCAGCACGCGCGAGAATTCGGGGAAACCTTCGGCCAGTTTCTCGACACTTTCATGGCTGAACTGAATCAGCATGTCTCGGATTTCAACGGGCGTTGACCATACTTGATCGGTTATCCAGTTATGCGGCAGGCTCGGCCCGGTCATAAAAAGGTCGCCAGGCTTGAAATCACCGATGTAGTCACCGACAAACGCTTTGCCTCGAGTTTCAACGATTAGATGCAGTTCGTATTCTTCGTGCGCGTGCCAGCGGCACAAATCCGAAGGCCACCCATGTTCCAGGTAACGAATGGATCGTGTGCTTCGATCGACCGTTTCAATTTCGGGTTCGATAATCGACATATAGCTAACTGAACACTAGGACGTCGAAACGGTGGTAGTCGAAGGTACATCGAGTATCACTTGACGGCTCCGAACGTCAAGCCGCGCACCAACTGCTTTTGGCAGAACCAACCGAGAACAATGATCGGCCCGACAGCGGCCGTCGATACGGCTGATAGTCGGCCAAAGAACAAGCCTTCGGGCGCACGGTTACCTTCGATCAGCTTCGACAAGGTTGCCGCCTCTGTGGTCGTCAGGCGCACCGTCCAATAGGCTTCATTCCAGCAGAATATGAACGTCAGAAGTGCCGTCGATGCCACACCGCCCCAGGCAAGCGGGATCAGGATGTCCTTGATTTCGCCCCAGGTCGTGACGCCATCCATTTTGCTTGCCTCGATGATCTCCTTCGGAATTTCCTTGAAGTACGTGAACAGCATCCAGATCACGATAGGTAGATTTATAAGGCAAAGAACGAGGATGACCAGAAAATGCGTGTCGAAAATGCCCAGAAAATTCTTGGTCAGGAATGTCATCGGATAAAGCACTGCGGCAGCCGGGAGCATTTTTGTCGATAGCATCCAGACAAGAATGTCTTTGGTATGGCGGCTGGGATTGAAGGCCATGGCATAGGCTGCCGGTATACCAACAACGAGCGCCAGAGAGGTTGCAAATACCGATGTGATGACTGAGTTGATGGCAAAGCGCCAGTAGTCATAGTTATCGGTCATGTTGAGGTAATTCTCAAGTGTCGGTTTGAACTTGAAAAGAAACTCAGGTTTAACAGCATCGGCGTCCGTTTTGAAACTGGTGAATATCATCCAGAAGATCGGGAAGAAAAAGATCAGTGCAATAACCCAAGCCAAGAGGGGCCAGAACACTTTTCCGAAACGGGAAGATTGCGCTACTGTTGCCATGATCAGTCTCCTAATCCATCAAATTCTTGCCGACCATACGCAGAAGGAATATCGCTACGATGTTGGCAAGAATTACGGCGAAGATGCCAGCGGCGCTGGCGGCACCAATGTTATTGGACGTGAATTCGCCGATCAGATAAGGCAGATTCTTGTTGCCGTTACCGCGACTGACAATTTCGATCTCGGCATACAGCGAGAGATGAAAAATCGATTGAATCATCACAACGATAGCTATTGGTCGTGCCAGGTGCGGTACCGTCAGATTGCGAAATCGTGACCAGGCGTTGGCACCGTCAAGAATAGCGGCCTCTTTTTGACTTTCATCTTCCGACTGCAATGACGTCATGAAGATCAGTATGGCGAACGGTGTCCATTGCCAGGTCACCATGATAATGACCGCATACGCTGAGGTTTGCGTTGCGCGAAATGACACCGGTTTGATTTCAGGCCATAGTGAGAAAAAGTGCCCTAATATCGGAAAGTCCCTGAGGCCTGCAACGATAGCGTTTATGCCATCGACAGCCAGTCCGTTGAGGCCCAGCACCGGGTCAAGGATCATGTTGATCCAAAGTACGGCGTTAACCGCTGGCATGACAAAGAAGGGTGATATGAGCAAGACACGGACAATGCCGCGCCCGGGAAACGATCGGTTGACAAGCATCGCGAGGGCCAGACCCAACAGGACGGTCAGGATGAGAATACTGACAACAATGAACAGGCTGTTTTGTACAGCGAACCAGAAATCTCTGGCGTGAAATAAAACGTATTCGTAGTTTCCGAACCCGCGCCAGTTACTGAAGCTGGGAGTGGTCCATTCGGGCCTGCGAAGATTGTTCAGAACATAACGGATGAATGAGAAATATAGCGTCATGCTCAATGGAACCAACATCCAAAGAAGCAGCAAAATGACGGCTGGTGTTTGCAATAAGCGGGGAATCGTTCTTTTGGTGGCCATGGATATTTTAAACCTTACAAATTTTGTGGCAACACATTGGTTTAAAGGTACCTAAGAATCGAGCCTGCTGTAGGCGGTACAAAACCTGGTTTAAATCAATGATCGAATTTTATATCTTGGTAAAAAAAGGCTCGGTGGGATGTTTTCCACCGAGCCTTTAATTTTTACTAAAGCTGATTTAAAGTCCTGGACAAGACCTTAGAAATAGCCAGCTTCTCTCAAGATTGAAGTCGCGGCTTCTTGAGCTGCTGCAAGCGCAGCTTCTACCGTCTTGGCGCCAGAAAGGGCTGCTGCCATTTCTTGACCAAATGCGCTACCGATTTCAGGGAACTCAGGAATAGCGACAAACTGAACGCCTTGGTAAGGCTTCAGATCAGTTGCTTCAGGAGCGGCTGAATCGATTGCTGCCATTTCTGCTTCTGCAAATCCTGCAACTGCCTGGAATTCAGGAATGGCATACGTAGAGGCACGTTGGCCAGTTGGAACTTTAGCCCAACCGAAGTCTGGGTGGTTACCAACAGCTTGTACGTAGTCTTTAGAAGTTGCCCACTCGATGAACTGCATTGACGCTGCGGCATTTGGCGAACCTGCAGGTACTGCCATTGCCCAGGCCCACAGCCAGTTCGCGCCAACCGGGTTACCCGCATTAGGCGACTGTGCGTAAGCTACGCCGTCAACTTCGAGGAATGAAGCCGCAATGGTTGCATCGATCCACAGACCACATTTGCCTTCGTTATACAGAGCCAGGATTTCGTTGAAAGAGTTACCTTCTGATCCCGGAGGTCCGTAAGTGCTGAGAAGATCAACGTAGAAATTAACCGCTGCGTTCCACTCAGGAGAATCGAGTTGAGGACGTCCGTCCTTGTCTAACCAGGCAGCACCGAATGAGTTGGCAACAGTCGTGATGAATGCGCCATTGTCACCCCAGCCCGGCTTGCCACGCAGACATGCGCCATAAACGCCATTGTCTGGATCATGGATAGCAGCAACTGCTTTTTTGACATTATCCCAAGAGTCGTTGTCGCCAATGGTTACGCCAGCAGCGTCAGTCAGGTCCTTGCGGTACATGACCATTGAAGACTCACCATAGAAAGGAGCCGCGTAAAGCGTTCCGTCGTGAGACAGACCAGCCCGCATCGCAGGAAGGATGTCATCAACGTCGTAGTCAGCACCAAATGTTAGTGGCTCGATCCAGCCAGCAGCACCCCAGATAGGAGCTTCTTGCATACCGATGTTGATGATGTCGTATTGGCCACCACCGGTTGCTGTATCAGATGTTACCTGCTCACGCAGAACACCTTCTTCAAGTGAAACCCAATTGAGTTTTACGCCGGTTTCAGCCGTGTAGGCTTCAGCGACTTTCTGCATGTTGATCATATGACCGTTGTTCACGATCGCGATTGTTAGCTCGTCCGCTGCAGAAGCTGTTGTCGCGGTAGCGACCCCAACTGCAAGGGCAAGAGCCGATTTCAAACCTAATTTCATATTTCCTCCAGGAAACTAATGGACAAGTTGTTTGCCGACCTTCTAATTTGTATGAATTCAATTTTGCGGGCAAATACGATTCTAACAATTTCACATACGTTTTTATCAAAATATTAAGTCTTTCTTCTCTTTTTTTGGAATATAAACACGTAGTTGTCAAAAAAGAGCATCCAGACGTGATTAAAATGTAAGGCGAATTGCTGGATTCGCTCGGACGGATTCAAAACTGCGAACGGTATCGTTTACCGTAGTCGATAAATCCGTGTGCGTAAGGTTGAATCTTTAACCTGACTTCATTGATTTGTCTAATGAAAGTCACTACCGACCAGTTCACCGTTTAACGCAGATGGTGAGCCAGACCGCGCCTGAATGATACAGCGTGTGTGACTGGTCGTGCAGATGATTATGTTTAACTTTTAGGGCAGGAGGCAGTTTAACGTGACGCGACTGAGCGGTAAACGGGTACTTATAACAGGTGCAGCGCGTGGTATCGGTCTGGCCTTTGCGCAACGGTATGTGCGTGAAGGCGCGAAGGTCGCGATGGCTGATATCGATATTGACCGCGCAAAGGCTGCCGCGGACGACATTGGATCGCCAGCCACCGCGATAGAAATGAACGTCAGCGAACAGTCAAGTATCGAGGCCGGCGTCGCGCAAGCCGCCGATACCTTGGGTGGTCTCGATATAGTGATCAACAATGCAGCTGTGTTTACCGCTGACCCTATTGTTGACATAAGCCGGGACGACTACACGAGAGCCTTTGCTATCAACGTTGCTGGAACCCTGTTTACCATGCAGGCGGCTGCGCGGTTGATGATTGCGCAAGGTCAAGGCGGCAAGATCATCAATATGGCGAGTCAGGCGGGCAGGCGAGGTGAGCCACTGGTGGGTGTTTACTGTGCGACCAAAGCCGCAGTCATCAGTTTGACGCAGTCTGCCGGGCTTGATCTCATCAAACATCGTATCAACGTCAACGCCATTGCGCCCGGGGTGGTTGACGGTGAGCACTGGGAAGGCGTGGACGCACAATTTGCGCGACTCGAAGGCAAGGCCCCGGGTGAGAAAAAGCGCGAGGTCGATCAGGGCGTCCCGTTTGGTCGAATGGCGCAACCGGACGATTTAACAGGCATGGCGGTTTTTCTTGCCAGCGATGAAGCTGACTATATAGTCGCGCAGTGCTACAACGTGGATGGTGGCCAATGGATGAGCTGACAAAAAAAGCGAGCAATGCAGACCCGGTCAGTTTGTCCAACGATGCGCTTGACGCACTGCCCGAAGGGGTCGTGGTACCTCGCTACGATCGTTCGACGCTCAAACCGGGTATCGTACATATTGGCCTCGGTAATTTCCACCGTGCTCATCAGTCCTGGTATCTGCACCGGCTCATGCAGACCGGGGACGCGCATGATTGGGCCATCATCGGTGCCGGTGTCCGTTCAGCAGATGCGGCAATGCGTGAAAAATTACTGGCTCAGGATTGCCTCACTACACTAATCGAACTCGATCCTGCCAGTCAGTCGCTTGAGGTCATTGGCTCGATGATCGACTTTCTGCCGGTTGAGGAAGGTAACGCGGCCTTGATCAAAACCATGTCGGATCCCGCGATACGCATTGTCAGCCTGACCGTTACCGAAGGCGGCTACTTCATTGATCCGGATACCGGTGAGCTTGATACCTCACACGCCGATATCCGCCATGACGCGGAAAACCCGGCCACACCGAGAACGGCATTTGGCGCAATGGTCGCCGCGTTGAAAAACCGCAAAGACAATGGCGTTGTTTCTTTCACCGGTCAAAGTTGTGACAATCTTCAGGGGAATGGCGATATCTTGCGTCGAACCATTGTCGGTCTTGCTCGTCTGAGTGCCCCTGACCTTGCCGACTGGATTGACGCCAATACAACATTTCCCAATGCGATGGTTGACTGTATTGTTCCGGCAACCGGGGACCAAGAAATAGCCTTGGCCAAAAGTGTCGGTATTGATGATGCCGCGCCGGTTACCCATGAAAATTTCAGGCAGTGGGTGTTGGAAGACAATTTCTGCGCGGGACGCCCGGACTGGAATCTCGCCGGGGCGAGCTTCCGGGACAGCATTCATGACTATGAAACGATGAAGCTGCGCATTCTCAATGCAGGTCATCAAGTATTAGCAAACGCAGGTGAGCTGCTGTCTGTCGATACCATTGCTGGTTGCATGGCACACCCGCTTGTATCAGCCTTCTTTCATAAGGTCGAGTCAGAGGAGATCGCGCCAACCGTCAATGCCGTGCCGGAGATGACCGCTGAACAATACATAGATCTGATCGCAACTCGTTTCAGCAATCCCGCCATTGTCGATACGACACGGCGTGTGGCTTTCGATGGTTCATCTCGTCATGCCGGTTTTGTCCTGCCGATTGTGCGTGATACCTTGAACGCAGGCGCATCGGTTGAAGGACTTGCACTGGTTGAAGCACTTTGGGCGCGCATGTGCGAGGGCACCCGTGAAGACGGTAGCCTGATCGAGGCCAACGACCCGAATTGGGAATCGCTGGTCGCTGCCGCCAAAGATGCGCGGTCCAATCCGCGTGTCTGGATAGAACAAAAGCAATTCTATGGTGAGCTATGCGAGGAAGCAGCCTTTGCCGCACCGTTTGAGCGCTGGTTAACGATGATCTGGAAAGATGGAACCACCGCGGCGCTCAAGCACTTTTTGTGATTTGTCCGAGAAGTGTCGTCGGTCACCGATACATTGGTGGCCGAGCATCTACCCACGCGGCCGCTTGCTTGCCTGAATCAGCCACCGCGGCAACGGCTGCCATCGATCGAAGACCATCGCTGGCACGCGGGTACAAATCAGCGGCAGGGTCGACGGGTCGGTTTTTGTTTTTCGCGTCGATGACTTCTGCCAAATCTTTATAGATATTGGCAAAGGCCAGTGGCATCCCTTCGGCATGACCGATGGTTACCCGTGTTGTGCGATCGGCTTCCGGTGACAAATCTGCTTCACCACGTTCAATAACCTGCAGGCGTTCGTTCAAGGGCATCCAGTACAACTGATTCGGTTGTTCCTGAGACCAGCGAAGCCCACCTTTTTCACCAAAGACCTGAATGGTTAGTCCGTGCTGACGTCCAATCGCAATCGAGGAGGTCCAAAGACGACCGATCGTACCCCCATCCATTCGGAAGTTGACCATGGCGTCGTCTTCGAGCTCACGTGAACTGATACAAGACGCAATGTCGGCAGACAATTTTGTGACTTCCTGACCGGTGACAAAGCTTGCCATATGCATGGCGTGAATACCGCAATCTGCAAACTGTGCCGAGACGCCTGCCTGCTTCGGATCATACCGCCAACGTACGCGTGGATTATCGGCATCTGCAGCATCGGCATGGTGGCCGTGTGCAAACTCGGCGTTAACTACGCGGATTGCACCGAGATCACCGCGGGCGATCATCGAACGCATATGTCGAACCAGAGAGTAGCCGGAGTATCCATAGTTAACGGCACAAATCTGTTTGCTTGATTCGACCAGACGCACGATCTGTTCACCTTCATCGACCGTCATGGTCATCGGCTTTTCGCACAAGACATTGAAACCGGCTTCGAGAAACGCCTTGGTGATTTCAAAGTGTGTCGAGTTGGGTGTGGCAACCGTGACCAGATCGATTCGGTCATCGCGATTACGTTCGCCTTCGAGCATGTCCTGCCAGCTGCCGTAGGCACGGTCGGCGGCAAGACCTAAACGCTGTGCATAGGCGCGACCTTCCTCCGGACGATGATCAAGTGCGCCGGCGGTAAATTCGAACAAGCCGTCGAGACCCGCACCCAGGCGATGGGCGGGGCCAATCTGGCTGCCTTCACCGCCACCAATCATTCCCCACTGGAGTTTTTTGCTCATGAGATATCGTTAATTGCTAGATTGATCAGTTGAATCCGATGGACTGCAAGTATTCGCGGTTAACCTTCGCGTCTCGCAGTGGATCGATGTCGAGGGTCGGGTCGCAGTCTTGTTCAATCGTGCACCAACCCTCAAAGTTTGTCTCGAGTAACAATTGGCGGACTTTGGGGAAATCGACTTCGCCATCGGCGAGATTGCAAAAGATACCTTGGCCACAGGCGTCATAGAAACCGGTGCGATTGGCAATGGCAGCTGCTTTGATCTTTGCATCGGTGGACTTGAAGTGCACATAGCTGATGCGATTCATATGACGTTCCATAAAGGCCACGGGATCAAAGCCCGCATAGGTGCAATGCCCGGTGTCAATGCAGATCTTCAGAATGCTGTCATCGACTTCAGCAAGCAGGCGTTCAATCTCCGGTTCGAAATCCATAAAGCCACCGGCGTGCGGATGTATTTCCGGTATGAGTCCATATTCTTCTGCGCCGATCTTCGCAACTGTTGCGATGCGGTCTCGATAGGCGGTCCACTCAGCGTCATCCATCTGTTCGGCTTCACGAGCGCGACCTGCGGTGGGCGCACGGCGTGGGGAGATCGAGTCGATCAGAACAAAATGCCTGGCACCGTGGGCAACCAGCGCCTTGCAGGTTCGATGTGTGCCGTCGAGGACATCGTCCCATTGCGCCGGATCGTGAAAGGCGCGAAACACCACGCCGCCAATCAATTCAAGCTGGTTCTCGGCGAGTGCTTCAGCGAGCAATTCCGGGTCCTCCGGCATGTAGCCTACCGGGCCCAGCTCAATGCCGGTATAGCCGGCATCGTGGCAATCCTTGAGCACGGATTGCCAGCTCGGGTTGCGCGGATCGTCTGCAAATTCGACGCCCCAAGAGCATGGCGCGTTGCCAATTCTGATCGTCATAGTCTTGACCTGAGTAAAGGCCCTGAGGATAGTCAGGAAAAAGGAGGGAAACGTGGCTCCAGCGTACCTCTCGCGACACTTTCGGGTCGTCGAGCGACTCTTTGCAACCGGTTGCATTTCATTGTATCCTCGTGCTTTGCGAGCCGTCAATACTCAAGGCTGCGCCCTGCTGACTCTTAGCCCCGAACGGTGATGACCGATGAGCACGAGTGACAAAACCATCCGTCTGACAATGGCTCAGGCGATTGTGCGTTGGCTGTCGAAGCAATATATAGAGATCGATGGCCAGGAAGAACGCATCTTTGGTGGCGGCTTTGGCATCTTCGGCCATGGCAATGTCACTTGCCTGGGGGAAGCGCTGCACATTCACCGCGATGAGCTGCCGTTGTATCGCGGGCAGAACGAACAGAGCATGGGCTTTGCCGCCGCGGCCTATGCCAAGTATCACTTGCGTCGCCGCATGATGTTTTGTACCGCCTCGGCGGGCCCCGGAACATCTAACCTGTTGACCTCAGCCGCCCTGGCGCACGCCAACCGGTTACCGATGTTATTGCTGTGTGGCGATGCCTACGTCACACGATTGCCTGACCCGGTGTTACAACAGATGGAAAATTTTTCCAACCCGACCGACGGCGTCAATGATGCCTTCAAGTCCGTGAGCCGCTATTGGGACCGGCTATGTCATCCCGCGCAAATCATGCAAAGTCTGCCGCAGGCATTGGGCATCTTGCTCGACCCGGCGGATTGCGGCCCTGCGTTTATCGGCATGCCACAGGATGTTCAGGGCTGGGCTTATGATTACCCGGAGTCGTTCTTTGACAAGCGCGTACATCGTATTCGACGTTCATCGCCGGATGCCGATGAGATCAACGATGCAGTTGCACTCATAAAGACTGCGAAACGTCCGATGATCATTGCCGGTGGCGGTGTGCAGTACGCCGGTGCCGTTAAGGAATTCACCACATTTGCGGAAACGCTTGCAATACCGGTTGTCGAGACCATTGCCGGAAGAGCCAATCTTGTCAATACGCATCCACTGAATATTGGTCCGATTGGTGTGACGGGTTCGGATTCGGCGAATGCGATTGCATCAAAGGCCGATGTCATCATTGCTGTCGGTACACGTCTACAGGATTTCACCACCGGTTCGTGGACCGCCTTTGCCAAGGACGCGCAATTTGTCTCCTTGAATGTTGGTCGCCATGACGCAACAAAACATCAGGCCTTGACCGTAGTCGGCGATGCGAAGCTTGGCCTGGTATCACTCAGTGAAGGTCTGTCCGGATATCAGTCGCCAAAAGCGTGGACTACGTCAGCGCAAGCGGAACGCAAACGCTGGAACACGTATGTCGCCGATAATGTTGCTCATGGCAACAAACCGAATTCCTATGCGCAAGCGATTGGCGTGGTTAATGAGTTGTGTGATCCGAATGATCGGGTTGTCGCGGCGGCGGGTGGTTTGCCTGCGGAAGTTACCGCCAACTGGCGAACGCTTGCCACGGGTACCGTCGACGTCGAATTTGGTTATTCCTGCATGGGCTATGAGATAGCCGGTGGTTGGGGCGCGCGCATTGCTCAGTCCGAGAAAGAACCGGATCAGGACACCATCGTGTTTACCGGCGATGGGTCGTATCTGATGTTGAACTCCGACTTGTACTCAAGCGTTTTAACGCAAAAGAAACTGATTGTGCTGGTACTGGACAACGGTGGTTTTGCCGTGATCAACAAATTGCAAAACAACACGGGCAACGAGAGTTTCAACAACCTGATCAAGGATTGCCCGACGGTGCCCGAACCTTTTGCCGTGGACTTCGAAGCGCATGCGGCATCGATGGGAGCCCATGCCGTCACAGTGAGTAATCCTGCCCAGCTGGGCGAGGCGTTCAAGGTGGCCAAAGCGAATGACCGAACCTCAGTGATCGTCATGAAAGTCGATGCCTATGAAGGCTGGACTACCGAGGGGCACACATGGTGGGAGTGCGGAACACCGCAGGTCAGCGACAGTGAAAAGGTGCGTAAGGCGCACGCTGATTGGGAATCGAGTCGGCCCCTGCAGCGCAAGGGTGTCTGATGGGTTTTGATACCACACAATTAAGCCCCAATCACTTTGTTGTGATCGGGCGCGCCGGCATGGATATCTATCCTGATCCACCGGGTACGCGCACTGAGGACGCCACCCATTATTTTACGAGCCTGGGCGGATCGTCGGCGAACATTTGCGTTGCCATCAACAAGCAAGGTGGCAGCACGGCGTTAGTGACATCCGTATCTGATGATGCGATTGGCCGTTACTGTATCAATCAGCTTGATCATTATGGCGTTGACCGCCAGCACGTAAAGTCGGTTGCCGGGGAATTCAGAAATTCTCTGGCCGTTGTCGAGAGTCGCGTCGAAGATCATCAATCGGTGATCTATCGAAATGGTGCCGCTGACTTTCAAATGAACATCGATGATGTCAGCCGAGTCGCCTATGGTGATTACGCCGCCCTGATCACAACCGGTACGGTGTTGGCCGCTGAACCGTCACGCACTGCAGCCTTTCATGCCTTTGATCTGGCACGCGACAGTGGTTTGCCGTTGATATTTGATCTCGATTATCGCCCGTATAGCTGGCCATCAGCGGAAGATGCGGCGCAAACCTATTCACGTGCAGGTGCGCTGTGTGACATCATTATTGGAAACGATGTCGAGTTTGGTTTTATGGCCGGTGACTATGACAAGGGACTGGACAAGGCGCGAGAGCTAGCCAGAACATCAGCCAGCATTGTCGTCTACAAGATGGGTGAAGAGGGGGCTATCACGCTTACACCAGATGATGAATTTCGAACCGGTATCTATCCCGTTCATGCGCTGAAGCCGACAGGTGCAGGTGACAGTTTTATGGGTGGATTCATCGCTTCACTTGCGTCGGGTTATACCTTGAAAGACGCCGTGATGCGTGGGTCAGCATCTGCATCGATCGTGGTCTCACGTGTTGGCTGTGCACCGGCAATGCCGACGGTGTCAGAGCTTGAAGACTTTCTGGCAGCACACCCCGGCCCGACATTGGCCTAACAGGACAAAGCAATGCATATCGCTCCCTATGACAATCAGAACAAACCCATCGTCGATGTGGATGATGCGCTGGTACCACTTAACTATTTCAACATCGTCAAGTTGAACAAAGGTGAGGCTTTCGAGTACCAGGTGCCGTGCTATGAAACCTGCATTGCGCCAGCCACGGGCACCGTTGACGTTGATGTCGAAGGGGTTGCGTTCAAGTCACTGGGCAACCGCGGTGTCGATGTCTGGGATGGAGAACCGGAAGGCGTCTATGTGCCAGTGGGTGCAAAAGCCACCTTGTCGTGTGTGTCCGATACGGCGGAAGTGTTTGTTGCGGGTGCCAGATTTGACAAGGTACTGGAACCGTTCGATGTGCGGACCGCAGAACTGGATCTGGTCCAATATGGTTCCGATGACACCAAAACGCATCGCAAGATCAAACATATCCTGGGTCAGAAGCAACATGACAAGGTAGGGCGATTGTTGGTCAGTGAGTTGTTTACTGTGGGTCAAGGGGGCTGGTCCGGTTTCCCTTCGCACAAGCATGATACCGATCGTCTGCCCGATGAGACTCGGCATGATGAAACCTACAACTTCCGCTTTCGTCCGAAGCATGGTTCCGGTGTGCAGATGTTGCAGCGTGTCGATAACGAATCTGGCGATGCTTACCATATCGTTGATGGTTCAACGATATGTCTGGACAAGGGCTATCACCCCTGTGCCGCACTGCCGGGTTATGAGATGTACTACTTCACCATTCTCGGTGGCTTGAGTCAGCGTTCACTGGTGCAGTTTTTTCAACCGACGCATGCTTATCAGATCGAGACGATCCCGGGCATCAAGGACATGATTGCTAAATTCAAATGAATTCGTATCGGTGAGACTGTATCAATGAATTCGTATCAATCAGATTGTTCCAGTGAGTTCGTTCCAGTGAGTTCGTATCAATGAGCATGTGTCGATGAGTTTGGTCACGCTGGCCGATGTTCTGCAACCTGCACTCAAGAACGGGCATGCGGTTGCCGGTCTGGTGACACTCGGCTGGGAAGATATGCGCGCTTATGTCGCCGCGGCTGAGGCGGAGAATCTGCCGCTGATTCTGCAGGCCGGGCCAAGTTGTCGTGAGCACACGCCCTTGCCGGTTCTTGGCAAGATGTTCAGACACCTTGCGGAAAATGCCTCTGTGCCGGTGGTTGCGCACCTTGATCATGGTTATACCTTCGAAGAATGTCAGATCGCGCTCGACAGTGGTTTTACTTCATTGATGTATGACGGATCGCGAAAGCCGTTGGCGCAGAATATCGAGGAGACACAACGGGTTGTCGAATTGGCTCACGGTGCGGGTATCTCCTGTGAAGGCGAAATCGGTTTTGTTGGATATTCAGGCGGTGAATCGTCTGATGGTACTGATCCGATAGAGGCTAAAGCATTTGCCGAGCAGACGGGTGTCGATGGCATGGCCATATCCGTAGGCAACGTTCATTTACAACAGGACAAGGAAGGCGGCCTGGACGAGGAGCGCATCGCTGCCATCGAGGCGGTTACCCAGGTGCCATTGGTTATCCATGGTGGTTCGGGCGTGCCGGTCGCGCAGCGGAGCAAATTGGCGCGAGAGTCAGCGATTTGTAAATTCAATATCGGTACTGAGCTACGTATGGCGTTTGGGCAGGCACTTCGCGAAGCCGTTAACGCTGACGCAGAGCGTTTCGACCG
>CALDSR010000052.1 GCA_937924505.1 uncultured Granulosicoccus sp. | reverse complement strand
GGCGTGAGAACGATGAGCGATAGAGTGCGGCAACCAAAGATTGTAAAAGCGGTTGTTCTCTCGGGCAATCAGACTTGGGACTCTCGTTGGGTATTTACTGCTACCTGTACCTTATATCTTCCTTTAATATCTTCCTTGTTTGTCACTTTGTGAGGCGAACAGCGCACATACACTGTTTTCAACCACTGAGCCTGAATATGAGCAACCTATCCAATCTTGGCAGTGTCGCGACCGGGATTATCATTTGTGATCACGGTAGCCGCCGGGCGCAGTCTAACGACAGTCTCGTAGAGCTTGCCAGTCGATTTGCCGAGCGCTTCGCCAACGATTGCCGGATTGTCGAGCCTGCGCACATGGAGCTGTCCATGCCTGACATTGAACGAGCCTTTGAAAATTGCGTTAAAAAAGGTGCATCGCATATCGTCGTGTTGCCACTGTTTCTGGCAAAAGGCAAGCACTGGACGCGTGACATACCGAGCCTGACCAGCCAGGCCGCCTCCCGCTTTCCCGGAACGACTTACCAAATCGCGGAACCGCTCGGGCTGGATGATCTGCTGCTTGACCTACTCAAGAAGCGATTCGACGCAAACGATCAGCCGACGCTTGCCAGTGGTGATGTGGACCCTCGACTCAAGGACATGCCGAAAACTGAACGTCGCATTCAATGCAATACTTGCCCGTTTCAGTGGGATCAGGCATCAGGCACTGTCACTGTCAAACCGGATAGCGGCTTGCCGGGTGCATAGGCATGCGATCTAGCTTACGTTTGCACCACGCAAATCCCGATTACGTTGCAACACATCCAGTCCCTGCTGTTTAAGCCACCAGGGCAAGTCAATCAACACCCAGTTCTCGGCCAGCTTGTCACCTTCGCGTCGGTAGATATCCACGACTTGCATTTTCGTATCGTCAGTGCCTCCAGGCAAACCCAGCCATCCACCCAGTGGTTTATTACGCAGATTTGGCCAGCCAAAAAAGCAGGCGAAATTACCTTCTGCAAAACGGCATACATGGCCTTCGAACTGTTTATCGCCTAGTTGTCCTCTGAACGGTAATTGATGCTGTTCTTGATATCGCGGAATTGTGTAGCTGGCACCAATACCTGCTGGGCCGTACCACAACATATCGTCATGCCAGGTTTTAGCGAGTAGCTCTGGTGGGCAATCCATCGCGCCACTGTTATTCAAATCGGACAAGTCTTGCACCATCGCATTCACCAGCGTCAGCGTGGCTGCACTCTCTTCCGCTGCCGCGTCCTCGTACAACAGGCCATCGTGATAGCGTGGCCCGGGATAGTTGTAATACACACCCGTCGACGTGGGCAAGGGGTTCACGCCTGCCTGCACCATCAGCCCGATCAAATCCACAAACAAGCCTGTTTGACATATCTTGCCCTCACGCACACAGCTGAACTCTGTATAGCGAAGGTTGGCAATGCGTCGCGTGGCAGGGATACCCAAAAAGTCGGTGTCGAACAAGCCCATGAAGTTGCCCATGCTCATCACCCACGTTTCACCGTCGTAGATGTTTTCGCCACCAATAAAGATGTCTTCGCGTCGTTGCAGACGGGTAAAGGAGTGCATGAGAGGTTGCCAGAAAACCTCCGCTGCGCTGTTGCTGTCGTTTTGCTGGCGAAACGGAAATACACCGCGCCAGAGGTATTCCTCACTGGTGTGTCGGGCAAGCGTTTGAGCAACCGTGGTCGCTGATGCGTTTTCCATTGCCTGCGTATAGCGACGCACCTGATTTTTGGCAGACTGCAAACGGCTCATGGCAAAAACTCGCTGGGCGTCGTGATAGGTACTTGTTTCAGGTTCATTTTTGCATGGGTATGCAAAAAAGGCAAAATATAGATTGATATTCGTTGTAAATGCCTTGTACTATTTTGAATGCGAATGCAAAAAGCGGGTTTGGTAGTAAGAATGCGGACTTACAATGGCTGAAATCGAGCTGCGAAATCTGAGCAAGCAATGGGGAGACTTTGTAGGTGTCGATAATGTCAATCTGACGATTGCCGATCGTGAGTTTCTGGTGTTGCTTGGGCCGTCCGGCTGCGGCAAGACAACCACCATGCGGATGATTGCAGGTCTTGAGGATGTCTCCTCTGGCGAGATACGCGTTGACGGAAAGTTGATCAATCAGCTGGAACCCAAAGACCGGGATGTCGCGATGGTCTTCCAGTCATACGCGCTGTATCCAAACATGAATGTGTACGAGAATATTCGCTTCCCGCTAAAAGTACGCAAAATCGACCCCGCGACCCACGATGCGAAGGTCAAACGTGCTTCTGGCATGGTTGAACTAGATGACTTCTTGCACCGCAAGCCGGCCGAGCTTTCCGGTGGTCAGCGCCAACGTGTCGCGCTCGCACGTGCAGTGGTGCGTGAGCCCAATGCGTTTTTAATGGATGAGCCCTTGTCAAACCTTGATGCCAAGTTGCGCGTCTCTACGCGGGCACAAATCAAGAACTTGTGTCATGAATTGGCTGTCACGACCATCTATGTCACACACGACCAGATTGAGGCAATGACACTCGCTGATCGAGTGGTTGTCATGAAGGAAGGTGTGGTACAGCAGGTCGGCACACCGACAGAGATTTATGACAACCCCGGTAATGCGTTTGTCGCAAGTTTTATCGGCTCACCTGCGATGAATCTGATCAATGGGCATGTCGATAGCGGTGTTTTTACCGCTGCAAATACATCCATACCAGGTGTAAGCGCCTCGGATGGCCCTGTCACCTTGGGGTTTCGCGCAGAGGACGCCAGCCTCATCAGTGGACAATCCGGGCAAATCAATGCACCGGTATACACACTGGAACTCCTCGGTGATGCCACGATGATCTCTGTACGAATTGACGGCATTTTGGTGTCGGTCAAGGCTGACAAGAACTTTCGAGCCGATATCGGTGACACGGTATCGATCAATATAGAATCCCGGTTTTGCCATTGGTTTGATGTCGAAACAGGTGAGCGTGTTTAGTGCTTTAAGCAGTACCTGCAGTTTTATTCGGTGCGAATCATAACGTCGCACCACTTAACTTAATGATGGGAGATTAACCATGCTTTTAAGAAAACTAGCCTGTGCGGTTACATTGGCATTGTCTGCAAATGTAGTGTATGCAAATTGCGGCGATATCACCGGAAAGGTCAGTATTGTTGGTAACGAATTCCCGGCAATTCACACGGTTGCCAAAGGCGCAGCTGAGTGTGCTGGTGACTCGGTGGCGTTTACCTCGAACCTCACTGCCGATCATCAGAAGATAAACCTGCCGGGTATGCAAGGTAATCCGGCTGAATACACCACAGCAGTCATTGCCAACTCTTCAATCATTGCACTGATGAACGAGGATGTAATTCGTCCACTGGATGATCTTATCGCTGAACACGGTGATGATATCCCTAAAAGAAACTTGATTACTATCGACGGCAAAGTAATGGCTGTGGCGTTTATGGCCAATGCTCAGCACCTGGTATATCGAAAGGACGTATTAGCCGAGATCGGTGTCGAAGCACCGAAAACTTATGAAGAGCTACTGACGGCGGCAAAGATGATTCGCGAAAAAGGCATCATGGAAAATCCGGTAGGTGGAACGTTTAAATCGGGGTGGAACCTGGCGCAGGAATTCGTCAATATGTATATCGGTCACGGTGGTGATTTTTTCAAACCGGGTACGGCGGAAGTTGCGATCAACAATCCTCAAGGTGTTGCAACGCTTGAGATGCTGAAAGCATTGACCGAATACATGAACCCTGATTACCTGACGCACGATTCCAATGCCGCGAGCGCGGAAATGGAAGCTGGTAACACGGCATTGATGAATTTGTGGGGCTCGCGAATCGGTTCACTGATGGACGATGAAGGTGCGGAAGAGGTGGTGTACAGCAATATTGATGTGGCGGGTCCTCTGACTGTTGCTGGTGGTTCCACACCTGCCACCACCTTGTGGTGGGACGGCTGGACGGTGGCCAAAAATGTCTCTGACGATGATGCCAAGGCGACATTCGTGGCTATGAAAAATGGCACAAGCCCGGCCATCCTGAACGATGACACCATGGGTGAGGCTGTATGGATGATCGATGGTTACAAACCGGCAGCCGCTAACGGTGGCGTGTTTGCATCCATAGAAGCAGGCTCCAAGCCATACCCGATGTTGCCATTCCAAGGCCTGTTGCACACAGCACTGGGCGATAATTTGTCTGATTTTCTCCAGGGCAAGGAAAGCGCCGAGCAAGCGCTGGCAGATACAGAAGCCGCCTACACAACAGCAGCTAAAGAAAAAGGCTTTTTGAACTAAGTCATTGTCGGGATGGGGCGGTGTCTTGCCGCCCCATCGTTATCAATCAACTCAGTTGAGTCATCCACGCAACTAGCACATGAAACACAAAACGTTTTTTTGGTTTGTGCTTCCGTCGTCCTTGGCGATGCTGTTGTTTATTTTTTTTCCTATCGTATCCATTGTGATCCAGTCGGTGCATGTCGATACCGAGCAAGTCATCAAGGAAGTGGAAAACTGTGGCCCCTTTGGTTGCGAAACGACCACGTCCGTTGATCAGGAAGCTACTCAGGCACTCAAGCGCGAAAATCCCCTTGGTCGGTTTGCAGGTTTTACCACCTATCTGGATCGAAGACACCTGGCGGTTGATGAGGTGCGTGCTGTCTGGGGTAGTAGCCAGGGCACGAGTGATTTTTTCAAGCAGTTGATGAACCTGCCTTTTTACAAGGCCATGAGCTTTACTCTGGCATATACATTTATCGTCACACCGTTAGTCATCATATTCGGGTTTATTATTGCGGTGGCGGTCAATAGCGCAGTCAAGTGGGTGCGTGGTCCGCTGATATTTTTCTCCCTGCTGCCCATGCTGGTCACACCACTGGTCGGTGCCTTGATCCTGTTCTGGATGGTCGATGCCCGTGGCATAGTCGGTTCCACACTTCAGTACCTCTCGGGTGATCCCGGTCTGTCAATCAAGGCCTCCACGCCGCTCACCTGGGTCATGTTAATGGTCTACGGTGTGTGGCACTCAGCGCCGTTTGCTTTCATTGTTTATTACGCTGGCCTTCAGTCCGTTAACCAGGACACCCTGGAGTCAGCCATGATTGATGGTGCTAATCGTTGGGAGCGGATTCGCTACGTGATCATTCCACATTTGTTGCCACTGACCACTTTCATCGCATTGATGCAGTTGATGGATAATTTTCGTGTTTTCGAACCGATTGTCAGCTTCTCCGCCGATGCGCATGCTACATCGTTGTCGTGGGCCATCTATAACGACCTGGGCGGTGAAACTCGACAGTTGAGTTCTGCGGCTGCCACATCCGTTTTGACCATTCTGGGTATCTGCATTTTGTTGTTTCCGGTGCTGGTACGCACCTGGCGCGAATACAGTCATAAGTAGGCGCCCCAGATGACTGCGATGACACAAAGAAAATCCCGCGCACTGAATCTGTTGTTGATCGCTGTGCTGTTTGTCTGGATGATAATGGCCGCGTTCCCGTTCTTATGGACGTTATGGGGTTCATTCAAGGTAGAGGGTGACTTTTTCTCAAAGGCAAACTGGGCCAACGCCTTGACCGGTCCGCTCACGATCAAAGAGACCGGTGCGGTGTTCACGGGTAATGGCTACCATGGCGCCTGGATCAAGGAAGCCTTTGGGCTGGCTGCCATGAATACCTTGATCGTCTGCTTGTTGGTTGTCACTATTTCGCTAACCTTCGGTACCTTGGGCGGATACGCGTTGTCTCGCTCTACCTACCGATACGCATTCTGGTTTTTGATAGTCGCTCTGATTTTCCGTGCAATGCCCCCCATCACATTAGTGTCAGGATATTTGCCCGTGTTTTTCAATTGGAACCTATGGGGACATCTACCTACCGCTATTGTGGTTTTGGTGGCAATCAATCAGCCGTTCACGTTGTGGATGTTGCATTCGTTCTTCAAGAACATCCCCAAAGATCTGGATGAAAGTGCCATGGTTGATGGTTGTACGCGTTTTCTGGCTTTTCGGCATGTGATTGTGCCAGTGATGTGGCCAGGCGTAATTACAACCGGGCTGTTCTCGTTTTTGCTGGCATACAACGATTTCGCCGTGACAGCGATGATCCTCTCGAAAGAGAATCAAACGATGGTGCCAAAGATTGCGAGCTTTCTCGGCACGACACAAACCAAAGGCAATGTGATGTTTGCCGTGGCGGCCGTGGTGTCAGCGACTGCGCCCTTGTTTGTCATGGTGCTGTTTTTTCAACGTCAGATTGTCTCCGGCTTGACCGCCGGGGCCGTTAAAGGATAGCGCTATGAAAGGCAGCCGACCAGAACAGGCGATATTGACGCGTGATACCGATCTGGATCGCACCGACGATACCCGTCGGGTGATTGAAGGCATGGTTGACGGGCTCAATGATCACCGCATCGACGATATAGGTGAGTTTTTCAAAGAGACATTCCGCTGGATGGGTAACGCGGGTTGCGGTACTAAAAATGGCTTGCAAGAGTTTCAGAAAAATTGGCAACAGCCCTTTCAGGCGGCGTTTTCCGAGAAGGTATGCATCGACGAAGCGCGCTTGTACATGGGGGAATGGGCGGCCGCCTTTGGTAAACAGCATGCCGTGCACAGTGGTGACTTCATGGGTATACCAGCCAGTGGTAAAACGATAGAAATTCGTTATATGGATTTTTGGAAGGTCGTTGATGGAAAAATCGAAGATAACTGGGTGATGGTGGATTTCCCGCATGTAATGGCACAGCTCGGTAAAGATGTATTCGATGGTGAAGGCTGGGAAGCGTATGACCGTGGTGAACGTGAGCCACCAAAAGTCGGTGCTTGATGAGACCTTTAACAGAAACAATTTCGAGACAAACGTATGGCAATTGAATATTTGAAGCGGGGCAAGTCTGTAGGGGAACGCGCAGATGACGATGCAGCCGTCAGACAAGTGGTTGAAACCCATCTGGCGGATATCGAAGCGCGCGGTGATGCTGCCGTGCGGGAGTTGGCGGAAAAATTCGACAAGGACTCACGCGATACCTATCGTTTGACTGAGGATGAAATTGAGGCCTTGATCGCTCAGGTCGCACCCAACGATATTGCCGATATCAAGTTTGCCCAAGCACAGGTAAGAGGGTTCGCGGAGGCGCAACGAGCCTCAATGACTGATATTGAAGTCGAAACCTTGCCGGGTGTCATACTGGGTCATAAGAACATACCGGTGCAGTCGGTGGGTTGTTATGTGCCGGCAGGTAAGTTCCCGATGGTGGCATCAGCGCACATGTCGGTGCTGACAGCTGCGGTGGCCGGTGTACCACGCATCGCTGCTACTACCGCACCTTTTCAAGGCCAACCCAACCCGGCGGTTATCGCTGCCATGCATATGGCGGGGGCACATGAAATCTACGTGCTGGGGGGCATCCAGGGCGTTGGCGCTTTGGCGCTTGGTACCGAAACCATTGATCCCGTGCACATGTTGATCGGTCCGGGTAACGCGTTTGTCGCGGAAGCCAAACGCCAGTTGTTTGGCCGCGTTGGAATCGATCTGTTTGCAGGTCCCACAGAAACACTGGTAATCGCGGATGAGACAGTCGATGCAGAATTGTGCGCAACGGATTTATTAGGGCAGGCCGAACACGGTTACAACTCACCAGCGGTGTTATTGACCAATTCGCGTGAACTGGCAGAGCGTACGTTAACGGAAATCGATAACCTGCTAGAGATGCTCCCCACCGCCGAGACTGCTGGGGTCAGTTGGCGCGACTACGGCGAAGTCATTGTCTGCGACACCTATGACGAGATGTTGCAGATGGCTGACGAGATCGCCAGTGAGCATGTGCAGGTAATGACTGATCGAGATGATTGGTTTCTGGAAAACATGACTTGTTACGGTGCCTTGTTTTTAGGTGCGCGTACCAATGTTGCCAACGGTGATAAGGTAATTGGTACCAACCATACTCTGCCGACCAACAAGGCCGGGCGTTATACCGGCGGCTTATGGGTGGGCAAGTTTTTAAAAACCCATAGCTACCAACGCGTGACAACGGACAAAGCTGCCGCTGAAATCGGAGCCTACTGCTCGAGGCTTTGCATGCTGGAAGGGTTTGTGGGTCATGCAGAGCAGGCCAATGTACGTGTCAGGCGCTATGGCGGCACTAACATACCCTATGGCGAAGCTGCGCCTTACTCGTCAAGCGAAGGCTAGTTGTCGTGAGTCCGAATCAATTCAACAAGCAGCGAGTACTGGCGTATTGGGCCGCTATTGATGCTGCCAGCGTTGATTCGATGGAGGATGCCACAAGTGCCCATCTACCTGAAAATTTTTGTTGGAAAGGCCCGGCACCGCTGGGAGAGATAACCGGCCCGAGTGCATTGGCGCAGCGCGTACTGGCACCATTAAAATCCGCCATGCCTGATTTGCAACGACAGACTCACCTGTTTATGGGGGGCCAATCGTCGGATCACGTGGGTGATGATGCCATCGATGCCTACTGGGTTGCTGGTACCGGCTACTTTACCGGTACCGCAGTGAAAAGCTTTATCGGTATTCCCGCCAGTCGTCATCGATTGCGCATTCGTTGGAGCGAATTTATTCGCTTTAAAGATGATGTGATGGTGGAGTCACAAGTCATTCTCGACTTCGTTGACTGGTTTGACCAGATAGGCTTACCCGTACTGCCGGCGCCACGCGGTGCCGCACATGTATATCCTGCCCCCACAGGCTTTGACGGCTGTTTATATGAACCGCAAAACAGCGATGAGACAAAACGTACTCTGGGATTGGGTAATGGCTTGCTTTACGGGGCGTTAAATGGATTCGATCAGAACGAGCTTGCCAGTATGGGCATGGCTGATTACTTTCACCCGAATTTAAAATGGTATGGCCCGGGTGGTATCGGTGCCTGTTTGTCGCTTATCGAATTTGAACAACTACACCAACGCCCCTGGCTGCAAGCATTTCCCGACCGCAAAGTGGTAGGTATCGAGTCGTTGTTTGCGGAAGGTCGCTTGCTCGCAGCCTCCGGCGTTGCCGGTGTGGAGGCAAAGCATACCGGTGCGTATTTGGGTGAGCCAGCCTCAGGCGCACACCTGAAAATTTCCGGTATTGACTTCTGGCTGCGTGATGGTGACCAGTTTACCGAGAACTGGATATTCGTCGACATGATAGATCTATTCGATCAAATGGGTGTCGACCTGTTCGCCCGCCTGTCAGCGCAGTCGCAGCAACAGCAACAGCAACAGACACAACAACTGTTGGGATCATGATGGATCAACTACCGCAGACACCCTCATTCAAACTTGACGGAAAACGGGCTTTGGTTGCCGGTGCATCTTCCGGTATTGGTCAAGCTTGTGCGGTCGCACTTGCCGACGCGGGTGCACACGTTGTGCTGGCGGCACGAGGAATGGAACGACTCAATCGTACCGTTGAGGCCATGCGCGCTCGCGGTCATAGCTGTGAGGCCCTGGCAATGGATATCGCCCAGGTTGAAGACACGCAAGCAGCAATAGAAAACCAGGAAGCCTTTCATGTGCTGGTTAACAGCGCAGGCCTTGCGATTCATGGTCCGGCTCTGGAAACACGGATAGCAGACTTCGACACGGTCATGAATATCAATTTACGCGGGGCCTATTTTTTATCCACAGCGGTAGCCAGGGGGCTTAAAGCTTCAGGGCAGTCTGGTTCCTTGATTACCATTTCATCGCAAATGGCACATGTTGGTGGTATCGACCGTGCGGTGTACTGTGCATCCAAATTTGCCGTCGAAGGCTTTACCAAGGCGATGGCGATAGAGTGGGGCAGTGCCGGCATTCGTGTAAATACCATCTGCCCCACGTTTATCCGTACGCCGCTCACCGAGCAGACATTTGATCAGCCTGAGCGAGTGGCGTGGATAAAAGAAAAAATAAAGTTGGGGCGAACGGGTGAGGTCGAGGACATCATGGGTTCCGTCTTGTACCTGGCGTCAGATGCATCGGCGTTGGTGACCGGCACCGCTGTCGTGGTTGATGGCGGATGGACGGCAGACTGATGGCTAACGAGAAAGTCACATCCTTGCAGGTTGCCAAAGCGGCAGGCGTTAGCCAATCCGCAGTGTCACGTGTGTTCACACCCGGTGCCAGCGCATCGTCAAAAACAATTGAAAAGGTTCGTCGTGCCGCGAATGAATTAGGTTATCGCCCTAATGTGTTGGCGCGCTCATTGATGACGGGCAAATCGCGGCTGATTGGTTTGGTCGTGGCCTACCTCAATAATCAGTTCTATCCGGATGTCCTGGAAAAGATATCCAAGGGGTTACAGGCCGAGGGTTATCACGTTTTGGTATTTATGGTTGAACATACCGCAAACAATACCGATGACGTGCTCAAGAAAATTCTCGACTACCAGGCTGATGGCATTATCCTCGCCTCGGTCGCCATGTCATCCGAACTGGCGTCTCGTTGTCGTGCCGAAGGTGTGCCAGTCGTGTTGTTCAACCGAACTCAAGACAACGCGATGCTCTCATCGATCACGTCCGATAATGTTGCAGGTGGACGTAAAGTTGCGGAGCATCTTATCGAACAAGACTACCAGCGTATTGCCTATATAGCCGGTTGGGATGGAGCCTCTACCCAACGCGATCGTGAGGCCGGTTTTTGTGAGGGCTTGGCAGCAGCAGGGCGCAAACTGTTCGCCCGTGAAGAAGGCAATTTTCATTTCGAGCAGGCGAAGTGGGCCGCACGACAAATGTTTTCTGTCGATGAACGACCGGATGCGGTCTTTGTCTGCAACGATTACATGGCTTTTGCTGCTATGGATGTGCTTCGTGATGAACTTGGCTTGCGTATACCCGAAGATGTTGCGGTCGTCGGCTATGACGACGTGCCAGCCGCTGCCTGGGGTTCGTACAAACTCACCAGCGTCAGGCAACCCGCCAATCGCATGGTCGAGCAAACCATCACCACGCTGTTATCGCAAATTGAAAACGATGACTCGCCACCCGTGCGTCTGGCACTGAACGGCCCACTGGTGGTCCGCAGTTCCAGCATCAAACCCTGAAAGGAATATACCCATGCAAGGCTTTGATCCGAGGTTCAAGGACTTTCCCGATTACATTATCGGTATCACTAAAGAGATTTGGGAAGACCGTGGCCTCGCCACACTGCACGATTACTATTCGCCCGACATCATCGTGCGCTCGCCCAGTTCAGTGGTGGTTGGCAACAAAGACGTAATCGCTGCCACCCTCGCCACACTCGCTGAATTCCCGGACCGTACCTTGCTCGGTGAAGATGTCATCTGGAGCGGCACACCGGAAGAGGGCATGCTGTCGTCGCATCGAATCTATTCAACGGCGACCCACAGTGGAGATGGCGTCTACGGCGCCGCGAGTGGAACCCGGTTGCAATACCGGATCATCGCTGACTGCCATGCCATCAATAATCAGATAAACGATGAATGGTTGATTCGTGATCAGGGCGCGGTAGTCAGACAACTGGGTATTGCACCTGAGGACTATGCACGCGCCCAGATAGAATCCGACGGTGGCGCGCAAAAAAGTGTCGCGGTGTTTACGCCTGCTATCGATAAACCTGGCCCCTATAAGGGGCGCGGTAACGACAATGAATGGGGTCAGCGTTACGCTGATATTTTAAATCGAATCATGTCGGCGGATCTGGCCGTTATCCCCGCAGAATACGACCGAGCTTGCCAACTGGAGTATCCCGGAGGGCTTGGCGGACATTCTCACGCGGATGCCGATCAGTTCTGGACCTCGCTGCGCGCCAGTTTTCCGAATGCCGAATTTAACATCGAGCATCAGATTGGACGGGATGACCCATTTATGCCACCCCGTGCCGCGATTCGTTGGAGCTTGCATGGCAAGCACGATGGCTGGGGAGCCTTTGGCAAGCCGAGTCATGCTGAGGTTTATATCATGGGTGCTTGTCATGCCGAATTTGGCCCGTGGGGTTTACGCCGCGAATTCGTCCTGTTTGATCAGACGGCCGTTTGGAAACAAATCGTCCTTAAAACCGGGTAAGCACAGATGACACCTGTCAAGATGAAAGAGCGTGTCGTATGTTACGGTGATTTGATTTCGTGTCGTACTGGCTTTGTCGATACGCATACACCCGCTTCTGCTCATGAAAATTTAATGGCGATCCGCGGCTACAGGCGTTTGAGTCATGACGGTGGCAGTACCGTGCCTGATCCCGGTGACACCCGTGCTGTGCCGCCAAACCTGTCTCATGCCATCGAACCGAGTATGAGCGGCGAAGCCAGCTTGTTTCGCATACGTAATACCCTTGATAAGTCAGGTCTGACTGGAGCACTTTTATGAAACAGATACCCGTGACGCATGTAGGCTCCTTGCCTCGAACCCAGGACGTAGTCGATTTTATTTTCGCTCGTGAAAACGAAGAGCAGTTTGATCAAGCAGCCTTTGACCAGTGCATGACAGGCGCAGTATCGGCAACCGTCAAACGACAGGTAGATGCAGGTGTCGATATCGTATCCGATGGCGAGACCAGCAAGATTAGCTACGCCACCTATGTAAAAGATCGCTATACCGGTTTTTCAGGCGATAGCGAACGCAATGCGCCGGCCGATCTAAAACAATTTCCGGGTTTTCTGAAGCGGCTGGCGGATGAGGGCGGCACACCTCAATACGCACGCCCCATGTGTACTGGCGAGGTCGTCTCCAAAGGACAGGGTGAGCTGGAAAAAGATATCGCAAACCTGAAATCGGCGATGGCCGAGCATGGCGCTTCCGGAGGGTTTATGAATGCTGCATCCCCCGGAGTCATTTCTCTGTTTTTGCAGAACAGCTACTACAAAACGCGAGAGCAATACCTCGCCGCTCTCGCGGATGTCATGAAAAGCGAATACGAGACAATTGTTGCCGCAGGTTTGACCTTGCAGTTGGACTGTCCCGATCTGGCGCTCTCGCGTCATATGTTATTCAACGACCTGAGTGACGCAGAATTTGTAAAAATCGCCAACTCACATGTCGAGGCGTTAAACCATGCCTTGCGTGATATCGACCCTGCCAAGGTGCGTATTCATATTTGTTGGGGAAACTACGAAGGGCCACATGTCTGTGATATCGATATGGCCACCGTATTTCCTGTATTGATGAACACGCGCGCCAACTACCTGTTATTTGAAACCGCCAACCCAAGGCATGGCCATGAATGGGCAGTGTTTCGTGACAAGCAAAACGATATTCCGGATGACAAGGTTCTGATCCCAGGTGTTGTGGATACCACATCCAACTTTGTCGAGCATCCACAACTGGTTGCCGAACGCTTGAGGCGGTTTATCGATATTGTTGGGGCTGATCGTGTGCAAGCCGGTTCTGATTGTGGCTTTGGCACCTTTGCAGGTTTTGGCGCTGTTGATCCGGATATCGCTTATGCAAAGTTGGCCAGCTTGGCGCAGGGTGCACAGTTGGCGAGAGGGGGCGCTTGATACCACTGGTATCGCGGTGCATCATTGCCACTAATAGCATTGCAAGCTCGAGTTCCTGTCTCGATAATTCGAGTATCGGTTATTTACCCGAGCTAGTTGTACCGTTGATAGAGCCCTTGAATCTATATGAGTATTTCTTCCTTTCGGCCGCGTAGGAGTTTACGGTGAATTTGTATATCAGACTTTTGTGGGTGATATTTAGGGCCTACAAACGAAATGTAATCACACCTGAGAACTTGCAGAACGACATTAGCACCATTGTTATGCCTAATGATCTGGATCTGAATCTGCACGTGAATAATGGCCGTTATATGACATTTTGCGATTTTAACAGGATGGATTTATTTGTGCGATCGGGTTTGGCAAAACTCATGGTCAAGAACGGTTGGGCTCCTATAGTCGCTCATCACACCATGAGTTATTTGAAGCCATTGGCAGTATTTGACAGAATTAAATTGACGATGGAAATTACACATTGGGATGACAAATTTTTTTATTCAAGCCATGTTTTATACAGGCGTGGTAAAAAAATTGCCGAAGGTACGTCCAAATCATTGGTGATCAGCAAAAAAGAAGGGCGGTTAGCGCCTTCGGAAATTGTTGAGCACCTAAAAGTCTATCAAGGAGTTTAGATGGTCTCCTGAATCTGGTATATGATTTGGCCGCGTCTGAATGTCAGTCTGCCTACCGTATTACTCATGGTCGATACCGCCTGCCACACGTTTGTTGCTGTGGCTAATGAAGGTGAGTTGGATTCAATCCGATATCCCGAGATCAAGGCACCGCCGAAGCGTTATAATTGGCGGCCCATGGCATGGTCAGGATTTAACACCCCAGGTATCACTCAAGCGATAACCTTCAGGCCACGGATCTGTAGGGTCGAGCATGTGTTGATGGGTGCCGGTTATCCATCCCCGTCCTGAAATGCTTGGCACGATCGCTGGTTTTTCGCCGATCTGTGTTGCACGAACTATCTGTCCTTCAAAAACAGAGTTGATAATGGATGTCGCTCGTAACTTTTGACCGGTTTTCATTTGTCCGCGCGCAGAGAGCACGGCCATGCGTGCAGAGACTGCAGTGCCGGTCGGAGAGCGGTCGACTTTGCCGGGTTGAATAGCGACAGCAGAGCGCGCGGCAAAACCTTCAGCGATGGTGGTTAGCGGGCCTGCGAAAAGGCAAAAAGAGATGTGTTGCCAATCCGGAATCTGTGGGTGATTAAAACCGAGTGTCTCGTTTGCGGCGTTAGTCAGTTTAACGCCAACGCCGGCGATGTCATGCGCTTCATCTTCAGTGATGTCAAAGCCGAGCGCTGCGGCGTCTACGATAACAAAACTGTCTCCACCGTACGCCGTGTCAACGTTCAAGGTTCCAATCCCCGCAACCTCAAGCGTCGCATCAAGCTGATCAGCAAAGCAGGGAACGTTTTCAACGACAATGCGTTCGGCTTTGCCATTTTTACAATCAGCGCGAACACGGACCAGCCCGCCAGGG